>JAGGAB010000110.1 GCA_017889705.1 Bacillota bacterium | reverse complement strand
CATTAACGAACGTTGGCAGTTGATAAATTGGGGCAAGCGACAATTTGAATCTGACAGCTCAACAGATCGTAGTAAACGTTGCAGAGAAAAGAAAAAGACTGTTGATGCAACGTTGCAAGAACAGCAAAAAAACGTTGATGCAACGCCCCCAGATACAGATACAGATACAGATACAGAATTATCATCATCCTATAACCCTTCTTTACCGGAAAAGCCGGATGATGATGCCGCTAAGGTTTATCAAGCATGGGAGAACGGCATTGGGATGATTAACGGCACGTTGAAAGAGTTTCTTGACGATGCAAGCAAAACTTATTCACCTGTTTGGGTTATTGAAGCCATTAAAGAGGCAGTACGCTATGGTGCGAATACCTTCTCGTATGTTGATACGGTACTAAGAGGCTGGAAGATTTACGGGTTTAAGTCAGATAAACCGAGGGCTGCACCTAATAAGCCAAAGCCAAAATTAAAAGTTGTGGGTGAGGACTATGTTGACCTTAGATATTGAGTTGACCGACATGGAGGCCGAGAAAACGGTAGTGTCGGCAATGGTTTATAAACCTGCATTAGCCGATATTGGTCTTAGCGAGTTGACTAAATTACACTTTGCCAACCCTGATAATCAGCGAATTTTTGAGGCTGTTAACTCGCTGGCTGACACTGATCAGGAAATCAATGTTGTTGCTGTATGGAACATGGTAAAGGACGTTGTTGGCGGTGGTTTAAAGAGTCTACTAGCGGACTTTGTAGGCGACAGTGTATTCCGGTCTAGCGTTGATCGGCTAAAAAAAATCTACCAAGCCAGGAAGTTATACCAGCTTAGCCAGCAGATTGCAGAGGACGTTGGGAACAAGCTAAAGCCGGATGAAATAGCGGTCAGGATTGAGGATGCGCTGTATGAGGCGGTCAACGAGACTGAGATAGTGCCGATTGTAACGCCGCAAAAACAGGCTGAATTGATACTAGAAACAATAGGCGAACGGATGGACAAAGAGAAACGGTATAGCCAGTGTGTTTATACCTCATTCGAGGCATTGAATAAGCGAACAGGCGGCTTTGAAGCTGGGGATTTGGTGATTATATCAGGGCCGACTGGCGGCGGTAAAACAGCACTGGCAATGAACCTCATGCGTGACATTGCGGTTGACCAGAAGCTACCGATACTGCACATCAATACGGAAATGAGTCAAAAACAAATTGACATGCGGTGGGGCGCGATTATATCAGGTGACTACGGTGTAAATAATGCCACGATACGAAACGGCGAAATTTCGCAACAACAGTTTAGCAATCTAACGGCCCAGCTAAATAACATGTTCAAGTCGGAATTATACAGCGTGACTATAGCTGACTTGACGGTTCCTAAGATGCTATCAACGATTCGACGGTTCAGCAGGCAGAAGAAAATTAGGGCGGTAACAGTGGATTACATAGGCCGGGTGGACACTATGAACAGCAATAAAGACGATTGGAAACAACTCTTATCGGCGGCTAAAAAACTAAAAACGCTTGGGCAGAAGTTGGGCCTTGTAATTTTTATGATCGCTCAAAACAACAGCGAGGGAAACCTTGCAATGGCTGGTTACATGGAACATGAAGCTGATTTACACCTACAGGTTAGGCCGCTAACCGAGGATGAACTTGAAACGTATGCGCGGAGCCAAGAAACGTATTGGAACTATGCGATGCTGATAAAAAAAGGCCGGAGTAGCCCAAAGGGTAAAATTCCGATGCGATTTGTTGGTGAAAAACTGACGTTCGTTATGAATGACAAGGAGGCTATGCGATATGCAAGATTGGCTGCGGAACAACAAAAACCAAAAGAAGATTCTGAGGCTAATGAACCACAGGCCGAGGATAGTCAAAATAGTTCTTGGCAGAGAAGAAATTTTTCAAAATCGAGGCCAGCTTTTGCTTGACCGGATAACTAAACGGATAGCGTACTTGTTTGAAACCGGGACACAAACGGAAAGCCCTATTGAAGATAAAATGCTGGCGGCTCTAGCCGAAACACTTAAAAATCAAAAATGCAGGATTATTCCTCAATATCCGGTCGGAGATTACCGAGTAGATATAGCGATAATTTCAGACAAAGTAAGGATTGCGGTTGAGTGTGACGGTTATGCGTATCATTACGATAGTCCGGAAACGGTTGTAAAAGATAAGCAGCGCGAAAGATTCCTGATGATAAACGGATTCAATGTTATACGGTTTGCAGGTAGTGAGATTAACAAAGATGCGGAGGCGTGTTCATGGGAAGTGCTAACGCTATTAAGAAGGCTGGCAGCGGCGTGAGCCTAGCAAAAATAACTCTCGCCGGAATGCGCCCTATCACGAAAAAAAATCACACTGAGCGCACTAAATCAGGGGCCACGATACAATCCAAGGCGTACCGCGATTATGAAAGCAGTTGCCTATGGCTACTAAAAGGCCAATGGCGAAAACCTCCTCTGGTGGGCAGGATGAACCTGTGCGCCAGGTACTGGATGCCTAACCGGAGCGGTGAGCCGGATTTGATCGGGCTATTACAGGCTACGGCTGACATACTCGAAAAGGCTGGGGTAGTTGAAAATGACAAGTACTTTAGGCGGTTTGACGGTAGCGAGGTAGTGGGGATTGATAAGCATAATCCAAGGGTTGAGATAGAAATTGAGCTATTGGAGGGGTAGAGCGATGGACAACATTTTAACACCGGAAGATATTGAGTTTTTACGGGAACTGGGGCGAGAGTTAAAAACACAGGATAATGCAGCTACGGCAACACCAATTTACTTCACAATCATGCAAGAAGATATTACGACAGGGATAGATGAAGAATACGCTGACGGAATGTGCGTATGCGACTGCGAAGGTAATATTTTTATTGAAACGGATGATTTTAAAAAATTTCTTATAGAGAACTATGCAGATAGCTTTGATGCAGAAGAATTAGAAGATATGGAAATATGGGAACTATTTGGGCTTGCAGAACGATGCGGAGTAGATGACCTTACTTATACCGGATACAGAAATATTGAAAAACATGATGGAGTTTTTTTAACCAGAAAGGCACTTGACGATCATGTTAAGGCAAATTATTACCACTACAAAAAGAACCCAGTAAGTTATGCGCATCATGCTTGGCGAAATCCAGAAATGAAAAGGTTGCTTGAAATAGTTGAAAAGTTTGTGGAGGGGTGAACATGTATAAGGCGGTCAAACAGGTATGCGCCACATGCACACACTTGGATAGGCAAGCGTACCCGGGTAAGGCGGTCTGCTATATGCAGAATTCTACGGTACGGCATAAGGTGAGGCAGGCGGTACTGGTTAAACCTAGTGACAAGTGTGGTCGATGGGAAGGGGTGCAGTGATGGTTGAGTGTAAACATGGATGGATACCAGAAGGGGCGATATGTAGAGATTGCAAGGAAGCCGACCTACGCCAACAACTACAGCAGGCACAGGCATTATCAGATACAGCCGGAGCCGAACTACTCGAAAAAATTGGACAGTTGGAGCGTAAGAATAAGGCGTTAAGGTGCTGCGAGAACTGCGAATATGTGCGGTGGCTTTGGGGAGAGCGAGAATGTGCGTTAGACGGCAAAGATGCAGTTGAATGCGAAAATAATAACCATAATCACTGGGTAATAGCAGAAAGGCTGGTGAGTAAGGAATGAGCGAGGTAACATGTGAACAATGTAATTTAGGTTGCCCTGTTCCAAAACTTATGGATGGATTACAGGCCGAAAAAGCCAGAGCAAAAGCGGCAGAGGCTAGGGTGGCTGAACTGGTGGATGTACTGGAGTTTTACGCTGATAGAAATACTTATTTTGCAGCCCGTAAAGCCCTAGCCAAGGCAGAGGACGGTGATAGCAATGCCTGATATTAAACCTTGTACTAAATTTACAAATTGTTCGCTTGAAGATCAATTCCGATCAATGGACAGTGAGCTTGATGAAGTTGCAACAGCACTCGTTGTCTATCTTGAAGCTAAGTCAACCAGAAATGTTAATCACTTAGCAGAGGAAATAGTTGACCTGCAAACAGCTTGTGAAACTATGTTGGCGATCATAAATGTTGATGTTGACCAAGTACGGCAGCGAGTAATTGATAAGAATGCGGTAAGAGGATATTACAAGGAGGCGACCGGCAATGCCTAATGTTTTAAAATTATTGCAAGACTTCGAAAAAGTTAACATTCTTGTCGGGAAAAAATGTATGTACTGCAAAGCGAATGCTGATGGATTTTCAATGAAACATTACCCTGATTGCGAATTAAAACTGGCAATTGACGATTTAAGCCCCAAAAGTGACCACGCCCAAGAGAATCAGGTGGGTGCAATGGGTATTTCTGCAACAAGGAGGTCTGACGATGCTGATCGACAGCGTAGAACTTCTCAAACGCTAATTCGAGCGTTGGAACAGGAGGCGACCGGCAATGTCAAGTAAAACATATTGGGAAAACCTCTTTAAAAGAATAAGGGAAATGCCAGACGAAGAATTTGCCGAGTGGGTTAAAAAGGCTGAAGATATGCCGGAATTATTCGCGGTAGAAAAGGAGGCGACCGGCAATACAAAAACTGACTAACATAATATACCACCTGCTATGCACTCCGCCCGGTTGGCTTGCGCTGATCGGTGCGAGTGTAGCAGTGGCAGTAGCGATAAAGGGGAGATGAGTAAACATGAACAAATTTAAACCGGATAATACAAGATTGCCTATTTATAATTGGGCGACTGAACTCGAAGAAACTGCAAAACAGCAAATCTATAATCTTGCAAATTTACCGTTTGCATATCATCATGTAGCACTTATGCCGGACTGTCATATGGGTTATGGTATGCCGATAGGCGGCGTATTAGCAGCTGAAAATGTTATTATTCCAAATGCCGTAGGCGTAGATATAGGCTGTGGAATGATAGCTGTTCGTACAAGCGCAAAAGAAATTACGGAAGAGCAGATAAAAAAAATAATCGGTAAGGCAAGAGAAGTAATCCCCGTTGGGTTTCAACATCATAAGGAAAAACAGGAGAGCCAAGTATTTGATCATGCACCGTTACATATTCCAATTATCAAACAAGAGATAGAATCGGCTAAATATCAAATTGGAACGCTTGGCGGCGGTAATCATTTTTTAGAGATACAGCAAGGCGACGACGGCTATATATGGTTAATGATTCACTCGGGCAGTCGTAACCTCGGTAAAAAGGTATGTGATCTCTATAATAAGTTAGCCACTAATAATAACAAAGAATACTACTCAAGTGTACCGGCTGATTGGGATTTAGCATTTTTACCTTTTCCATCTCTATCGGCGCAGGAATACTGTGAGGCTATGGAGTTTTGCCTTTTATTTGCTTTTGCGAACCGTGGTAAAATGATGGGCCGTTTAGCCGAAATATTTTACGATGTAACAGGGCATGCCGAAGAGGAACATATCAATATTCACCACAATTACGCCTCGATTGAAAATCACTATGGCAAAAATGTATGGGTTCATCGTAAAGGTGCAATTAGGATGCGTGAAGGGGATATTGGTATTATTCCAGGAAGCATGGGAACGTCATCGTATATTGTTAGGGGCTTAGGAAATAGAGAAGCGTTTATGTCCGCATCACATGGTGCTGGACGAAGAATGAGCCGAAATGAAGCCGATAAAACGATAACCGAAGAACAGGCAAATAGGTCGATGGATGGGGTTGTTTTTGGTCGGTGGGGTAAAAATCGTAAAGGCGGTCTTGACCTGTCAGAATGCCCGTTAGCATACAAAAATATTGAAGAAGTAATAAGTAACGAAGCAGATTTGGTAGAGCCTATTGTAAAATTAATACCTCTTGGTGTGATGAAAGGATAAGGGGGCGTGAGGTAATGGGTAAGTGGCGTAAAAAGCCTGTAGTGGTTGAAGCGGAAGTATACAAGCCGGGTATGGAAGATGGCTATACAGAATATTG
>JAGGAB010000152.1 GCA_017889705.1 Bacillota bacterium | reverse complement strand
TATCTTTTTGTGGGCTGCCTCCCTGAAGCCTACTGACGGTATTCATACCGGCAAGCTGAACACTGTCAAACTGGGGGTTGACTTCTACTTCTAAATTTTCGGCAGTCATGGGGAATCCAGGCTAAAAAGGGTTTTGTGATATACTGCAAAAAGACAGGGGACGGTGGGTGCGTTACTATTTAGTCAAGACGTTACCAACGTGTCAAGAAAATATAAAAATTATAAGTATGGAATACCATATCAGGCTTTATTTATCGGTTTTAATAAGGTTTGCAGCTATTGGAAAGAGCAATTTGGGACAAAATATTGTTAAAATAGACACAGCCGGTAATTAACGGAGGAACCTAAAATGGAAAACACGCACAACTTTCTTTTGCCCAAAACCAATCTTATGGGAATGGGCGCAATCAAGGATTTGCCCAACGAACTATTGCCTTGGAAACTTACTAAAGCATTAATTGTTACTGACAAAAATATAATAAGCCTAGGCTGGGTAGAGCAGGTCGAGAAGATCTTAAAGAATCTATTTATTTTTTATGATATCTTTGACGGTGTCATGCATCCCAATCCCACGGTTTCCTTCGTGGAGGACGGATTATCCTATTTTTCCAGCAGGCTTAATATATTCAGCAGGCAATATAAACTAATTATTTCCGTCGGCGGCGGTAGCAACCACGATTGTGCCAAGGCGATAGCGGCTGTCGCCACTAACGGTGGTTCCATCATTGACTATGAAGGCTACCTGAAAATGACAAAGCCGGCTATACCGCTTATCGCCATTAATACTACCGCCGGATCGGCTGCCGAAATAACAATGACTGCTATTATCAACGATGAATCGCGCAAAGTGAAAATGACAATCACTTCCCCCTTTATCACACCTTTTATCTCGGTTAATGATCCCCTGTTTATGACGACTATGCCGCAAGAAGTAACCGCCAGTTCTGGGATAGATGTTGTCTCCCATTCGGTGGAGGCCTATATGTCTATCGAATCTTCTCCCGTAACTGATTCGCTGGCTCTCACAGTCATAAGACTGGTTTTCGGCTATCTCCGGTGAGCCTACGAGAATGTCAATGATTTGAAGGCCAGAGAACAGATGATGTACGCCAATGCAATGGCGGGCATGGCTTTTAATAGTGCGGGACTGGGGTATGTCCATGGGATGTCGCACCAGTTGGGCGGCTTCTATGGCGGGTTTCATGGTTATTATAATGGAGTTTTGCTGCCCTATGTATTTCAGTTCAATGCCTCCGCAGTGCCGGCGGGGAAAATTCTTAATCTGGCTGAAGCTATAGGTGTAACAGCTTCCAGCAAACTGGAAGCTGTGGAAAAAATCTTTATCGCAATAAAAAACTTAACTGCTGCAATTGGGATTCCCGCCGGATTAGATAAACTGGGTGTAGATGAAAACGATATTGATGTTCTTGCCGAAAACGCTTTAAAGGATATATGTTCATTAACCAACCCGAGAAAGGGCTCTCAGCAGGATGTCGTAAATCTATATAAAGCGGCAATGTGGGCCAAGCCGGGGATAATCACCGAAGCATACGACAATGCTACTCCTGGCATGCTAATGCCTTTGTCTATTGCCGAAAACGCGAATTTGAGTTATGGTACTTCGACGCAGATACACTAACAGGGCCGGGTGTAAAATAAAAAGCGGCCTACTTAAAGGCCACTTTCTTAGCAATCGGCTTGTACTCAGTAGACCGATTTTAAATTAGGTTTGCCATACTTTTCGAGCAGCTTATTTTTTATCTGAATCATCCCGTTGATTTTGGGGTAGCGGCTTTGCCGCTGCTGGCTGTAACTCTTGGGAAAATCCGGTTCTTTCCGACCGGGCAAAAATGCCCTCCTGCCACATTTGGTAGCCATACAATATCAGGCCCATTGCCCAAGCGAAAAAAAACAATATTAAACTGGCGTCAAAATCTTTTATTCCCCTTCTTGCAATCCAAGGCACATAAATGGTAGCAAACAAGGTATTAAGAAAAAGTTCCGAGACTATAAGTGTAAGTGGGCATTAATGCAAGCGGATAAGTCGTTTCCCGGATATACCACCACCCGTTTGCAATCCCAATCTCAGTTGTAATAATGCATAGAACAGTGGATAGAAGGCCGGCGGGCATGTAACGCTTCACATCCTCTCTTGGCATGAAAATCAAAGTCAGCCAAGGTATAAGGAACAGCCCCCACAGCAATACCTGATTGCTCATTGTAGACCCCCCATTGTTGAACTTGTTTTATTATGAGGCTATCGGCTTAAATTTATTATGCATTTTTGGAAGTGCAGGGCGGCTATTTAAAAATAATAGTCGCAACCGCAACAGTCCGAACCACCACATAAAGATAAAAATTAAAATACAATCGTAAATTCCATCTCTCAAAGTAGCGGGTGGGATTTTTTATTTTTTTAGTTATCAGATTTGAAAACTAGGGAGCGTATTCATCGCTCTTTTACCTGAATTTACATTATGGGAGGGCATTTTAATATATGGTCCTATTCCTTATGGAATAATTGTTTTTCAGATATTTTATTACGCTCGGTTAATTACACTCTGCTTAATGCAATAAAAAAGGACTTGACTCCATAACATAAGTACACTTATAATATGAATACATACAATATAAGGGGGTTATATCCAATGACTGAATTCACATTTCAAACGAAAATTTATGCTGCTCCACAAGATATTTGGGAAATGTATGCTGATTTTACTAAGCGCCGTCAATGGGAAACAGACTTAGAATACATTAAGCTAAAGGGTGATTTTTCAACTGGGACACAAGGGACTATGAAATTAGTAGACCAGCCGGAAATGCCATATACAATTACATCAGTTGTACCTTACAAAGAATATTGGGATCGAACAGAACTTCCGGGTACAGGAATGGTGATATGCTTTGGACATGAATTTACTCCAAATGGCAATAGCACATTGGTGAAAGTTAGTGTTAAACTTGAAAAATCAACTGGCGAAATTACCGAAGAGGATATTTTATTTTTAGCGCAGGTATTTTCCGATACTCCGCAATCAATACTGGCGATAAAGAAATTTGTGGAGAAATAATGTTTAATTCAAGATTTAAAAATGATTCGTCGCAAAGTCCGGGATTCTTGTTTATTAAGGCCTACAATAATTGGTACACCGAAGTGCAAAAAGCCTTGCGCGTTATCGATTTAACTCATCCTCAATTTATTATTTTAACGGTTACGGCTTATTTTCAAAATCACGGTCAAAACCCAACGCAAAAAACGATTGCTGATCATTCATCAATTGATGTAATGACAACATCGCAAATCCTGAGATTACTTGAAAAAAAACAATATATTCAGAGAAAGCAACATCCCACAGATACGCGGGCCAAAAGTATCATTTTGTTAGACGCCGGACGAGAAAAAGTTAATCAGGGATTACCCTTAATTGAAAAAATCGACGGTCTATATTTTGGCGGTCTCCAATCTGACTTGCCAGGCTTTATGAATTCCTTACACAAGTTGTGCTCATTTAAATTTAGTAATAATAAATGCTAAAAACAGGGATGCGGGGGCGTTGGTATTGTCTATTACAGAGACAACACCAACGCCCCCGCATCCCTGCAATACTAGGACCGATGAGAAAGTAAATATTTACGTTATGCGAAAGTTGCAGGAAGTGGTCTCCCTGCAACTACGTCCCATTTATGGTTACTGTATTTTTAAGTTGTACTTTCCGAAACTAAGTTAAATAAGGGTAAGTAATGGCGGCATTATATTGTTTTTTACATAAGTTTTACATAGGCGTAACATTAGCTTTTTCTCCGAGTGATATACTGGAGCCAAAATCCAGAGAGGGAGGTAATCCTGAATTGCCGGTTGACAGTATAAAGAACAATCAGGAGAGCGGAATGAAAATGCCGTCTTTGAATTCCCAAGCCGTGGGTCGCGAGTTCGAATCCGTTGCCCGCTCCAGGAAAATCAAGCCTTCCATGCAAATGCCTGGAAGGCTTGATTTATTGCCAGGAGGTAATACAAGAGAAGTACTTGTAAGAGTGGCAGTCAATGTTATCCCAGCGAGTGATTGAGGTTATGATAATAAGTAGCCAGAGAACTGCGAGCACAGGTAAATAGGATTATATTTTTTAGTTTTTGCCAGGACTTACTGGGCAGATTGTCTAATTTATCAACTAGGCTGCTATTACTAAACGCCGGAATAAATGTTAACCAAGGAAGGTTTATATGAAGAATATAGTTTTTTTTGATGTGGATAACACCGTTGTCGATCGTACTACCAACAGTATATCGTCGTCAACTCTGGACGGTATTCATATGTTAAAGCAAAAGGGAACACTGGTTGCGCTGGCTACCGGGCGGTCGCTCAAAATGCTGCAGGATGAAAATCTGTTGCAATTAGCAGATATTATTATTTCTTCGAATGGTAGTCTGGCGACTTATAAAGGTGCGGTTATTTATAGTAAACCAATTGAGGCCGATATATTGCAAAAAGCCAGGGAAGCATTCGGGAACAAGGTGGCCTATATTTTACATACCCCTTATAAGTCGGTGGCCTTTAACCATGATGCATTCATTGATGAGTTTCTGGCAACTTTGCATGTAAAACTCGATACACCAGAAACATATCTGCATACACAGGAAGATGTTTATCAGATTAATGCTTTTTTTACAGAGCAATATGCCAGCTTAAAGGAGCAGCTTTCTTTTTTGCGATTTATACCGCTAAAAGAGATGCAGCATGGATATGATGTATTTGCCGGTGATACCGGCAAGGGTGTGGCTGTGAGTGAAGTCCTTTTCCGGCTCAAGCTTACTGATTACAAA
>JAGGAB010000020.1 GCA_017889705.1 Bacillota bacterium | reverse complement strand
TCTCGGTGTTGAACAGCAGACCGTTCGACTTGCATGTGTTAGGCACGCCGCCAGCGTTCGTCCTGAGCCAGGATCAAACTCTCCATAAAAGTTTTATTTATGGAGCCTTGATGGCTCATAAAATTTAAAGAAATTATTTAAAGTGCTCATTGAGCACCGCACATCTGGCTTTTATGATGCATTACTTACATTGTTCAGTTTTCAGGGAACACGTAATTCTCATTTTTCCGCTTGTTAGGGCGGAATATTATAATAGCATTTTCATTTATTTATGTCAACACTATTTTTTCTTACCATTTATTGCCGCCGCTCGCAGCGACTTTTATAGATTACCATGAACCCACGATTATGTCAAATGTAAAATCCAGGATTTTATCCGACAACGAACCCGTTCTAAGAGTCCATATTCATATCAGGAGTAAAAGCGCCTAATTTTTAGATGGAATTAACTCCCCACCTGAAGCTAAGTCTACTTTATGCAAAGTTTCTATTGTACGATATGCACGGCGTTTGAAAGCCTCATTAAATTGACTTCTTCCTAACATAATACAAAAAGAACGGCACCCTCTATACTATGCAAGGCACCGCAATTTTTAGAACTCTCAATACTATTTCCGTACAAATATATTATGAGATTTTTTTTCTGCCGTTTCTTCAATTCCTATGAAGTGATCCAAGCTGTATCTGCCGGGACCAATAAAACCTGCAGCAAAAAAGCTTAGTCCATCTTCCAAGGATTGTGACGCTTTTGCCAAGCCTTTGCCATCTATCATCTGGCTGCTGAAAGCTACCATCATATTACCAAATAGCAAAAAGCAGGCCGGACGATAAAATAAACCCAGCGCAAACAACAGACCTCCGCCAAACTCAGCAAAGCCGGACATAAATCCCCAAAATACCGGTGCAAACGCAATCCCAAAAACCCCCATGGTTTTACCTAGACCAGCCCAGGCTTGAGGTCCGCCGGCAATTTTAGGCCAGCCATGCCACATAAACATGCCACCTAATCCTATGCGAAATATAAGCAAAGCTGAATCTGAATACCAGGAAAGCCCTCGTGCGAAAGGCTGCAATAATTGCTTCAACAAATCACATCCTCAGGTTGCTCATTGATGTTTAAAACTGGAACAACTTGTTTGCGTATAGTATTCCACACTGTCTCCACTAACTTGGATGGCTTCCAAACTGCAAAGCTTGTTATCATTATATGTACATGTTTCTACCGAGCATTTTAAACAATCACAAGAACTTGAGCTTAAAACATTATTAGTTAACTCCGAATAAAGCAATTTATTTAGGAAGGAACCACAGCAAGTTTGACTTTCTTTAACAGCTGAATTACCAACTATATCAACACAATTGGCATAACATATACCTGACTTATTGTGCGAACACTTTGTTACTTCGCAATTAATTCTTGCCATTTTTCTAACCCCTCCTTTATTTGAAATATCTATCAAGCAGTCCTTTAAAAGCACATCCATGCCTAGCTTCATCTTTACACATTTCATGGACGGTATCGTGAATAGCATCTAAATTATGCTGTTTTGCTAATACTGCCAGCTTTTTTTTGCCTTCACAGGCTCCATATTCGGCTTCAACTCTTGCGCTTAAATTTGCTTTTGTATCGGCTACCACTACCTCACCTAACAGTTCTGCAAATTTGGCAGCATGTTCGGCTTCCTCAAAAGCAATTCGTTTGTAGGCTTCTGCCACTTCTGGATAGCCTTGGCGGTCTGCGTGCCTCGACATGGACAGATACATACCCACTTCTGTGCATTCACCCATGAAATTGGCTCGTAAACCTTCCACAATTTCTTCGGGAACATCCTTGGCAATTCCAATTCTGTGTTCATCTGCCCATGCCAGTTCGCCTGTCATTTCTTTAAATTTATCTTTTCCAGCTTTACAGACCGGGCATTTCTCCGGTGGCTCTTCACCTTGATGAACATATCCGCATATAGTACAAACAAATTTATTCATGCATTTCCTCCCGCTTTTGAATAATGAAGCAATCCTTTTCCGATATATAGTATTTGATTTTTTAAAATTACAATACACTATAGCTGTATCTCGCCTGCAATTTTTATGTTTAAATATGACAATCAATGCAAAACATGTGGTACAATAATATCATTACATTTTGGGAGGAAAACGATGACAGATTTTACGCAGTTAGAAAATCATTTACGTTCACTTTATGCAGAAAATCCATTTGTGACCTTACTACAAATGGAAATCGCTGAAATGGCAGAAGGCAAAGCCATCCTCTCCATGCCTATCGTAACTAAACATGCCAACTTATATAAAGCAACCCATGGCGGCGCTATAGCATCTCTTGCCGATACTGCTATGGGAATGGCCTGCGCCACTACAGGCAAAAAAGTTGTCACTCTTGATATGAATTTAAATTATATTCGCAATGTCCCTATTGGTGATTCACTTACTGCGGTTGCAAACTTAATTCACAATGGTAGCCGAACCATGGTTACAGAAACAAATATTTACAACAGCGAGAACAAGTTGGTTGTTGCCGCTAGAGCTACTTTTTTTGTTACCGGCACCTTCCTGTAAGTATTGCTTGGCACTAAACCACAAAAGCTCTGCAATCGCAAAGATTGCAGAGCTTTTATTAACTAAAATAATCGCTAATGCCTCGTGCCACCGCTCGCGCCATTTCCCGTTGCCAATCGGAATCAGCCAGTTTTTTTGCTTCCTTAGGATTAGAAATAAAAGCCATCTCTAGCAGTACCGCCGGCGCGTCAGTATGCCGCAAAATATAAAAATTTGCTTCTTTGTCCGGATCACCGTCATCCCAGTCCGCCCTAAGCTTTAAGTCCGGCAAAGTAGTTATTACTTGATTAATAATGCAAGCAGCCGCTCGATCTGCGGCTGTCTCGCCCGGTGTTGTATATATTTCAACTCCGTTGGCTTCTTCATTAACAGCAGCATTGCAATGAAGGGATACTATTAATTCCGCCCCCCAATTGTTGATTAATTCACACCGATATTCCAAACTGTCTGTTTCTACTTGTTCTTCCTCTATTCTTGTCATTAGTACCTGGTAACTGGCAGCTATCAAATATTTTTTTACCTGATTGGCAATCGATAAATTTATTGCCGCCTCCTGTAACCCGGTTTCTTTATTGACTGCCCCCGGATCAATGCTTCCTCCGGCATGACCAGGGTCAAGACATACCTTGCCCATTCGCATCCCTCCTTTTTTGTTAGTTAAAATAATATATTCTGTAATAACCTGTTTTTAAACTTGATATTTTAAGTAAAGAAATATCTTTACTTTTTTTTCAGATAATAGTATACTTAAAACTGCCCCTATAGGCCCGAGGAATTTTCCATTAGTCCTTCTCATTTAGAGAAGCCCAATGAGTAAATCTTCAAAGCTAAGTCAGGGTAATCTTTATGAGGAGGTCATATAACATGGCCGAAGACAAAACTTTATCATGCCGCGATTGCGGCGCAGAATTCATTTTCTCAGCATCTGAACAAGATTTCTTTGCTGAAAAAGGATTCACCAACGAACCTGGACGTTGCCCGGAATGCCGCGCAGCTCGCAAACAACAAAACCGTGGTGGTTTTGGTGGTGGCCGCAGCTCTAACTTCCAACAACGCGAAATGCATGACGTAACTTGTGCAGCTTGTGGCGTTCAAACCCAAGTTCCTTTCCGTCCAAGCAGCGATCGTCCTGTATATTGCAGAGACTGCTTTAGCCAACAAAACAACAGACGTTACTAGGATATATACTCCCTTGCTTAGCAAGGGAGTTTCCTTATTGGTAAGCAAACTAAAAGAACAAGACAAAAGGCCTAGCCTTTATCTTGTTCTTTTTTCTTTTGAGAAACCATGTGCGTTACAGCAATAAATACATGCAAACAAGATTACCCAGCAGTATAACAGGTATACCGATAACAAAACTGGAATGCAACGTCTTATGACGATAAACATACATTCCGATAAGGACACCTGCTGCCCCTCCAAATAATGCCATCCGGAAAAAGGTTTTTTCACGAATCCGCCTTGCTTGGTTCCTAGCATACTGCTTATCTGTCCGCATCAGCAAAAATGCGATGAAATTCCACACCCAGTATATTACAAACCAAATTGGCAAATCAATATTATCCAAAATATATGACCTCTTTATATCAACTTAACCAGCAAACTCTTTCTCGGAACTTCTTTAGGAATAGTAATCCTACCAACCTATAGCTGTTTTGCTATGAAAGTATTTTTCTATCACAAGAAGAAATATCCTCTATTTCTTCAAAACATATAGGAAAACCATCCTAAATAATTCCTAATATCTATTCTAATTAGCAATTATTATGGTAAAATGCTGTTAAGACACTATAATCTTATTTTTAAACAATTACAGCATAAAATCGGAGGAATTAATTAATGTGGCGAAAAAAATCCGTTTGGATCATTTCCTGCCTGATTATTAATCTGTTTATACTTGGCGCAACAACAAAAACATCGGCAGCAAACAAAGCTACTCCTTCACCACTTAAATATAGTGCATCTGTTAAGCAAAATTCTTCAACTACCAACTCCAAACTGAAACACTTACAACAATTATTGGCTGACACCGGTTTTTATCCCGGATCTATGACTGGCCTACTTGATGTTACGACTAAAGAAGCCATTACCTCCGCACAGAAAGCGTTGAAACTAAAACAAACTGGTCAATATGACCCAAAATTGGCGGATTTATTAACTCAAGAGGCTAAAAACAAACCCCAAAGTTATCTTAAAAAACTTTCTTTACAGGCAACAGCCTACACTTCCCAAGATCCGGGCTGCGGCAATTTGACGAAGCGGGAACATTATTTGCGCAAAGGCCTTGTCGCTGTTGACCCTAAAATAATCCCTTTAGGAACTCGCCTGTACATCGAAGGCTATGGTTATGCGATCGCCGATGACATTGGCAGCGCAATTAAAGGTAACAAAATCGACTTAGCCTATGAAAACCGCAAAGACGCTTTTAGCTTTGGCCGCAAAACAGTTACGGTTTTTGTTCTTAACTAAACAGGCTATACCACATAAAAACAACTAAAATACCCGCTCTCTGCTTCTTACCTCTCAAAGGTAAAAGAGTCTTAGAGCGGGTTATTTATTAGTCTACTAGAATTTACACCTAAATTCTTATCAACACCAAACCAACGCCTGAGCTTATATTTTGTCAGCGGAGTGAGCTATATTTTATTTCACCGTCTAGTGCATACAAGGTGGTAAACTGCAGCGGATCATTAAGCACTTTGGTTAATGTACCGATAGCAACTTTCGTCCCCGGATGCGCACAGCCAAAAACTCTGACTCGACCAGGTTTAGTGATTTTGAGAATACTCTCAATATTTTCGATATGCTGTTTCAATTCTTCCATGCGATCAGGCAAAGCAGTCCATTCCGCCTTGTGCTTTTCATAGCGTTGTCTTTTCTCTCCAAAAAGTTGTTCAATACCTTGTGCCTTAAAATAGGCTAATGCCTGTTCCAGCTCAACATAAGCAACTTCTGCCTTTTTGATTTCCTGCCGATAACTAATCAGCTCATCCTTGAGCAGCGAGTTGGCCGCCACATCGATTTCGGTAATAACACCTGACTGATTGCCAATAATCCTCGCACTGATCAACTCTCCGGCCGATACACGCCCGCCGCGGATGAGTCCGCGTCCACCTTCAACAATTACTCTTGAACCTGCATAAACAGCACTATTTAAAATGACATCACTAACAATAATATCGGTATCGGCATATACAGTCGCATTCTCAACAAAATTAGCCACAACCCGCTCGCGCGCTTTGATTACACTGCGTTTCATCCCTTGAATGCCCTTACGCACAATGATATTGTTAGCCTCAACAATACCACCAGATATCGTCCCAAACACCTCAACATTGCCGGCAGCTTTCACCGAGAAATCTTGCTGCACAGAACCATGCACAATGACACTGCCTTTAAAATCAATGTTTCCGGAAGAAAAGTCAACATCGCCCTCTATAACAATAACAGGTATAACATTAACACGCTTATCTAAAAATATTGACAGGTGTCCCGGAATTGCCGCATAAAGCCGCCAATCATCAACATTAATAACATTTTTTCCTGTTGGCATTTTAATATCTTTACCCGACTTTGGAGGAAGAGGCTGACCAAATACATCAGTTCCCGGAATACCAAGTGTTGCCGGAACCTTTTCTACTAATAGCTGTCCTTCTTCCACACAAAGAAACTGATTGGTTTCTTTGAAGTCAACCCGCCCATCTTCCAGTTCAACCGGCCGGCCTTGGCTATCAGGATCAATGGAATATTTCAGATAAGCATCTTCACCTTTGCTGGCCAATGTGCCACGGGCACAAACAGCATTTGTCACTGAACGACTTCTCGTAAGCATAGTGATAGCACTTTCGTCAAGCCCATGTACAACGCCGGCTTCTTGCAACGCTTCTAAAATCTGTTCTTTTGTAGCCGTAGGTTTGTCAGCCGGAATAGCAATACTAACTCTGGCTTCCAGCCGCTCAAAACCGACCTTCACCTTAATGTATTTTTCCGGCGGTGCAGTTTTCGCCTGCGGACTGTTAACAATAAGCACCGGCGTGCCCATTGCTTCTTTGATTATTTGAGAAATAAAGCCATCATCAAAGTCCGAACAATTGCGATTCGCCAAATCCTGAATGATTGCAGACTTTGCAACAGGTCGACCACCAATACCCGGTGACCAAACACTAAGATATACACCTGTATCCTTGGCACTGATTTCATACCGTCCATCTACCTTAGGCTTGGTATTGACGATAAGCACCGGCATACCAGTAGCCTCTCTGATTACCTTTGCAATAAAATCATCGTCAAAATCAGTATAATTTCGTCCAGCTAAATCTTTTATAATTGCCGCCTTGGTTACAGGCCAGCCACCATTATTGGGTGCCCACACACAAAGATATACGCCACCATCGTTAGCACTGATCTTATATTGTCCATTTACCTTGAGCTGGGTATTAACAATGAGTACCGGCGTACCAGTAGCTTCGCTGATTACCCGAGAAATGAAATTACGGTCAAATTCGGTACAATTTCGTTCAGTCAGGTCTTTAATAATGGTTTCTTTTGCTACAGGCCAGCCACCAATACCAGGTGCCCATACCCGAAGATACAGCCCCGTATCATTGGCACTGATTTCATAACGGCCATTTACCTTGGGCTGCGTATTGACAATAAGTACCGGCGTACCTGTGGCTTCCCTGATTACCTTTGCTATAAACTCACTGTCAAATTCGGTACAATTTCGTTCAGTTAAATCTTTTATAACAGTTGCTTTTGACACCGGCCAGCCGCCATTGCCAGCCGCCCACACACTAAGATATACACCACAATCATTGGCACTGATTGCATAACGTCCGTCTACCTTGGGTTTCGTATTGACAATAAGTACCGGCGTACCTGTGGCTTCTCTGATTATTTGAGAAATAAAATTGCTGTCAAAGTTAGTAAATTTTCGCTCGGTCAGTTCCTGAATAATCGCTGATTTTGATACTGACCATCCTTCCTTGCCCGGCGCCCATACACTGAGATAAACCCCAACGTCATTTGCAGTGATTTGGTATCGTCCGTCTTGTTTTGCTGGAAGTGTTTCATCCATGAAAACCACCACCTAATCCGTTAGTCATTTTTACCAACATTCTGTTTCCGTTCTATTAACAACAATTTAATCTTGTTAGAAAGCGGACTTAACTGCAGATATCTACATCCTGTATTTTTCTGCGAAATGTAAACCTATTGCGGCACAGCAATGAGCTTCACCGGCAAATTCGACGCTCCTGGCGGACTAAATGTTAATGATAACGGATCTCCGCCATCAAAGGTACCAATAAAGGCAAAATCATTTTGCTTATTGTTACCAAAATATAATTTATCACGTGGTATTGCGAGCGGACTCCAATACACCTCCGGATGGTTTATTTTAATAAATCCGGCATAATCCCCACCTAACGGCGTAAGATAGTAGGTAATTCTACCACCTTTTTTTGAGGGCAGTAAAACCTGATAAACAACACCATAATTGCCATAATTGACAGCTTTACTGCCATCGGTTGCATCAATACCGTTTAAGTAAGGATCGATATGATTATCTGCTAAGGTTATCCCAATAGTTCCATCCTGCACAGGATCATACACGTCAATAGGCGAAATTTCCCGATCTGCCCCTTCAAAGGTTCCTCGCATACGACATTGATCTGCAGGCAACACCTTAAGGTTTTTAGAAAACTTTACACTATCTTCGGTTACAGGCAACATAATAATTTTTACTGTTATCGGATTATCTACTGTAAAATCATAAATACCATTAATCAGCATATTAGGCATCATCTTTTCTTCTATTTCTGCCGACAGCGGTATACTAGCTCCTGATGGAACAGTTATCGTATACGGATTTTTTTCCGCTGAAAAGTATAACTTCTGCGCGCCTTTTCCTACTGCTATCCATGAATAATCCGGCCCCGAAAGAATAGACTGGCTAACATTAACCTTCGCCGGTTTTTTACCTCTATTTTCAAGTATTACTGCCATTTTTTTCACGTCAACTGATGCATTTACATGGTAAAAAAATAGTCGTACCTTGCCTTCCACTTTATCTTGATAAAGAATTCCGTCCTCTAAAACCATCTCCGGACTATCGGAAAGCAGTAATTTACCACCTTTTGAAGTTGTTTTCATTTGCCACTCTGGCAGAGTAGCAAGGTTCATTCCCTTACCATTAAAAGCAGAAGCCGCAAATTCGCCTCCAAAAAAACTAACTACCAGCATTACTGATACAACCAACCTCAACACCTGTTTCATAATGACCCCCTGAACAAATACGAAAAGATCAAATTTATCCTGCTTACTTTGCAGCCTTCCGCCAAATATTAACTACAAAAAACCACGATTCATCCCAACAATCAGAGGAAAGATCGTGGCTTTTACTTTTACAGTTTTAGTACCCCGTTCCCGCTATACCGGCTTGCCTTTCGAAAAAATAGGTACATAATCAGAATACGCCTGAACGTGGCCTGTATGCACTTCTTCAAAATCTACGATAAACAGATCAGGATTTTCTTTTAGGTCAAGTTCAATCAATTTATTGACCTCAGATCCATCCTCACTGGCAAGAATACGTACGATTGGTGTATTTTTACTCTTTACGCCAACACCAAGAATCAAGCCACTTTGCCGTTTATTAAGCCGTACTGTTTTGCCCATAGGATAAATAGCTACATTCTGGTTGAACTTATCGACAATCTCAGGATTGAAATATTCTCCTGCAGCTTTGTTCAAAATAGCAGTTGCATAATACACCGGGGTAGGCCGTCTATGCGGCATGCCAGAAATTAAGCGGTCATACACATCGGCAATACCGATAATCTGCGCATATTCGGAAATGGTATCTCCTTTAAGGCCCATAGGGTAGCCGCTGCCATTCCAGCGTTCATGATGCTGAAAGCAGGCATTGATAACATCCATTGACAAGTTTTCATTCTTTTTCAAAATCTCTAAAGAATAAAACGGATGTTGTTTATATTCTTCCATACCTTCATTAGTAACATAATTAGGGTATTGCAACGCTAAGTTTTTAGAAAATTTGACCTTACCAACATCATGAAAAAGCGCGGCAAGCCCCAATTCATACAGTTGCTTTTCATCATACCCCATACCAAGACCGGTCATAACCGATAAAATGCAGGTATTCATAGCATGAGAAAACATATACTCTTCCTTGCGGCGTATATCCAAAAGATGAATTATGTTTTCCGGCTTTTGGTCAAGCTGATTAATCAAGTCGCCAACAATACCTTTTATCCGGTCAAGCTGTACGCCTTTGCCAACCCGGAAGTGGTTTATCACCTCTCTGGCTGCCGTCATAGCTTGCTGCTTTTGTTTGGGATTATAATAGTCTTCTTCAGACTCTTCCTCGTCAGCTGTTGGAATTATGGGATCTCCAACAAACAAAGAGGTAATTCCTTTATGACGAAGATACTGAATATATCTGTCTTTTATTTCTATACCCTCATGCAGTAATACAGTACCATCTGCTGCCATGAGCGGTTTTGATAAATACATTCCTGGTTTAATTTCATCTAAAGATATGCTTTGCATAGAAACCCCCGTTTGTCCTAAGTATGGTCTTCCCTATTATATATATCGGGAATTGTGCAAAATACTTAAAGTATTAAAGGAAATACCAAAACAAACAGCAGTCTTTCCTTATTATCTAGTTCCCCGGTTAACCTGTTATTCCCTTTATTATTCTTATTCCAAAAGCCTTACCACCTTTAATAATAAACATAGCCGCCTCTACTCCCTATATCATAGTAGGAGTTACAAGCGGCCAAACTAGTAGTAATGAAGATATTCATATTACAGCAATGTCAATTTTTGAAATCCATCATAAGAAAACCAGCAGCCCAATACCACAAGAAAGGCTGCACAAAGCTTCAACACTCCCAGATATATTTTGTCACTGATAAGATTGCGGCCAGAATCGACAATAAAGGAAACCAACGCATACCACAACAAATCTGCTAAAATATGCCCAGTAAAAAACATAATGAGCCCCGTAACTCCCAAATTCATGGCGACAATAACATAGCTTACGCCGACAGTGGCCCACCACAGTGACCAATAAGGATTTGTCAGACTAAGGATTACCCCAGAAACCCATGGATGCATCAACTTTTTGTTTGTGCTGGCTGTATTGGTTTCCTTTTCAGAAAAATCAAGACTTACGTCGCCGCTTTTTGCGCTCTTATAGATTCCCCAACCAAACCACAGCAAAACTACACCGCCAACAAGACCAATGCTGCCGATGACAATCGGCTGCTGCAGATAATAAGTAAACCCACCGGCAAGACAGACTACCAAAAGCAGTTCAACAATACTATGACCCAAAACCATCTGCGGCCCAACCCAAAAGCCCCGCCTCGGTGTCTCGCTGATTGTCACGGTAAGCATCGGCCCAGGCATCATGGCACCGGAAAAGCCCACTATAAAGGCGGTTGTAAACAAAGTAACGTAATCCACACTGCTCCTCCATTCTCCACCGCGTATCCTCAATCAGTATTAATTATAGCATTAAATACAACCTGCTAACACCTACACGTGAAATCTTTTCACTTATTTTACCATTAAACCCTGTTATTTACTGTATCCCATAAATGAGACTTTATTCAGATAGGGTTTTAACCCCACCTGAATCTTAGTCATCGAAAAAAACAACACCGCTTACCGTCAAGAGCAGTAAAGCGATGTTGCCAATCAGATAGTTATTCTTGTTAGCCATTTTTCCTAAGAACGGCTTAATGCCATTCGCCGCTGCAATATACGGGCATACGTTGACAGCGCATAGTTTAAGACAAAATAGGTTAAGGCGATCATTCCAAACAGGGTAAACACCTGCGCGGTTGTGCCATACTTACCCATAATAATCATACCTTTTCCGGTCAGTTCCTCAATACCGACTGCCCAAACAAACGACGTATCCTTAATAATCGTCGTTCCTTGCGAAACAAGCGGTGGAATCATGTTTTTCAGTGCCTGCGGCAATATGATATAGCAAAGCACCTGAATATACCCGAATCCCTGTGATTTTCCCGCTTCCCATTGTCCCCGCGGAATAGAATTTAATCCACCGCGTACTATTTCAGCCACAATGGCTGAAGTAAATACTGTCATGGCAGCAATGCCCGCCTGCACCGGCGGCAAATTAGTCATAAACCTGAATCCGAGAATAAATAGTAATGTAGGCGTATTTCGCACTGTTTCCACATACACGGCCGCTGCAGGCGAAAAAATCCGATGACCGGAAAACCGGGCTACACCTAAGACAATTCCCAGCAACAAACTAAGTATAATGGAGGATATCGAAATTTCCAGTGTAATCAGAAGACCATCCGCTAAAAACAAGAGAATCTCCGGCTTAAACAGCTCACTAATCATACATTCACCGCCGCCTTCCGCTCAAGTTTTCTGGCATATGTGGCCAGCGGCAGACAAAGCATTAGATAAAGCACCCCTGTCGCAATATAAGCAGGTCCATAATACAGGTTGGTAGATGACCAGGAATCAGCCTGATACATAAGCTCTCCGCCTGCCACCATGGCTAGTACCGAGGTGTTTTTTATCAAACTGACTGCCTGATTTGTCAGCGGCGGAAACGCCATCCGCTTGGCCTGCGGCAAAATAATATACCGCATGGCGCCCCAGAAAGAAAAGCCTTGTGAATAAGCGGCCTCAAGCTGTCCCCGCGGAACAGCCTGGATACCGGCGCGTACTACTTCGGAAATATATGCCCCATGATACATACCTACCCCTAGTACACCTACTGCAAAGACAGGCAGCATAATGCCAAGATGAGGCAAGCCATGGTAAAGGAAGAAAACCTGAATTACCAGCGGAGTATTTTGAATGGCTTCCACATACACCCGGGTAATCCCCTTAAACACCTTCCAATTGGAACTACCTAATACACCAAACAAAACACCTAACGCTAAGGCCAAGGCCAGCGCCAAACACGATACCATCACCGTATTGGCAAAGCCTTCTCCAAATACGGCCCAATCGTGAGCCAATGCCGCCCACTTATAGTCCGCAAAAGGTCCATTCACTACTTAATACCCCATTTTTGCACTAATTTATCTAATTCACCATTCTTCTTCATATCAGCAATTACTTCATTTACCGCCTTAGCCAGTGCCGCGTTAGATTTTTTGGAAGCCACACCATACTCTTGAGGAGCAAACCGGTCTTTTAAGATGGTGGTGCTGTCATCAAGATAACCTGCTAAAATCGATCCGTCAACCGAGAATACATCAATCCGACCAGAGTCTAATGCTGTTTTAATCTCAGGATAAGTGCCAAACTCCAGGAACTGCACTTTCACGCCAGCTTTATCGGCTTCTTCCTGCAGAGCTTTACGGCTAGTAGCACTTTGCGCCACACCAATTTTCTTGCCATTCATGTCTTTAACTGCTTCAATACCGGAGCTTTTCTTTACCATCATGGCCACACCGTCTTTGAAGTATGGATCAGAGAAATTATAGCTTTGCTTACGTTCTTCAGTAATAGTAAAAGTAGCAATTACCAGATCAACTTCCCCATTATCTAATAGCGGTCCGCGTGTTTTGGCAGTTACACCTTGTACGTCAATTTTGGTAGGATCGCCAAGAATTTTTTTGGCAACCGCTCTGGCAATGTCAATTTCCAAACCGTCAATTTTATTGGTTTGCGGATCTTTAAAACCAAATTTCGGTACATCAACTTTTACGCCAACTTTGAGTACACCACGATCTTTAATTGCTTTAATATCAGCTGCCGTATCAGCTTGCGCGCTTTGCGCCGGTTTATTATCAGCAGAACCACAACCGGCTGCCAACAACCCGATTACCGTTACAATACATAATAGAAATACGCTAATTCGTTTCATGCTCATCATTCCTTTTTATATATTTTTTAAATTAATGGGAACGAAGAATCTTACTCAAAAACAACTTTGTTCTGTCATTTTCCGGATTCACGAAAAAATGTTCCGGTGTACCTTCTTCGATAATGCGGCCTGCATCCATGAAGATTACACGATCAGCCACCTGCCTGGCAAATCCCATTTCGTGAGTTACTACCACCATGGTAATACCCTCTTTGGCCAAATCCACCATAACATCCAGTACTTCCTGGATCATTTCAGGATCAAGTGCTGATGTAGGCTCGTCAAAAAGCATAATTCTTGGTTTCATGGTAAGCGCCCGGGCTATTGCCACACGTTGCTGCTGTCCGCCAGACAATTGGGCCGGATAGGCATTGGCTTTTTCTTTTAGACCAACCCTATCTAAAAACGCCAATCCGATTTCTTCCGCTTCCGCTTTTGGCACCTTTTTTATTAATATTGGTGCCAGCGTCAGATTCTCCAATACTGTCTTATGGGGATACAGATTAAATTGCTGAAAAACCATTGCAACTGATTCCCGCACCTTTGCTACGTTTGCTTTGGGTGCTGTCAGCTCTACCCCATCAATCGAAATTTTGCCATTTGACGGTGTTTCAAGGAGGTTCATGGAGCGAATCAACGTACTCTTGCCAGAGCCACTTGGTCCAATTACTACAACTTTTTCACCTTCCGCAACTGTCAAATCAATATCTTTTAGGACATGATTTGTACCAAAATGCTTCTGTACACCTTGTAATGCAATCATTTTTCTCCCTCCTCTCTCGCAGCAAATAAAAAAACGCCTGTCTCTAGATAGAGAACAGGCGCCTTTGCCAGTAAATTGTGTTCACCTTATGATATTAACCATGATTAAAGTATGTATCTAGTATACTTGTAACAAAACGTATTGTCAATGGTGAATTAATTGCCCTATGATTGTGCCGTATTCCGGACTGCTGTTTTATTGTAAATTCTTCTTAATCAGCTCAATCATCTCCTGATATTCAGCATCACTAAGATGCTGCTTATTTGCCGGAGACATTTCAAATGTGCCACCCCAGGTGTAGCCGTCTTTGTATTTAGGAACAACATGAAAATGAAGATGAGGCAGTTTGTCTGAATAAGCACCATAGTTTATTTTTTCAGGGGAAAATGCTTTTTTAATTGCGCTTGCCGCTCTGCTAACATCCTGCATAAAGAGTGCTAATTCTTTGTCTTCCAGCTCGTATAGTTCATTAATATGCCCTTTGTAGGCCACAATGCACCGTCCCCGGTAGGTCTGTTCCTTAAACAAATACAAAGTCGAGACACCCAACTGACATATTTCAATCATCAAATCTTTCAGCCTTTGGTCCTTAGTACAATAAAAACAGTCGCTGCTCATTTGAATTCCTCTTTTCCGGTAATTTTAAGCTTGCTATGTTTTCAATTATATTAGTCTTTTATTCGTTCTGCAATAATTTCAGCGACATGCTTAATTTTAATATTCGGAGCTTGTTTATCTAGGCCCCCCTGGATTTGCATCATGCAGGCAGGACACCCCACAGCAATCACGTCAGCTCCGCAGTCTTTAATATTGTCGACTTTTTTCTTTAGGATGGGCATTGAAAGCTCAGTATATTTAACACCAAAGGCACCGGCCATACCACAACATTTATCACTTTCCTTCATTTCCACAAACTCATACCCAGGAGTTGAAGCTAATAACTCTCTTGGTTCTGTGTAGATGTTAAGGCCGCGTTTCATATGGCAGGAATCATGATATGTGACTTTTTGCCCACCAGCCGATTGTTTAAGTCGTCCAAGCTTTTCGTACTCGCCAGCTACAAAACTTGTAAACTCACGAACACTATGCGCTAAATTCTCAATTCTCTCGCTCCATTCCGAATCATCTTTAAATAATTCAACATAGGTAAGATGCCAAGTTTCAGCACATGTTGGGCAGGCAAACATAATATAATCCGCCTTGGCTTCTTCGAAAGCAAGAATATTTTGTTTGGCAATTTTTCTGGCTGTTTCCAAATCACCCATACCGATTACCGGTTTTCCACAGCAGCTTTGCGCTTCGGGAAACACCATTTCCATATTAAGATCCTGTAGAACTTTATAAACAGACTCACCGATTTCCGGGAAAACAAAATCAATATTACAACCACTGAAGAAGGCTATCCGTTTTTTTGGTTTCTCTAGTTGCTTGGTAACCTTTTTCACCCGGTCTCTGAAAGGTCTATCCGCAACCGCAGGCAAACTGCGGTCTTTTGCTAAGCCGGCAAAAAATAACGGCAAATGCCTGATTAAGCGTCCAGTTGTAAACGGTTTTTGCCCAATAGACGCCAATCGCAATAAATTATGGAATACTTTACGGTTGGCAAGAACATTTTCAAAAACTGCTTTTACGCCAAAAGGCAAACCTTCCTGCTCTACCGTTTTAGCGCGCAGATATTCAATTAAGCCCGGAATATCGATCTTCCCCGGACAAATTTCAGTACACCGGCGGCAGCCAATACACATTTCGTTAATTTGTTTAAAGTCATTCATGCTGTTTAATAAAGCAGTTAAAATAGCGCCGATTCCACCAGCATAAATATGCCCGTAAACATGCCCCCCAACCAAAGTATACACAGGACAAACATTTAAACAGGAGGCACAGCGAACACACTGGTAAATTTGCTTTAGTTTATCATCTTTTGCTGCCTTCAGCCGTCCATTATCAAACAGAATGACATGAAGTTCCTTCTCTTGTTCTACCCATTGCCCATCTTTCTTTACTAGTGCAGGTGCGGGACCTGAGATCATACTCATATAGCTTGTCATCAATTGCCCGGTAGCATTTCGTGGCAAAGTACGTAAAACAGGCACAGCGTCTTTAATTGTTGGAATTAGTTTTTCATAACCAATGATAACAACTTGAATTGGCGGTAAGGTGGCAACCAACCGTGCATTTCCTTCATTGGTTACTAACCCAATGGCTCCATTTTCCGCAATGCCGAAGTTAGCACCGGTAATGCCCATATCCGCTAATAGGAATTCGTCCCGTAAGGCAACTCTGGCTTCTTGGACCATCTGGGCAATATCAGGCTCAACATCTTTATGCAGTTCTTGCGAAAAATATTCAGCAACTTGGTTACGATCCAGGTGAATCGCAGGCATAACCATATGAGAAGGTTTATGACCAGCAATAGAAATAATCCATTCCCCTAAATCCGTTTCCTTTACATATACCCCCTTTTCCTCCAGGAAATGATTCAGGTGAATTTCTTCGGTTGCCATAGACTTCGATTTTGCAATCCGTTTAACCCCTTTTTCCTTGCATAAGTTATAAAGGTATTGTTTGAGAGCATTTCCGTCCTCGGCGCGAAAAACCTTGCCACCGCGTGCAGTTACTTGTACTTCGAATTGGTCGGCAATTTCCTCAATTCTTTCCACAGTGTCTATTTTCATATCCCTCAAGGAATTACGAAGTGCATCAATATCATCCACATTTTCGTAGGCTTTGGCGCGGGCGATAGGATATGCTTCAGCAAACCGATTCAACGCACCACGTAAAGTCTCATCCATTAATTTTTCATTAATCTCTTGTTTTAGATTGCGATTAGAACTTGTCACTATTTATACCCCCTTTGTCTCTTCATCAATAGCAATAATTATCAGTTGGCTAGGACCATGTACACCAATAGTCAAAACTCGCTCAATGTCCGATGTACGACTGGGGCCAGTGATGAAGCTGATATATCCCTTGTCGAATACTTTAGAAATTACTTCAAAAGCCGTCTGGATATTAGCGGCAATATGGTTACTATTCAAAATAACAATAGATGTTGGCGGCAAAGTTGTAATCAACCGCTGCTCAATAGCCAATCCGTCTTCACAAACACTGCCTGTTTCCGCAATCCCAAACTCAACACCGGCAATACCGACATCTGCAGTATCAGCATGATTGCGAATATCAGCTTGTGCTGTGTATACAGCTACACCACTCATTTTTAAAGCGGCTGCCAATCCTTTGCCTGGAGATAGTACTTCCTCGGTAGCAACCACTTTTTTTGCATTACTGGATGTAATGATATCAAGAATAGCTGCTTGTGCTTCTGCTGACGTTTTTACCCGAACTACCTTAGCAGCAACATTTTGCGCACGGGTTGCGAACTCGTCCCAAAATTGATTACCAAAATTTTTCTTAGAAAACGCTTCATTCCAGTTCTTATTTACTTTTTTCATACTTCACGTCCTTTTCTTGTTTTGCTAAAAACGCCGCTCTGGTATGGTGGTCTGACCAGTATATTCTAAATGCTCTTACAAAAATCCTTCTCATCTCAAAAATTAATTATATTTTTTTATTTTTTTGAATTATTTTAATTTACAGGCAGGATTTTGACGATTCATGTTGAAATTGAGATACACTGGTCAGACCACCAGTCCGCATGGTATGTGTTTAATCTAGCTTGTACAAAGTGAGGTGAGGCAACAAATACTCTTAGAAACTACTCAGCCCTAAATTCAACAGCTAATTAAAAAAAGAGGTGTATCTGATGATGTGGACTCAAGTTTATGATCCTATGAACAATTTGGCACTTTCATCCCTCTTCGCTGCAATTCCCATAATAATAATTTTCTATCTGCTTGCCATTCGCCGTACTCCCGGACAAATTGCCGGTGCTTTTGCTGTTACTTCTGCAGTCTTAGTTGCCATTTTTATATACAAAATGCCTGCAGCACTTGCTCTCACCGCAACAGGAATGGGTGCTTTTTATGGGATATTCCCTATTTTTTGGATTGTTCTTACTGCCATCTTTATTTACAATATGACGGTTGAGACAGGGCAATTTGAAATCGTCAAAGACTCTATTGCTACAATTACAGATGACCGTCGTTTACAGGCTCTATTAATTGCTTTCGGTTTTGGTGCCTTTTTGGAAGGAGCTGCAGGCTTCGGAACTCCTGTCGCTATTTCAGCAGGTATGCTGGTTGGACTTGGTTTTAGCCCGCTCTATGCTGCCGGCTTATGTTTGATTGCCAACACTGCTCCGGTTGCTTTTGGTGGTATCGGGATTCCAATTATTGTTGCCGGACAAGTTACCGGCCTGGATACGATGAAAATCAGCGCCATGGTCGGCAGACAACTGCCTTTTCTCTCAGTTATAATTCCGATCTGGTTAGTCATGCTAATGTCCGGTTGGAAGGCTACCAAGGAAGTTTTACCTGCCTGTTTAGTTGCCGGTATATCCTTTGCCGGTGTGCAATGGTTTTCTTCAAACTATATCGGACCAGAGCTTCCTGATATTTTATCTTCACTTGCCTGCATCATTGCGCTAACAGTATTTCTAAAATTCTGGAAGCCGGCAAAAGTATGGCGCTTTGCTAACGAACCAGCACCTACTATTGTCACCAATAAGAACAACTTAACTTTCGGCAAGGTATTCAAAGCTTGGTCACCCTTCATCATTTTGACTGTAATGGTTATATTATGGGGCTTAAAGCCTGTAGTTGCTGTTTTAGACTCTGTCACCCTTAAAATATTAGTTCCCGGTTTGGACAAACTCATCGTTCAAGTAGCGCCAATTGCAAAAGCTCCTACTTCAATGGCTGCACTGTTTAAAATAAACTGGTTGAGCGCTGCCGGTACTTCCTTATTTATTGCAAGTATAATTACAGCTGCTGTTTTGGGCGTTGGCCCAGGAAGGTTCATCTCTATTTTTACAAAAACAATTCAACAATTACTAAAACCTTTAATTACAATCCCCTGCGTGCTTGGCTTAGCTTATATCATGAATTACTCGGGAATGAGTTCTACGCTCGGGTTATTTCTATCAGGCACAGGCTTTTTATTCCCCTTCTTTTCACCGTTCTTAGGATGGCTGGGTGTATTTTTAACAGGCTCCGACACCTCCGCCAATGCTCTGTTTGGAAATTTACAGGCAGTTACCGGATCACAGGTTGGTGTTGATCCTATTTTAACAGTAGCAGCAAACTCGTCAGGTGGCGTTTGCGGTAAAATGATTTCACCGCAAAGTATTGCGGTAGCAACAGCAGCTTCCGGCCTAGTTGGCAAAGAAGGAGATTTGTTTAGGTTTACCGTAAAACATTCTCTGATTTTAGCTGTTATTGTTGGTATTATGACTTATCTACAGGCTTATTATCTGACTTGGATGCTTCCATAAACGAAGACTAAAATTCTGACGGCGTTTTGACGCCGTCAGAATTTTAGTCGAAATTATCTGATATAACAGAACCAGCACAGAAACAGAAGATAGACTCGAAAAAGAAAATAGTGTATGATTTAAATATAATAATTGCAAATACGGTAAACTATATGCAGTTACCAACCAAATACATGGCGGGCAGCAACCAATGCAGCCCGCCATATATTTGATAGTAGTAACCAAACATCGTGTACTTTCTTGTCTTTTAGTTTTAGTCAAAGTCATTATTAAGAAGTACGGAGGATTAAATGTTTAAACCAGTTAAAACTAAAAAAATCTATGAAGAAGTAATTGAACAAATAAAAAAACTAATTGTTGATGGAAAATTGCAGCCAGGTGACAAGCTGTTGTCAGAACGTGAGCTTTCAGAAAAGCTAAACGTGAGCAGGGCTTCTGTCCGCGAAGCCTTCAGTGCGTTAGAGATGATGGGCGTTATTACTATTCATCCGGGTGAAGGCAGTTTTGTCCGGCAAGTCTCGTTTGAAGGCATGTTGGAACCCTTGTCTTTCTTATTGCAGGTTGACGTTGATGATGTCATGAAATTATTGGAAGTGCGAAAAATTTTGGAACTGGAAATTGCCTCATTGGCCGCCAAACGTGCTACGGCGGAAGATATCCAAAACATGCGGCAAGCGTTGCAGCTTATGGTGGATGAAGTAAATTCCGGTGAAATCGGCGTTGCTGCCGATGCTGAATTTCATTTCGCCATACTGGAAGCCGCCCATAATCCTATATTAATTAAACTTATGAGTGCGGTTTCCGACCTTATGACAAGCACCCTACAATTCTCGCGGCAAAAATTATTTTTACAGAAAGATATGCCCAAGCTTTTGCATGAATCACACTGTGATATTTTTCAAGCGATTATCCAAAAGAAACCTCAGGCAGCCCGCAAATTGATGGAAAAACATTTAACGATGGTCGAACAGGCCATGCTACAACTAAAAACAGAAGAGGCTGCTGCCTTAAGCACACTCAACGATGTAGCAATTGACCACAAAATAGAAATAAACTTTGGCTTTCCCTCTTGACTTAAACATATTGATCCTGTATATAATCCCATAAAGATTTTCTTTAAAAACCAAGCTGGTAAGTCTTTATAGGATCCTATATAGAATTAGTCGAGAGCAGACCCCCGCTCTTTTTTCTGCCAACAAAAAAAGAGTCAGGCGGCACTACATGCTGCCTGACTCTTGCTGTCTTTACCTGTCAAAGAATTGCATTTATGTGTTCGTCACAATCTGGCCTTAGAAAAACGGCTTCCGCAAAAGAAACTGGCCTTGCGGAGTTTTCGTACACACCCTCCCGTTTTTTACTACTTGCCGACCTCTAAGAAAAACATGGATAGCCTGTCCCTGCTGCTTCATGCCCTCATAAGGGCTGTAATCGACATTGTGAGCCTGCGTGGCAGCACTAATGGTAAACTGGCGACGCTCGTCCCAGATTACCAGATCAGCGTCACTGCCAGGGGTGATGGTTCCCTTTTTGGGGTAAAGCCCAAAAAGTTTTGCCGGCCGAGCAGCTACTTTGTCGACAAACTGCTTCAGACTAATTTTGCCAGTCTTAACCCCATAGGTATATAGCAGCCCCAGCCTATGTTCCACACCAGGCGCCCCATTAGGTATCTTGCTGAAATCTTCCTTCCCCAATTCCTTCTGCCCCTTAAAATTAAAGGAGCAATGGTCAGTTGCCACCGTGTCGAGAATCCCGCTTCTTAATCCGTCCCATAAATAGTCCTGGTTTTCCCTAGGCCTTAGAGGCGGCGACATCACATATTTTGCGCCGGCAAAGCCAGAACCCTGATACACACTATCATCCAATACCAAATATTGCGGACAGGTTTCAGCAAAAATCCTAACGCCGCGCACCTTAGCCTGAGCTACCGTTTCCATCGCCTCCCGGCAGCTTACATGCACAACCACTACCGGTGCCTTGGTCATATCAGCCAGCACGCTCAGGCGGTTAACCGCTTCCTGTTCCACCTGAGATGGACGCGATAAGGGATGATAGCGGGGAGTAGTTTTACCTTGATTACGAAACCGCCTAATCATATTATCGACAATATCCCCATTTTCACAGTGGACACAGGTGAGAATCCCACAGTCGCGCGCGCGTTCCAGCACTTGAAACAAAGCACTGTCATCCACCTGCAGGCTATGTTTGTAAGCCATATACAGCTTTACCGATGTCACACCGGCCTCCTGGCTAAGCCAGGGTAATTCCCGGGAAACCTGCTCATTCCAATCGGTAATGGCCATATGAAAACCATAGTCGGCAAAACATTTGCCGGCAGCACGCCGATGCCAGTTTGTCAGTCCCTGCTGCAGGGTTTCTCCCTTAAATTGAGTGGCATAATCAATAATCGTCGTAGTGCCTCCCAGAATGGCAGCCCTAGTACCTGAGGCAAAATCATCGGCAGTCGAAATAGTACCTACCGGTAAATCAAAATGAGTGTGAGCATCTATGCCCCCCGGAATTATATAGCACCCTTCAGCAGGTATTACTGTATCCTCAGGTCGAGCCACTTGACTGCCAATGTCAGCAATAATTTCATCCTCAATGCGAATGTCAGCCTGATAACATTCTGCTGCAGTAACAATAATTCCCCCGCGCAAAATAAGCCCCATAATATTCTCCTCTCGCAGCTAGGTTATCTTAGCCTTACCACCTGCATCCTTGCCGTTACTTACATATGATGAAAGGTAGTCTCATTTGCAGCAACTTCTTTAGCAGTAACATCTTGTGCTGCCTCACTGCCATTTAGCAGCAGATTTAAGACAATAGCAGCCAGGCTGCCGGCGGTAATGCCGCTGTGCAGAATAACCTGCAGCCAACTGGGAAATGCATGATAGAAATTGGGTACTGCCAGGGTAATCATGCCTATTCCAACACTGATGCCCACCACCATAATATTGTAAGTTCCGTCAAAATTCACTTTTGACAGTGTCTTAATGCCGCTGGCTGCCACCATGCCAAACATAACAATACCGGCTCCTCCAAGTACCGGATTAGGTATTGCGGCAATCACCGCTGCGAGTTTAGGAACCATCCCTAGCGCAATCAGTATTACACCTGCTGCAGCCACTACAAACCGGCTTTTTACCCGGGTCAACCCAACAAGACCTACATTTTGGGCAAAAGCTGTATAGGGAAAACTATTTAAAATACCGCCAAGCATGGTTGAGAAACCATCGGCTCGCAGGCATCTGGCCAAATCGTCTTTATGTATAGGTTTTTCAATAATTTCGCCAATGGCAATACAGTCACCGGTGGTTTCCGTCATAACCACCAGCATGACCAATATCATGGCGGCAATTGACGCAAGATCAAAGGTTGGCATTCCAAACCAGAAGGGAGTGGTAACACCAATCCAGCCAGCAGTACCTACTTGACTAAAATTAACCATGCCCAAAGGAATAGCCATAATCGTACCGCAGATTAACCCTAAAAGAACGGCAATATTGCTTAAAAAGCCGGTAAAATACTTATAGAAAAATAGTACCAGCAGCATAACCACAAACGCCATGGCGATATATTCCAGACTGCCATAATCCTTGGCTGCCGGATTACCGCCTGCTGCCCAGCGAACAGCGACCGGCATCAGCGTAACGCCAATAATGGTAATAATAGTACCAGTAACCACCGGCGGGAAAAAGCGAATCAGCCGACTAAAATAAGGGGCTGCCAGATAGGTAACCAACCCGGCCACAATAATAGAGCCATAGATAGCTGTCATGCCATGGGTTTTGCCAATAATAATCATCGGCGTAACAGCCGCAAAGGTAACACCTTGAATCATGGGAATCCGAATTCCCATATTGCCAAAGCCCAGTGTCTGAATCAGTGTAGCAATTCCACAGGTAAATAAATCGGCATTAATTAAAAAAATCAATTGCTCTTGGCTCAGCCCAATGGCATTGGCAATAATGAGCGGCACGGCAACAGCACCGGCGTACATAGCCAATACATGCTGCAAACCATAAATAAATAACTGCCCAATTGGTAGCATTTCATCAACTGGATGACGTGTATTCCCTATCACTTTACCATCTCCCTGTATTATTTATTATGTTCGCAGACCAGGACTGTCTTTGACTGCGACAAATCTTATTTTTAAACAGATACAGATACAAGTTGAAAAGCCGTAACATCTACCAGACCTTGATCGGTCAATTTTAAAGCAGGTATGACCGGCAGGCTTAAAAAAGCCAAGGTCATAAATGGATCATATTCCGCCTTTACTCCAAGGCTGCGGGCAATTTGATGAAGCACTGCCAATTGCTGCTGTACCACGCCAATCTCCTGATCAGTCATCAGTCCTGCTAGCGGCAAAGACAGTGAGCCCATAATCTGTCCTTGTGCGGTTATTACTAGCCCGCCTTGGATATGTTCGATTTCCTTTATTGCCAGCATGATATCGTCATCATTGGTTCCCACTACCACCAGATTGTGAGAATCATGAGCAATCGTCGAGGCTATAGCGCCATTCTTGAGACCTAGCCCCTGCAATAAGCCCACACCTACCTGACCGGTCCCTTTATGCCGTTCCCATACCACCAGCTTCACAATATCCCGGCTGTGATCAGGAACAAATTCTCCCTGCACCACAGGCATCGCCAGTTCCAGAGCCGTAGTTACCAGTTGGTGTGGCACTAAACCAATTACCCGGGCACAGGAAGAATGCGCAGGAATACGCAGCTTGCCACGATCAAGATCACCCAGGTACAGCATATTGCGAACCCATTTGTCATCAACAAAAAAGTTCATAAACAGTGATTTCCCATTCTCTGCTGCCAACTGCCCATCTTTAAAAACCATGCGAGGCTGCCAGTCTGTCAGATTATCAAACACCAGCAGATCAGCTCGGTATCCGGGAGCAACTGCCCCCAAATCATCCAGACGGAAATAATTAGCGGCATTAATAGTAGCCATTTGCAGTACCCAAGCTAAATCAGTGCCTGCAGCTACTGCCAGCTTGACCAGATAATTTATATGCCCCTCTTCCAGCAGGTCTTCAGGATGACGGTCATCAGTAGCAAATAGACAGCGGTTTACCGTATACTGATTTACCGCCGGCAGCAATTGAAGAAGATTACGAGCTGCCGAACCTTCCCGCAGCATAACATACATGCCTTGCGCCAGCCGTTCGGTCGCTTCTTCCGGCGTAACACATTCATGATCAGAACAAATGCCAGCAGCAATATAAGCGGTTAAATCCTTACCGGTAAGCCCGGGGGCATGACCGTCAACCAGCTTACCCCCGGCCAAACGAATTTTTTCAAATACCGTTTCAGACTTACCGAGTACTCCGGGATAATCCATCATTTCTCCCAGCCCGAGTACCCTGGGATGCTGAATAAACTCAGCTAAATCCTTGGCTGTCAGTACAGCGCCCGAATGTTCTAATTGGGTGGCCGGCACACAGGAAGGCAGCATGATATACACATTTAACGCCAATTGCTCAGTGGCACTCAGCATATAACGAATACCTTCAATCCCCGCCACATTGGCAATTTCATGGGGATCGGCAATAATCGTTGTCGTGCCGTTAGGCACGATTGTACAGGCAAATTGTGCAGGACTTACCATCGCACTTTCCATATGCACATGGCCGTCAATAAAACCAGGCGTTATGTATTTATCTGTAACATCAATTTCCTTGCGCCCATTATACTGCCCTATCCCGGCAATATAACCATTGACAATGGCTACATCGCCCTTGGTGAACTGTCCGGTAAACACATTAAATACCTGGCCATTTTTCAGCACCAAGTCGGCATCAAAGCAGCCTAATGCCGTATCCACCAATTCCTGCACCCGTTTCATGCTGCACCCCCGCTTTGGTTCCTGATGAGATTGCCTGCCTTAGTGCAGACGCATATAAAAGTTTGCAAGAAACGCTAAGCTCACAAGCCACATAACAATACTGACTTCTTTGGCTCTGCCGGACAATACCTTTACAAACGTATAACTGATAAAACCAAAAGCAAAACCGTTAGCAATACTATAAGTTAACGGCATCATAATAATAGTCATGAATGCCGGGAATCCGTCAGTAAAATCAGCAAAACTAACATGCACGATTTCCGCCATCATTAGAGCCCCGACCAAAATCAGCGCCGGCGCAGTGGCAAATCCTGGAACCAGACCGATAAGCGGTGCAAACAACAGCGAAACCACAAATAACACAGCAACAGTCAGCGCTGTCAAGCCGGTTTTGCCACCTTCTGCAATGCCGGCCGCACTTTCAACATAAGAAGTTACTGTCGAAGTTCCCAAAACAGCGCTGGCAAGCGTGCCTACCGCATCTGTTGTCAAGGCCTTATCGAGGTTTTCGATTTCCCCTTTGTCATTCATCAGTTTAGCTTTGCGTGTCAGGCCGATCAGCGTGCCCATGTTGTCAAACAGTTCGACAATAGTAAATGTAAATATAATAGAGAAAATACCATATTGCCAGGCACCCATTATGTCTAACTGCATCAGGGTAGGCGTCAGGCTGGGAATGCTAAAACTGACTATATCGTTAATACTCTTCGGTGCAGGCACAACACCGCAAATCATGCCCAAAATTGTTGTAGTAATAATCCCAATAAGTATTGCCCCTTTTACGTTTCTGGCTAAAAGAGCAGCGGTGAACAATAAACCAATACAAGCCAGCAGCGGTTCCGAGTTGATCAAATGCCCAACACTTACAAAAGTGGCCTTATCTGCAATAATAATACCGGCATTTTTTAGGCCAATAAAGGCAATGAACAAGCCGATGCCCACGCCAATTGCACATTTTAGGTTCATCGGCACAGAGTGAATAATAGCCTGGCGAATGCCGCCAAGAGTTAAGATTAAAAACAAAATACCTGAAAAGAATACGGCTCCCAGCGCAACCTGCCAGGACAAATGCAGTACCCCAACCACATAGTAAGCAAAGAAAGCATTGAGTCCCATGCCAGGTGCTACAGCAATCGGAAAATTAGCCCATACGGCCATAAGGGTGGTAGCCAAAGCAGTTGCCCAGATAGTGGCAGCAATGGCTGCATCTTTGGGAATTCCCGCATCGGCCAAAATGTTGGGATTGACAAAAATGATGTACGCTAAGGCCACAAAGGTGGTCAAGCCTGCCAGCAGCTCGGTCTTGACATCGGTTTGTTTTTGGCTGAGTTTAAACAGCCGCTCAAGTAACCCGTCGTTCATTGTATCCCTCCTACTTTTCTATCGAAAATCCATCTTACTGATGGCATTTTCCACAACAGTCGTGGTCTTGCTCACCCTTATCTTGCAAGGCCTTTTCCGCGGCTTTTATAATATTGTGATAGCCAGTACAACGGCACATATGACCGGAAAGCTCTTTTTTGATTTCCTGCTTTGTGTACGAATGGTCGCTTTCTGTCAAGGCCGTGGTCGTCATAACCAGGCCTGGCGTACAAAAGCCGCATTGCACGGCATTTGCTTCTAAAAAAGCAGCCTGTACTTTTGAGAGTTTACCATCCTTAGCTTCGCCTTCCACTGTCCGGATTTGCTTACCATCAGCCCAAACAGCCAAATAAATGCAGCTGTCAAAGGGTTCACCGTCAATCAGCACCGTACACGCGCCACATTCGCCTACTGAACAGCCTTTTTTTACACCGGTCAAATCCAGGCGGTCACGCAACACATCAAGCAAAGATTCCCTCACATCGACTTCCAGCATATGTTCTTGTCTGTTGACTGTGAAAACAATTCTGCGTGTCATCATTTCACTTCACCTCCGGCCTTGCGATAGGCTTCCAGGAAAGCCCGTTTGCTCAATTCTTCCACCAGCTGCAGGCGAAACTCTTTGGACGCCCGCCAGGAGGTTCTGGGATTGACTTCGGTAATTGCAGTTTTTCCGATTTCCGCTAGCAAGGTTTGGTCAACCAACCTCCCTTTTGCTATCTCTTCTGTTTTATAACAACGCAGCGGCGTAGGCCCTGCCACGCCTAAAGCCAGACGAAAATCCGTTACCTGATTGTTAATAAACTTACCTACAGCGGTACAGCCTAATGTGGCAATATCCATCGCATTACGCATGGCATATTTTATATAATGGCCGTTATAACCCTCATAATTTTCTTTAGTAATCAAAATAGCAGTAAGAATTTCTCCATGCGCCAGATCTACCTTACCCGGTCCTTGGTAAAAGTCATGAATGGCAACCAGCCGTTCAGTATTTGACCCTTGAATGCGGAGTTTGGCATTTAGTGCAAACAAGGTAGCTGCGCTATCAGCTGAAGTCACACCATTGCATACATTTCCGCCAATGGTGCCGATGTTCCGTATCTGTGGCCCGCCGACCATGGATACAGCTTCTCCTAATACCGGAAGGTGCTGTTGAATAATGTCACTTCGTGATATCTGGCTAAAGCTGGTACCGGCACCAATGGCAATTGTTTGGCCGGCTTCAAGCTTTATCCCCTTTAATTCAGGTATGCCATGAATACTAATTAATTGCGCGTCCGGCAGCTGCCCTTCATGCAGCTTTATCAATACATCGCTGCCACCTGATATAATGACAGCCTGCGGATTAGCCTGCAAAAGCGCTATAGCTTCCTCTACAGTATATGCTTCTTCGTATTTCGCAATATCGTACATTCCCGCCCCCCCCTTTCTAGATCAATCCTGCTGCCTTGAATTTTCTACCAGCCGCTGTGGTGTCATCGGCAATTGATTACATTTCACCCCTGTTGCGTCCAAAATAGCATTGCGAATAGCCGGAGCGGGCGAAATAGCCGGCGGCTCGCCCAAAGCCTTATTGCCATACGGCCCGGTTGGTTCATAAGTCTCGACAAAGGCCGCCCCAATGTCTGGCGTATCCATTGTCGTCATGAGTTTATAATCCAGCAAGTTATTATTTAAGGGTTTCCCGGTTTTACTGTCAAAAAGCAGTTGTTCATATAACGCATAGCCTATTCCCATGCTCACACCACCGTGAACCTGGCCTTCAGCCAACTGAGGATTAATGAGTTTTCCGGCATCATGAATGTTGTAGATTTCCAGCACTTCCACCTTACCGGTAGGAATATCGACCTCAACCTCGACAAAAGTACAGCCATAAGCAAGCGCATTCACTCTGGCATTATTGGTAACATCAGCCGTTATGGGAGCGGCAAAAACCGGATTGTACCAACTGTCAAGCGCTACTTCGGCAATTGGCATAATGTGTTCGCCATTATGTTTATAGATAAGCCAGCCATCGGCAATATCCATTGCTTCTGCCGGAATATCGGTCATTCCCCAGGCATAGTGTAAGGTCTTATCCTTAACTTCTTTAGCGGCTTTTTTTACAGCCATGCCAGTAATATAAGTTTGCCGCGAAGCATATGACCCAGAGTCTACCGGTGAAATGTCCGTGTCCTGGTCAGCCACAATTGTTACCATATTCATAGGAATACCGATGGTTTCAGCTGCCATTTGGCAAAAAACAGTATCGCTGCCTTGACCGATTTCGGTAGCACCGACCTGCACCTGCACTGATCCGTCATCATTCATAACAATACGGGCACCGGCAATTTCCAGACCGACAGGATGAGTCCCGGTAGCATACACAAAGTTAGCCATGCCAATCCCCCGCCGCTTCTGACCGGTTTGCTTTTTTAGCTGTGTTTTCTTGTCATCCCACCGCAGCAGTTCTTTGCCTTTGGCAATACATTCTGGCAAACCGTTGCTGCCAACCACAACTTTACTAATAGGATCTACCCATCCTTGTCTGGTAATATTCTTAAGCCGAAACTCGATAGGGTCTATCCCAATTTCCCGCGCGATATCTTCCATGTGACATTCCAGGGCAAAAGTAACCTGGGGAATCCCGTACCCGCGCATGGCACCGGCAGACGGCATATTAGTATAGTATGTTACCGCCTCATATTTTATGGCTTGCTGATCATAGAGTTCCCGGTATTTCGAACCACTGTTAGCCGCGATAGAATGACCATGTGAAGCATAACCGCCATTTAAGGATATAGCCTTGCCGGCTCTGCCAATCAGTCTGCCATCTTTATTGACTGCCGAACGCAACGTGAAGGAAATGGCATGCCGCACCCGGCTGGCAATAAAGGTCTCTTCCCTGCTAAATTGCAGGCGCACCGGCCGCCCCTTAACCACCGTTGTCAAAAAGGCAACCAGCGGTTCCACCACCGCATCCTGTTTACTGCCAAAACCGCCGCCGACATAAGGCTTAATAATCCGAACCCGTCCCCAGGGTATGCCCAGTGCCTGCCCAACAATCCGGCGGGCAATATGAGGAATTTGGGTTGATGTTACAACCGTAATTTTACCGTTATTGTCAATATAGGCATAGGCCGTATGATTTTCCATGGCGCAATGCTGTACCGTACCAGTCGCAAAACTATCCTCGAAAACATAATCAGCCTGACTAAAGGCGGTTTCCACATCCCCGACCTGATACTTATCGCTGCCTACAATATTTTTAGTGCCCTCATGAATTTCAATCGCACCCGCTTTAGCCGCATCTTCTGCTGTTAAAATCGGCGCATATTCCTCATACTCCACTTCAATCAATCGCAATGCTTTTTCGGCTGTTAATTCGTCCACTGCGATGACAACAGCTATTTCATCGCCATAAAGTCGTACCCGCCTGGTCAATAAATTGCGATCGGCTATGTCCTGATGCTTCGGGTCCTTGCTATACGGGTGACCGGCTGTAGGAAAGGTATGTTCTGGAACGTCCTGATAGGTTACAACGGCTTCCACTCCCGGCAATACCCTTGCCTTACTGACATCAATTTTTTTCACCCAGCCATTGGCAATAGTACTGCGGAAAACCTTGGCATACAGCATATTCTTTTCATACATATCATCCACATATTGCGCCTTGCCGGTTACCTTGGCAAAGCCATCAAGCCGCGGAATGCTTTTACCTACACTCATTATTTCGCTCCTTTCCGGATGAAATGAGTTTATTTACCAAGCTATTAGCTTCGGCAGCAACTTTTTCTTCATCAATATGGCAAAGCTTGCCGTCCCTCACAACCACTTTTCCATTGATAATGGTATACGCAACAGGCCGAAATACGCCTACTGTCCCGAGCAGCGACTTGGGATCAAACTGCGCCCCTACATACTCCAGTCCATCAGTTTTTATCATAAATAAATCTGCGGCTTTGCCTGTTTCCAGACTGCCAATATCGGCGCGGCCTAAAATAGCGGCACTGCCTTTAGTAGCCAGCTTCAAAATATCATAGCCGGTGGGTGCCTGCGTACTTGAGTTTAATCTATGCAGCAAAAAAGCGGTACGAATTTCTCCCAACAGATTGGAACCGTCATTGCTGGCACTACCATCCACTGCCAGTCCTACCGGTACTCCCAGCTCCAGCATCCGAGGAATTTGCGCAATCCCGGAAGACAGCTTTTGGTTGGAAACCGGGCAATGAGCCACACCGGTTTTCGTAGCAGCCAGCAGTTGCAATTCCGTTTCATTAAAGTGAATGCCATGCGCATACCAGACATCAGCACCTACCCAATCCAGGCTTTCCATATACGCCAACGGCCTAAGCTTAAACTTTTCCAGGCAATACTCCTCTTCATCCTTGGTTTCTGCCAAATGAGTATGCAGCCGCACCTTTTTCTCCCTGGCTAGTTTTGCCGTTTCCTTCATTAGGTCTCCGGTTACGCTAAACGGCGAACAGGGAGCCAATACGACCTGCCGCATAGAGTAACGGCTGTCATCGTGGTATTCATTTATTAAACGTTCACTGTCTTTTAAAATTTCATCCACACTCTGAACCAGCTCATCAGGCGGCAATCCACCGCTGCTCTTGCCGCGGGACATACTACCGCGCGAAGCATGAAACCGTATTCCTAGCTCCTCTGCTGCCGCAAATTGCCTGTCAATAAACTGCTCTGAGTTGAGCTTTGGAAAAACATAATGATGGTCAAAGCAAGTGGTGCAGCCATATTTCATAAGCTCACCCATGCCCACCATCGCACTATAATAAACAATTTCGGGAGTCAAGCCCCGCCATATTTCATATAACGTACATAGCCAGGGAAACAGCTCCATATTCTGCACCTGCGGCAAATTCCGGGTAAAGGTCTGGTATAAGTGGTGATGAGTGTTAATCAGACCCGGATACACAAACATGCCTGCAGCATCAATGACTTCATCTGCTGCCGAACTATCTATTCCGATATATTCAATCTGATTATCGCGAATAAAGATATTTTGATTTGCCAATACCCGATCCTGTTCATCCAGTGTAACAATTGCTTTGGCATTTTTTATCAGCATGGTTGTCATAGGATCTTTCTCCCTCCCCCGATAAGCTTTCCAGCATATCTTGGCCTTCCAACATGCAGGCTACGACCTCGTTATAGTTTTCTCGTATAGATTACTTTCGCATAAACCATGCCAAAATTTTCTATTTAAGTTAAAAAGGATATGCCTATTTTGCAAAACAAAGTATATGTACCACGTACACTACCTAGCACCGTCTTCAGCATAGTTATTTTCTCTGCGAAAAATCCCGGCGACTATTAATTGTTTTCAAAACCTTATGACTGTTTTTATCAAAGTGATATTTTTTTTCATTTTGATAAATGAGACTAATTCAGATGGAGTTTTAACTCTTCCTGAATCTTAACTTAATTTATCAAAGACTTAAGCAGCGTGCCTGTGCCCGCAAGGAGTATTACTTATTTCGTCATCTGTTCCCGCTTTCGCCCTCACTATTTACTTGTTTTTTATCAAAATGATATAACGCCTGTAAAAAATACATTCTTCCTAACTCTTGCCATGCAATAAACCAGAAAGAATGTATATACTCGCTCTATTATTTTGTCTATTGAATTTCATGCAGCTTACGATACAACGTGGCAATACCGATTCCCAACTGTCTGGCAGCCGCCATTTTTCCCTGGGTGGTATCTTCAAATTGCCGCAAAACCTGCAAGATATGTTCCTGCTCTACCTGCCGCAGTGATTTAAAATCATTTGACTGCCGTTCATTAGTTGGGACTGTCTGACTTTCAAAAAAGCTGCGTGGCAGAGTATCCAAGGTCAATCTGCCGTTCTCATCTGCCATATTAATCATAAATTCAATGGTATTTTCCAGTTCCCGAATATTACCCGGCCAACTATATTGCTTTAATAGTGTCATGGTCTCACGATCAATACCCTGAATTTTTTTACTGAACAAGCCGCCATATTTATCCATCATAGAATCCACCAGCGGCTTAATATCTTCCGCACGGTTACGCAGCGGCGGCACCTCAAGAGGAATTACATTTAACCGGTAATATAGATCTTCCCTGAATTTCTTTTCTTTGATAAGTTCCTTCAAATCTTTATTAGTAGCGGCAATAACCCGTACATCTAAAGAGAGCAGCTGATTTGAGCCAATACGCACTAGTTTGCGTTCCTGCAGCACCCGCAGCAGCTTGGCCTGTAAATAAAGCGGCATGTCGCCAATTTCATCTAAAAAGATAACCCCGCGATTGGCCAATTCAAATTTACCGATTTTTCCCCGGGGATCAGCACCGGTAAATGCGCCTTTTACATAACCAAACAATTCACTTTCCAGCAACGTATCAGGAATAGCGGCACAGTTAATGGCAATAAACGGACGGTCACTGCGGTTTCCCACAGCATGAATAGCTCTGGCGACAACCTCCTTGCCTGTACCACTTTCTCCGGTTATCAGCACAGTGGAATTGGAGTCGGCAATTTTCGTCAGCCGGCCTTTCAATTGCTGGGTTACCGTTGAGCAACCAACAATATTGTCTAAGGTGACCGGGATTGCCACTTTGGTTAAATCATAGATACCTGACTTTACATTCTTCATTTCATCAAAAATAAAAATCCGGTCATAAGCAGCCAGCCCTGATGAGACCGCCAATACATTGCCCATCAGAAAATAGGTGTTATTATCAATAACCACCTTATATTCTTCTACCCCAAGCATAGAATCGCTGGTGGCAACAATGGAAATCGGCTTATCTTTGCAGTCATCGGTGAGATGCAGCTGTTTACGGGCACTGTCATTAATCTGGATAATTTTGCTGCTGGCATCAAGCACCAAAACGCCTTTATCCACATTGTCAATAACCTGCAGCAGCACCTCCATCATGCGCCGGTTGCGCTCACTTTCCTGGCGTTCATAGGCTTTCACGCTGATAAAGTCAGCAATCTGTGCTAAAAACAACTGATAAAAATTCAAGTCCTGCAGCAGTTGTTGCTTTTGTATTTCATCAAAACAAATCAAGCCAATAACGCCGATTATCTCTTCTCCCAAAACGATCGGCGTACATAACTCGAGTTTTTCATCACAGCACCCCTGCTTGGGACAGATACGGCAAAGTTCGTGTTTTCCCGGTTCTTCAATAAACTGAGATTTCCCGGTTGCCAGCACATGTTTATAGACAAATCCCTCTCGGGACATGTCTTCATTAATCTGGGTATCATAGATACCTGTACCGGCAATGCGAAATAAATTCGTATCGACAATTTCCACGTCAACTCGAATAACATGCGCGATAATCTTGGCATATTGAATAACCGCCTCTTGAATTTCCTGCAAAATCGATTTTTTCATATTCCTCTTGCCTCTACTGATTTATATAACACTTGAATTAACCGTTATATTGCTTATCAATACAAATTCGCCTGTTTTTTCTTTTTCCCTTTCCTATTTTTGCGGTCATTGCCATTTACTCTCATTTTTTTTAAAATGATAAATGGAGACTTGATTCAGATGGGTTTTGATCCCACCTGAATCTTAGTCGATCATCGAATAAAGCCTTACCATAAGAAAGCAGTGAGCCGGAAACCACCAACTCACTGCTGCTATGTTTTTTTAAAACATACGAACTCTATTTGCCCAACCAGCCTTCCTACATTCTGCGCTTACGGCAGGCTATCCATATGGTCCCACAACCGCTGTGCGGCCTTGCGGGCGTTCTCATAAATAGGGGCAACATCAAAAGCAAACTGTCTGTTTTCCAGTACCACCTTGCCATTGATAATAACAGTAACCACATCACGCGAATCCATGCCAAAGGCAATGTGACCGCCAATATTACCAGCCACAAGCGGCGTGGGTGACTGATACTCAAGCACCGTCAAATCAGCCTTGTAGCCAGGAGCTACCCGGCCGAAATCGGCGGCAAAATAACGTTCCAAAAGTTTATTGCCATTGTACAAAAACTGCAGATAACTGTCAGGCCACATCGGTCCGCCGGTATCTTTATGTTTGAAATAGGCAAATTTCAGTTCTTCCCACATGTCACTGCCCATACCGTCAGTTCCCAGCACCAAATTGTGGTACAGCGGCAGTTTACTGTTGTACCCGACATTGTTATTCATATTGGAACGGGCATTATGTGCAAGAAACGCACCTTTTCCATTGATAATCTCAATATCCGCGTCTGACAAATATACGCCATGCACCAAAAGCGCCTTGTCGTTTATCAATTTGTAATCATTGAGCCGGACTATAACATCTTTGCCGTACATATGGTGGCTGTGGGCCACATCATAGCGATCTTCAGCCACATGCACATGTATCCCTCGGCCTGTTTCACGGACGGCAGCAGCCATCAGCTTAAGGGCATCATCTGGCATAGTAACAGGCGCATGTCCGCCAATCATGGCCTCAACCAAATGCTCGCCATTTGCAGCCTGCTTATCGCTCTCACACAGCTTGGCAAAATCAACATTTTCTTGAATCCCGGCTTCAATCTCACGTAAACCTTGATTGCGGTCGGTAGTCTCATAACAGGTAATTCCGCGCAGGCCAGTTTCTTCGAAAGCTTGTTTGAGTGTTTTGAGCGAGCCTTTGATAAATGCCGGTGATGCATGATGATCAATAACTGCAGTTGTGCCGCAGCGAATAGCTTCCAGCGAACATACCAGACCGCTATAGTAGAGGATTTCTTCATCAATCGCCATGTCCAGACGCCACCAGAGGTTCTTCAGTACCGAAATAAAGTCAGGGCTAGGGGCGATATTGGCAGTGATCCCACGCGCCAAACCGGAATAGAAATGATTGTGACTACAGACAATGCCTGGCATAACCAGCTTGCCCCGCATATCCAGCACACGTTCAGCCTGATAGCTGGCAGCAATACCTGCGCCGACAGCTATTATTTTACTGCCGTCAATCACAATATCCACGCCTTCTTGCACAGCAGGCGGCTGAAACTCAACCACAGTCGCATTTTTCAATATGATCACACTTGTCCCCCCCTTACTCTTCTACCTGGCCAAAAAGCGCCGGCCTATTAACATACAGGTAATTAAATACCGCAGCAGCCTGATTAAATACTGAGCTACCCTCAGCTTTAAGACAGCCATTGTTCAACTGCTGCGTTGTAACCTCACCGTTAACACGAATAACAACGCTTGCTCCTTCTACCAGAAAACCGCTGTTTTGGCTGTGTTCAAAATCGTCCCGTCTGCTAAAGACCGTAAATTTATCGGTAAACGGCCGGCCTTCCCACGGACAGAAACCTGCGCAATTGCCGCACTCATTACAGAAAGCATCCAAATGAATAATCTGGTTGTAGTTAGCAAAACCCTCCCCGACCTGTATTGGCAAATTGGCGCGGTTGGGGCAGACTTCCACACATTTGTTGCAAACATAGTTGCACTCCAGACAGCGGTCGGCCTCTCTGTCGCCGGTTGCAGCCGGAACTTTGTCAGCCCCCTCAGAAGTTAGCTTGGAGGCTGCTTTCAGACCAAACTTTCTTTCAGCAATTTCTTTAACCTGCTCTTCCTCTGCTTTACCAGTCTTTTCTATAGTAACCGCAAAATCTTTTCGTTCTTTTTGGCAAATAGCATCTGCGGCTTTACGACCATCGGCAATACATTTCACAATAGAAGATGCGCCCTGGCGGGCATCGCCGGCTAAGTACACATTCTCCAAATTGGTTTCCAGCTGCCCTTGGGTAGTGATTCCCAGCTTTGTTAACAAACCAGTATTGATCTCTTCACCAATCGAAATGATCACCGTGTCGACTTTAAAGGTTTTATACTGTCCGGTAGGTTCGCTCTGACGGCGTCCGCCGGCATCAGGACTACCAAGTGTCATAACTTGACAGACAAGCTCACCCTGGTCATTGATTTTTTCCGGATTTACCAGGAAATCAACCTTGACCTGATCGGCAACAGCCAGATTATATTCAGCACGGTCTGCTGGCATTTCGTTGATAGAACGGCGATACACAATAACACTTGACTCTACACCCCTGAGCTTCAGCGCCGTACGGCTGGCATCCATTGCCGTATTGCCAGCACCAATAGTCACAACATTTTTGCCTACATTCAGAGCAGATGCATCTTGGTTAAACTGCGCCAAGAATTTCAACGCCGGCATGATTTGTGGCTGCCTGCCGCCTTCAACCTTAAGGGTAAACGGTTTCTCCGCACCGGCACCTACAGCAACAATTACATATTTGTAGCCTAAGCCTTTGAGTTCTTCGGGAGTAAGGTCAGGATTTGAGCCAAAGTAAAAATTAACACCATGGTCTTTGATAAATTCAATATCATTTTCAATAGTTTCCCGGCTGATACGGAAATTAGGAATAACATGCTTCACTGTACCGCCGGCACTTTCCCGGGTTTCATACACGGTTACGCTAAAGCCCTGACGCGCCAGGAAATAGGCAGAGGCAAGTCCAGCCGGTCCTGCACCCATAACAGCCACTTTTATGCCGTTTTTTTCCTGTGGCAAAATATAATTTTTGCGGTACTCTTTCCAGCCCTCTTGAGCAGCCAGTCGCTTGACTTCGCGGATTTGTACGCAGCCTTCATAATCCAGCCGGGTACAGTGATACTGACAGGCATGGTCACAAATGGTGCCGGTAATGCCTGGCAACGCATTTTTTTCATAGATTAATGCCAGCGCCTCTGCATAACGTTTTTGCCCGGTAAGCCGGATGTATTCAGGAATATCCTGGTTAATCGGGCATGCGCTTTTACAGGGCGCGGCGGCACAGTCAAAGAGCGGCAGCGTAGCTCCGATTACGGCTTTGGCATTGCCACGAAACTCTTTCTGCGAATAATTAACTGTTAGCGACTCTTCAGCCAAGGCTTGCAATTGGGCAACATCAATTTCAGCCAGTTCCCAGCCAGGAGCATTTTCCAGTTTAGCGGCAATAGCTGCCATACGGGCATAACCGCCTGGTTTGAGCATTTCGGTAGCCAGGGTGACTGGTTTAATGCCTGTTGCAAAAACAGCCAGTATGTTATGTTCACTAATGCCGCCGGAAAATGAAATCGGCATTTGTCCCTTGAACTCTGCTGATATTTTGGTAGCCAAGTTAATTGATAGCGGAAATAACGCCCTGCCTGACATATACATTTCACCGCCAGGGAGTTTGCCTTTAAAATTAAGCGCCCCCAACGTATTTGTCAGTTTAATTCCGAAGAAGCGCCCCTGCTCGCCAGCCAGTTTTTTCAGCCTTGTCAGCATAGGGATGGCATCAGCATACTGCAAATCATGGGCAAAGGCCTCTTCTGACAGTTCGACATAGCCAAAGCCGGTAGCGTCAAGAATGGAACGCACTCCCTGATAAGTAAGCAGTGTCGGGTTCAGTTTTACATACATATCGATTTTCTTTTCTGTTAGCAAATATCTGCAGATTCGCTCAATTTCAGCCGGTGGACAACCATGCATGGTGGACAGAGTAATCGACTGGCAGACCTTGCCGGAAATGCGTTTGGCTAAGCCCTGAAGCGCAGGCAGCTTGCCTTCCAAGCCTGTACCTACCAGAAAGCTGCCATCTGCAACGAGTTGTTCCACTTCTGCCAGACATTGCTTAAAATACGGATGGTCAGAGGCATCCAGCATATTGTTCAAATAGGCGTCCATGCGCGGCGACTGAATACCTTCCAGATTGTAGCCAGCGCTCATATTAAAAATAAAAGACCGTTTGCCGCTTTTACTAAGCCCTAACACCGCTTCAATGACATGTAAGAGCACCCAGGCCTTGATATATTCTTCATAAGCTTTTTCTACAGTATATTCGCTTGACCACTCGGTATTGAAACCTTCATCGTCGGCATCAATACAGGGTTTAGCTACAGGAGGTTCATGTTCTTGCACGGTTTTGAGCTCAATAAAGCGGGCACCAGCCAGATAAGAGACTGCAATATTCTGGGCTAATTGGGTATGAGGACCGGCAGCCGGACCTACGGCTGTCTCGATAGTTTCACCAAACAGCGAAAAGGTTTTGTCGCTTTGTTTATGAAAAAACTGGCTGGCTGGATAGCCGAAAATAGTGCGTTCTGCCGCATATTCCTCGAAAATCCGCGCAATCAGACTAAGTAAGGGAACAGGTCTCATCAAATCGCCCATTATGTATTCCTCCCAGTATTTTTTTATTTACGGCTGTAGGCGGTACTCACAAGCGGCAAATCAGGACGAACCTTACCGTCAAGCCGCAAGTATGCGGCGGCAACAGCCGGCGCAGCAGGAATGGCCGTGATCTCGCCCACCCCTTTGGCGCCATAGGCCAATTCATCCTGATTTTTTTCTACAAGAATGGTTTCAATTTCCGGGACATTGCCAGCCCGGAAAAGCCCCAATGTGCCAAACTTGACTTGCGGTATACCGTCTTTAAGCGGAAAGTCTTCGGTCAGAGCATACCCAAGCCCCATGACTACACCGCCTTCAATCTGGCCTTCAACTCCGGTCGGGTTAATGGCCTTGCCCACATCATGAGCAGCCACTACTTTAACCAGCTTGCCTGCTTCATCAAGAATAACTACCTGACTGGCAAAACCATAAGCAACATGGCTTACCGGGTTGGTTTTATCTGAACCCATCGGATCGGTTACACCTGAGTATTCTCCGTAATACTCCCGGCCTTCTAATTCGGTTAGCTGAGCTGCTGTCAATGCCTCCTTGAGCTTTAGCCCGGCCAGCCGAACAGCCTCACCGGTAAATACGGTCTGCCGGGATGCTGTAGTAGTGCCTGAATCAGGAGTAAGATAGGTATCAGGTTCGACTGCCATAATTTGCGCAGCAGCAAGCCCGGTTGTTTCACATAAAATCTGAGTCATAACCGTAACTAACCCCTGACCGATACAGGCAGCACCTGTAAGAATAATGACCTTACCTTTTTGTATTTTTAGTTTTACCCGGCCAATGTCTGGCAAACCGACACCAATACCGGCGTTTTTCATAGCGCAGGCCAGACCGGCATAAGGACTAGTTTCAAAAGCGGGCTTAACTGCCAACAGCGTTTCTTTAAGCGCTGTTCCCTGATCGGCAATTTGCCCGTTAGGCAAAATTTTACCAGGTTCAATGGCATTTCGCCAACGGATTTCCCACTGAGATATGCCAATTTTTTCTGCCAGCATATTGATATTGCTTTCCATGGCAAAACACGACTGGGTTACACCAAAGCCCCGGAACGCGCCGCCCGGAGGATTATTGGTATAGACACCCATACCGACAATATCCACATTGGCAATCTGATAAGGGCCGCCGGCATGGGTACAGGCCCGCTGCAGTACCGGTCCGCCAAGCGAGGCATACGCACCTGTGTCGGCAATAAGCTCGGCCTTTACGGCGGTAATAAAGCCATTTGCATCACAAGCAGTAGTAAACTCCATTTCCATGGCATGCCGTTTGGGGTGAACGTTAATACTTTCTTGGCGGCTCAGCGTATTTTTTACCGGCTTTTTAGTATGCCAGGCCAAGAGTGCAGCATGATGCTGTACAGACAAATCTTCCTTACCGCCAAAACCACCGCCCACCATTTTACTGATAACGCGCACATCCTGCTCACCGACACCCAAAAGTGATACAAGAGCATGATGATCGTCATACACATTCTGACCACTGGTATAGACAGTCAATGTACCGTCAGGCAGTGGTACTGCCAAGGCGCTCTCTGGCTCGAGAAAGGCGTGTTCGGTAGCCGGGGTGGTGTAGCGCTGACTAACAACATATTTGGCGTTGGCAATAGCCTCTTTGACATTGCCCCGTCTAAGTATGGTTTTGGCTAATATATTGCCTTGCGGGTGCAGCTTAGGCGCCTCATCTACCAGCGCCTGTTGCGGTGTAAGCACCGGCGGTAATGCTTCATAGTCAACTTTTATTAAGGCCACAGCCGATTGGGCTATTTTTTTGTTTATAGCTGCAACGGCAGCTAATGCATCACCAATATAGCGGGTTTCTTCTCCCTCAGCGATAAAAGCCGGCCAGTCAGGAATAATATGTCCCTGATGGCGGCGGCCGGGAATGTCTTTTGCCGTAATTACGGCTTCAACACCAGGTAACGCCAGCGCGGCTGCCGTATCAATCCTTTTTATAAAAGCCCGGGCGCTGGGGGCGCGTAGAATGGCAGCATGCAGCATATTCTCAACTGCCATATCGTCCACATATTGGGCAGTGCCTAAAATTTTAGTTTTGGCATCCACCCGTGGCATGCGGTCGCCCACCTTATACATCAGACTATCCGGCGGTGTAAAACCATCGCGCAGTGCCTCAGCCACCAGCAGTACGGCCTGCTCAATTTTAACGTAACCAGTGCAGCGGCAGACATTGCCATGCAAGGCTTTTTTTACTTGTTCACCGGTAGGTTCACTGGTTTTGTCCAATAAAGCCTTGGCGCTAATCACCATACCGGGAATGCAAAAACCACACTGTACGGCACCGGCAGCAGCAAACGCCCAGCTATAGATATCTTTCTCCCGCTCAGACAAGCCTTCCACGGTCAGCACACTTTTGCCGCTTACTTTGGCAGTCGATAATATACAGGCTCGAGTGGCCTTACCGTCCAGCAACACCATACAGGCGCCGCATGCACCTTCAGCACAGCCATTTTTCACTGAAGTAAGGCTCGCATAGTCTCGTAAATATTCTAGCAGATTTATATCATCACCAACATGAACCTGTTGGTCGTTTAGCACAAAATTATACACACTATCCCCTCCTATATAAGAAAGGTTTGCGTTATCTGACTAGTGAGGTAAAACCTCAGAGATACTCCGGTTACGGAGCATCTCTGAGCAATTTTACGGATATATATGTGTTCCGGTTTTTCCTGCTACCGCTTCTTCCAGCGACTCCGGATTGGTAATAATGGCTTTCTTGCCGCCATTTTCGAGAAAGCTGATAACAGCCTGAATTTTGGGCAGCATGCTTCCTGGCGCAAAGTGATTTTGATTTACATATTCTTCAAGCTCGGCAAGGGTCACCTTATCTAAGGCTTTCTCATCGGGTTTCCCGTAATTCAGATAGACTTTAGGCACCCCTGTGGAAATAATCAATTCATCGGCGTGAATTTGAGCGGCCAGCAGGCTTGAGGCAAAATCTTTGTCAATAACAGCGTCAATACCTTTAAAGCTGCCATCCTCCTGCTTGATAACCGGAATACCGCCGCCGCCCACAGCGATCATGCAGTAGCCTTCCCGCACTAATTTATCAATCACAGCTTTTTCGACAATCTCTCTGGGGTATGGAGAGGCAACCACCCGGCGGTAACCCCGCCCGGCATCACTGACCATTACCCAGTCCGGGTTATTTTTTTGAATTTTTTCAACCTGTTCCTGAGTGAAAAAAGAACCGATAGGTTTTGAAGGTTTGGCAAAAGCCGGATCATCGGCATCCACCACCACCTGTGTAACAAGGGTTACCGCAGATTTGACCATACCCCTGCGCTTAAATTCATTGTCCATGGCCTGTTGAATTTGATAGCCAAGTGCCCCCTGGGTATCAGCCCCACAAGCAACAAGCGGTACAGCATGCATGCCTGCTGTTTCACTGGCAATTTCCGACCTTCTTAGGATAAAACCTACCTGTGGCCCATTGCCATGGGTAATTACAACATCATAGCCTTGTTCAATCATGCCTACAATGTGTTTAGCGGTTTCACAGACAGCATCATACTGATCTTCCACTGTCTGGCGCGTGTTATCTCGGATTAAGGAATTGCCCCCAATGGCGATAACAGCTAACTTGGTCATACTTATCTGCCACCCATTAAGAGTGTCATAACAGCCTTGGCAGTGTGCAGGCGATTTTCGGCTTCGTCGTATACAATAGAGTGCGGTCCGTCAATAACCGAGTCTTCTACTTCATTGTTGCGGTCAGCTGGCAAAGCGTGCATATACATTACATTTTTATCAGCTGTTGCCATTTTGCCTTCTGTACACTTCCAAGATTTTTGCGCTTTTAATTTATCATCCACTACGGCTACCGCACCAGATGCAGCTACACCAGTCTGATCGGTTACCCAGTTGCCCCAATTTTTCGGAATAACAATATGCGCACCTTCGTAGGCTTCAGCTTCATTATCGGTAACAGTAACGCTGCCACCGTACTTCTCCGCATTGGCTTTGGCCTGGGCTATTACCCAGTCAGGCAGTTCCCAGCCTTTAGGATGAGCCAACACAACATCCATACCATACCGCGGGAAGAGTAATACCTGGGAAACCGGCACAGAAATCGGTTTTTTGTGACTTTCGGCATAGGCCCAGATAATCGATACTTTTACGCGTTTTAAATCACCAATTTTTTCTTTCATGGTCATAAGATCGGCCAGCGCTTGGAACGGGTGGTACAAGTCGCACTGCAGATTCATGATAGGTTTGGAGGACCATTTGGCCATTTCTGTTAAATATTTATTGCCATAACCCCAGTTGCAGTAGCGACAGGCAATAGCATGACCGAAACGCGACAAGATGATTGCGGTATCTTTGGCACTTTCACCATGAGCAATCTGCATGCTGCTGGAGTCCAGGAACCCAGCATGACCACCTAATTGGGCAAACCCTGCTTCCATAGAGTTTCTGGTACGGGTGGATTGTTCAAAAAACATGAGAAACATGGATTGATGCAATAAATAAGGAGTAGGAACACCCATGGCAAATTTTTTCTTAAGATCCAAGGAAACTTCAAGCATAGTATCTACTTCTTCTTTAGTAAAGTCCTCCAGGTTGATAAAGTGTCTTCCTCTAAAAATAGATTGCATTATAAGTTCCTCCCAGAATTTTTATTTATAGGTATGGTTTAATTACCATAACTTCGTGCCAACATCAATTTGGGTTCCCTTAGACTAAGTTTTTTGTGTCATCTGTCATTTTGTCCGCATACTCTTTGGCATAAATCAGCGGGATAGCGGCATACATGGCTGCACAGTTTACCAGTTCTTTTTTCCAAGTACGCTCGTTAGGGGCATGTGCCTGGTCTTCGTGGCCTGGACCAAAGCCGATGCAAGGAATGCCAAAACGCCCCATTATCGAAACTCCGTTAGTGGAAAAAGTCCATTTGTCAACTTTGGGCTCTTCCTTAAACAAACCTTTATAAGCGTCTACCAGGGTATGACATACCGGATGTTCATTATCAATCAGCCAGGTTGGGAAATAACACTCAGTGGGATAAACCAAACCGGTGTATGCCGGTCTTTCATAGGTGTACATGCTAACTTCAGCGTTGGCAGCTTTTACGGAAGGCAAGTTTTTAATCTGCTGCATGGCATATTCGCCGGTTTCCCCAACAGTCAGGCGCCTGTCGATAGAAATCCAGCAACTGTCTGCTACCGCGCAGCGTGAAGGTGAAGTATGGAAGATTTCTGAAACAGTCAGACTGCCTTTTCCCAGGAAATCATGGTCGATGAGATTTTCATGCAATGCTTTTAAATCACTAAGGATGGGACCCATTTTGTAGATTGCATTATCACCCCGTTCAGGTGCGGAACCGTGGCAACTAATCCCAGTTGTCTTGACCTTGATTTCCATCCGCCCCCGCTGTCCGCGATAAATCTTGCCGTCTGTCGGTTCTGTGCTTACGACAAATTCAGGACGCAACTTATCTTCCTGTATAATATACTGCCAACACAGGCCGTCACAGTCTTCTTCCTGTACAGATCCAACCACAACCAGGGTATACTCTTCTTCTAGGCCCAGATCTTTTATAATTTTGCCGGCATATACCATAGAGGCCATACCGCCCTCCTGGTCGCTTGCCCCTCGGCCGATAATTATCTCGTCATCTTCATAGCCTTGATAAGGATCATATTTCCAGTTTTCCGGATTGCCGATGCCTACAGTGTCAATATGGGCATCCATGGCGATAAGATGTTTACCACGGCCGATGTAGCCGAGAATATTGCCCATCGGGTCAATCTCCACTTTATCAAAGCCCACTTTCTCCATTTCTTCTTTAACGCGTAGAATGACTTTTTCTTCCTGGCAGCTTTCACTGGGAATAGCAATCATATCTCGCAAAAACTTACTGATTTCGGGTTCATACTTTTGGGCAAGTTCCATTATTTGTTCAAAATTCACGTTCAAAATACTAGCCCCTTTCATGTGTTTTTTATTTGGAAGAAACAGGATATTCTCCATTCCAGGTAATACTACGGTATTTCTGCGGATCGGTATCGCCTTCTGTACTAAACAGCAGAATTCTTGATTGTTCATTCAATCCCAGTTTAGCTTTGGCCTCGGCCATATCCGGGTTTGTCATAAGTTCTGCCACAAGACCGGCAGGTACAGCGCCAGATTCGCCGGAAATTACTCTGGCATCGTTGCCTAACGGATTGCCTAAGAGGCGCATGCCCTTAGCAGCTACCCAATCGGGGCAGGAAGCAAACATATAGCTGTAATCCCGCAGAACATTCCAGGCGATGGTATTAGGCTCGCCGCAAGCCAGACCGGCCATAATGGTATTTAACTCTCCGCCAACAATTCTGGGATTACCATCATTGGCCAAAGCCGCTTGGTAGAGGCAAGCAGCCTGATCAGACTCGACAATCACGATTTTGGGCGGCTGACTGCTACAGGCTGATGCAAAGAAGCCTTGTACCGCACCGGCTAATGACCCTACTCCGGCTTGAACAAACACATGGGTAGGCTGCGGTATTCCAGCAGTCTGCAGTTGTTCCAAGGCCTCCAAGGCCATCGTGCCATACCCTTGCATAATCCAAGCAGGAATTTCCTCATAACCTTCCCAGGCTGTATCCTGCACCACTACCCAGCCGAATTTTTTGGCATTTTCGGTCGCTAACCGCACGGCATCATCATAGTTTAAATCGGTAATGGAAACTTCGGCGCCTTCCCCCCGGATATTTTCCAGCCGGCTAAGCGAAGAACCTTTAGGCATATACACCACTGATTTTTGTTTAAGGCGGTTAGCCGTCCAGGCAACCCCCCGGCCATGATTGCCATCAGTTGCAGTAGTGAAGGTGATTTCCCCCAACTGCTGACGAATCTCAGCTGATGTCAGTTTGTTATAATCCAGTTCACTGATGTCTTTACCTAAGCGCTGAGCCAAGTACTTAGCCATGGCAAAAGAACCGCCCAAAACTTTGAAGGCATTTAAGCCAAAGCGATATGATTCATCTTTCACATAAACGCCGTCCACTCCCAAATAACCAGCCATTTCGTTTAGCTGGCGCAGCGGGGTTGTACTGTATTCAGGAAAGCTCTTATGGAATTGCCTCACCTTGTTGATTTCCCGAGCACTCAAAAAATCAATAGAAACCTTGTTGGGGTTCTCCATCATTTGATTTTTGACCCACTTGATTTTCTGGTCCATTTCCGTACCTCACTTCTGGTTTTATGCTTTTCCACTTATTTATTACGCAAAAAACGTGCCAATAGCTTCCATTTGCCAGTAATCACTTGCAACTTAGTGCGGCTATTTTGGGACTCGTTTAATTGCAGCAGCTATTGCCACCGATTTTTGTGGAGCTTTGTCCGCTTTCGAAAAAATTGTCTGTTTATATTACATTTTTCTGCCCTTTTCTTTTATCAAAACGATAAATTTATCATTTTGATAAAGCCTTCATCAACCTGTGCAATTACTATTTTTGATTTATGGAGAATATGACAAAGAAGAAATTAAACACCGTCTTGGTTATATTTGAAATCATTCAGCTACTTAGCAACCAACACCCGAAGGAAATTACTCACCGCTTCCAGAATCGGGAGTATTACACAGGTTAGGCATTAGCTGACTCAGCACTGTTTTGCCAGTTGCTATCGCTTATCATATTGATAAACGCCAAAATTAAAGCCTCCCAGCGCTGTTATCAAGCACTGGAAGGCCTTATCATTATCTCATCTTATTGTCATTGTACTTATTTGGCAGATACATTTTTAGTTGCAATTACGTCACTACCAAGTCCCAGGATATTTTCGATTACAACCTGTTCTATTTTCACTGGCGCCACTACTTTTATCTGCTTCACGGCCTGTATTACATCAAAGATCCTGGCTTTTGGAACAGGCTTAGTCAGCCTCACACTCACTAGTGGCAAAATGCCGTTTTCAACTAGCACCGATGTGGCAATATTTCTTTGTGGATCAGTTAGCTCCTGTTCGACATATTCCTGCCCTTTTGGGCAGCCAGCCCCAGCTATGTCAATTACTCGTACACCTTCAATCTCTGCCTCCATGCCACAGCCGTTAGGACAAATAATGCAGGTATATTCTTTTCTCATCGTACCACCACCTTAAGCTCGCCCACTGCTTGCAGTTCTGCTTTATCTAATTTTATTTGAATCATTTCTGCCGGAATGGCTTTTTTAAATTTTACCTGCTTGAGCATTTTCCCATTCTGCATAATATTGATTTCACAATTCTTCATGGGTTTTCTTACGCGCAATGATAATTTACAATCCTTAAACCCGCTAATTTTCTGTGGAATTGTATGACTGATATTGGCATCTGTTGTTATTGCAATATCGCATTTGTCCAGCTTACCTGTTTTAATATAGCTGATCACACTTCTGGCAAGAGCTTCCGCTTCCAGCGATACAAAATCTACCAGATCATGGACATGCAGCACATTACCGGCTGCAAATACGCCGTCAGTTGTTGTTTGATAATTTTCATCGACAATCGCACCTTTAGTTCTTTGATCCAGTTCCACATCGCACGCTAACGACAGTTCATTTTCCGGTATTAAACCAACCGACAAGATTAGAGTATCACAAGCATACTCCTTTTCGGTTCCCGAAATGGGCCGCAGTTGTGCATCGACCTCAGATACCGTGACACCTTCCAGGCGCGAACGCCCCTTGATATTGGTAACCGTATGACTAAGATAAAGCGGGATGTCATAATCGTTCAGACATTGCTCAATATTTCTCGGCAGACCGCTGGGATATGGCAGAATCTCAAAAACCGCTTTGACTTTAGCCCCCTCCAGCGTCATTCTTCTGGCCATAATCATGCCAATATCACCAGACCCGAGAATAACTACTTCTTTACCCACCATGGTATTATACAAATTTATATAGGCTTGCGCTACCCCGGCAGTATACACGCCAGCCGGTCTAGTGCCCGGAATACTAATGGCTCCTCTGGTTCTTTCCCTACATCCCATTGTCAGGACAATCGCCTTGGCCTGATATTCCAGCAAGCCGTTTTTCGAAGCAGCAATGACCTTTTTCTCCGAAGTTATATCAATAACCGTCGTATCTGTAATACATTCGATTTTTAGCTCTTCCACCTGATCAATAAAGCGCTGTGAATACTCAGGACCGCTCAAGGTTTGCTTAAACCGTGTGAGGCCGAAGCCATCGTGAATGCATTGCCGGAGAATTCCACCTAATTGTTTTTCTCTTTCCACGATAACAATATCATTGATGCCTTGCTTTTTAAGTTCAACTGCCGCAGACAGACCGGCAGGGCCACCGCCAATAATTACAACGTCTTTTTTAATCATGGCCATTACCCCCTCACCTTTCCGGTAAACATCGCCGAACCGCGTCTGGCATACATGACTTCGGTTGTTTTTTTCTGCAGTTCTTCCTGTATAATCTCAGCAATTCTGGTTTCGCAGTAGCCGCCCTGGCATCTACCCATAGTGGCGCGGGTTCTGTTTTTAATGCCTAGCACGGTTTCCACCCCAAGACAATTATGAATGGCTGCCACTATTTCGGCCTTGGTCACATTTTCACAGCGACAGATTATTTCACCATAATTGGGATCTTTCGCAATTAACTCTTTTTGCACTTCACGGCTTTGTTCCGCAAAACAAAGAATGCTTTTTCGCCTGGGGTTAAAGTTTGCATTTGCTATTAGTTCTTCTTTTTCCCGCATGAGCGCAACCGCTCTCCTGGCCAGCGGCAAGGCACAGGTCAAACCTGGCGACTCGATACCTACAAGGTTAATGCTATTGGGCGCCTCAGCTCTCGCCTCAACAACAAAATCCAATACTTGCCGTGTTTCTTTATTAATAAGCTTGGGGCGAGTACCAGCAAAATTCCGGATAAAATATTCCCGTTTCATATGCTTGAACATTTTAACGCCCTCAGTCATTAGTTCTTCCATACCTGCCGGAGTAACTCCATAATCTTCAAAGTCCTCGACTAATTCCGAGTTCGGCCCAACCAGAACATTGCCATCCACAGTCGGTGTGGCATGGGTGGCAAAACCGCCGGTCGGCCCCGGCGCGGGATACACCGGCATAGTAAGGTATCGGCCAGCTTTTTTGTCTAAAACAAAGTATTCTCCCTTGAAACCAGCAAGAGTATAACCATCAATCCCCAGCATACTGGAAATTTTAGCCGAGTTAAGCCCAGCACAGTTAACTACCCATCTGGCTTGATATACCGTACGGTTAGTAGTCAGTTCATAAAAACCGTTTTTCCTCTGAATAGACATTATCTCATTATTAAAGTAAAAATCTACCCCGTTTTGCTTAGCATTTTCCGCCAGTGCAATATTATAAATAAAAGGATTTAATATTCCTGAAGAGGGGGCATGCATGGCAAATTCTCCGCCCGCGCTTGAATCCAGGTTTTCGAGTGTTTGTTTATCAATAATGGCTAACCCCGGTACGCCGTTGGCATCACCCACTGCCTTATACTTAAGCAAGCTTTGCCTGTCATTTTCATTGAAGCCTACCACAACCTTGCCGGTACGTTTAAATGGGACATCGAGTTCTTCAGCCACTTTATCAAATTCAGCATTGCCTTCCACTGCGCACTGCGCCTTAAGCGAACCGGTTTTGTAAGTAAAGCCGGCATGCAGTACCCCTGTATTGCGGGCACTTGTTTCACAACATACGTCCAATTCCTTTTCCACTACGCCGATTTTCAAGGAAAACCTGGCGAATTCTCTGGCAACTGCGCTGCCTACAACCCCGGCGCCAATAATGATTACGTCATACAACTTATTCACTTGGACTGCCCCTCCCATATTTGCCAAGATTAAAATACATAGGATGTATTTATATTTATAGGTTAGCTTTATTTTTGTATTTTGTCAATATTTTTATATAATCAACGATTGTTAAGTGTTTTTTCTTATTTTATATTAAGTTTCGCCACAAATACATGGGATGTATTCGCGTGAAAAAGAAGTCACATTTCACGATTTTATTCGCGAAATGTGACTTCTTTTTCTAATGACTAACCTTCAACTGGGGTTAAACCGCCTCTTGAAGCCAAGTCCACTTTACTTTTGATACTTTTTCTTAGTTTATTTCTATTGTAAGACAAATGCAATAACATAGCATCCTGGGCATCATTAGGCTGATGATCTCTAATGGCTTCAAAGATTTCCCGATGATGGCCGATAGTTTGGCTTACTACTCGGTTTTCTTTGATATTAGTAAATACGGTAATAGCGGCGTTGATAATGGGAATTAAATTAGGCACCACCATATTTTGGCTGCACTTGGCAATCTGGGTATGAAATTCAATATCCTTTTGCACTGGATCTGCTCCCACTAATAGCAGTTGCTCGACCTCATCACACAACTGACCCAGCTTTTCGATATCTGCTTCTGTTGCGTTTTGGGCAGCCAGCGCGGCAATCGGAGGTTCTAACATAAACCGCACCTGGATTAGATCCAGGAATACTTTGTCTTTATCCTTCAGGAAGGTCAGCCCCAGCGGGTCATCCGCTATCCCCAGTCTTTGTGACACAAAAGTTCCTGCTCCGCGCCGGATTTCTACCACGTTTCTTGATACCAGCGCCCGTATGGCCTCGCGAATGGTATTACGGCTTACCCCCAATTGTTTAGAAAGCTCATATTCATTGGGAAGCTTTTGTCCGGCCTTGTACTCATTATCAATGATAATCCTGACAATTTCCTCTGAAGTACTCTCAACAAGCGACTTACTCTCCAGTTCATTGTTCAGCAACATATTTTCCACCACCCTGCATTCCGCCCAAGATTTACAGCTTACTATGACATAATTATAGCGACAAGCGGAATTTATGGCAACTGAGCAGCCACTCCTCTATATTTGCCTTCCCCCAGCTCCGTATACATGTGCAAAATTATGTGTTCTTCCAGGGCAATACTTTGCATAGGCTGTACAGGGGGGATTATTATGGTGCTAGAAATTTCCAAAGCAATCGGGGCTTTGCTTATCATACCAATTGGAATATTGTTTCTTGTCTGGCTGTTATGTCTGCTCTACCCAGAGTAAATTTGAGTTACTTTACGTAGGTAATTACCTGTGGAGTTATACTCAAATACTCCGGACCATTTTCAGTCATAACAAAGCTATTTTCCGTACCTATTGCTCCTTCGGCAAAAACAAACTTAGGCTCAAGTGCAAAGGTCATCCCCGGAACAATCGGCATCTTCAACCCTTTGGCCAAAACCGGCAATTCATCTAATTCTAGTCCAATGCCATGGCCAATAAATTTGACCTGATCCTGTTTATACCCCATAAAGTTGTCCTGGTAGCCAAGTTCAGTTGCCAGTTTCATAGCGAGCAGATAGGGTTCTTCCGCAGGAGTTCCCGGTTTTATGCTTTTGACGATTTCAGCTTCAATAAATAAAGCATCTTCATAGGCTTTAACCAGTTTAGGAGAAAGCTCGCCAATACAGAAAATCCGTGTCTGATCACCAGTATACCCTTTAACAATTGACGTGTAATCCATATAAATAACTTCATTGCGGTTAATTTTTTTCCAGCCTGCTCCCTGCGGCTGAGCAATGCTGGCCCCTTGGCCGCCTACCGGCCCATCGAAATAGTTAGGATAAAAGCCGCTGCCGCCTGTGCATACATTGCCAAGGAAGAAATCCTGATTAAATGCACGCATTTTACTTGGCCCGGCAAAGCCACGTTTGCGCATCTCAGCCTCAAATAAGGCTGCCAACTCAAGTTCGGTCATACCTTCCCGTAAGAAAGACGGCACTGCCTTAAATGCCGCATCAATAACCGCCAATGCGCCGCGCATAATTTCGATTTCATACGCTGATTTTACCGCGCGAATTTCCTTAATGGCCGGCGAAATATCAACAAACGCGGCTTCCAGGAAAATCTTCTTGTAGGAATTATACAAATTAACCGGCAAAACATCTAATTCCATGCCTATTTTTCCTATGGAGGTATACCCATATCCGGCTAAAATCTCCGGGATTTGTTTAGGACTGCTAATAGCAACAATATTTTTCAGCGGCGACTCTTGTTGTCCACGGGTGAGACTTTTTTTCACCATCAGAACAGGTTGGCCGTCCGCCGGAATGAACAAATAGGAATTTTGCACGGTGCCGGCAAAATAGAACAAATCACTTTGCAGTAAAACAATGGCTCCGTCTGTTGCTTGTTCTGCCAATTTTTGCTGAAACTTAAAAATTCTCGACTGGATTTCTGTAATTGGTGTTACTTCCATAATTAACTTCCTTTCGTTTATATAGTATGTAAATTATTTTAACCATTATTTCTTAACCCAGTTATCGCGGCACTCGCTAACCTTATCTCAATACTCTATGCCAGCTCGTTCGGCAATACCGGCATAATAATGGTGTTTAATCTCAGTTACCTCACTTACCATATCGGCCATTGCTTTAACTTCTTCTGCCGCATAGCGCCCAGTTAACACTAAGTCCAGTTCTGGCGGCTTACTGTTAATCAAATTCACAACTGCTTGCCCAGAAATTAGCGCGAAATCAGCTGCAACAGTAATCTCATCCAGAATAATCATATCATATTTTTTGCTATTAATAACCTCATATGCTAGCGCTAAACCTCGCCCGGCAAGCGCAATATCTTCGGCAGTCGGGTTATCTCGCATGACAAAACTATCAAGACCTGACTGGATTATAGTAATGTCAGGCAGATATTTTTCTATTGCCACAACCTCACCATATTTCCGGCCTTTCATAAACTGAATAATACAAACCTTATAGCCTTGCCCTACCGCCCGTAATGCCTGCCCAAAAGCCGCTGTTGTTTTGCCTTTGCCGTCACCGGTGATTACCATTACCAAGCCGCGTTTTCCAAAAAGTTGTCTATTGCTGTCACAACTAATATTATCACCTTCTCTGTTTACGCTTTTTCTTATACCCTTATCCTATTAAAGTTCTTTTTTGGTTTTTCTTTTCCTCCTAGCTCAGCGCCTGCCACTGCTTGTCCAAAAAATAAAGAAAACACGGCTTGCGTCGAGCTTTAGCGAAAGCGCAACCTGCTGTTGCCCTTATTGTTCTTTAGAAGCAATACTTCTGTTAGGGCAAAAAAATACCGCTTACTCGCAGTAAACGGCACTAACTATCAGTATCAATGTATATTAAGGCTTATATCAGAAGAACTGTCCTTTCGCGATATTAAAAAACCATCCTTTGGGTACATCGGCTTTGGAAAAATCTACATGCATACTTGCCTGAACCAGCCTATTTTGGTCATCATACTCCTTGGTAAGCACCTTAACGGCCTTTCGGGGTCGCACCGGATTTCCTTCCATATCCATATAGCTGACTTCTTTTCGAACACTAGCAAAAGGTTGTCTTGCGTTATCCATAGGTAACCCTCCTCATCCCTTTTCTTGCTTTTTCGAAATTTTCAGGCATATTATAAATTAATTATATTAATTGTTAAAAATAGAAAAAATCCCCCATTTGGGGGATTTCTTACAAAATACCTATTTATATCTAAGGTTCGGATAATAATTATCCGTTATCACACTCTCTATTTCCTCGCAACTAATTGGTTACAAGATCTGTATATTTACAGATCTGCAATGCTGCGTGATAACAATTCTGTTCTTGAGCGCACACTCATTTTTGTAAATAATTTTTTTAAATGGGTCTTCACAGTCTCGGTGCTGATAAACAGCCGCTCACCAATCTCTTTATTTGATAATCCCTGAGCAAGCAACAGCAGTATTTCGGCCTCCCGCGTAGTAAAAGCAGACATCGACTGACCGGCAGCCACATCCTGCTGAACGTTGTCAGCCTGTTCAGCATTTCTGGCGTTCTTGAGTTTGGCAAAAATATATTGCATATGCTCACCCAGCATTTTTAGCAGTTGCATCTCACCATCGTCAAAATCACGCTGCTTTGTTGTACGATGAATGGTAATATCGGCCAACACTTTCCGATTATGTATTAATTGAACACCAGCCAGATAACAAATGTTATTAGCGGCAAGAAAATCATCGCGTTCTTTATTTTCCCATATCCCATAGTCAAACAAATCAAGCGCCCTATCAACCATCCTCAGATTACCAGTTGAGCATACCATTTTCCGGTGACTGTGGTAATCTTGATAGTTTTCGCGAAAGTGCGCAAAGAGCTCATCCTCAATATCGGTATGATAAGGGCAGTCAAATAATTGCAAAGCCGGTTCAACAGAGAAAAATGCGCCGGTTTCGTACGGGATAACTCGCCTGATACAAGACATAGCTTCAGTAATAAAGGAAGAAAAACATTTACATTGATGCAATTGTAATACAACTTGGCTAAAAACCTGCAATTTTCGCTGTGATATATACATTACGTATTCACCTCCAGCAACTTACCTATTGATGTTTTTTGTTAAATCCCCTCACCATAAAGTCCGTTTAGCTCTTCAGACTCAGATAGTTTGTCAAGATCAAACGGCGTCCCCTGGTAAACATAATAGTTAAGCCAATTAGAGAACAGCAAATTAGCTGCACTCCGCCAACGCACCACCGGCTGCTGCTGTGGATCATCATCAGGATAATAGTTTACCGGAACCTCAATTGGCAGTCCTAAAGCAACATCGCGGTCATATTCGGCTTTAAGAGTCAGCGGATCGTACTCGGAATGACCGGTAATAAACAAGTGTCGGTATTTCTTATCCATAACAGCATAAACCCCTGATTCCTTTGATTCAGAGAGGATTGACAAACCTGACACTTTTTCAATGTCTTCCCGCCGCACTTCGGTATGCCGGGAATGGGGAACATAGAAAATGTCGTCAAAGCCGCGAAATAGCATTTTTTCTTTTCTGTTTACGGTATGTGGAAATACACCAAACATTTTTTTCGGCAAATCATATTTAGGAATGCCATAATGGTAGTACAAGGCCGCCTGTGCTCCCCAGCAAATATGAAAAGTAGAATACACATTCCGCCTGCTCCACGCCATAATTTCACATAATTCCTTCCAATATTCAACTTCTTCAAAAGGAATTTGTTCCACCGGCGCGCCGGTAATAATCATGCCGTCATATTTACGATTTTTCACTTCATCAAAGGTTTCATAGAATTTGACCAAGTGTTCATGAGGCGTATTTTTAGGCTCATAAGTAGCCGTAAACAGAAAATCAAATTCCACCTGCAGCGGCGAGTTGCCTAGCAACCGGAGCAATTGGGTTTCTGTGACAATTTTGGTTGGCATCAGATTCAAGAGCAAAATACGAAGCGGACGTATGTCTTGTGAATAAGCGCGCTTTTCATCCATTGCGAAGATATTCTCTTTTTCAAGAATATTTACAGCCGGCAAATTATTAGGTATTTTTATTGGCATATTTCCCGCTCCTTATCTAATTTTCACTGTATTTTATTTACTTATTTTATACTTTTTAAAGACATTTTGCAATAAATACCATTTAATTATGTTTTCTAATCGCAAATTGCTTGTGCATCTTTGCAGCTCAGGTATTTTATGCATTCAGATTCTACCACTAATTCAACATAAGATACATAAAACCCTGTTTTCTGATATCCACAGAAAACAGGGTTTCTTTCCATAACTAAGTTATCCGCATTACGAGTTGGAAATGATCGCTGCAATAACAGAGGCAATAGTTTCTAACGCTCGGTCATGTCTTTCTCTTTCCCGCTCCTGACGTTCATGCCACTCTCGCTCACTTTCATGGTCGCGTCGACGCATCTCACGTTCATGACGCTCATTCTCTTCCCGGATTTTGCGCTCGCGCTCCTGGTCCTGATCATGGTGAGGCCTGTTGTCAAGCTGTACCTGGTGCGGCGGTTCCGGTTGTCTTTGCGCCGCCTGACTTACCGAAACACCTAGCCCTAGTTGCAATAAACCAACCATGGAGAATACGATTACTTTCTTTGCGATTTTATTCATAGTTGACACTCTCCTATCAAATTAGTCTTTACTCGCGATTGGCATTCTAGCCCCGCCAAGGCTGTTCAGGCGCAGGCGGCTGTTGTTGCGGTTTATCGCCGTCCGGTTGGTGGTGCTGTCTGTTATGTTCGCCTTCATTATGACGATTATCTTTGTCTGGCTGCGGGTGCTGCTTTTCGTTTTCTTGCTGCTGCCAAGGAGCTGTTTCAGGTGCCGGCGCTGCCTGTGTTACGGCAACACCCAGACCAAGTTGTAGCAAACCTGCCAGGGAATAAATCATTACTTTTTGGGTTATTTTGTTCATATCGCTCTTCTCCTCTTCGCAATTAAGCTTTATCTTTCAGTTGATAATCCTATCATACACAGCTTTTTTTTGAATTTGATTAGAAAGCTTTGGCTTTCCTGAAAAAATGTTCCAAGAATTTATTCGTTGAAGTTAGTCTGCAGTTACCGTGTTTTTCCCGCTCTTTCGCCAGTTAGCAAACTTCTCGGTTAACCGTTCCACCACCACAAAAAGGACAGGAATTAAGAATATACCCAGTGTCGTCGCGGCAAACATACCACCTACAACGGCTGTTCCCATGGAGTTTCTCGCGCCGGCCCCGGCACCGGTGGCTATAGCCAGCGGAATGCAGCCGATAATAAAGGCAAGTGAAGTCATGAGAATGGGGCGCAGCCGAATTTTAGCGGCTTCAATAGCAGCCTGTACCGGATTCATGCCCTGATCGACCCTGACTTTGGCAAACTCCACGATTAATATAGCATTTTTGGCAGCCAGGCCGATAAGCATAACTAACCCGATTTGCATATACACACTATTTTCGAGATTGGTAAGGTACTGGAACAGGAAGGCTCCAAAAACGCCGGTGGGCACCGAAAGCAAGACGGCAAACGGAACACTCCAGCTTTCATATAACGCTGCCAGACACAAGAATACAAATACAATCGCCATCCCGAACACAATGGCTGTTCGCGACCCTGCCTGTTTTTCCTCACGGCTTTGTCCTGACCACTCATACGTATAACCCTCAGGCAAGGTTTGTTTGGCCACTTCTTCAAGCGCCGTCATGGCTTGTCCAGAACTATAGCCAGAAGCCTGGGAGCCACTGATTTGAACGGCTTTAACCCCGTTAAACCGGGTAATAATAGTTGGTGCGTTGATCTTCTTGGGTTTTAAGAGAGTATTCAGCGGCACCATCGCATCATTGGAGCTTTTTACATATAGGTACCGGGTTGCATCAGCATCACCGCGAAAAGTATTTTCGGCTTGCACCGTAACCTTGTAGGAGCGGCCAAATTTATTAAAATCGTTGACCTGACTACCTCCCAGGAAAACCTGCAGGGCAGTAAACACATCATCAACATCTACGCCCAGCTGCTGGGCTTTTTCCCGGTCAACCTCGAATTCATAACTAGGAGTATTGGCTTTAAAGGTAGACATAACAGATGCAATTTCCGGCCGTTCTTTAGCTGCCGCCACAAATTTCTGCGCCACATTGTCTAAATCAGTCAGCGTGCCGCCGCTCCGGTCCTGGAGCATCAACGTAAACCCGCCAACCGTTCCCAGTCCTGGCAAACTTGGTGGTGTAAAGGCAATTACCGTACCTTCCGGATATTGGGCGCCTTTCATGAAGGTCTGGCCCACTAAGGAACTTAGCTGTGTTTCAGGCTTTTGACGTTTATCCCAGGATTCCAGGGAAGTAAACATGGCACCGGCATTGGATTTGGTACCGCCGCCCATAATATCCATGCCAGCTAGTGCCATACTATTGGCAACTCCCGGCATTTCACGAACCTGCGTGGCAAATTGGTTGACCACCTCTTCGGTTCGGTTCAAACTGGATGCTTCCGGCAATGTGATGGAGGTTATAAAATACCCCTGATCCTCGTTGGGTACAAAGGAGGAAGGTACCAGCTTATAGAGTCCGCCTGTCAAAACAAGGAGTACTGCCAGCAACACCATACACAACCGGGCTTTCGGAATAATGCTGCCCAGGCTGCCACCATACCGTTCAATATTACTTTCAAACCAATTGTTGAATTTGGTGAAAAATTTGGCTAAAACACCCTGATGAGCCTCAGGATTATGCGGTTTAAGCAGCATAACACACAAAGCCGGTGTGAGCGATAAGGCCACGATGGCCGACAAAGCCATGGATACTACGATAGTTAACGCAAATTGCTTATACAAAATACCTGTAGTACCACTTAAAAACGCAACAGGCAAAAATACGGAAGCCAGCACAAACGCAATGGCAACTACCGGTCCGGAAACCTCGCTCATAGCCTTTTTCGTAGCTTCACGCGGCGACAAGCCGGAATAACGCATATGATGTTCGACCGCCTCAATAACAACAATGGCGTCGTCGACAACCAAGCCAATGGCCAGTACCAACGCGAACAGCGTCAGGGTATTGATGGTAAAACCCATCAGGCTAAAGGCACCAAAGGTACCCAGCAGTGATACCGGAATAGCCAGTACCGGAATCAAAGTGGCCCGCCAGCTCTGCAGGAATACAAATACCACCAGTACAACCAGCAGCAGCGCCTCTGCAAAGGTTTTTACCACCTCTTGCATGGATTCGCGTACAAACTCGGTATTATCAACAACAACTTTATATTCCATGTCCCCCGGAAAATTCTTTGACGCCTTTGCCAGCACGGTTTTTACATTGCTGATGGTTTCAAGCGCATTGGCATCACTTGTCAGTTTAATGGCAAAACCGGCTGCCACATGGCCGTTCAGTAAACTTTGAAAATTATATTCCTTACTGCCCAGCTCCACCCGGGCAATATCCTTGATCCGGACAAACGACCCATCTGACTGGGAACGGACAATGATGTTCTCAAACTCTTTCTGATCAGTAAGACGGCCTTTTACCTTGGCCGTATACTGAAATTGCTGCTGCGAGGCTGCCGGCATGTTGCCGAAAGAACCGGCGGCAGCCTGAACATTTTGCGATTCAATTGCTGCCGTCACCTCACTGACGGCAATCCCGAGCTGAGCCATTTTTTCCGGCTGCAGCCAAATCCGCATACTGTAATCCGAACCAAAAGCCGTTACTTCGCCAACACCGCTGACCCGCTTAATATCATCTACCATATAGATACTGCCGTAGTTTTTTAAGAAATTGGTATCAAACTGATCACTGGGTGACCACAGTGTAAAAATCAGAGACATATCCTGTGAGGATTTTCGGGTTGTAACCCCGTAGGTTTGCACTGTTCCCGGCAACGAAGCATTAGCCTGGGACACCCGGTTTTGGGTTTGTACAGATGCCGTATCAGAATTTTTTTCGGTTTCAAACTGCACATTCAGTGAATACGAACCTGAATCGGTACTTGTTGATGACATATATACCATGCCTTCAACGCCGTTTACCTGTTCTTCAATAACCTGGGCAACCGTTTGGTCGACAACATCGGCATTAGCCCCCTGGTAGGTTGTGCTTACCGAAATAGTCGGCGGTGAAATCTGCGGGTACTGTGCGATCGGCAGGGTAAATGCGGCCGTTATCCCTAATAAGGTAATAAGAATGGAAATAACAATGGCAAATACTGGGCGATTAATAAAAAAATTAGCCATATGAGTGCCCCCTACTGCTTAACCGGCGCCTGTGCGTCCGGTTGTACCATGGTTACCTGCAAATCAGTTCCCTGTTTTACCTTATCAATACCTTCGACTACAATCCGGTCGGTGGCACTCAAGCCTTCCTCCACCAACCACATGTCGCCGATTTTATTGCCAAGCTTGACTTGTCTGCTTTCAGCCTTATTATCATCAGTTACCACGATAACAAAAGTATTATCAAGCACTTGCTTAACCGCTTTTTGCGGAATGAGGAGCGCTCCTTTGCGTACATCTTCCTGGACAACTACCCGGGCAAACATCCCCGGCAACAGGAATTTTTGCGGATTTTCAAAGCTGGCCTTTAGCGTAATTGTGCCAGTTGTATCACTAACGCCTCTGTCGATTTGCTCTACTTTGCCAATGAGCGAATATTCCTTGCCATCACTTAGAATGAGCTGCAGATGTTCTTTAAAATTGGCAGGCAGCGTTCCGTTGCCGCTTCGGATATATTTCAGGTATTCGGTTTCACTCATGCTAAACTGTACCCAGACCGGATCAATCGAAGATACGGTCGCCATTACGGTAGAACCGGCTGCTACATAGTACCCCTGACTTACGTCATTGACATCAATGCGGCCATCTACCGGCGAAAGAATCAATGTGTCCTGGTCATCTTGCATGGCTTGCTGCAAACTGGCCCGGTTAACGTCAACAGTAGCAGCATCTTCTTCCGCCTGGGCTCGATAGGCATCTACCGTTTGCTGGGCAACACCTTTTATCGCCCCTAGTTTTTCATAGCGGTCTACATCTCTTTGCGTGTTGTTGAGCGTGGCCTGTGCTTTATTCATGGCGGCCCGCGCCGAAACAATAGCTGACTGATATTGTTTATTATCAATCTGGAATAACGGTTGTCCTTTATAGACGGTATCACCGCCATTGACCATCTTGTCCACAATATTGCCGGACACCTTGGACATAATTTTTATTTCGCTTTTTGCTTTTACCTGCCCGACAAATTCACTGGTAACTGGCGTGTCCTTGGTTACTACCTGCATTGCCTTTACGGTCACAGCCTGCGAAGCATTGGCCGTTTTGGCTTTATTCAATAGGCCGCTGCGCACCACTACTACACCAAGCAAAGCCACCACAACAATCAATCCGACATACAGTTTTTTTGACCCCTTGATATTCACTTGTCATTCCCCCGTTCGCTCTGTGTTTGCACCGGCAGCCCCATCGCCTGCTCAAGCTTGGCTTTATTAGTATTGTAGTCATAAAGTGCCTGAATATAATCCTTTTTGGCTGAATCCAGCGACAACACGGCATCACGCAAATCAAGATTGGTGCCAATCCCGACCTCATAACGGGTTTTCTGGATCATCAGATTTTCTTCTGCCTGTTCTACCGATAATTTATTGGAATCAATCCGCTTCTCGGCCTCATACATACTCAGATAATATTGGCGGACATTTAAAAGGATAGTATCGCGCGTCTGGCTGGCCGTATCCATGACCATATCCACATTGTGCTGGGCTTGCTTAACCTGGGAATTGGTTACTCCGCCATCAAACACATTGAGCGTGGTAGTTACCTTCACCAGCCAATTGCTGTTTTTTGTCCCTAGCAGATGACTATCATACCAGTCTTGTTCGGCTGTTAGATTTACCGTCGGCCGCTGACCGCTTTTGGCAATATTCACATCATACTTGGCACTGGCGATTTTAGCTTCCTGCTGAGCCAGTTCGGGTCGGTGAGCCAGAGCATATTGCAAACATTCTTCCAGGGTTTTTGTGTATTTTTCATAAGAAAAATTATCTTTTAGATTAATTTCAGTAGTGTGCGGCAAACCAATGGCATTATTAAGCGCCGCAACTGCATTGGTATAATTGTTTTGCGCTGTAATCAAATCATTCTGTGCTCCGGCCAAATCTACCTGACTTGACAACACATCAGTCTTGGCTACCATACCTAAGTCAAATTTATCCTGAACCAGCTTTAGGTGTTCTTCATAGTTTTTGACTGTTTCCTGATTTACCTGAACTTGATTGCGATATTCCAGCACAGTAAGATAATCGGTAACAACCTCCAGTTTAATCTGCTGCTTGGCTGCATCAATATCAAGTTCAGCTACCTGCAAATCAAGTTTTGCCTGTTCAATCTGCCCTTCAAGCTTGCCGCCCGAATACAACGGCAGAGTAAGTGCAATTTGGTTATCAAAATTATTGGTGTAGAGATATGTACCTGTTCCAGTCTCTGATGGCGGAGTGTTATACCGTTGATCGGTATGGGTAAAATTAATAGAAAGCCCCTTGTTTTTCCTGGCTTCCTTCATGGCCCAGTAGGACTTTTCCCTTGCTGATTGAGCATATTTGATATCATAGTTATTTTTTAATGCCAGAGCAACACTGTCACTGACCGATAACTCGACTGTTTCAGCAAACGCCGGCTGAATTGCTGCTACCAGCATAATAGCAGGAATAATCACCGCAAAATACCGCTGAAATCTAATCATGTTAAAACCCTCCCCTAGTTTATTTTGACTTGACATAGTCATTTACTAATAGGTTTGTAAATGGAGACTTAATTCAGACGGCGTTTTGACGCCGCCTGAATTCTAGTCGCAATCATCCAGGGACTTAGCCGCTCTTACTCTCGCTTGCATAAGCAGGAGTCTTAGAGCGGGTTAGTCATCGGATAAATTACCACTTGGATTTGTCATACAATTTGTGCTATAATGAATTTAGTAAACAACTATATATTATCAATATCTATTAATAGTAAATATTTATTTACTATATGGTATGATTTTTATTTCCTATTGTCAAGAAGCAATAGGAGTAATTTTGTACTTATATATAAACAATAGTTTTATTATACATGGTTTTTTTTTGAATTTCGTTAGAATTATGGATATCGAGCGAAGAAATCCCAAGCAATTTGGTATTCTTTATGCATACCTATCCCCATTGTTATTAAAAAGGAGTGAGTTCTTTGAGTTATATAAAATCTGCCGAGATGATGTTTCATCTGATTCCGACTATTGACATTAAGTTCATGCGCCCTGTATCCTTACGTTTCAAGCCGCACCATACTCCTATTCAGTTTCATATTCTCACAATAGTGAAAGAAAAAAAAGCTACCATGACTGAGCTATCTACAGAAACACTACTGTCCAAGCAGCAAATGACGCCGCTTATTGATAAGCTAGTTGCCGAGGCTCTGGTTCAACGCGAATATGATGCGTTTGATCGGCGCATTATCAGAATAAGTATAACACCGGCCGGTTTACAGTTGCTTGAGCAAACCAAAGAGCAAGCCCTTAAGCTGTTGCAGGATAAATTCAAACTCTTAGATGAGCAGGACTTAACTTCATTAAATAATGCCTTAAGCGAACTGGCACGAATTTTTCACAAACTGCCTTAGCGTTAGTAAGTAATGCTTACCGCCATCACTCTGCCGACAGAATTCGATTAGCCTCAAGGATAAATTCCGTTAGAATAAAAAACACGGGATTGTCTGATCAGACAATCCCGCGTTTTTTATTCGTTATTTTGACTTGGCAAACACTGCTTTGAAAACATCTACGGCAATCTTGCCGGGAATTGCCCTTACGGCTTTACTGGTATGCTCTGTGGTTTCTTTTAAGCTGGCGGTAAGCGCATTCACATTGGCGAGCGTATCTTTGAGCAAGGTTAGTGTTTCGGTAATATCGCCCTGATGTGATTCCAAAACGCCGCGAGCCATGCCAAGCACACATAGTCCCTGTCGCAAAAAGGCGATCAAATATATGCAAACGCCGGCAAGCAGAACAAATAAAATGAAAAGAGCCAAATCATATAATGAGATATACACAGCTATCCCTTCTTTCAGTGCAGTTAAACCAATCAACAAGCGGCCGGGCATTACTGCCCGGCCTTAAGCCTTGTCCTCTGGGAATGAGTTTATGGCTGTACTTCTTCATCGCTAACGGGTTTTGTCCGTTCGGCAATTTCTTTTTTTACTTCTGCAACCTTTTCTTTGGTCTTTTCAACAATTTCCTTGGCCTTTACCGGCAATTCCTTCGCAGCTTCAGCAATGTCACCGCGGGTTTCTTTGCCTGATTTAGGTGCCAATAGTACGCCGGCGGCTGCTCCGACAGTCACACCAATAGCAGCACCTATAGCGGCATTTTGTAATGCTTTTTTCTTTTCCTTTTGTTTACGTTGTTTTTTCCCTTTTTCGATTAACTCAATTATCGACATGAGCACCACCTCCAGTAATTATTGGATATACCTTTATGCAGTACACTTCGACAAAAAATTAAGAAATACCTGCAATACTTATAACAGTTAACTAAAAATCTGTTAACTTGTAAACAAACGAAAAGTCCTGGCACAGTTTACGCTGACCAGGACTCACACTATCTATAAGTCTTGTTACTATGATTAGCTACACCTCAATTAATCGGCAGTTATCCTTGATTTCAAATTAGTTACGCAAACATTATTTAGCAAACAGCACTCTGTACAAAGATAATACAACTCCGCCTGCAGCCAAGACAATAACTCCTGCTGCGCCAACCCTGTTGTGATTTGATTTAAGCCACCGGCCATAAGTATAGGCGTGCAATGCCGCAATACAAGTTCCTGCAAACACTACATAATCCACTATAACTACCCCCTATTATCAACTCAGTTAGAATTAAGTCCCCAGCTACTGTTTAGGCGTTGTCCGCCACATTAATGCTGTACGGCGAATTTTGCACTTAACCACTACACGTATATCTGCCTGCGGGAACTTTTCCTGCCAAGCATACTCTTTCCAGTCTTGCCACGTCTTAAATTTGCTGCGAAACTGATAGCCAAATCCGACAATATCAGCACCTTTTTCCTGGGTTCGTATCACTAGCTGGGTTATCTCCTGCTGCATGATCTGAGAAATGCTTTCCTCCAGCAGCTCTTTATATTCTGGTTGTTCATAATTGATGCCACTAGGTAAGCTCGTAATCTCACCTTCCAGCAAGACCGTTACCTGCACTACCGGTTTACCATCAACAATTTGCGTTATATATTCGTTTTTTTCACCTTGCCTCAGGTTAATATTAATTCCATGCTTGGGTGCCAGTGGATCTTCAATGGTTATATAGCTTCGCTTATATTTTCCAGTCAACATGGCTAGCGACCGCGTCTCAGCATTTGTCAACATAGCCACCATTTTGTCGCCCCTGAACATGGCCGCACCGGAGAATTCAACCGGATTGCTGCCGGCTCGCGGCACATCACCAGCGTAGTACTCTTCCATCTTTTCACCAGGTGTTTTTGACTTTGCGGGTTTATCTTCCATGGTTTGCGGGTTAACGTCCACCATAGTAGCATATGAAGTCCCGTCAGTATCTTTTAGCCTCTGGTAAAACTCATGCAGAGTTGTCTTTAGAAAATAGCTCGTCTCTACACTCGACTCCATCATGGACTCAAAATAACGCGAGGCGGTGCCGGGAATACCGGGTTTATTATTTTTAAAAAAATCCTTGGCTGTTCCCTTAGCCACAACAACATAATTGGTACCACGGTACTCTCTAAACCTTGTTAACGGACCTATGATATCCCCGATTCCTTGCTTAGCCAGTTCTTCTCCGATTACCAAAATCTTAACATGTGTCAGGGTAGGGACAAAATAAGTCACAGAGTTAAGAAGATTTCTTGCTTCAGCCAACGATGGAACCGTATATGTTACTTCAGTGGTCATTTTCGGCTTGTCTCCACCCCCGCCTTCCCCAACGACTACGGGTAGAGCTCCTACATAAGTAATGTCAATCATACCTTTCTTGGCAGACTTATCTATACCAACAGCTACTGAATATGCTAGTTCGTCTGGTTCTCTTGCCCCATTGCACCCCCCGCATACCATTACACTTATACCTAGCAAAAAAACAGCAGCTAAACGGAGGTACATCGCTTCACCCCTTTTCGTTTAAGGAAAAATGCCAGAAATAACAGGGCCGGTATCGCATACACTCCTGCACTGCTAATATAAAGATATATTTTTTCATAGCCAATTGCGGTGATTATATCTGGCGGCATCATGGCTACATTAGCAGTTATCGCTGCTACAAGCGGGACAAGCGGGCGTCCAGATGGCAGTTCAAGTATTCTGGCAATCAGATAAACAACCGTATACAGGCTTATTGCAATCGCCAAAATACTCACCATAGCCCACAGGGCAATAAGCAAAGCCTCAATGCGCTGCAGAAAACGATTCAAGTACACCAGTCGGGTCATTTCAAAAAACGGGAGAATCTTTTCTTGCCCCACATATACACCAAAAGTCATTAAATACGACTGCGTATAAACCACTTTAATCAGCATGGAACCGCCTAACCCCCAAAACAGGGCTTGAGCGGTTGTTTTTGCGTTCTGAAATTCACGGGCGTAAATCGCCAGTATTACTGCACCAACATTAGTACCTGCCATAGTGAGACCATGATACACCGCAATTTCCAGCCCGTTACCCTGCCAGGGAACAAGCTGGTATACATTATAGAAAGGAATAAGCAAAATAACAATAAGCAACATGGATGCGACTAAAAATGGCAGTACCATATAGGCTACTCTTCCCACAACCTCAATTCCGAAATAGATAAATACGGCTGCCCAAACTGCGTACCAGATTGTCACCAAAGAAAATTCAGAAAGAGGCAGTGCGGTAAGCAGGGTGTTTTCGGCAAATTCCCGTAACAACAAAACCGTATTAGCCAAAAATATCGTAATATATATTAGCGCCACCAGCCAGGCCGCTGTGCTCCCCAGTAGCCAGCGCACCCCATCAATTACATCTCCCCCGGTACGGCTAAGTATGTACAGGAGCACTTTGGTCATAATCATGGCTGCGCCAGCGCTAACAGCGACACTAAACCAGGCAAGCTGAGCATCGTCTACCAGTCTACTCGCCAGCGAAGTCAGAAAAACCCGGGGTATTGTCACTGCAAATACAAGTGCAATACCTGCAGCAATCCCCATATTCCCGCCCTGATAGTTCATTTAGAATCGCCTCCACTTGGTTTCTGCTTTCTCCATACCAGGCTTATAGACGGTTGCCGGCGACGCACTTTGGGATTGAGTGCGTCTGGACGCATTTCCTGTCGGTAAACCGGACCTCTGATGATCACATCCAAACCTGCCCCGGATTTTGGTACAACAGGACTGATATAAGACATTCCAAAGGACTTCATATTGCATAAAACCGCCAGTATAACCAATGTCCCGGTAGCAATGCCTACAAGCCCCATTACTGCCGCAAATAACATAAGCACCAAGCTGCTTAAACGAATGGCAGCACCTAACCTAAAATCCGGGATAGTATAAGTTGCCACTCCGGTAGCTGCAACAACTATGACCATGATTGGGCTGACAATTTTGGCCGAAACCGCAGCCTGTCCTAAAATTATGCCACCTACAATACCAATAGTCGGTCCCAGGAAACCGGGAATCCTAAGTCCGCCTTCCCGAATAAGTTCAAACGCCACCCCCAGCAACAACATTTCAACAATTGTCGGAAATGGCACCTGCAGTCTGGCCGAGGTTATCGCCAATAGCATTTCTGTCGGGATAGCCTCCTGATGAAAGATGCTAATCGCCAAAAAAGTTGCCGGCATAAATAAAGCTATGCCTACTCCCACCCAGCGAAGCAAGCGCACTACGCTGCTATAAGGTTGCAGTAAGGCAAAGTCTTCTGCTGAATGTATCAATGAAAATAAGGATATTGGCAAAACCAGTGCGAAAGGACTGCTGTCAAGAAGTATGGCCACCCGCCCCTCATTAAGACCGGCAGCAACCCGGTCAGGCCGCTCCGTATTTAACGTGGTCGGAAAAGGCAGGTTCGGGTGATCGGTAATAAATTGTTCTAAAATACCGATATCAGTTATATAATCAGTCTCTATCCCTGTAATTCGCCGCTTAATCTCACTCACCAACGTAGGATTAGCAACTGACTCCAGGTACATAACTACACACGCGGTTTTACTTTTTATGCCTACAGATAGTTTTTCAGCAATCAAGTCACTGCTATTAAACAGTGCCCTGATTAAGGCAGTGTTCACCCCCAGCATTTCACCGAAGCCCGTCTGCGCACCACGAACAGACTGTTCAAAAACCGGCCGCTCAACACTGCGATGCTCCCACCCCTTGCTTTCAATAATAATCGCGCTTATCTCGCCTTCAAGTAAGAGCACCGCATCTCCAGTATTTACCGCATTTTGAACATCACCGAAACTCATTGCCGTTTTAGTCTTGCTACTGGGCAGATATTGGGTTAGCAAATTTTTAATCACTTCATTATCTGACAAAACAGCCCCAGAATGCTTATAATACATAAGTGGCTTTAGGACAATACTGTTTATAAACTTACTATCACATAAACCGTCCATGTAGATAAGCATAGACGGCATTGGCGGCTCAACAGAGATAACAAACCTATGAATAATAAGATCGGTGTTATACGGCAATCGATATATCCTTGCAATTGTCTTTTCATTCTCCCCCAGGCTAGCACTGACCGGCAGATTGTCTACATCATCTTCTGCCTCATCATAAGCAAGTAACAGCGGATTAAGCTCTGCCTGCTGTTTTTCAAGCGTTATACTGAGCTTTTTTAGAGTCGGAGAAGCTTTCGCCATCTGAACTGACTTAATTATCTGTACTGCCTCTTCCATTGCGCCAGACAAACGTTTAGCATAACGGATCAATTTGGTAAGTTCTGTAAAACCTTCTCTTATCGCCATAGCAGCCGGACACGAAATTTTGCTGTTCTCGGTTGTCTCTTGTAATACAAACCGTGTTGGCTGTTGTGGCGGCTGATATATAACCAACCGCTTGACTGATTTGTATATTTTTGCGATAAAATTACCCGACAAATCATCCATGGATATTATTCCCCTACAGACAGTATTCAAGTTATTATTTGCCAGTTGCTTTACGAATATTACTCTCATACAGAGTTCATTATTATTTTGCCGAAATCCGGCAAGCCAAAAAGCATGGCATTTTCAACAAAAAAATATAGCATAATGCTATATTTACCGGGAATTTTGAAATGACAATCTGCAATACTAAAAATAAGTATTGCAGAGGAGGGAAATCTATGGGAAAAAATTCCGCTAAACGCAAACTGCTACGACACAAGTACAAACACCGCGTTGCCGCCTTAATGGGTGCAGCCATTATGACAGGCGCGGTTTTGAGTGGTATTCCAGCTACCAAAGCTCTCGCTGCGGAAACACCGACTAATCCTGATCCTCTTAAGACTGAACAGTCCTTACAGGTCAAAGATACTTCCCATCCGCCAGGTTCTGGCTGGCATCAACACAAACACACCTGGCCCAGTTCAGATGAAAATCAAGCCTGGTATCAGGATGGCAAAATTTATTACCGCAGCGACAATCACCGTAGCCGCTGGTATGATGAATATGCGTATACAGATAGCAGCCCGGTAGATTATGTAAAAGCTAGAGCAGCCAATTATGGCTTTGATGCTGTCCAGGATACTTTTGCGTTGCTTACCATTACCCACCGTCGGGCACTTGTTGAAGTTCGCGACTATGATACCGGCAAATTATATAATGTGCTCTTAGAGCGGACCTATGGTCATGATTGGAACATTGCTTCTGTTCGGGCTATCTAGAAGACCTGTGTGCTCGTCCATTTGGTGAATATACACGGCAAACACCAGCCTCTCCTGATGCTACACAGCAGGGTCTGGTGTTTTGTCATTAAAAATCCTACCATTTCATTAAAAGCCAGTGTTATTGTAGCTTCGGCAACATCTATCGGTTTGTCGCTTTGCACCTGTCGTCACAAAGCCAGTCATCTTGGCAGAAGCTGTCAGGCCCCGCTCGAAACCTGTCTGACAATGGGAAAAAGCACCGATATTCTTATAAAGAAAAACATGGCTGTATCAATAACCAATAACAAAGCCTTGAAAATTATCGTAGACTGTAAAAAGCAGGGGTTAATGCAAATTGCCGATAATGTCCAGCGTGATGTCGGCTTTATTTGTAACTGCTGTAGCTGCTGTTGCGAATTTATTCAGGCTATCAAACGCTTTGATCTGCGCCATGCCGTAACAGTTTTTTGTGTCTTTGCAAAGACGCTTCCCCGTCAGCGGGCTAACTCACTGACACTTTCTACAAGTGCCCCAAGCAGCCGGTGAAAACCTACTGGGTTTTGTCCAGGCACTCGAAACTGCTTGTTAATCTCTAACTGCAGCGCCGGTATCTGCAACTCACGGGCTGCATAATTTGCAATTGTGTTAGAACCTGCTGCAGCAAAATAATCGGTTGAAATTTTCGTTAATCCGAAAGCTTGAAAGTTTCGCACCAGCATTTCCAATACCATAGCTTGATGTAACAGATTCTTGCCCTGATTTGTGCCAAAATCCATATCAAATTCCCGTTCACGGGCAGCGCCATGGATGTCTAGTATAAACTTCACGTTTTCCCGCTTGCATATCTCTGCAATTTTTTCTTTGTACAGGCAAGGATTATCAACATTGGGATCGCCGCCATAAAGCTTGGTTGTCGCAATCCCGTGGCAGCCTGTCAGTTTGCTGATAAGATATGCGATAGACCCGGTAAACTCATCTGACATCTTGATCTTTTTCTGTCTAACATGCCTAACGGCATGTGGAGCCGACACCAAAACAGGCAGCTTGCCCAGAGAAATCCAAAAGGGCTCTTCCTGCTTAGGATTAACCTTCCTATCAGTCTTATAAAAATGCACCCTTTCCACATTTACGGCTTCTTCGTTCAGGCGAGCGCGTTTATATTCGTCAAGCACTTCCTCTTGTTTCCCCAACCCCACTACCTCCGGTCATCTTTTGCAGTTATCATATCTTTCGACAGGCTTAGTAAATACCCTGCCTTCATATACTCTCAGACAAGACAAATGCCCTACAGCGCTAACTGTAGGGCATTTGTAAAAAGTGTCATTCTTAATCCAGATTAACATCCTTGGTCTCAGGTACCAGGAAAAATACATTAACCGCAGCAGCCAAATAAATAAAGGCCAATATTACCAAAGCACCGTTGAGGGTGTATTTAGCAGCTAGAATACCGATAATAACCGGGGCAAAACCACCGACTGCCCGACCGGAGTTGAAGATGAAATTCTGGGCAGTGGAACGCGCGTCGGTTGTATAATGTTCTGATAACAGCGCACCATAACCGGCCATCATGCCATTGCAGAAGAAGCCTAAAATGGCGCCGCCGATAAGGAGATAAATCGGATCATTCAAAACAGAATACATCCAAACCGCTGCCGCCGAACAAATATAGAAGGTAATATAAGCAGGTCTTCTGCCTACCCTGTCGGCAAATTGCCCAAAGAGATAAATGCCGATTACCATGCCGATTACCGTAACAACCATCCAGGTTGTTGTCTTATTAAGTGTAAGATTATGCTTTTGCATCAAAATGGTAGGAAGCCAAATCATAATACCATAATAACCAAAGTTTTGCACACTTGTCATAACAGTAAGTGCGAAAGTAGTTACGGTTTTCCGAGGTGTAACAAATAGATGGGCAAGCGGAAATTTATTGGCTTTATTCCAAAACTCTTGCTCAGTCTCAGTTAATGCTTCGCCTTTTGCCACCTTATTGCTAATAGTTTCTTTCATCAGCTTGCGGTTTACCCAAATGTCAGGCTCGGGGATACCGCGCCGTGACCACGCGGCAAATAAAGCCGGTAAAACACCGATGGCGAAAAGTCCGCGCCAACCATAATACGGCACAACCAGTGCCGACAGAACGGCCGCCAATACTGCACCCAACTGCCAGCCAATCGCTACACCGGCAGATGCCCGTGCCCGTTTGGCAGCAGGCCAGGTTTCAGCGACAAGTGTCATGCCAATACCAAATTCGCCGCCAAGACCAAGGCCGGCTAGAAAACGGTAGATATTTAGCTCCATAAGCGAATTCGCAAATGCACACAGTCCTGTAAAAATCGAAAACAGCAGAATGGTTAGGGCGAATACCTTTACGCGGCCAATATAGTCGGCCATAATGCCGAAAATATAACCACCAATAACCGCCCCGATCAAAGTATATGTCGCAATAGCGCCTGCTTCTGCAAAGGACAGGCCAAATTCCTTGATAATAGCGGTCATAACGAAGGAAAGGATTAGCATATCCAAACCATCCATGGCATAACCCGCGACCGAAGCATACATCATTTTCCAACGCCGTTTCCAGGTGGCAGCATCATCGCCTGAAAATAAATCTTGTTTGTTTTGTACGTCCATTTTTTCTCCTCCTTTTAATGAATAATAGCTTATTTAACAAAATGCCGTTTTGTGGCAGCCTATCTGCCGTCAAAAACAACATTTCCGTTAACCAAAGTAAGCCAGACATCGCCTGTTACATTTGTTCCCTGGTAAGGTGTATTACGGCTCTTTGACAAGAATTTATTTTTATCAATTGTCCATTCTCGTTGCGGGTCGATCACGCAAATATCTGCCGATGATCCTACCGCTAAGCTTCCTCCTGGCAAATCAAAAATTTGGGCAGGTTTACTGCTCATACGTTCAATCAGCCAGGCGGGCGAAAAGCCTTGCTCATGCACAATTTTGGTAAGCAGAGTTGGCAGCGCGGTCTCAAACCCGACAATGCCATTTGCAGCCAAGTCAAAGGTTACATTCTTATCGTCGGGGGCATGTGGCGCATGATCGGTGGCAATTATATCGATGGTTCCATCATCCAACCCGCGAATTAATTCAGCAATATCTTCCTGTGTCCTCACCGGTGGCGCCATTTTGGCGTTTGTACCCTGCCGGGTCACATCAGGCAGCGAAAGCGTCAAGTGATGCGGACAAACTTCGGAAGTTACCGCCAAGCCCTCTTTTTTGGCCCGACGAATTAATTCCACACTGTTGGCTGTACTTAAATGCTGAAAATGCACTCTCCCGCCAGTAACTCTCAAAATTTCAAGATCACGGGCAATAGCAGCAAATTCATTGACCGGCTCGTAGGCAGTCGGCCAGTATGATTTTAACGTAGCGTCTTCTTCGTGCAAAGAAATCACCACATTCAATTTCTGTGCTAATTTCAACGCCTGATAAAGTACCGCCGCCCTGTCAATATACAGCCCATCATCAGAAAATATCCGGACTCCCGCTGCTGTCAGCGTCGCCATATCACAAAGATCCCGGCCTTTTAAATCCTTGGTAACGCTGCAGGCTTGAATAACCCGCACAACCGCCTTTTCTTCAATAAGCTTCTGAATCCGGTTATAAATGATGAGTTTATCGGGAACAGGATTGAGATTGGCCATAGCCACAACAGTCGTAAACCCGCCACGCGCAGCAGCTTTGGTGCCGGTTTCAATTGTCTCCTTGTGTTCAAACCCTGGCTCGCGCAAATGGCAATGTGCGTCAATCAAGCCTGGCACTACCCATTTGCCGCTGCAGTCCACCACCTTGGCCCCTTCATAATTTACTTTGGAACCAATCGCAGCTATTTTTCCTGCATCAATTAGAACATCTGCCGAACCATCCATGCCTTGAACCGGATCAATAACCCGGCCATTTTTCAGCACTATAGTCGCAGCCGGTCTTGTATCTTCCACGCGCATAGTAACACCACCTTATCCGGAGTTCTCCTTATGCCTTATTGTCCGCTAGCCTTCATATCGTTTAAGATGCTTGCCACCACTTCTCGGGGATTATCTGCCGCCACAATCGGCCGCCCTACCACTAGATAATTGGCACCAACTTTAAGCGCTTGCGAAGGTGTGGCTATTCTCATTTGATCCCCCTGTTCTTCCGGCACAAGCCGGATACCTGGAGTAACAATTAAAAAGTCCGGACCGCACAGGGCTCGTATAGCGGCCGCCTCGCGCGGCGAAGCTACAACACCGTCCAAACCTTCTTCCTTGCACATGACTGACATGCGTAGCACTGATTCGCGGATTGGGCTCTGGTAACCGATCTCTACCCAATCCCGTTCGCCAATACTTGTCAGCACCGTAATCGCCAGCAGCTTAGGACGTGGCTGGCTAGTCTTGCCTGCCCAATCCTCTGCCGCCCCGATAGCTGCCTTGAGCATATTGGAGCCACCGGCCGCATGCAGCGTAAGAAATGCCGGCGAAAACTGACAAAGTGTGGTTACCGTTCTGGCCACCGTTGTCGGAATGTCATGCAACTTAAGATCAAGAAAGGGTTTCTTGCCGCGACCGGCAATTTGTGCCAGCACAGCATGTCCCATACCATAGAAAGCCTCCATGCCTACTTTGTAATATTGCACAAGATCCCCTAACGAATCTACTACATTGATTGCCTGTTCGGTTGTGGGAACATCAAGTGCCACAATAAGTCTATCCGTGTTTTCCATAGTACCAATCCTTCCTTTATGCACTAACACTCGCCAGTCTTGATAGAAGTTAGCAAACATACTCTTCCCATATGTTCGCTGGCTTGCTTGCCAATCTTAACTATTTCCTGGATCAGGCTTTCTTCCTGTTGATTTATAAAACCCGCATCACTTAACAAGCTAATACTAAAAGCAGCCTGTTCATTTCCTACAAATATCGGTGTGGAAATTCCAGATACGCCCAGCTCAAGTTCTTCCCGGCAAAAAGCAATACCGGTTGTCTTGATATCCTGCAATTCCTTAATAATGTTGCTTGCTTCGATCTTAGTATGTTCGGTGAACTTTATCATGTTGTTGTGGGTTATAAGGTCATCAATTTGAACAGCAGGCAGAAAAGCCACCATGGATTTTGCAGCTGCCGTACAGTGAAGCGGCATACGCTGCCCAACATGGACAAAATATTTTTTATTGAACTTACTTGGCTGCTTAGTATAAATACAATAAACTTCGCCTTCATTGATCCGGCTCAAAAAAGTATACAAATTAGTCCGCTCAGCCAGCAAATCACAATACTGCGAAAGTATGCCAGCCGGATCCTGTCCCAAAACAAATTTACTTCCCCATACCATGGCTTTGGGCCCTAAACAGTACTTTTTCGTGCTGCTGTTTTGCGAAATAAGATTGTGACCAACCATATCCTGAAGTATGCGATGAAGCGTTCCCTTGCTTAATTCGGTTGTACTGGCAAGCTCAGTAATACTTACTCCATCTGCTGTTGCTTCACTAATAACGTCCATTATCGCAACAAAACGTTTAAGCCACTCCAAATCTTTATCTCCTTTAGCGCAATTGTTCCGTTAAGCGGTACAAGGTTCCACTTGATCTTAAAAAAAATATGGCGTTTCCTCGCCGCATACTGTTTTGCCAATGTTTTTTCATCGCTATATTATTTTTGCAAAAATTAAAAAAAGACACTATATGGCCTGTTACCTGCTAAAGCGTCTTTGCTTACAACAACTGTGAAGTTATGTACAATGATTATATTTAATCATACTCTCTTACCCCTTTACCGTCAAGATGTTTTTGGATAAATAATGTATACTTTGTCAATTTGTCTCATACTTTTGCCTCTCCCGGCAGGAAATAAGACAGTTTCGCCGGCCAAACAGCACAAAACCTATCCAAGAGTACATTACACTTGCAATCTTTACCAAACTTATCTTGACAAAAAATGCATAGTTTGGTAGCTTATAAATAATTCGAATAAAAATTCAAATGCATTGATAGGGAAAAAATACTGTGCTTTGCGCCCCAGAGAGCTGTTGTTTGCTGTGAAACAGTGCGCAAAACAGTTGCATACTCGCCCTGGAGCAGTCAACTGAAAACATAACCATTGCTGTTTGGAATACTGGTTATCATTAGTAGGTATGAACGGTTTCCTACCGTTATCAAGGATATGGCCTTAGGCTTTGCCTCAAGGCCACGAGTGGATATGTTTCATATCAACAAGAGTGGTACCACGGAAGTTTAGTGCTTTCGTCTCTTAGCAGCCCTGCTTAGAGATGAGAGCTTTTTTGTTGTTGGAATTGACCTGTTGGTAACACTAAAATACAGATTTGTGAGGAGATTTATCATGAAATTAGCTTTTTCTACCCTGGGTTGTCCTGACTTTACCTGGAAAGATATTTATTCCATGGCCAAAGATTTAGGCTTTGACGGTATTGAAGTTCGTGGTCTCGGCAGTGATGCTGTTCACACCAAGCCTTTCACCGCAGCTCAAATCCCGCAAACCATTAAAAAACTTTCTGAGCTTCGCCTCGAAATTCCTTGTTTTTCATCAGGCTGCTGCCTAAAATTTGCGGATAAAGCGGAAGAAAACCATAACGAACTAATAGAATATATTTTGCTTGCTGCTGAGTTTGGCACGCCCTATGTCCGCATTTTGGGAGACCTAGAGGCACAAGCGAGCGGCGAAGTGGATGACACTGTCGTGCTTGCCGCACTAAAACGCCTTATTCCTATTGCCGAGAAAAATAATGTTACTTTGCTGCTGGAAACTAACGGCGTTTATGCCGATACAGCCCGCCTGTGCCAACTCCTCAATCAAGCAGCCAGTGATGCAGTCGGTGCACTCTGGGATGTCCATCACCCCTATCGCTTTGCCGGTGAGACTCCAGGCAAAACAGTGCAAAATCTTGGTGCCTACATTAAATATGTACATATAAAAGATTCTCTCATAGACGGCGGCCACATTCAGTATCGCGTAATGGGCGAGGGAGATATGCCTATTGATGATATAATGCAGGCCTTAAATTCCATTAAATATGATGGCTATATTTCGTTTGAATGGCTCAAACGCTGGGCCCCAGACCTTGACGATGCCGCTGTTGTTTTCCCCAACTTCGCCAACTATATGGGGCGTTTTACTGAAAAATCTGCAGCTAAAGGCCGACTGTTCGACAATAATGCCAAAACCGGCAAATATGTCTGGGAAAAGGATACCCTCATTGATTCGACTTTCCCTCAGGTACTTGACCGCATGGTTAACGAATTTCCCGATCAATATGCATTCCGGTATACCACCCTGGATTATACTCGCACTTATTCAGAATTCCGCGATGATGTCGACACCTTTGCACGTTCGCTCATCGCTCTGGGTGTAAGACCTGGCGACCATGTTGCTATCTGGGCAACCAATGTACCCCAGTGGTTTATTACTTTCTGGGCAACCACTAAGATTGGCGCTGTGCTTGTCACGGTAAATACCGCCTATAAAATATACGAAGCCGAGTATCTCTTGCGCCAGTCAGATACACATACTTTGGTGATGATCGACGGGTATAAGGATTCTGATTATGTGGCAATTATAAAAGAACTTTGCCCTGAACTGGAAACTACTGAGACCGATAAACGTCTTCATATAAAACGCCTGCCTTTCCTGCGCAATATCATTACCATTGATTCCAAGCAGAAAGGCTGCCTGACCTGGGATGAAGCTGTCGCTATGGCTGATAAAGTTCCGATTGCCGAGGTTTATCGCCGAGAACGAGCTATCAGCAAAGATGATGTCTGCAATATGCAGTATACCTCTGGAACCACGGGGTTCCCCAAAGGTGTCATGCTCTCCCACTATAATGTAGTCAATAACGGCAAAAACATCGGTGACTGTATGGATCTTTCCACTGCTGACCGCATGATGATTCAGGTCCCCATGTTCCACTGTTTTGGTATGGTGCTTGCTATGACTGCGTCCATGACACATGGCGTAACCTTATCACCACTGCCATATTTCTCGCCAAAACAGTCACTGGAGTGTATCAACAAAGAGCAAATAACCTGTTTCCATGGCGTTCCCACTATGTTTATTGCCATGCTCGAGCATGAAGACTTCTCTATCACAGATTTTTCTTATATGCGGACAGGCATCATGGCCGGCAGCCCTTGCCCCATTAAAGTCATGCAGAATGTTGTGGACAAGATGAACATGTCACAGATAACCATTGTCTTCGGTCAGACCGAATCAGCGCCTGGCTGCACTCAAAGCAGAGTAGATGACTCGGTAGAACTGCGCGTTACCACGGTTGGCCGAGCACTGCCTGGCGTCGAATGCAAAATTGTCGATCCCATAACCGGTGAAGATTTACCTGATCATATAGATGGCGAGTTTGTCGCCCGCGGCTACAACATTATGAAGGGCTATTACAAAATGCCGGAAGCAACCGCAGCCGCCATTGACAAGGACGGTTGGCTTCATACCGGCGACCTGGCACGGCGCGATGAAAACGGCTACTACAAAATCACCGGACGCATCAAGGATATGATTATTCGCGGCGGTGAAAATATCTATCCTAAGGAAATTGAGGACTTTATCTATACCCATCCCAAAGTCAAAGACGTGCAGGTTATCGGCGTTCCTGATAAACAGTACGGCGAGGAAATTGTTGCCTGCGTCATCCTTAAGGCCGGCGCGACTCTGACAGCCGACGAGCTTAAAGATTATATCCGCTCTCATATGGCCAAACATAAGACTCCCCGTTATATCGATTTTGTCACCGAATTTCCGATGAATGCCGCCGGAAAAATTATGAAATATAAAATGCGTGAACAGGCTGTCAAAAAACTAGGTCTGGAAGCTGCCAGTCAGATTGAAACTGCTTAATAAATTTTTGTCTCACACTGCTATTTTCAGTTTAATTTAACAAGTTACCGAACCCCCGCATTCATAAGCTGCGGGGGTTCGACTTTTCATATATCTACTTTGTAAGTTGTTGTATCAGCACAGGTTGCCAAACCGTGTGATTGGTGACTACGCCAAAACAGTCTTACGAATATACGCAACCACTTATCAATACATCGCCGCACATTTGCATTTCCTTCCGCCAAATTTAGCATATCTGCCGGTTTCACACATATAGGTATCTACGGGGTGAATAAGCTATGAGAGTCTTTTATCTGGCTAAACGTCACTTTTTGATATTTTTGCTGCCCACCCTGCTGGTATTTCTTGCTCTCTTTCTGGTAAAAGCGTTATATGGGCTTGATGCTGCCTCAACCTTAACAGGAAAAGTAATTATTGTAGACGCCGGTCATGGTGGTATTGACTCGGGGGCGAACCGACCTAGTGTAGCTGAAAAAGATATTAACCTGGCAATTTCCCTCGAGCTAAAAGAAGAGCTTAACCGTTACGGTGCCAAAGTAGTATTATCCCGCCAGTCTGATATAGAGCTCAGCCCTGACTGTGACAATGAACAGGTCAGAGGCCGCTATCACCGTGATTTAATGGCGCGTGCCGAGATGGCCGAAGAATCTGACGCCGATTTATTTATTAGTATACACGCCAATGCCGTCAGCAATGCCAAACGCCATGGAGCAGAGGTTTTCTATTTCGCAAAGTCAGAGGCCGGAAAACAGTTGGCTGAATCCATCCAAACCGAACTCTGCAAGATAACACAGCCAGTCGTTTAGCCAAGACTGCCGACTATTTTGTACTGCGCCGCACTAAAATCCCTGCAGTATTGATCGAGGCCGGTTATATTACTAATCTGCCTGAGCGCCAGTTATTACAGACACCTGATTATCAGCACAAAGTGGCTAAAGCAATTGCTAAGGGTATCAACACTTATTATCATCAAGACTAAGAAAGGGTGAGACCTGATGAGAAAATTCATCTGGATGTTTTGCGCTCTAATTCTGTTTGCAATGCTAAGCGGAATAGTGGAAAAACTTGCAACAGACGATATTCAGGCGATCTCTAAAGTTCCCACCACTCACAAAGTAGTGGCACTAACAATTGATGACGGACCACATTCGCAGATCACTCCTGAGATTTTGGCAATTCTAAAAGAAAAACAAGTAAAAGCCACCTTTTTTGTCCTTGGAATAAATGTAGAAAAGTCTCCTGGAATTTTAGCCCAAGAAGTAGCTGATGGGCACGAGATTGGCACTCACACCTATAGTCACCCGTCTTTGGCAAAATTAAGCCCCCAAAAGGTTGCCGTAGAATTTGACAAAGCAGAAAACGCAATATTACCATTCGCTCCTAAACCGGTAGTTTTTCGACCTCCTGGCGGTCTTTACAATTCACAAATACTTGAAACAGCCCGCGAGCGGGGTTATTCTGTAATTTTATGGTCAATTGACCCTCAGGACTGGAATTGTCCACCTAAGGAAAAAGTAATTGATGAGGTACTTAGTAAAGTAAAACCTGGTAGCATTATCCTTCTGCATGATGGTCAATATCCGCTGCCTACCCCCAAGGCACTTGGCGCAATTATTGACGGCTTGCGCGAACGCGGCTATACTTTTGTCACCGTAAGCGAATTATTAGCTTATTATGAAGTCCGGCATTCTTTTAATCCCCTTAGCCCTATGTTTTAACATTTTGTTTGGCAACATAATATAAAAACAGGAATCCTTCGCGATTCCTGTTTTTATGTTTTACCTCAACTATTTAATTAAATTCTGGAGTTCATAGAAGCCACTCCCCAAGAACCACCCGCAGCTTCCAATCTGACTTCAAAATTGGTTCCGTTGTGGGTAACCTGAACTACCGCCTGCGAAGCCTCTTGCTTTATCAGCGTAAAGGTATCCACCTTAGGATTAAAACCCAGTATTTCGGATGCGCCGATAACAGCAGACACTGGATCTGCACTAGTGCCGAAATTCAGCGCTACCGGCTGCTCAATCACCCTGTTTTGCGAAACAATTACTGTTTTTTCTGCAGCGTGTCCTGCCACTGGAACCAATAATAAATACCCACTCATCAGGAGACAAATCCGTTTAAGAACTAACCTAGTCAGCGCTTTTCTCATATCTTTTCTCCTCCCCGAAAGGGCCTTTATATATACATAATATTATGTCACACAATGTAACGGTTTACTAACTTTAACTTTTGCCAATCATTCCGAACCTTTCCACTGCCGACTATTGCTATTTTGTAGTACGCTTATGGCTGCTTTAGCGGCGGAGTTACTGTGGCATTAACACTAGTATTGGCTTTCGCCTTTGCCTGCTCTTCCTCCTGTAGCCAGTCTGCCGGATCTTTGGATGGCGTTACATTTAATGCAGCCTCTAATATCTTTCTGGCAATCGGGGCAGCTGAATCAGAACCGAAACCGCCCTGTTCCACGATAACCGCTACTACAACAGTAGGCTTGTCAAAAGGAGCATAGGCAACAAACCAGCCGTGGTCGTCACCATGCGAGTTTTCGGCTGTTCCTGTTTTACCGGCAATCGAAATCGGGAAGCCTTGAAAAATATAGGCAGCCGTACCACCAGGCATTGCCACTTCCTGCAAAGAGTCTCTGACCAATTTGAGGTTGCGGTCAGATATTTTTATATTCCCCACTTCTTCCGGGCCAAAAGTTTTTATTGCCTGACCATTAGGTGCGGCAATCTTGCTTACCAGATAAGGCCGGTAGCGGTGACCACCGTTGGCAATTTCCCCCATAACCACTGCCATCTGCAGGGGAGTAACCAATTGAAACCCCTGGCCGATAGCGGCGTCAAAGGTTTCGGATAAATACCAGTCTTCACCATATACCTTCTGCTTGTACTTTTGATTGGCAACCAGTCCGTCTGATTCGCCTGGCAAGTTTATGCCGGTAACCGCACCTAGGCCAAACATCCTGGCATATTTCTCAAGATTATCGATTCCCAGGCGATTACCCATCTCGTAGAAATACACGTTGTCCGATTTGGATAACGCCTCTCTAAAATTGATCCAGCCCAGTGCTTCATTCATGGCATTCCCTTTAGGAATAATCCAGTGGCGGCCACTGTCAAATATTTTTTCTTCCGGTGTCACCTTGCCTAATTCCAGAGCCGCAGTACCTGTAATAATTTTAAAGGTGGAGCCTGGCGGATATTCGCCTGACAGCACACGGTTTTGCATAGGATCAAAGGGGTCATCATTAATCAGTTTCCAGTTCTTACTTGATATACCGCCATTAAACCAATTAGGATTAAAGGCCGGTCGACTTACCATGGCCAAAATTTCACCGGTATTCGGATTCATCACTACTGCTGCAGCGGCTTTGGCATTAACATTTCCCAGCTTTTTCTGCAAGTAGTTTAGCCGGTCATCTATGGCTTTTTCAGTAGCTTTTTGAATATTGGAATCTAGTGTTAATACCAAATCATTTCCGGCTACCGGTTCCTTCTTACCCAGCATCTTCACCGGGCGGCTTGTGACATTGACTTCGATCTGCTCACCGCCGTCTACGCCCCGGATTTCTTTATCATATACTTTCTCTAAGCCGAATTTACCAACAATGTCGCCAGACTTGTAGCCCTGCGCCTTTCCCTTTTCCATCTCGGCATCACTGATTTCGCCAACATACCCGAAACTATGAGCAGCTAGCTCGTTGTTAACATAATTGCGGATTGCCTGGATATCGATTGTTACACCTGGCAGTTCACTGCGGCGCTCTTCGATCTTGGTGACAATCTCCAAACCTACATCATCTTTTATTCGTACCGGATGGAGGGGATTATCCTGCTTTTCAATTTTCTTTTTAATATCTTCAACTTTCATCCCCAAAATATCAGCTAATTTTACCAATACATCATCAGGTACTGGGCCGGTTATAGGAACAAGCGATACAGAAAATCCGGGCCGGTTTGCCACAAGGCCGATTCCGTTGCGGTCATAAAATGTACCACGCGGCGCTGTTATGGTAACAAGTCTGATCCGGTTTTCATCAGACTTAACCCGATAATCATATCCTTGGGCAAGCTGCAAATAGCCCATTCTGACAACAAGCACGATAACGATTATGACAATTGCATAAGTAAATACAACTAATCTGGGATTTGTCTGCTTACCTACCACCTAAAAGCATCCTCTCTAAGATAAATGGAGACTTAATTCAGATAGTGCTTTAGCGCTACCTGAATTTCTAGTCGAAATTATCCAGGGACTTAACCGTTCTCACTCCTGCTCCAATAAGCGGGAGTCTTAGAACGGGTTAGTCATCGGACAAATGGAGACTTATATTACTACCTTACCATCCCCAGATAGTTCAACGTTATGTAATCTTATTCCTTTAGGTAGATTGATCCAGTACAACTCTCATCTTGCCATTTATTGTGAGTTCGCATGCATTTTATTTGCTGTAAATAAACAAAGAAGCCACGAATTGTGGCTTCTTTAGCATTCTTGATTTATATCGCTGTCTGTTTGCCGTTGGGGAAACTTACTAATTCTGCAACTCTGGAGCATATTTTTTTTTCATCGCCAAAATATTATGGCCTTGCTCCCATTTGTAGGTAACTTCATCCATTTTTTCTTTTACAAAGAAAATACCCAACCCACCTGCTTCCCGCTCTTCCAGCGGCAATAATAGATCAGGCGCTGCATTTGCTAACGGATCAAATGGTTTGGCATCATCAGTTACGGTCAATGCCAACAGGCCATTATCCCAGGACAGCTCTATCATAATGCTGTGTTCCAGCTCATCATCATATCCATAGGAGATAATATTGGTTATGATTTCTTCCAGCACCAGGTTCATATCAAAGATAACCCGCAGCGGCAACGCCTGTGCTTCGCCGAATTGTTCTATCACCGCCGTCATGGTTTCAATTTCGGCCAAGTCATTTTTTAAAACAATTTGTTGTTGATTCATGGCACTACACGGAGCGGTTTATTTATTGGGAAATTGCGGTCCATTTTATTTGTACCATCATGAAAATCCATAGTATGCACCACCCTTTATTTTTATTTTCCTTTTCCCCATAACACTAACAAACTTATATAAATATATGTTACACAAAATCCTACCTTATTCTGACTAACTGAAAGAGCAAAGAGAAAAACGAAGCATGATACCTCATACTTCGTCTCCGTGTCCTTGCGTTTCCTACTTAAACTCTTTAACAGCCTCATCTTCACTGCCGGAGATCGTAAACAACTGACTAAAGCCAGCCATGTCAAACACTTCCTGGACATAAGGCTGCAGCCCGCATAAAACAATTTCACCACCAGATTTTTTCATCATTTTTAAGGTTGATAAAAACACGCGCAGACCCGCACTGGAAATATACTCATTTTGTGAAAAGTTACATACTAACTTCCTAGTGCCACCATTAATGATATCATTAAGTTGTGTTTCTACTGTTTTAGCGTTTGCGGCATCCACCCTGGGTATAATCGTAACTATTTTAACATCTGCTACTATCTTTTCCTCCACGTCATTCACGCCCCTATTATATTAAACCGTAATTTTGTCATGATCTATATGACATTTTTTCTCCATCAACTTCCTTTTTCCTCTTTTATTTTGCTATTCCACACATTTTTTTACCAATAAAATCCTGTTAGCGTCTGTCCTTTTATGCTTTTATCGTTTTCCTTGTTCAAAAGGTTCGCCGGCCGTCCGCGGCGCTTGTGAGGTTTTGGAAAAAATCACAAGCACCAGCAAAGTGACAATATACGGAAAGGTTTTCAGTACTACACCTGGTATCTGAGCCAAAGCCGGAATAGCCTGCGCCGATGTGGCCAGCGTGCTGGCAAATCCGAAAAAAAAGGCGGCTCCCAAAATCCCAAGCGGCTTCCACTGTCCAAAAATCAGTGCCGCCAGCGCTAAAAATCCCAGACCAAATACCGATCCGTTAAATTCACCGGAATAGGTTGTCAAAATAATGGCGCCCCCCAGTCCGGCACAAGCACCAGATATGGCAACTGCCGTATATCGCACCCACTGCACATTGACGCCGGCTGAAGCAACTGCCTGAGGATGCTCGCCACACGCCCTGAGACGCAGCCCGTAAACCGTCTTATATAACACAAAATAAGCAACTATAAAAATCAACAGTACTAGCCAGGTTGTCGCATAGGTGCTAACAAATAGCATTTTTCCAATCACTGGTATCTCACTAAGCCCTGGAATGTCAAAGCGAGTAAATGGACTAATCTGGATATTTCCGCTGCCTGTCAGATTGCGGGCAATAAACACGGTTAACGCCCCAGCAATCATATTAATGGCCGTGCCGCTGATTACCTGGTTAGCCTGCAGACTGATACTGGCAAACGCATGCAGCAGAGAAAATGCCGCACCTGCCAGCATTGCCGCCAACAATCCCAGCCATAAAGCCTGGCTGGACAAAACCGGCTGGAAAACTGTTACCGTAATTGCGGCCGCAAACGAACCAATTACCATCAAACCCTCTAAACCGATATTAACCACACCGCTACGCTCAGAATATAAACCGCCAATTGCGGTAATCAAAAGCGGAATGGTAAAAGCAATTGCATAAGGCGAAATCTGCTGTAAAATCTGCCACATATCAGCTGCCTCCCTTCTGGCTTTTTCGCACTCTCTCAATGCCTTTTTCAATAAGTACACTTGTAGCTGCAAAATAAATAATGGTGGCAATAATGGTATCGGCAATCTCTGGCGGTATACTTGTCATGGCATTCATAAAGCCTTTGCCGGAATACAATAACCCGAAAAACAAGGCGGCGGCCAGAACTCCCCACGGCGAATTGGCTCCCAGCAACGCTACCGCAATACCGTCAATCCCCTGAGAAGGCAATATTCCAATCTGAAGATTGGTGGCATAACCGCAATACAGCGTCATACCGCCTAAGCCTGCCAGCGCTCCGGCAATTACCATGGAAAGGACAATACTGCGCCCGGCGTTAATTCCCGCGCATTCTGCCGCATAGCGATTGAACCCCACGGCCTTTAACTCAAATCCGAGTGTTGTGCGCTGCAGGATAAACACGCTAAATAGCACAGCCGCAAGGGCTAAAAAAGTCCCCAGATTAATATAAGAGCCGTCAAACAACTGGGAAAGCCCCTCAGTGCGCAAGGAAGCCGCCGCCGGGATGTTGCGGGATTCTGTTTCAAATGCGCCTTTAAAATAGGCAGGCACAAGATAATATACCAGCCAGTAAGCAATCCAGTTCATCATAATGGTAGACACCACTTCATGCACATTAAACCGGGCTTTAAACCAGCCGGGGATTGCCGCCCATAAGCCACCGCTTATAAGTGCGATCAAAATCATAACTATCAGCAGCAGCGGCTTGGCAAGCTCCACTGTCAGCCCCACAGCCACAGCACAAAATCCACCAATTAACAATTGCCCGGCTGCTCCGATATTAAACAGCCCTGTTTTAAAGGCAAAAGCTACCGACAATCCGGTAAATATCAAAGGAACCGCCGTCGCTACCGTATTGCCGATTCTCTCCAAGCTCATTAACCCGCCCCGGAACAAAAATTCATAACCGGCTGCCGGATCATGGCCGGTCATGAGCATGAAAATTGCACCTGCCACTAACCCAAGCAGAATGGTCATCAGCAAAATGACAACTTCTTTCCGTTCCTCATAATGAAACTGTGTCATTAGCTGCCTCCTTGCGTACACCGGCCATCATCAGGCCAAGGTCATTTTCACTGGCATCTTGGGCCTGGACTAACCCGATTAATTCGCCCTTGCTGATTACCCCAATCCGGTCAGCGAGATTCAATATCTCTTCTAATTCCAGCGATACCAGCAGTACCGCATAACCTGCCTCCCGTTGCGCCAGTAACCGTTGGTGAATATATTCAATGGAACCAACATCAAGTCCGCGTGTCGGCTGAACGGCAATCAACACCTTGGGATTAAGGCTGATCTGCCGCCCGATAATGGCTTTTTGCTGATTACCACCAGATAATGACCTGGCAATACTGGCTTCCCCTTGAGCAGCACGAACATCAAACTGCTGCATAATCTGCTGAGCGTACCGACGGATAGCCGCCTGCTTCCGAACTTGGTTACGGGCAAACGGCTCCCGGTCATACACTTCCAACACCAAATTATCTTCCATACTATAGTCAAGCACCAGCCCGCGTTTATGGCGATCTTCTGGCACATGCGCCAAACCGGCATTAATCCGCTCTTTGATCGATAATGATGAAATATCTTGACCTTGCAGTAAAATCTGCCCTGACTGGCACTTGCGCAAACCCACCAAGGCTTCCACCAGTTCAGCCTGCCCATTGCCGTCAATTCCGGCAAGCCCGACAATTTCACCAGCATGGAGGCTCAGCGAAAAATCCTTAACTGCCGGCAGCTTATTTTTGTTATGCACTGTCAAGTTTTTGATTTCCAGTAAAACTTCTCCGGGCAGGTACTTTTGTTTATCGGCTTTAAAAAAAACCTTTCGTCCGACCATCATCTCAGCCATTTCTTCAACACTGCACCCGTCTACCTCGACTGTCCCGATATAGCGTCCCCGTCTGATTACCGTGCAGCGGTCAGCCGCTTCTTTGATTTCCTTTAGCTTGTGCGTAATAAGAATAATGGCTTTGCCTTCGGCGGCAAGCTTTTTCATAATCAAAATCAGCTCAGTCACTTCCTGCGGCGTAAGTACAGCTGTCGGCTCATCAAAAATCAAAATCTCGGCATCACGGTACAGCATTTTCAAAATTTCTACCTTTTGCTGCATGCCAACTGAAATATCCTCGATTTTTGCTGCAGGATCAACATTGAGCCCGTAACGCTTAGACAGTTCTTTTATCCGGTTGCCGGCCGACTTAGTGTTGACAATACCACAGCAATTAGGTTCAAGTCCCAGAATAATATTTTCCGTAACCGTAAAATTATGTACCAACTGAAAATGCTGGTGAACCATACCGATCCCCAGCTCATTGGCAGCCTTGGGGTTAGCAATGCTAACCGCTTGTCCGCGCAGCCTGATGCTGCCGCCATCCGGTTGATAAAGCCCGAACAAAATATTCATCAGGGTAGACTTACCGGCGCCATTTTCCCCTAATAATGCGTGGATTTCGCCGCGCCGGACAGTTAACGTAATATCATCATTGGCAACAATCCCGGCAAACTCTTTGCGAATGCCCCGCATTTCCACAACATACTCCAAGCCCGCTGCCCTCCTGTCACAACTACTTATTTCCTGCTTACACTGCTTAGTCAATCCTTTGGTAAAGAAAAGCACGGCTTACGCCGTACTTTATCTTTAATCCTGAGGATAGGCTGCTATCGCAGCAGGCCCTCCCCCTTATCGGCAACAGTTATTTTTCCTTCTTTTAGACTGGCAACCAGTTCTGTTATCTTGCCGGTAACTTCAGCCTGAAGATTCGGGTTCTGAGCAGGAATACCAATACCATCATTTTTCACATTAAAAGTAAGTGTTTTGCCGCCTGGGAAATTACCCTCTTTTACACTTTTGACCATATCATAGGCCGCCTGGTTCACACACTTCATTGCCGATGTCAAAATAACCGACTTGGTCTTGTTGGCATCATAATAGCCCTGTGCATATTGATCTACGTCAACACCGATTACCCATACAGCCTGACCGCCCTTTGTCCGGGCCACGGCCTCATTAATTACGCCAATACCGACACTGCCGGCAGCAGCAAATATGACCTTAACGCCCCGGTCATACATCTGTGCAGCCAGCTGCTGCCCTGCCGCAACATCATGAAAAGTTCCCTGATACAAAAAGTTTTCAGCTTTTATTGTAATCTGAGTGCCCAAATTGGCATTGGCATATTTTATTCCTTGTTGAAAGCCCCAGTTAAACCGCTGCACAGCAGGAATCTCCATGCCGCCGATAAATCCAAATTCACCGCTCTTAAGCTGCAGCGCTGCCGCAACACCTGCCAGAAACCCAGATTCATGCTCGGCAAAGTTTATAGCTACCGTATTGGAACCAACCTTGACTTTGCTATAATCATTGCCCGGATGTGGAACTCCATCCAAAATGACAAATTTGGTATCCTGATACTTATCCTGCGCCGTATAAATCGAATTCTCAAACTTAAATCCTGGGGTAATAATCAGCCTATAACCCGCATCATGAAGGTTGGCGATTTCTTTATCATAATCAGCAGTCGTCGTGCCGGCCGGGCGCAGATATTTAGGCTTAAAATTAAAATCCGTTCCCGCCTTAACAATACCTTCCCAGGTTCCCTGATTAAATGACCTGTCATCAATGGTACCAGCATCAGTCAGCATTCCCACCATCAGACTTCCGGTAGCCGGTGTTTTGACATCTTTTTCCCCGGAACAACCGGCAACCACAAGTGACAAAACCATTATCAATGCAACTAACAGCCTGCGTGTGTACATATCATATTCCCCCTAATATCAGTTATGAATAAATTCTCCATCTTTATAGGGTATCCTTCTATGTATGGTGTTTTAACGCCACTGGAATCAAATCTGCTGTACGCTTACATTGGTTTTTAACGATTCGGGGGCGGCTTCCTTTTTAGGAATAGCTACTATAAGAGCAGTTCCCACTAATGCAAACGAAGCTAAGAACACCATACCGGCATTAGTTGAACCGGTAATATCTTTCAGAAAGCCGACCATATAGGGTCCAAAAAAACCGCCTAAATTGCCAAACGAATTAATGATAGCAATGCCAATAGCCGCATTCACTTCTGATAAATACAAATTAGGCAACGTCCAGAACGTTCCGACAAAAGCATAAATTGCAGCCTGACAGATACAGAGCAGCACCATCGACAAGATAAGATCCTCTGTTAAGGGTAAACTCATTAAGCCCACAAAGCCGATTCCCATTGGTATAGCCGTATGATACCGGCGTTCCTGGACAGCATCAGATCGTTTAGCCACGTAAATCATAACACTAATGGCACACACATAAGGAACTGTTGAAATTATCCCGATGTTAGATAAACTCATTGCTTGGGCAAGGTTTTTTACTATTTGCGGCATCCACATTCCGAGACCGTAGAGCATAAAAGTATAACACAAATAACAACACGCCAAATGCCATACGCGGCCGCTTTTAAAAACCTCCCATTTATTTGTAACTTTGACCTTTACTGCTTTGGCGGCATGTTCACGCTCCAATTTGTCAATAAGCCACTCTTTTTCTTCCGTACTCAGAAATTGAGCCTGCTGCGGCCTGTCCACCATGACAAACAACGTAACAAACCCCAGAAGTATTGCCGGCAAACCTTCTAATATAAACATCCAGCGCCAGCCAGATAGCCCCAGCCACGCAACATTTTCCATAATCCATGATGAAATCGGCCCAACAATAATATTGGCCAACGCCATCCCGCACATAAACAGCGACATAGTTTTGGCAAAATGCCTGCTGGGAAACCAAAACGTAAAATATAAAATAATGCAAGGATAAAAACCGGCTTCCGCAGCACCCAAAAGCGCCCGCAAAACTGCCACCTGCATAACATTTTGTGCAAACGCCAGCAAAACCGTCACCAGTCCCCAGCTTACAAGAATCCTGGCAATCCACTTACGCGCTCCCACCTTATACATAATAATATTGCTGGGAACTTCAAAAAAGAAATAGGAAATAAAGAAAATACCCGCCAGCAACCCAAACATACTGGCGCTAATTCCTAGCTCCTTATTCATCTGCAAAGCAGCAAATCCGATATTAACCCGGTCCAGCATCGCCACAATATACAGCAGCATAACATACGGAACAATCTTCCAACGGATTTTACACATAAGCGCCTTCTCGCGTTCCTCAGTAAAATGCACACTTGCCATCCTCACACCTCCTTAATTTTACCTTTTTTTACTTTTGCATATATCGTACCAGAATTTACTAAAAAACACACTATCCTAAAGTATAGTTTTACCTATAAATAAACAGGGTTTTATTTACCTTATGAAGAAATAAATAAATGAAAGACATTTTTGTCTTGCACTAAATACTTGGCTTGCCGGGCATGCCAGAAAGAAGATGAAACTATGAGATATGCAAAATACATACTGTTTATTACCTTGTTAGTGTTTGCTTGTTCTTCTGCAATTGGACTGGCAGCAGCTTCCCGCTATGAGAACATTGTAACCGATGATGCAGTGGTAGCTCAGTTTGATACAACTACATTACGCTATGAAAAAGATCCCTATCGTGATGAAAAGCTGGTAAGCGTCTGGATAAAAAGCACTTCTGAGTTCAGTTATGACTCTACTTTAAAACACTATTGGTTCCGCCTAAACGAGCGTCAAATGCTGCTCATGGATACAGCTGACTATAACGGTAGCGGACAAGTCATTGGCAAAACCTCCACTCAGTATAATCCTAGTTTTTGGGCACCTGTCCTGCCTGAAACAGTTCCGGAAGCCTGTTATAGTGCTGTTTTAAAATATGCGCAGACCAACAATGCGCGTTTGCAGCTTGATTATGACAAAAGAATGCATAATCCTAAACGAACCCCTTTTTCAATCCTAACTGACATTTTTAATGCAGTTAGCAACAATTCTTAAACCTCTACAAATTACTTATCGCCAAGGCGGCAGAGAATTTAACTCACCTGTAGCAATATATATTTTTCGATTATAAACCTGCATTTGTTTGCAGGTTTTTTTATATCTTACTGCTCCCTGTTTTGAACCAGCGCAGCTGCTCTAGCATAAAATGCTTAATAAACTATCTAGGAGCTGGCAACCATGAACTGTGACGACATAGATAAATTAATCCTTCTAGCATTGATCTTTACCGTTCTGGGAGATGCGCTTGCCTTAGTTGCCGAATTATTATCCCAAGACTGTGATCGCAAAAACGAAATTGAGAATATAAACGCAGAGCAAGCTTTACTTGCGCGAATTAGTGAACTAGAGCAGCGTGTCGCCAAACTAGAGAATTCTTAAATTCATAGTGTTGCTATAGCGCACATTATCTTCGCTCTTATTTTTGTTGAAAATCTCCAACAATCCCGAGTCTCACCTATTTTTTATGGACAAACTATCTCCGGGAGGTGATTACCATTTCACTAATCAAACAAGCCATTAAAGAAAGTTCAAAAAAAGTTACCTTTGGCGATCCGAAATACAATTCTAACCGTGATAGTGCAAAAGAAACGAACACACAAAACAAACCGCTGATACCAAACAAATAAGCTATTTGTCTCTATAAGAAAAGACTTGGCTTGTGACAAAGAAGCCTCAGGCGTCTTTATATCAACAGCATTTTGTTATAAATTCCGGTAGACAAAAAAACTGACCTCCCAAAAGTTGGATTTTTAAGGTCTAACTTTTGGGGGTCAGTTCAACAGCAGCTGTTTTTCTTCGCTTATATTAGATTTTAAACTTGCAGATCACTTGCTGAAGCGCTTCTGCCATCTTGGCCAGACTTTGGCTGGAAGCAGCAATTTCCTCCATAGATGCTGACTGCCCTTCAGCGGCGGCTGACACGGTTTGCGCATCTTCAGCCGTATTTTTGCTGATGCTATCTATTGTTCTAACCGAAAGAACGATTTGCTGACTGCCACTTGCCAATTGCTGCATAACAGCAGAAATCTCTCTAACCTGTTCAGATACACTGGTTACCAATGAGGCGATTTCTTCAAAGGCTTTTCCGGCAACAGTAACCACTTCAGCTCCGATCTTGACTTCACGCGTACCTTCATCCATGGCTGCAACAGCTTTATCTGTATCCCCCTGGATTTCGCCAATCAGAGTTGCGATTTGCTTAGCTGCATCTTGGGATTGTTCAGCCAATTTACGGACCTCTTCAGCAACAACCGCAAACCCTCTTCCTTGTTCCCCCGCTCGTGCTGCTTCAATTGCAGCATTAAGTGCCAGTAAGTTGGTTTGCCCGGCAATACCGGATATCGCATCAACAATCTGTCCGATTTCCTTGGAGCGCTCACCAAGTTTAGCCACAACTTGTGCCGAGTTATTGACAGTCTGTTCAACCTGGGTCATTTGCGTAACAGCTTTGACAACCGAAGCATTGCCTTCTTTGGCCTTATCGGCCGCTTGTGCAGAATGTGCGGCTACCTGGTTAGAGCTAGCGGCAGCCTGCTGTATACCTGCAGACATTTGCTCTACTACTGCTGACGCTTCATCAACCGCCTGCAATGCGCTTTCTGTTCCACCCACAATATCACCAACCGAACCGGCAACCTGAGTTATCGACTGCGCAGATTGTTCAGCACTGGCAGTCAACTCCTCTGAAGATACGGCCACTTGTTCTGCCGAAACCGAGATTTGCTGCACCAGATTGTTTAAATTTACTACCATCATATTAAAGTTGGCAGCCAACGTATCAAGTTCATCCTTGTCAGCCTTGCTGCTCTTATGCTGAACCAGCCCTGCTGTTTGTATGGTTAAATCACCTTGGGCAACTTTCTCTACTGTTTTGTTTAAGGTAACAATTGGCTTTGTCAACCGTCTGGAAGCAACAATACCAAACCCGCAAGTAACAATAAGAATTAAGGCGATGAGACTAATCGAAGTAATTGTGAACGCCTTGGTTTTAGTAAGAATTTCATTTTCCGGAACGTTAATACCTAAGCTCCAATGCGACCCGCCAATCGGTGAATAAGCGATATACTTTGTAGCTCCATTCTCAACATAACTGGCAATGCCTTTTTCACCGCTTACCATCTTGTTGGTTATTTCTTTTAACTTACTATCAGCATCCTGATCGGTCAGCGCATTGTTTTTCATAACACGCTCCTTATCAGGGTGAAAAATGGTTAAACCATTGCCTTGTATTACATAGGCATATCCAGTTTGCGCCACTTTAATCTCATTGATACGGGCAATCAGGCTATCCACCGTAACTGTGCCACCTAAAACCCCAACAATTCTATTATCTCTTTTAATGGGAGCAACCACTGAGACTACCATTTTTCCGTCTACTTTTGAGATAATCGGATCAGTAACTACCACTTCTCCTGTAGACATTACCTGCTTAAAGTAGTCGCGATCAACAATATTGGTTCTGTCTCTGGTGGTATGAATAGCCTGCCCCTGCGCATTTACGACCCAGAACCGCGAATAAATGGGATTACGTTTGGCCTCTGAAGCCAAATAGTTAAGTGCAACCTCAGTATCACCATTCACAACACTTTGATTTGTAGCCAATATGGAAAGCTCGCCTTTACGCATCTCATTCCATAATGCAATTTCCCGGGCATTGGCCTCAGCCTGCTCAGCAAGTGCTTCTTCCGCATCAGCAATGATTATATTTCTTGCATTATAAAAATTGCAAATACCCAAAATACTTAATGATATAAACAGACTAACAACAGCTATTACCGTGACCTTTACCTGAATACTTTTCTTCATCATCTTTAGCAACTGCACTCTGATCCCACCTTAATTTTTGGTTTCTTGTATTCCTCAAATGAATGACGATAGGACGTTGCCGAAAGATTACTTTTCAGTAACCCGTCGGCAACGTCCCTATTGCCTTTTATATATTTCCCTATTGATCCATAAATTCCCTTTATTTTTTAGAAAAAGTCCTTTTTTGGTTGTTATTGGGAAGTATTTAATTTTGGTTATTTTCAGAACCCAGGTGATGAAAGGTCAGTAAACCCCAGGTAAAAGAGGTGACGAATTTGATTGAAGTAATTGCAGCTGTTATTCAGGATAAAGGTACAATCCTAATTGCCCGTCGACCGATCGGAGATAAATTAGCCGGCAAATGGGAATTCCCCGGTGGCAAAGTTGAAGTTGGCGAAACCCCAGAAGAATGCCTCCGTCGTGAAATAAAAGAGGAAGTAAACATCGAGATAAGTGTCAGTGACTTTTTCGGGGAAAGTATCTATGAGTACCCGAATAGGACTATTCAACTTAAAGCTTATTGGTGTACTTGGTTATCAGGCGAAATTGAACTTAATTCCCATGATACTATTGAATGGGTTGATATTGCATGTCTTAGTGATTACGATTTTGCCCCGGCTGATTTACCATTTGTAGATAAATTGCGAGGTGACAGTCATGGCTTTTGAGGCCGGAGTAAACAATCCAGATTCTTAGTCGTAATGTTAACCATTGTTTTGTTATTAGTTGACAATATAGGTCCAAGCAGTATAATAAACCTATACGCAGATTTACTTTAATAAAAAATTGTGCAGCTTTAGGGTAAATTGCGTTTCAATTGTTAACCTTTGCAATCGTTTTTGGTTTACAGTTTTTTTACTAATAACCCACTCTCGGTTACTCGCAAACTTTACCAACCATCGACTGGAAGCGCTTACATAAGATCTTACAAAAGGAGTCTGATATATTAATGAACCTACAACAATTATACTCTGCTGTGCTTAACGGCCATCAGGTGACCAAGCAGGAAGCGTTGACACTGTATGACGCACCGCTGGCAGAACTTTGTTCAGCCGCCGATGAGTTGCGCCAGCATTTCCGCGGCAATGCTTTTGATCTCTGTACTATTGTTAACGGCAAAAGCGGACGCTGCTCGGAAAACTGTAAGTACTGCGCTCAATCGGTTCATTACAACACTGACGTTGAAGAATATCCACTGATGGATGAAGAGAGTCTCCTCAAAGAAGCTCTTTATAACCAAAATAAAGGCGTTCACCGCTATTCGATTGTTACTTCCGGTCGGACACTGTCTGATGACGAATTGACGCAAATCTGCGAGCATTACCGCACCTTGCGGAATAACTGCACTATCTCGCTGTGCGCTTCGCACGGCTTATTGTCGTTGGAGCAGTTTAGAGAGCTTAAAGCAGCCGGCGTTTCGCGCTATCATAACAATCTTGAAACATCCCGCCGCTATTTCCCGCAAATCTGTACCACCCATACCTATGACGACAAAATTACCACAATCAAAAATGCCTTAGCAGCCGGCCTGGAAGTTTGCAGCGGCGGCATTATGGGACTTGGTGAGACTCTGGAAGACCGGATTGACATGGCTCTTGACCTGCGCGAGCTTGGCATAAAATCCATTCCTGTTAATATATTAAACCCAATACCAGGAACACCACTTGCCGGCCTGCCTAAACTCACAGCTGAGGAAGTGCGGCGCATTGTCGCCATATACCGTTTTATCTTGCCGACAGCTGCCATCCGGTTGGCTGGCGGACGAGGTTTATTGCCTGATAAGGGCAGAGCCGTATTTCAGTCAGGCGCCAACGCTGCCATCTCCGGCGACATGCTGACAACTGCCGGCATCAGTATTAGTGATGATTTAGCAATGCTGAACTCTCTTGGATTCGAGGCGAAACTACATGAGTAAAGCGATCTTTATCACCGGAACAGGAACTGATATTGGCAAAACCTATGTGAGCGGTCTACTTGTAAAAAAACTCCGCAGCAGCGGCCTTAACGCCGGTTACTATAAACCGGCGTTAAGCGGCGCAGAAGAGATTGCCGGCAACCTCATTCCCGGCGACTGCAAGTTTGTCGCCGATATTGCCGGTATCCCGCTAGCACCGCAAGAGTTAACCTCTTACATATATAAAACTGCGGTTTCGCCGCATCTGGCCTCCCAGCTAGAGCACCAGCCAATAGAGGCGCGCGTTATCCAGGCTGACTTCAATAAATTTTCGCACCAATATGATTTTCTTACAGTAGAAGGCTGCGGCGGCCTTGTCTGTCCGTTACGCATGGATGACACCATCCTGATGCAAACCGACATTATCAAGTTGCTCGGCCTTGACTTGCTTGTGGTATCTTCAGCCGGACTTGGCTCCATTAACAACGCAGTTCTTACCGCACATTATGCCGCAAGCCTGGGGATTACAGTAAAAGGGTTCATTCTTAACAACTATGATAATACTCATTTTTTACATATAGATAACCGAAATATGATTGAACGCTTAACCAAAGTGCCAGTCATCGCCTGCGTTCCTGAGCACGCAAGCTGTCTGGATATCGATACATCTGCACTTTGCCAGCTGTTCAAGGAGGTCTAAGCTATGGATTTAGTACAAAAAGATTTACAGCATATCTGGCATCCCTGTTCCCAGATGAAGGACTATGAAGAGTTGCCGCCTATTATAATCGACCATGCAAAAGGCTTATACCTTTACGATGTTGACGGCAAAAAGTATGCCGACGTAGTGAGTTCCTGGTGGTGCAATCTGCTCGGTCATTGCAATCCCCGCATAAACAATGCTGTCAAAAACCAAATTGACAAACTAGAACATGTCATCTTCGCAAACTTCTCTCACGCCCCGGCCATTAATCTCTGTGACAGTCTTTCCCGCCTGCTGCCAAAAGGTCTGACCAAGTTCTTATTCACCGATAACGGCTCTTCTGCTATTGAAGCTGCCATGAAAATGAGTTTTCAGTATCATTATCAGACAGGCCAGCCGCAGAAAACACGGTTTATGGCCTTAAGTGACGCGTATCATGGCGAAACTGTTGGCGCCCTTTCTGTCGGCGGCGTGGATTTGTATTCCCAAATCTATAAACCCATGCTGCTTGATATTATCCGGGTTGACGGACCGGACTGCTACCGCTGTCGTTATAATCAACATCGCGACAGCTGCCAGGCGCAATGTTTCGCCGATGCAGAAGCGGCTTTTGCCGAGCATGCTGACACAGTCTGCGCCTTTATCGCCGAACCGCTTGTCCAAGGAGCGGCCGGGATGCGAATATATCCGCCGCTGTATCTCAAAAAACTCCGCGAAGCCTGCGACAAATACAAGGTTCACCTAATAGCCGATGAAATCGCCACAGGCTTTGGCCGCACAGGCAAGCTGTTCGCCTGTGACCATGCCGGCATCTCACCAGATATCATCTGTCTGTCCAAAGGCCTGACTGGCGGCTATTTGCCGATGGCACTGGCAGTAACCACCCAAACCATTTATGACGCGTTTTATGCCGACTACGGCGAAGGCAAAGCCTTTCTCCACAGCCACACCTACAGCGGCAACCCACTGGCCTGCTCGGCAGCTAATGAAGTGCTGGCCATTTTAAAGGAAGAGCAAATCTTAGAAAAGGCCAACGAAAATGCACCTTACTTCCACCAACTGCTACTAGACTCACTGGCTGATCACCCGCATGTTGGTGAAATCCGGTCAATTGGCCTGATTAATGCCATCGAACTGGTTGCTGACAAATCGAGTAAGCAGCCTTTTGACTCCGGTAAACGTATCGGTTATCAGATTTATAAAAAGACGTTAGCCAAAGGCGTAGTGCTCAGGCCGCTTGGCGATGTTCTCTATTTTAACCCGCCGCTGACCATTAAGCGTGCTGATATGCCTGCGATCATCCAAGTATGCCGAGAATGTATTAATGAGATTTTAGGATAACAAACAGCCTTGCATCTGCCATATTCTTTTGGCGTAATGCAAGGCTGTTGCTTTTTCCTGTCGTTGTTTAGTTATTATTTACGCTTGGTTACCGGCAGTGACATCTGTAATTACGCTTATCAAACTATCAATTGCCGTTGTATAACGCCGGTTCTCCCAAAACACTTCCAGCGAATCGGTTTCAGGATACACTACGATAATTACCGGATCACTTTTTTTACGCAAACTACTGGCCATTTTCGCATTGTAGTTGGCTGCTTCCATCACCAACACATCAGGACAAAGCATTTTTAGCTCAGGAAGAGCATTCATCGGTTCATACTCCATCCAGCAGATACGAAATTGTTCTTTTTGCTGCAGGCTTGCAGCCAAACCGCAGAGATATAACGAATTGCCGCAGAACACTACTTCCACCTGTTTCAAAGTTTCACCAGCTTCCTCAATGCAAAGCAACCATTTACCATTACAACTTCCAGCGATAGCCAGCATTGACGCCCCAGACTTTGCTGATAGAGTTGCCCCAGGATTTTTCCGCATCAAGGTACAGCTGATGATTTTTGCTGTCTTCCACGAAACCGACACCGGCTACCCATTGGTGCCCTTTCAGACTGGCATCGAACGAGGCTGTATCGACACGCACACTGCTGTTGCCAGCATATTCATTGACCCAGGATAATTTGCCGTAGAGTTGGCGGGCTGCGCCGCTCTTTCCCTGCCAGGTTTTTCCGACAGTGCAGCCAAGACGCAGTTGAAGGGAATGGGCTGACGGCACGGTAACGGCAAGGCCATTTGCGCTGGTATAAGACGCGCTGCTTGACCACAGCGTCGACAGTTCAAGCGCCGGTTCAATGAAGAAGCCGTCCTCGCGTGCAATGTGCTTGCCGATTTCCGCCGACAATCCAAGACCCTGGTTGCGATAGCTGCCGCTGTCACTGCCGCCGCCGAGAACCGGTGCGGCATATTTGTGGTTAAACCAGTTGTACTTGCCGATCAGGTCAAAATAGCTGCCGTCGTCACGCACCCAGCTGCTATACGCGCCTAGATAGGTGCTATCAGTGGTGTCGCTGCCGCCGCTGGTTAAGCTGCTGTCACCTTTGCCGTAGCCGACGAGAAAGCCGGTGATTTTTTTGCCGCCGATAAACGCTTGCGGATTATCTTTACCCAGTTCGATGCCGTGTGTAATCTGAGTGTATGATTCGGCACCGGCCGGTTTGACGTTAAACTTAGTCGCATAGGTCCGGCTCCAAAAGTCGTCGCTTGACTGTCGGCCCAGGCGCAATTCACCCATCCGCTTGCGGATTTCATTCATTTCGCCGTACCAAGCGATTACGCTGCCGGCGCTGCTGGCGACTGCGCTTTGCGAAACGTTGGATGGCTTGCCGGCATTATACAGGTAATAATCGGCGGCACTGTTAACGCCACTATAACCGCCAAGGGTCGAGCCTTGGGCTACGCCGTAGCGGTAGGCGCCGATATCGCTGCCACTAAAACTGGCAGTATTGGTCGCGCCTGGGTTTAATTGCACGACTTTTACCGCACTACGCGCTGCTGCGGCGGTGCCTTGGTTATTGATGCTCAGTTGATAGACGCCGCTCGTATTTCCGTTGATGGTGATAAGGTCGGCCAGCCCGGCGCCAAGGTTGGCGTTCAGATTGAATACGCCGCCGCTGCCGGTCAGGTTGCCGTTGATGGTGATGGTTTTGTAGCTGCCGGCAGACGGCGCGGCGAAGGTGACTATGCCATTGTTCAAAGTGAGGTTGCTAAGGATGGAATTGCCTGGATTTGTCCAGGTCGCGCCGCTGTTCAAAGTAAGGTTGGCAACAGCGGTGGCGGGGTTTGATATAGTCACGATGCCATAAAGCCGGCTACCACTGCTGGCGGTAAGGTTGATCTTACCGCTCCCCACTGCGTTCAGCAACGCGGTGCCGCCACTGATGTTCTGACCATTGACGCTGGCGGTAATTGTGGGACCGGAAGTGGGTTGGTCATATGAATCGGCGTAGAGAGCAGTTCCTGCAGCTTGGATAGTTACATCTCGCAGCTCTATTGTGCCGCCTCTTTGTGCGAGCACAGCGCAGGCCGACGGATAAACTCCGTTGGTAGCATTCACGCGGGTGGTGGTAATACTGCCACCCTCCATCGTGGCACTGCCCGATAAATCACTGACAAGCGCATAATCGCCTGAGTGAGAGATAATAACGTCAGTGAGTTGCAGGGCGCCCCACCCATTCACCCCTACACTGACAGGGCCACTACTCCTTATCGTAAAACCGTTCATGGACGCGCTTGTGCCGGGGTTGTAAACCTGTAAGGCGTAGTTGCTGCCTGTGGTAATGTTGTCCGATATGATATGCGAAACACCGTCGTAAAATTCTTGTGCCCCCAGATCAGCATGGGCAGTTGAGGGCGTTACTGCCAATACAGTTGCCCCAAGCATCGCCGCCAAAAGCGTTTCAGTCGTTCGCCGCCGGAAACGCCGCAAGAGTCTTGCCATAATGATTCAACCTTCTTTCTATAGCATCTTCTTACCGCTGTTCCTGCTTTAATCTGACCGTTAGCATGGACAGATACAGGGAATCGCCGCAAAACAGACTTCCATCAATTTCAATATTTCACCAACTTTTTTATTACATGCAATCCTTTGCTTAAAAGCGTAACAGAATCCTTACCAAAGCACACTAGACGAAAGTATAGTTTCTAACAAAAAAAAAGTATAGTTTTCCTATACTTTTTTCAATCGATACTTATATAGTTTTCTTATCCCTGCTATTGGAAGTTACTGCTGCAAGTGGCAGCTAATCTGTCAATTGCTGTTGGCGTGGTCATAGAAACCCGTACGTTAGACATTTGCTGGCTGTTTCACTGTTGGTCAGTCCGCAGTCAGACCTACTTCTGATGCAAAGGCAATCACTTGCGAGCGATTTTCGAGCTGCAGCCTGGCAGTAATTTCGCCCATATGATATTTTACTGTGGCTTCGCTGACATTCATTTGATCGCCAATTTCTTTGTAGGTTAGCCCCTGGGCTACCAGCTTAAGAATGTCAATTTGCCGAGAAGTTAACAAAGCGGTCTTATTGGCAACCTGTTGTGCCAGGTCACGTTCCTGCTGCAGTTTGGCGAATTCTGCCAACACTTTGGCGGCCAAGCCCGGCGAAAGCGGCGACTGACCGTCATTTAACCCTGCCAATAATTCCAGGAACTGCTTTTTCGGCAGCCCTTTGAGCAGATAGCCGGAAGCACCGGCTTTGATGGCTTCAAATAAGTGACTGTCATCTTGCGAAACTGTCAGCATCACGATTTTGGTTTCAGGAAAATCGGCTTTGATCAGGCGTGTAGCCGTAATTCCGTCACCATCCGGCATCTGCACATCCATCAAAATAACATCAGGCGCCAATTCCTGGGTTTTGTCCAGCGCTTCCCGGCTATTTGTGGCTGTTCCTATAACTTCAATATCATTGGCAGTCAACAGATTTTTCATTCCGTCCATAAACAAGGCGTGATCATCTACTAACAGTACTCTCATAGCGATATGTCCTTTCTTGTGTCTGCCGCCGATTCTTCAGCTATCGTCACTTGCACAATGACTTTGGTACCGGTTCCGGGTTTGGAGCAGATCTGATACTGCGCCCCGATTTCCGCTGCCCGTTCCTGCATAATTTTCAAACCAAAACTGCCTTTTTTCGCCGCTACGGCGGTAAGATCGAAACCGCAGCCGTCATCTTCCACCTGGATCTCGACAATATTGTCATCCTTAACCAGGATGGCAACCCTGGCCTTTTGGGCTTTGGCATATTTTCGAATATTGGTTAAGGCCTCCTGGATAATTCGCAGCAACTGCACCTCGGTGGTCGGCGGTAGCAGCCCGGCGACAACTTCCTCACTTAGCAGCAATTCGGTATCTATCCCATGATTTTGCTTAAACCATTGCAGATACTCATCCAAGGTCTGCCATATCCCTTCCTTAGTGGCAGAAAGCTGCAGGCCGGTTATGGATTCCCGGAGATCAACATGAACATCCTGGGTCACGCCAGCCACTTTTTCCAGCAGCAAATCAGCCTGAACAAAATCTTTTTTGTCTAACAGCGAACGAGCTGCTTCCACCTGAACATTAATATAACTCCATAACTGACCCTGTCCATCATGCAGTTCCCGCCCCAGACGTTCGCGCTCAGCCATGATAGACAGGGCTTTTTGTTGATCCATCAGCTTGGCATGATCGCGTTTTTGCTCAGTAATATCTTTGAATATAAAAGTTTGTCCGATGACATGACCCTGTGGTGTTTTACACTGGAGTGTGCTGATTAGATAGAAACGCTGCAAGCCATTAAAAATTCTGCTGACTTCCAAAGTTGGCTTATCGCCCATTGCCGCCAATTCCGGCCAGGCGGCAATGATTGCGGAAAATTTGTCGCCTATTGTTACCGCAATCCCGGCAAGGATTGTACTTGCTGCCGGATTCAGGTCAACAATATAGCTTTTTTTATCAACAACCAACAGACCGTCATTCATGTTACGGGTGACAGCCTCCTGAGCCAACGGCAGAATACTGTAAATCCGCCACCAGTAAAAAACCCCTGTTACATAAATTGCGGATAATAGTAGGCCAGGCACCTGTGGCGGTACGGCCTGAAGCTCAAAGGTATACCCTAATATAATACCGATTAAGTTGAATACCGGAGTTACAGACACTGCCACAGCCTGTTGACGCCGCAAGCCATTACTGCAATATACCCAGCGCACCGACAGCCCCAATGATAACAAATTCAGGGCATAACAAAAAATGGCGTTTACCTTGGCTGCCGGCCCGGCAACAATCGATAAAACCTGACCGTCAAAGGTCATTGGCCCCCAGTACCAGCCAAGCATACTGTCAAAACTAATAATGAGCAGCAAGCTTACCACTGTTGCCCGACTCAACACCTGAATAACCGTTATCAGCCTGTTTTTTTGCTGGCTGACCTGCAAAATAAATTCAAACCAGAAATAGGTAAGCAGAATGGGCGTCCATTCGTTAAAATTAACCCAAAACAGTTTTCCCGGCAGATCTGGCTGTAAACTGACAAAGGGTTTGGCCAGTACCCAAAAGCCTTTCGCTATTTGGCAATAAACCAGCAGCAATGCCCCTGGTATTCGTCGGAACTGGAAGAGGTATACGGCTAGTGCCTCAAAAACAGCAGCAATAACTAAATATAAAATTATATTATCTATCGGCAAAAAGACTTCTACTCTTGGCATCTAAAACTCCTCAAACTTTTGAATTTATTGTAAAATAGTTAAATGAGCTATTATTTTTTTCTACAAGTGTGAACATAAACCTTTTAAACTTCTATACTTTAGCAATTATTGTATTTCATTTTACAAAAAAGTCCTAACCTAATTACTCGAATAATAGAAAAGTCAACATTAAAACTATGTTATGGTTACGCAATGTCCTTTAAGACTAATATGACGGGAGAATACTATGCAACTTTCATGGTTTATCACGCTAAGTTACAGCTTTTTATTTTTTTCGATTATGTGTTTATGGTCGCCACCTGTTTATAGACTCCGGCAAGTTCCGCTCTGGGTTGTATTTGCCGGGATCGCCTGTGGCTTGGCACTACTGAGCCGGCAACTTGATTTTCCTGCTCTATTGCCATTGGCACTGCTTGCCGCGGCCTTATATTACGCGCAAAAAAAAGAAGCGCCTTTGCCTGGCCGCTTCCTTGCCGTTGCCATAATTCTGCTTTTGTCGTTCGGACTCGGCGCACATGCTATCCCTTATTTCCACAATCTTAAAGTGCTTTCAGGCGCAGTTATCAGTAAAAATGCCGTTCCTTTTACCTTATATCTTAATTTTGACAAAGCGTTTGTAGGCCTATTTATTCTCGGCATATCCCACCGCTTGATAACTACAAAAAAAGATTGGCTGGCAATACTGAAACAAACCCTGCCTTTTTCCCTGATATTTGCTGTACTACTGCTCTTTTCTGCCTGGCTGTCAGGCAAAATCAATGTTGAGCCCAAGCTGCCGGAAATTCTACCACTTTGGCTGATAAATAACCTGCTTATTGTGAGCGTGGCAGAAGAAGCCTTTTTCCGGGGCTTTGTTCAAAAAAAGCTTAGCTTGGCATTTGCGAGATATTCTTGGGGGACTTGGGCCTCGTTAACACTTGCTTCTCTCTTGTTTGGCTTTGCTCATTATGCAGGCGGAATTGCCTATAGCGCCTGGGGAACACTAGCCGGGTTTGGCTATGGCTGGATTTATCAAAAAACCGGCCATATTGAAGCCGCTATTATTGCTCATTTTTGTTTAAATTTACTTCACATTTTGCTCTTTACTTATCCGGTCCTCTCAGGCAGCTAACCGGCAAAAGGACTTTCCAGCAAAACACTCCATTAGCGCTGCCATGAAGCCGGTTTGGGTCCCACCAGCGCTAAGAAATGGTTGAAAATGCGTGGCGGGTTGTCTTTTCGCAGAATACAGATCTTGATGCTGTGGGGAGCAGTACCATGTAAACACGAATGGGCAATACTGCCGGAGACAATGGTATCACACCATATATACCCATAAATTAACGCATCAGGAGCAGACTCCTTTACTCCACCGCTAACAATGTCCCAGAGGGGATTGGACACATCACCGACATAAACCTGGGCAGTTTCCCAACTGTTCCAGGTTCGCCGCACAGTTACCAGATCAGATGACTCAACTGGTTTATTAGGTTTTGACTTACCTTTCATCTTACTCCACCTCGCTAATCTCATATGCTAAATGCCCTACGGTTCTGATTTTCGAACTGTAGGGCATTCATATTTTTGTATCGTTTTAATGACAGCCTGAACAACAGCCGCCGCAGGCTCCGCTATTCCCCATATCACAGCCGCTTGACGAACTCTTTGCCATTTGCGACGGAGCTGTTACAGAAAACATTTTTGTCAGGGTGTCTTCACCACAAACCGGACAAATAATCCCTGCCTTATCTGTACCGCTTTTTTGTAACAGTTCCACTATTTTTCCGCATTTTTTGCATGAATACTCGTAGATTGGCATTACTGATTCCCTCCGCAATCACATAGGTATTCTCGTAGTTTATCCGATAACCAAACAATTAGTCAGCTAAAACAGCTTGCTTTCTTGTTAGTATTTCATCTGCCAATACTTGCGCTTCTACATTGGCAAAACCCAGTCTTTCGACAGTCTGCGATAAGCGTTCACCGGTTATTCCCTGCTCACGATATAGGAGAATAACCTTTTCAATAACGGCAAGTGCTTCTTCTTTATCGGTAAAAATTTTGTTCATAGTACCGCCGATTGTCACGCGTTTACCCCATCTGCCGCCAAGGTATATCTTGTACCCCCGTTTACCATCTACAATGGCATCAAAATTACATTTTCCAATACACAGCCCACAGTGACAGCATTTGTCGGAATCGATTTTTAAAACGCCGTCAACAACAGTGGCCGCCTGCATGGGACATACGGCTTCCACTGAACATTTTTTACAGCCTTTACATTTGTCGGCTTCAAAATCAGGTATGATTTGACCGATAATGCCTACATCGTTTAAGTTAGGTTTGGCACAGTTATTCGGACAGCCGCCTACGGCAATTTTAAATTTATGCGGCAATTTTACATTGGTATAACCATTAAAAAACCGTTCATGAATTTCATTAGACAACGCAAAGGTATCAATAAGACCATATTGGCAGGTAGTCCCTTTGCAGGATACAACCGGGCGAACTTTCGCGCCTGTGCCACCAGTCCTAAGACCTGCTTTGGCAATATAAGCACGGAAATCTTCAAGCTTGTCATAGGGTATACCCTGACATTCCACCGAAAGTCTGGTTGTAAAGGTAAGAATGCCATTGCCAAATAGTTCAGCGGCCTCAGCAATACACTTTATCTGCGCAGCCGTTATCGCACCATTTACGGTTAGCACTCGTCCGGAAAAATTATCAGTTCCCTTGTTACTTAGAAACCCGAGCGCCTTTACTCTTTTTTCATCTTCTTTGCTTACTGTTAATGTAGCCATTTGTATACCCCCTGATTCTATTTAACCATCCTTATAGGAAGGATTATGCACTAAAACCCGTGTCTGTCCTGTTTACACACCATATCTTCAATATAACACTTGTTGATTAATTATTAAAGTGATATTATTTTATATTAATCATAGGTAAAACCTATAATGGCACTAGTTAAACAAGGAGAACACATGACAATAAGACATTTGAAAATCTTTATTGCGGTGGCAGAAACCGGCACAATGAGTTCTGCCGCCGCCAAATATTTTATATCACAACCAACAGTAAGCCAAGCAGTAAGAGAATTAGAAACCTATTATGAGGTATTATTATTTGAACGTATCGGCAAAAAACTGTATATCACCGAGACCGGCAAAAATTTGCTTACCTATGCCCGAATCGCAGTAAAGCAATTTGATGAGTTAAACAACTACATGTTTACTGAAGGCCATGCCGAAAAAATACGTATTGGCGCCACTATAACGGTTGGCTCCTGCCTGCTGCCCTCTCTCTTAAAGGATTTTAGGCATCAAATGCCACAGATTGAAACCTTTGCTTATATGAACAATACAAAATTTATCGAAGAAAAAATTCTCAAAGCTGAACTCGACATTGGCATTGTGGAAGGGCAAGTCAAAAACCATGATTTGATTAATATCCCGGTAGTAAAAGATTATCTAGTGATTATCTGCGGCAAAGATCATAGGTTTGCAGGACGCAGCAGTATTGCAATCTCGGAGCTGGAAAACCAGTCTTTTGTTATGCGCGAAGAAGGCAGCGGTACCCGGGAATTGTTTGAGAACGATCTGCAGAAACATGGCGTGAATTATAAAATAGGCTGGGAGGTAACCTGCCCGGATGTAATAAAAAAGGCGGTAATGGAAAACAACTGCCTGGCGGCTATCTCGATCCGCCTGGTGGAAGAAGAACTAAAAAGCGGCAAGCTCTATGCTATTAAAAGCAGTGAAAATGCCTGGGACAGATCGTTTAATATCGTCTATTATAAAAACAAATATATCAGCGAAAGCATTAAAACTATTATGGACATTGTTACACAGTATAACAAATCCGAGTTCTTAAAAGATATACCTACCGGCAGCCTAGTCAATAGTAGTATACTTAAAGATAATTGCTAAAAAAGGATATGCATAAACTATGAACCAATTAAGTAAAGCCCGAGGCAACCTGACAGTTTTTTTAGGAGCCGCACCTGGAGTTGGCAAAACCTATACCATGCTGGAAGCCGCTCATCAGCGGCTTAAGGAAGGTTATGATGTAGCTGTAGCCTTGGTAGAAACACATGGTATGCCGGAAACCGAGCAGCTACTGGAAGGCTTGCCACAAATCCAGACCCGGCTTGGCTATATTGACGATAGGCTTACTCCTGAACTGGATATCGAAGCCATTCTCCAGCGAAAGCCGGAGCTGGTCCTGATCGATGAGCTGGCTCATGACAATATTCCCGGTTCACGTCACGCTCGCCGCTTTCAGGATGTGGAGGAGCTTCTCAACGCCGGTATTCATGTTTATACAACTCTTAACATTCAGCATGTCGAAAGTTTAAATGACATTGTCACCAAAATAACCGGATTTACAGTTTCCAAAACAATTCCTGACCAGATTCTCGAAACTGCCGCCAATGTCCAGCTTATTGACATTCCACCCGAGGAATTGCTTAAGCGTTTCAAAGAAGGCAAAATTCATGCTCCTCCCGATAGCAAAGACAGCATGCGCAAATTTTTCCGTCTGGGTAATATTAATGCCTTGCGAGAGATGTCTTTACGCTTTACAGCCAGGCGTGTAGATAAAGATATGAGCGCCTATATGCACAAACACAACATCAATGGTCCCTGGCCGGCTGCCGACCGTGTCATGGTATGTGTGAGCGCCAGTCCTTTTTCGGCCCAGTTAATCAGGGCCGCTCGCCGGTTAGCCGCAGGAATCCAGGCTGAATTAATAGCCGTCCATGTTGAAGCACCTGCCCGCCGTTTTCCTATAGGCGATAGCGAACGAGACCGAGTAACTAAAAACATGCGGCTTGCAGAAGATCTTGGCGCCAAAACACTGACAATCGTCGGTGAAAATCCTACTCAGGAAATTCTCGCAGCAGCTTGTGCCCAGAATGTTTCCGCGATTGTTATCGGCAAACCGCAGCATAGCCGTCTCCGGGAACTTTGGCACGGTTCTTTGGTTGATAAACTAATTCGCAATAGTGGCGGTATAAATATTTATGTAATTCAGGGTACTGCGGAGCAGGATCAGCATGACGGCATTCGCACAATGCCCAAAGAAGCCCCCTTGCCTTGGAGGCACTGCCTGAACGGATTAGCTATGATTACTCTATTTACACTTTTTTCTCTTTACTTTGAAGAAAAAATAGAACTTATTAATATTGCCCTATTATATCAACTTCCGGTAGTTTTAAGCGCCTTCTGGTGGGGCCGCTGGCCTTCTTATTTTACCGCTTTATGCGGCCTGGCTGCGTTTGATTTCTTGTTTGTGCCACCAACTCTGACCTTTAGCGTTGCCGATATTCGCTATCTTTGGAGTTTTGCCATCTTTTTGATCATTGCTTTTGTTATTGGTGGCCGCACAGAGCTATTGCGCCATGAAGCTGCATCAGCCCGTCAGCGGGAAACAAGCACCCGTGCGCTGTATCAGTTTAGCAGGGAAATTGCGGGGATTATTGATATAGACCTGATTGCCCGCCACTTAGTAAAACAAGCTGCTGAAACCATCGGCAGTTCTGTTATTGTGCTACTACCTGATCTTTCTGGCCAACTAAGTATTCGGGCCGATAGCTATACCATCAGCGATAAAAATAAGCCTTTACCACAAAATGCAACCGAACTAGCGACAGCAGCCTGGAGTTTTGAACATGGCCAAGCAGCCGGGCGTTCAACTGCTACGATGTCAGATGCCATGTTTTTATATATCCCCCTCAAAACTACCGACAGCATTGTCGGAATTTTAGGCGTACATATACAAGAAAAGAATGTATTACCGGAGGAAAAGCGCCTGATAGATGCCTGGACAGGGCTGGCGGCAATTGCCCTTGAACGCGTAAAACTGGCGGAAAAAGCCAGGGAAGCAGCCCTCCTCTTGGAGTCAGACAAGCTGCGTACAGCCTTGTTTAACTCAATTTCCCATGAGTTAAAAACACCATTAGCCTCCATTATCGGCTCTGTCTCAACGCTTGTGGAAGCAGAAGCTGTCTACTCCAAAGCAGCCAGGCAGGAGCTGCTTGAAACCATTCAGGACGGAGCTGCAAGAATGGAGCGGATTATCGCAAACCTTTTGGATACGGCCCGTCTTGAAAGTGGCATGATGCAGCTTAAAATTGACTGGTGTGATATTGAAGATATCATTGGAACGTCACTAAACCGGCTTAAAGAATCAACCAAACACTACAGTCTTACTATTACCATGCCTCCCACTATACCAATGCTTAAGGCTGACTGTGTTTTATTAGAACAGGTGTTGATTAATCTTATTGACAATGCCATGAAATATTCTCCGCCTGGCAGCACTATCCTGATTAGCGCCGTCCCCCAGGAAACCGCTGTTGTTATCTCAGTTTCCGATAATGGCGTAGGCATCCCGGAAGAGGATCTCAATAAAGTATTTGACAAATTTTATCGCATCCAGCAGCCCAAACATATCAGCGGCACAGGCCTGGGATTATCGATCTGCAAAGGCATCGTTGAGACACATGGCGGCAGGATTTGGGCCGAAAGACGCGCTGGTGGCGGAACAAGGATTTCGTTTGCCATCCCCGCGGCTGAGAAAGTTGTTATTCCCGAAAGGATTGTGTAATTATGAGTAAAGGAATGCGTGTCTTAGTTATTGACGATGAACCACCGATCAGAAAACTCCTAAAAGTCTCTCTTAGCGCCCATGGTTACGAAATCGACGAATGCGCAACCGCAGTAGATGGCATCAACCGGGCAGCCATTTTTAAGCCTGATATCTTAATCATTGATTTAGGCTTGCCTGATATGGACGGCAAAGAGGTTGTGAAAGCCATCCGCGAATGGTCGCAAACACCTATTATTGTTTTAACAGTACGTGATCAGGAGCAAGAAAAGATCGAAGCCCTGGACGCCGGGGCTGATGATTATGTAACTAAACCCTTTAGTGTTGGCGAACTCATGGCCAGGATGCGGGTATCGCTGCGCCGGGCCGCAGCCTCAGAGCACGAACCGGTCATAACTTGCGGCGATCTTGTTGTTGATCTTGTCCAAAGACGAGTAACAGTTGCCAGACGCGAAGTAAAACTCACGCCAACCGAATATGAGTTAATTAAAATACTAGCCCAACATCGTGGTCGGGTGTTGACCCATAAGCAGTTATTAAAAGCCGTTTGGGGTACCGCCTATAATGAAGACACGCATTATATCCGGGTTTATATTGGGCAGCTCCGCCGCAAAATTGAAGCAGATCCGACACAACCATGTCATATCATTACTGAATCAGGTGTTGGCTACCGGTTAATGGATCATTAGCGGCTTGTCTTACGGTTCTTTACACTTTCTTTACATCATTGATCTATTTCTTGACGACTTTTTTGCTAGTAATACAGGTACAATATAACTGTCCGAAAAGAAATATCTTTAATGATGAGAGGGGTATTTATGTACCGTCAACTAAGGCAATTATTTATAGGTCGTCCACTCCATAACCGTGAGCTTACTGCTGAACATTTACCTAAGTGGAAAGCGCTCTCCATTTTTTCGTCTGACGCACTTTCGTCGGTCGGTTACGGTCCAGAGCAAATTGCGATCACTTTGGCTGTGCCGGGGTTACTGCTTTATGGCTATATTGGCTATGTGGCTGCCGCAATTTTAGTATTACTCGCTATTGTTACCCTATCCTATGTTCAGGTATCTCGGGCCAATCCTGGCGGCGGCGGCTCGTACGCCATTGCCAAAAATACTATTGGCGAGTTTCCCGCCCTGGTAGCTGCTGCCGCTTTGTTTGCCGATTATACGCTAACAGTCGCTGTTAGTGTTTCCTCGGGAACTGAGGCTCTTATCTCTGCGTTTCCCAACCTAATCGGTTCAGAGGTAACTATTGATTTATTGGTTTTATTTGGCATTTTAATGTTTGTTAACCTGCGCGGCGTACGAGAGTCCTCCAATGTTTTTGTATTACCGACTTATTTATTTGTGCTAAGTATGTTTGTCTTAATTTTTACTGGTGCTTATCAGGCTTTTACCGGAACTGTCCCTGTTATTCCGGCAAATTCCGCAGCAAAACAGCCTTTCGACTTAATGGTATTGGCACTGCTGCTGCGCGCTTTTGCCAGTGGATGTAGTTCCATGACCGGAATTGAAGCCATTTCCAATGGTGTTCCCATGTTCCAAAAGCCTCAGGCCGAAAATGCGATCAAGACCACCTTTTTTATGGCAGGCATGCTTGGAATTATGCTGACAGGAACCACTTTTCTGATTCTCCACAATCACATCCTGCCGCAAGAAAATGTGACAATGCTGTCACTGCTAGCCGAAGAAACATTTGGCCGGGGGTGGATGTACTATTTTCTCCAAATTGCTACCATGCTGGTATTATATTTAGCGGCAAATACCTCTTATAACGGCTTGCCTCTACTGCTGTCCATCCTGGCGCGTGATGGGTATATGCCACGGTACCTGGGAATCCGAGGGGAACGGTTAAGCTTTTCTAACGGGATTATACTACTAAGTGTATTTGCCGGTGCATTGATTGCCGGCTTTAGCGGCAATGTTGAGCATTTGATTTCACTCTATGCGATTGGCGTCTTCCTTTCCTTTACGATTGCCCAAACAGCCCTGGTTGTTCATTGGCAGCGGGAAAGAGGGGCAAAATGGAGAATGAGGGCAATCATCAATGCATTTGGTGCTGTTATTACCGGGCTTGTTGTCTTAATTATTACTGTTACAAAGTTTATCTACGGCGCTTGGGTTATACTGTTGTTTATTCCTTGCATGATTTATATTTTCAAGGCCATAAAACAGCACTACGCCGACATGGCAGAGCAACTGCATTTGTCCCTTGATGAATGGCAATCTCTTGAACAAGCGCCTGTAGGAAAAAATATTATTGTAGTTCCTGTTTCCAGTCCGACAAGTGTAGTCGTTCAAACAATGAGGTATGCTCATTCTATTAGTAAGGATATTATTGCTTTACATGTTACTACCGATAAGGAACTGGGACGCAAAGTCGAAGAAAAATGGAAAGTCTGGGACCCAGGAGTTCAATTAAAAACCATCTATTCGCCTTATCGACTTGTCATTTCCCCAATTATCCATTTTATTGAAAAACTGCGCAAAAACAAAGCTCCTGATGATTTTATTACTATCTTGATTCCTGAATTTGAAACAAAAAAATGGTGGCATAGATTCCTGCATAATCAAACAGGCTGGATACTACGAACATTACTCATTCTTAAAGAGGATGTAGTAGTTACCACAATTCCTTATCATCTGAAAAAATAACCCCCTAATAACAATAAGCATAAGTCCTGCCGTTATGGCAAGCTTATGCTTATTGTTATAGATACACCGTTGATACACCATTGCATCCATTTTTCATTTTTACCTGAGCTTGCTTGCAACAATCACAGCATCTCTTCATAATACATATCTTCTTCGGCTTCGGTGCAGAATTCAATAGCTGCGCCATTGAATTCCTGGCTGCGACTGCCTGAGACCACGGCAAATTCGTTGCGTACCATTGCAAAGGTTTGTTGGGACATTTTTATCAGCTTGAGGGGTTTATTGGTCCGCTTTTGATATTCATGCATCAGCTTAAGCACGTCTTCAACTTGTTTCATAAAAACTCCCCCTTCCTTAGTAAAATAAGAATATTATCTGCTATTACTTTTTTGATTTTATTATTTTACCATATGCGGAAATTTATTACTATGAGACATAATACCTATTCTTGCCCTGTTTCGGCATTACTTAGTGATCAAAATGAAGTCTAATATGGCACCGTTCTTCCCGAGCATCCGCCTTGAGCCAATCTACATGTTGTTTGATCAGAAAACCCGGCATCCTGCTCATAGCTGTTTCATCTTCCAGGAGTTCATTTGCAGTTGGTCTTATGTCAGGAAATTGCATTAGCGCGCCTGTGTAATCAAGGTCAATATCCAGGTTAAATTCTTCGAAACTAACATCGACCCTGACCTGGCCTTGTACTAAGTTTAACTCTGCGGTTGATTCCATAAACTCATTAATGACAGCCGCAGCCCGGTTAATAATTTCGCGGCGTGCCCCCCAGGCAGCTCCACTACTTTCCATAAAATAAGCGATCTCTTCTGAGGTAATATTTCCTGGGGTCATTTCCATTACCTGATGTTGGGAAATACCGATACGAAAAAGCAGGTTCATCAAAACCGCCGTAAATGCCGTAGCTGCTAATGAGGATTTAAACAAAGGCTGTAAATATACAGGAAAGCCAGTTTCGAACCCCGGAAACATTTCCACAGCTAAGCCAACCGTAATGGCGGTTCCCAAAACAAAGATCTTACGGGTATCCAGCATGCGCGAAGTACACATCTGCATTCCTGCCGGAATAACAAACACAATTTGCACCATTAAAATGGCAGCCATAACAGGTTCAGGCATAACCGCAAACACAGAACTTATCTTGGGAAAAAAGGCGAGCAAAATGAACATCGTCCCTACACAATACCCGATGTAGCGGCTGACAGCACCGGTCGCAATAGCAAGGCCAATACTGCCGGAACTGGTAGTTTGCGCCATCGTTCCCATAAGTCCGCTTAACATTGTACCGAGTCCTTCGGCCAATATCCCGCCGCCAATTGATTGCATGTCAAGTTTTGACCAGTTTGCATCATTTACCTTTTGGCAAACTGATATATTGCCAATTGTTTTTACGCTGGCACAAAGAGCCAAAAGCAAAAAAGGCATCAACAATTCACCGTCAAATGCCCAGCCAATATGACTCATATTAGGCAAAGCCATTACCGGCGCCTGTGAAATGGTAAGCAGTCGATCACTGCCAAAGAGTCCGGTGATATAGGAGACGAAAAAACCGGTAATGCATCCGGTCACTATCGAATATTGCCGCATCCAGGCTTTACCCCAGACAAACATAAACATAATTACGGCCAAGGTAACAAATGCCACACCGGCTTCCAAGCCATCATTGCCCTTGCCGTCTCCGACAAAACTGAAAAAGCTGTAGCGAATTGAAGCAACCGGCATCAGCATAATAATAAGTCCGGCTATCTCTACAGGAAACAATACCCGCAGCTTATGTATCACCCGGCTGAATAAAACTTGCGATGCCCCGGTAATAACTGTCATTCCCAGCAATAAGTGAACCCCACCGGCTTTCGCTGCTAAAATAGATACCGGAGCAAGTAAGGCGCTGGTCTCCTGAGCGCAAAAATAACCTGAACCAATTATTCCGTTGTTGGACGACTGGATAATAGTTCCAATTCCCATTGTAATCATCATTAGGCTGACCAAGCTCTGTGCCAGCTCTGCGGTCCCGCCAATGGCAGCAATAATAATTACCGGAAACATGAGGTCAACTGACAGCGTCAACATCTGCTGCAGCACTAACGGTATCAACACCCTTAACGGTGGTTTGTCATCGACACCATAGGTAATATCGGTTGGTTTCTTTCGTTTCTCCAAAGACAAAAGGGCAACCTCCTTGCTTTAAGCCATTCTCCCAACAGATCCTTTTCAAAAGATCGTTTCTCACCGTATAATTCGCAGCCATCTGTATAAATCCTTTATCATCCAGCACTTAGTGTGAATTTTCAACAATTCATTGCAAAAAAGTACCGTCTACTAACAATAGTAAACGGATTTGAGAAGTGGTGAGATAAGACTTAGGTGACATTTTATTTATACAATATCTAACCTAAAAAAAATAGTTTGTCTTTCCTAACAGCAAAATTCCCATCCCCAAATGTCGAAAATTACGGATGGATAGAAAGAGTAGCTCCCCCAAGCCTAAAAAAAGCTTTGTAATGATAAACTTCCCTGATAACCGTGTTCCTGACCAAAATCTTTTGAAATCTCCCCACTAAAGACAAACTTTTGTGAGCTAACAAAGTGTGTTCCAACCTTTAATTGAAAGACGCTATCACTTTTATCATGGAAAGCCTCATCACCAGCTACATCAACCTTGTTCTGTCCGCGCAATTCGCGTAAGTAATTTGCCCGCGACTCCCAGTCGCCCTGCTAGCGAATCACCGCGCCTTACTCTTACATTGGCACCAAGCTTATCAGTAAAGGTATCTTGCAAAACCTTGGTATAAACCATTTGTATTTGCGGTTCAATATACCAGCCGTTTGATCGCCTGAATGTCAAGCCGTGTTCCACTGAAGTAGCCAGCATATTACCAGAATAGGTTTGGTTAAGCCCATAGCCCAATTCTCCAGGGACCTGGTTAGCAAATTGCATATGACCATATAGGATACCGGCACTATTGTACCATGAGCACAATTGATCAGGCCGTGACTGAAACACAGAATATATCCCGGCATAATTATGGGTGATATCGTTTTTGACGTTGCTCCTGGAATTTTGCTTCATAAACGATTGCCCAATTAAACCACCTATATGCCAGTAATCTTTTTCGTTGTCCCCCTCACCCCTAACTAGTTTCTCCCAGCCTAGATGTATGCCATTGAAGTTTCTTTCCATATCTTCCCCGCTGTTATTCAGGCGAGAATCGCCCCCATAAATACGCAGCCAGGGATTCATTAATTTACCTGTAGTGTTATTGTCTTTCCCTTTATTGGTTTTCGTTTGTGTCTCCTCTTGCCTGAGGCCGTTAGCATCGATTCCCCTATTTTGGAGTACTCGGTAACGCACTTCATCTATATGGGTACCGAGATCTTCAAGCCCGTTCTCGCCAAGTCGCTGCGCGCCGCTGACTGCGGCAGCGTAACTTTGCAGATAATCGGGGGCATAAAGAGCATAAACAAGCCAACTGGCAGGCACACCCCGATAGTAGTACTGATAAGCACCGCCAGAACGATATTCTCCAGCTTGTTCCATGGGCGCAGCCAAGCCACCGACCAAGGTAGTTCCAGCCGGCACGTCAATTACATAAATCCGCTGCAAGTCACTTCCCCATGCGGCCAAAACTGCTTGTCCATTGCGCGTTGCCGCTGTGCCCAGATAACTCCCACTCCACCAGCTTCCCAGATAGCTTTGTGTTTCCAGTCGGCTGCTATTACCTCGGCGGTACAGCCTAGTGGTAGAAGTCGTCGTAATAATATCTATTTTCGTATCAGTTACCCCAGCTTGCCCGGTAAACGAGTAAAAATTCGAGTAGTTGCCGGAAGATGCAAAATTCGTTATTCCGGCAGCTTGCAGTATCGCAATTTTCCGGTCCAGGAAGCTATTAGGATTGCCGGTTACGTCAGAATATACGTTATATGCAGCTTGTCCCGCTATACGGGTAAGCGTTGTATTGCCATTTTGAATTTCTGCATCTATAGTAGCCAGTGTTTCGGCTGATACCGGCAAGAAAGGAAATAAGGCCAACCCTAGTAAGAGAATCGCTATTTTAAAAGAATCTTTCATATTACTCCTTAAATAACCGTCATCCAAATTACCCCTACAGACAAAACCAAGCGACTTTAACATTACTGGACGTTCCAAATCCTTATATACCAAAAAGACGCCTCCTTTTCATCAGCGCAATTGGTATGACGAGAAAGTGCGTCCTTAGTTCTTTGAAAGCAAAAATATATTTTTTTGATATAAATATGGTAACGTTGTACTTACCTCAAAACAGTTACTCTCATTTTCGCTAAAAGTCACCATTTTCCTGTTAGCTGCAAGCGTACTTTTTAATAATTTATTAATATTTCAGCTAATCGCTTTTCGCAACCTATTAATTCACTAGTCCTTCCCAAGCGTTTTAGGCATATGCTGTTCTCCCCATTGGTACATTAGGTTTAATATCGGAATAAGCGTTTTTCCTTTTTCAGTTAGCGAATACTCGACTTTCGGCGGAATCTGATTATATTGCTCCCGGTGGATCAGTTCACTATTTTCTAGTTCTTTCAGCTGCTGGCTCAGTGTTTTATGGGCAATTGGCTGTACCGTATCTTTCAGCTTATTATAGCGCACTACCTCAGCCTTATATATCTCCCACAGTATAATCCATTTCCATTTACCTTCCAGCACTGACAGCGTATAATACATCGAGCATTGCCCGTATTTTTTATTAAATTTCTCCATAAGAACCACCTTTACTTACCTTTTGGTTAGTATATAACAAAAATGTGCATACTTAACTCTTTTACCATAAAAATATATAATTGGGATTACAAAGTCAATTACATTATAGCAGGAGGTAATATTCTATGAAAATACTGGCCATCAATGGCAGCCCCAGAAAAACCGGCAACACAGCAATTCTGCTGAGCAAAGCTTTGGAGGGTGCCGCCTCACAAGGTGCTGAAACCGAACTAATCCATCTGCGTGATCTGCAGTATTCCGGCTGTATCAGTTGTTTCGGCTGCAAGAGGATCAATGGCAAAAGTTATGGCAAATGTGCTGTTAAGGATGCGTTAACACCGGTATTAGAAAAAATGGAGTCTGCTCATGCTCTTATTTTAGGCACACCTGTCTATTTCGGCAGACAAACCGGTTTGCTGACCAATTTCTTAGAGCGCCTGCTGTTCCAGTACTTAGTGTATGATGGCAACTATTCCAGTCTTTTCGGCAGAAAGATTGCCACCGGTACGATTTATACTATGAATGTAACTGAAGAACAGGCAAAAGCCAATGGCTATTTTACCCACTTTGATACCAACGAACGTTTTCTTGGCAGAACGCTGGGCTCAGCCGAAACGTTGCTAGTTTTTGATACCTATCAATTTGATGATTATTCCAAATATGTTAGTACCGCTTTTAGTGAAGAACACAAAGCAAATGTAAAGGCTACTCAGTTTCCGCTTGATTGTGAAAAGGCCTTTGCTATGGGCGCAAGATTCGCAGAATAAGCAAGATAGGGTCAGGCTTGATTGTTATGTCAAGCCTGACCCTATCTGCTATAACCGTCTAACCTATGAAGCGTCTAAGCCTGGCAAGTTCGGCTTGTTCTTCCGAATAATACCATCTCACAGCCTGCCCTGTAACGCACTTTACTGCATCCAACTTGCCTTCATCTGCCAGTTTCCTCATCTTTGTTAAATCAAACCCATTATAAGAGAAGTAATTTGCAGAAATAAACCCTCTTTGTTTCAGTTGTTTTCGGTATTGTACACCGTCTCGCTTATCAAGATCAATCTGCCAAATTGCCATAGTTTTTTCATCCTTTCCTCTCTTTAATGTACAATATGAAAAGACTTGGCTTGTGCCAAGTCCATCAGGACGCCGGCAAAAGTCTTAGTCGTTCTTATGTCAATAGAATTTTCTTATAAACTCTGGTAGACGAAAAAAAATCCAAACCATAAAATAGTCTGGATTATGTTCGCGTAATATTTTTATGTTCACCGGCATCTGAAGATACCAAACCCGCACAGGTTGCTTGCGAAACCCGCTGAGTATCATACCCCTCCATTGCAAATAAAGCAGCCTTTAGGGTTGTATCTGTATATTGGCGATAAAATAACTGTGCAATTGGCTTCATTTGTTGACACCACCTAGCAACCAGTTTTATATTGCAGACAAAACACAAACACGTAGCTTTACATTCAAACCTAGATAGCGACCTGATACGTTTCCAACTGACTCACGGCCATCCTGAGCTCCAGAAATCTTTCCAATCGTAAAACAAATTCTCTCTGATCTGGTTCAATTTTGGTAATGGCATCTTGGACAGAAAAGAACTTTATTGCGTCAAGTTCAGGAAAAAGCTGAACACAGCCAGATCCTTCCGGCCATTCTAATTCAAACAGGTTACTATTTATTTCTTCGCCAGCATCACAATTCCCTTGGAAAGCCCAAATACAAATTAATTTTTCGGTATTATCCATAATACTTCCCAGCGGAATTACGTCTTCAATTTCGGGTAAGAGACCGGTTTCCTCGCAAAATTCGCGAATTGCCGTATCACGCAGATGTTCTTCGCCTTCCCGTTCCCCTTTGGGAATGCCCCAATAGCCATCATCTTTCTCAATATACAAAGGGCCTCCCGGATGACCTAAGAGCAATTCTAATGTAGAGTTTCTAAACCGATACATTAGTAGGCCTGCACTTATCTTAATCGGCATATTCATCCTCTCCTCCCGCTTCTGGTGGTTACTATTTCTAAGATACACTCCCTAGTGTATTCCCGCCGTCGCCTATTTGCGTGCCTGCTCCCACCATGTGCTGAAGTATAAAAGTGGCAATACGGCTTGACCCATCGGTAATTACTTCCCTGCGGTCGAAAGGGTTATTTTCGCCACATAACTGAGAAGCTATTCCGTTAATTGTTTTACAAGCTAATTCAGGCGAAGGACAGTAATAGCCCAGTTGATTCTGCTCTACATAGCTGATATTCCCAATTTCCTGGATGCCTACCGCTTCTGTTATGATAAGCGGCCGCTTCATAGCTGCACTCTCCATAATGGTTCCAGGACCTGCTTTGGTGATAACAATATCACTTGCGGCCATCATGACCTCCATATTGCCAACAAAACCGTATATGTTTATATGACTTGGCATTTTTTTGCTTTTTAATTCATTGTATAACCCTTTATTATTTCCGGTAATGACTAAGATTTGTTTGTCGGCACACTGTTTTTCCAGCATGCTTACCCATTCACCCAGGCCACCTGCCCCAACGCCGCCACCAGTAAGCAAAACCGTAAATTTGCCAGAATCAATGCCCAGTTCGTTTCGGGCCTGCGTTTGTGTTAGCCTGGCTTGCGCAAACTTGGGATGTATAGGGAATCCGGTATGCACGATGCGTTGCAGAGAAACACCATTTTTCGCCAATAGATTGGTAGCTTCCCCTGTAGGAGTAAGATACCAGTCTGCTCCCGGAGTTGCCCAAGAAGCATGAAAGGTTACCAAATCGGTGACTACGGTTATGATTGGCCAGGATGCCTGCAGGCGCTCACGCGCTAAACGCATAAGGCCAATAACCAACGGATGAACTGCAACGATAATATCTGGTTCAATTTCCGCGAGTTCACGTTCAATATGCTGACCGGCTTGCAGATAAACCATCTTAGTTAATGTATTAATACGCCTGACACTATCTGTTTTTTTGAAAAATAGGTTGTTAAGCCATAAGTGCTTTTTGGAGCAATAATCGTAAATTTCCGGTGCTTTGTGTAATCCGGGAAATCTTGTTGCCCGCAAAAAGTCAACGGTTGTACAACTTGCATCAGAGGCTGTACTAATTGCTGCGTTAATTGCCATAGCAGCACTACGATGCCCTCCCCCCGTATCAGACATTGCAAACAAAATCTTCTTAGGGACAGCTGACATAACCTACCTCCCCTTCATCTGTTATCAAGTTTTAACAGGCTCTTCTTTTATTTTACGGCAACCACAAAATTTTGAGTTAAATATCTATTAAAATAAGATTAATATTTGCCTATATTAACTTCTCCAATTCCTGTTATGAACACAAAAAATCTGCCCTCAGTTTTATTACCGAACTGTAGGGCAGATTTCTTAAACTCATTTAACTTTTACACTCAGCTACGGCCGCCTGACAAGCCTTAACAAAAATAGCTGCATCCAGACTGTAGCAGACACTGTCAAAACCTAGGGCAAACCACTCTCTCGCAGCCTCCGCACTTCCCGCGAAAATCAGCGAAAATTTATTTGCTTGTTTGCAGGCATCCAACACCTCTAAAATGGCACTTCTAAGTTTGGGTGATTTGAAATCGAGCGGCACACCCAAGGCAATCGACAAGTCGGCCGGCCCGACAAATATACCGGCAACTCCGTCTACTGCCAGTATCTCCTTAATATTTTCATAAGCACCTACTGTTTCACATTGCGGAAATAGCAGTGTTTCCTGATTACAAAGTTCCATATAGGTCTTGGCATCGGCAATGCAGGCATCAGCCCCCCAACAGGTGGTACGGGTAGGGCAATAGCCCCGCTGACCAAGCGGCGCAAATTTTGCATAACGAACAAGTTCACGCACCTCTTCGACTGTATGAATGTTGGGAACAATTAATCCCTTGGCTCCAATATCCAACATCCGTAAAACATTTGGCCTGGTTATTTCACCAATCCGGACAAGCGGGGTGATATTATTGCTTTCTGCAACCCGAATGTATTCCATTGTTGTTTCCACTGAAAACGGACCATGTTCGGTATCAATGGTTATGTAATCAAAACCGCCTCTTGCCAAACACTCGACAGCGCTGGCGCCCCCTAATTCAAAAAATGTCCCAAGCACTTTGTCACCGGCAACCAGTTTTTCTTTTAATCTATTATGCATATTGCCGGAAGCTGCTACTGTAGAAATCACTTCATACATTTTATGACCTCCAGAGCGAAAAGTATTCTTTAGTCCTATGGTAACAGAAGAAAATGCTGCAGACAATCATTAGCTGTAGTAATCTAAAAGACATCGCTATAGGCAGCTCACACTAGCTTTTGTTAACGCTGCTATCAGCCGGCAACATGTGATGATTTTTCCTATTTCTGGATTGTTTTTCTTTATTGACAATGGTTTTCAATTGGTATATAGTTGTCTTAAAGGATTACTATATTTATCCGATGACTAACCCGCTTTAAAACTCACTCTTCAATAGGCGGGAGTAAAAGCGGCTAGACGTTAGGATAATTTCGGCTAAAATTCAGCCCGCTTCAAAACGCCGTCTGAATTAAGTCTACATTTATCAAAAAGGGTGAGACGATATGAAATGTCTATATGCTGATTTTAATCGATTAATGAAATCTTATCAAGATGCCGGTTTGTTGCTTTTTCGTCTAGGAATTGGCGGTATGTTTATGTGGCATGGCTTCCCCAAAATTTTTGGAGGGGTTGAAAAATGGGCCGCCCTCGGAAAAACCATGGCAACTTTCGGAATAACTTTCGCACCTGCTTTCTGGGGATTTATGAGTGGTTTTGCTGAGTTCGTTGGCGGATTGCTAATTGTTTTAGGCTTGTTTTATCGCTTTGCCAGTTTACTGCTTGTATTCAATTTAGGCGTTGCCTTTGTCAGTCAGATGATCGACGGCAAAGGGCTGATGAAAGCATCACAATCGCTGGAAGATGGCTTTAGTTTCCTAGCAGCAGCGTTTGTCGGTCCGGGGAAATACAGCCTTGATGAATATCTCCACAGGAATAAACACATCAATTAAATCTTGCATGTCCCGGCTACTTATTTTGCATGAAAGGCGCTAGAGATTTTGTGATTGCGCTTGTTGCATAGAAAATTAGCCGTAACCGATTACCGCCCGACCAAAAAACCGGGCGGTTTTATTTTAGTTATTGATTTGTCTGCTAATAACCAATACTATATAGCAAAACAATTTTCCGTATAATAAATCCAGCTACACTTTAAAGGAGAGTGATAAAACATGGCTTACTGGCTTGCCAAAACCGAACCGGAAAGTTACAGTTACGCTGATCTTCACCACTTGGGGCGTGACCGCTGGAACGGCGTAAAAAATTTCACCGCCCTAAAACATATGGGAGACATGAATATAGGTGACTTGATCTTTATTTATCATACAGGCAAGGAAAAGGCTATTGTTGGAGTTGCAGAAGTTGTTTCTGCCTCCTATCCTGATCCCGCTGAAACAGACAGCCGTTTTATTGTCGTTGATGTTGAGCCCCGTTACCAATTGAAACGGCCTGTAACATTAAAAGAAATTAAAGCTGACGCCACTTTTGAACACTGGGAGCTTGTACGTCTATCACGGCTTTCCGTTATGCCTGTAACGCAAGAACACTGGCAATTGATACATACTTTGGCAAATACATAATTTATAAGCTGCCACATAAGTACTTAAAAGGTGGTAGCGACGTTTATTAGCACATCGCTTCCACCCTAAACCGGCTAAGAATAATGGTTCAGTGACGTCTTCCATGATTTGCAGAAATCCGCCACACCAATATCTGACGCGTCTTCTGCACCCATTTAACGCAGGCGTACTACAACACATATATGCACTTGTTTGTCATCCAAAATAATTCGTCATATTTCCCCCTCGCTTATGCCGATAAGCAGGGGGATTTTCATTTCAGTGTAAATCTTTTCGACAGCAAAAAGATAAAGAGCCCGAAGGCTCTAGAATATTTGTGTTACAATATCAGACCTGCCAATTTTTTTCAGTTTAGCCTTTGCCTGGCTTGTTGTTTGTCCAAGCTGGGTTTCGTGCGTTGTTCCAACCTTTGTCAGGATGTATTCCCCATTGTCAGCAACTATTTGCTCCCGCATATCTTTGCTCATCCAAATAACAGCTTTCATAGTTACCTCCTATCGTTTCTTATAGGGTTTCCACCAGGAAGTAAAACATTCAAGCCGTAATACAAAAAGCCTGCCTGCGTATTATTTAAAAAACATTTTTACTGCCATCACCAGCAAGAGTAGACCGGTACAGGCTTTTATCCTGCGTTGCATAGTAACATTAAGCAGATAATGCCGTATTTTAAAAATCAAGGCAATAAACAGCGTATACCACATAAGCTGCAGGCTTATAAAAACTAGGGTAAGAAAAAGTGATTGCGACAACAAACTTTGGTCAAGCTTCATGTATTGCGGATAAATGGATAAAAAAATGAAAGAAGTATGGATATTGAGCACATTGGTAGTAAAGCCTTTGGTAAATGATTTGCGGTTAATTTCAGCGACCGACTCGTCGCCTGCTTCATTTTCATTTTTCGTGGTATCTCCCGGCACAGAGCGCAGTCGATACGCACTTATAATACTGGTAATTGCCAGATATATGAGATATCCGCTGCCAATCACTTTGAACAGGCCAAGAAGATTAGGCGACTGTATAATAATAAGGGATATCCCCACACCGGAAAGGAGGGTATGAACAAACATCGAGCTCGCTACCCCGGCGACAGTATAAGCGGCCGCTCTATGCCCAAAATTCAGACCTGTTTGTAATACCAATATTTGATTAACACCCGGAGTTATTATCATTAAAAATATAATTATAATAAAAGAATATAGTTCGCTGCCGCTGATTGGCAAATTCACACTAATTAGCCCCTTTTTCCTGTACTTATTCAGTAAGCCAAGTTCAGGTAACAACTCAGCCTCGTCTTTCTCTTGTAATTTGTGCAATTATAACACAACTAGAACTATAATAAAATTATCATTTATATATATTTACTATAACAAAAAAACATACATCAAGGAGAATATATGGATATACGGGAAATGAAATATTTTTATGCCATTGTGGAGGAAGGCAATATTAGTAACGCTGCCAAAAGGCTGAATATAGCGCAACCCGCCCTTAGCCGCCAAATGAAACAACTGGAAGCTGCGCTTGGAGTTCAGTTATTTGAACGCGGCAGCCGCAAAATAAAGTTGACCGATGCAGGCCATCTGCTGCGTGAGCGGGTAGAACAAATTTGGGGATTAGTCGACGGCACAATGAAAGAAATGAGTGAACTTAATAGCGGTTTAGGCGGTACCATCTCCATCGGAACAGTCACTACCTCCGGTGCTGCATTATTACCAAATCTGATTAGCCAGTTTCATAATCTATATCCAAATGTTACTTTTCAAATCTGGGAAGGCGACGGTTATCGGGTTCTGGAGCTATTAGATAACCGGGTAATTGAAATAGGCATTATTAGAGCGCCTTTTGCCTCCGACCTCTATGAATCGATCACACTTCCTGACGAACCCCTTGTTATTGCCATGCAAAACAACGGCTGCAACTGTGGTGAACACCACGACACTGTTCGGCTGATTGAGCTTGCCGGCCAACCTTTAATAGTACCATTGCGCTGGAAAACCATGTTTGGCGAGTGGTGTGAAAAAGCCGGCTTCACACCCAAAATAGTATGTGTAAGTGATAGTATTGTTCTTAATATGCTGTGGACCAAAGCCGGCATCGGCATGTCTTTGGTTCCTAAGTCTACCGGGGCACTTATTTCAGATTCTTCCCTACAGTACAAAACAATTATTGATCCTGTAGTTTCCACCCAAACAGCTATTGTCTGGTTGCGAAACCGCAATTTATCTGCTAGCAGCAAGCATTTTCTGGACTTGTTAAAAGGCCGATAAATAAGCGCGAAAAATCCAGGGCAGTAACCCTGGATTTTTTTATTGGCAACTTATCTATTTCTTTACTTGCAGTCTTCTATTAATTTAACAGCTTGAACATATTGGTCTATTCCGGTTGCCACTTTTTTGGCTTCTTTCATGGCCTCAACGACAGTCGCCGGCTTCGCCCCCACTACATCGCCGCCGGAAAATACACCTTTACGGGTAGTCATTCCGTATGGACGTTCCCGGGTAACTACATAGCCGTTTTTATTTACCTCAATCCCGGTTGTTGTCGAAACAATCCTGGCCGCTGGCCGCTGGCCGATTGCCAGAATTACCTTATCGGCATTGATTGTTGATAAACGTCCGGTACCTCGCAGCTCTTTCTCACCGGCAACTTCCATACTTTCGTATTCCAGTCCGGCAAGCTTGTTTTCCCCCAGAAAACGTACAGTATCTGCCAACCAGATAAACTCTACGCCTTCTTCTTTGGCAAGTTCATATTCAGACGGCAGTGCTGTAATGTCGTTTTCTGTGCGATGGTAGACAATGGTTGCTTTTGCCCCAAGCCGGATTACGGTTCTTGCGGCATCCATAGCAACATTACCGGCACCGATGATAACTACGTTATCGTCCTTTTCTACCGGTATTTCTGCTTCGTCCAGAAGACCGGAACGATACAACATGACTGTACTTAAAAAATAGGTTGCCTGCACTACCCCTGCAAGGTCTTTACCAGGGATATCGAGCGTTTTAGACAACGCAGTCCCTGTGCCGATAAAAATCGCATCATAGCCTTGATTAAATAATTCGTCAACAGTGATGTCAGGCCCTACCAATATATTAGTAACAAAGTTTACACCAAGGTTTTCTATCTTCTTGATCTCACGGCGAACAACTTCCTTACCAAGCCGAAACTCAGGTATACCATACATCAATATTCCACCAGGCTCGGATTGGGCTTCAAACACAGTTACACGGTAACCGGCCTTGGCCAAATCCCCGGCAACAGTCAAGCCAGCCGGCCCGGAACCTATGACAGCAACTTTACCACTATTAAATGGCAGCGGTTTATCTTTATTGATTTCCATTTCAGCATCAAAGTCGGCGATAAAACGCTCTAGCTTGCCTATCTTAATTTCATTTCCTTTTTTAGCAAGAATACAAGCGCCTTCACACTGTTTTTCATGTGGACAGACACGACCACATACAGCCGGGAGATTGCTGCGTTTGGCAATGATTTGGCTTGCTTCTCCCACATTGCCTTTGGCAAGCTCGGCAATAAAAGAAGGGATTTCATTTTCAATAGGGCAGCCAGTGCGACATAACGGCTTCTGACAGTTAAGACATCTTTTGGCTTCTGCTATTGCTTGTTTAGTAGTATAGCCTTCATCCATTTCTGTGAACGATAATTCTTTTTGGTTGAAATCTGTTTTTTTGTCAATAAGCACAAATAATCCCTCCATTTCTTTTCCTATTTTACCATAATAACTAAAATGTAAAAAATGTCAAAGGGAATCATTTCCAGGATACTGGTATTTAGACCCGCATTGCAACCTTCTACCCGCCACAATTCAACCTAACTAATATAACGGACATCATTCTTCCTTATATAATTGACATTACAAGGTAAAAAATTTCGTGGTTTTTCCGCTCTACTCGCTTAATTTCTTGCAGGAGTTCAGTTTTTTATGAAGTAGTTGTTATTTAAGATATCAATTTTTCTGATTGCGATTAAGCTAAATTTCATATAAAGGAGTACAGGAGATAATTATGATTTCGTTAGAACCCATAAAGTTGGCAGATTTGGAGCAGTACGCAGCTCTTGCAGAAGAGCTTTTTGATTCTAAAACCAATATGCTGCAGCTAGAGAAAATGGTTAAACTCATTATTGCGAACCCCGATTATATATTAGTAGGAGCAAAAGATAAAAATAATCAATTACTTGGCTCGGTGATGGGTATTACCTGTATCGATACTGTAGGAGAATGTCGCCCCTTTATGGTACTGGAAAATCTTATTGTAAGTAAAGAAAGCCGCAGACACGGAATAGGAAAAATACTGGTAAGTTATATTGAAGAACATGCCCGCAAACAAAACTGTTACTTTATTATGCTTATGTCTCTCACCAAACGCAAGGATGCTCATAGTTTCTATGAATCTGTCGGCTACTCTAAAACCATTTCCTATGGCTTTAAAAAGTATCTATAATGCACTATTGACACATTTAGGAAATTGCTTTTTAATAAGAAGTAAAAGTCTGCCTCATCTGGAATGAAGTGCCCCCTGTCAAGTCAATGTCATTAAGGGGAGCATATCAGAACAAGATGGGGTAGGCTTTTATTTTTAAAAATTGTATATTAATTTTTGTCATGTTCTTTCTGTAAAATTTAATAATTTTGTAAGAAATATAGGCAGGTTTTTGTAAATTTCTTTTGTTACAATGACTTTGAAGTAGAAACAAGGTGTTTTTTGAAGGGATGCGAATTTTAATGAACCAAAAACATCGTGTACTGGTGGTCGATGACGATAAAGAGATTGCCGGGGTTATTGAAATATATCTTAAGCAGGCGGGGCTTGCTGTGACTGTTGCCTATAACGGGATGGAAGCGCTTTAACGCTCTGCAGAATGAAGAGCTTCATTTGATTATTATGGATAGTATGATGCCGAAGTTTGATGGGATAAATACATTGAGATAGCATGACTATAATTGGTAACAATTACAATAAATTCACTTTAACACAAGTAAGGAGGTTTTGTAACATGAAACTAAACAGCTTACGTTTGGCGCTAATGGTGATGTTACTAGTTTTATTTGGAGCCTTAGGAACCGTTTGGGCTGCTAACTCGCAGCAAGAGTCATCTCCCCATTTGACACCTGATAAATGGATAGGTCAGAGTTTTACCTTTCTGTCTCTGCCTGCCGCCGATCAAGCGGCAGGATATGAAATCTTCGATGTTGAACTGGCGAAGCAAGGCTTTAACGGAGATCACTCCGCCCGTATACCCTATGCACAGAATGTCAGCAAACAAGTTACCGTTACTGATGTGGTTACTTATATAGCCAGTGACAACCAATATGAGTACATTATCTATCTAGAAGAAAATGAATCCAAACAGAAATTAGTTGGCCGTACCTCCCGTGGACAATTAGAAGGGTTGGTATTAACATCAGATCTTGCCAAAGCCCAAAAGCAGTTCCTGGGAAAAACCGTTTATGTTAAACTTCGGACTATCGAAGGCTTATATGACCCACAAACTATCACGAAACCGCTTTCTATTCCAACTAAAATCGGTAGTGCAGTAAACGTAGTTGATGTTTATGCCGGCATGAAGTCGTCAGAACCCATATGGCTAATTGTCGTCACAGATAATCAAAAAGCATTTATCCCCATTACCTATAGTTTGACTAATGTACCAAGTAATTTCTGCCAACAAGACCCACCCTGGCAAGAAAAAGTTATGCTGAATGACTTTCGTGCCACTTCCGGCTGGTCTGAAGAATTGTGGAATCAAATCGATGCCGGCATAGTCAACCTGGGAATGACTTCTGAACAAGTGCGCTTCAGTTGGGGTGCTCCTGCTTCTATTTCGCAACATGCCACCGATCCTAATGTATCGATTTGGAAATACGGAACTAAAACACTTAATTTTTCGGGTGATAAGCTGACCTCTATCGAATCAGAAGTCACGCCTTGATCTAAATGTCATTACTGCGCAACACAAAATAGAAGGAGCTGGTTTGCATAGATTTTCGGCCTATACAAACCAGCTCCTTCGTATGTTTTTTAGGAAAACCACAACACAGCTTTTACATTAATACAAAAGCCACAAGTTATTTCTGATTAGAACACACCGGGCGCGTTAATAACTGTATGGTATCTTCCTCTGGGACAGGTTTGCTGAAAAGGAATCCTTGCACATAATCGCATTTGCACCCCACCAGCTTCGCTAATTGTTCTTTTGTTTCTACACCTTCAGCAACTATCACCATTCCTAAAGTGTGCCCCAAATGAACAATTGAGTCTACAAACTGCAGCTGCAGCTCATCAAAGGCAATTCTATCAATAAATGATTTATCAATCTTTAAGCAATTTACCGGTAAATTGCTCAAATATGTTAATGAGGAAAAACCTGTCCCAAAATCGTCGAGTGTAAGATTAACCCCTTGCTTTTGCAGTTGCTTGAGTTTGTATTTACTATCCTCTAAGTTTTCAATAAATACATTTTCCGTAACTTCAATTTCGATTTGCTGGGGATTAACGCCATTAGCTTCAATAGTATCAAGGACATTAGCAACAAAATGCTCGTCCTTAATCTGCTTCGGTGATATATTAACTGCCACGCGAATGTCACTCATCCCCATATCAGCCAGCCTTTTCGCAAAACAACAAGCTTCCTGCAAAACCCATTTTCCAATTTGCTGAATAAGTCTGCTTCTTTCAGCAAGCGGAATGAACCGTGCCGGCGACACCATTCCATGTTCAGGACTATTCCACCGTACCAATGCTTCCACCCCAACAATTCGTTCACCATCCACTGCCAATTGGGGTTGATAATACAGGAAAAGCTCTCCCCTTGCCATCGCCCGCCGCAAACCATTTATCAGACTCATATCTTCAAAAGCTTGTTGTAATAAGGAATCCTCGAAAAAATGCCAACAATTGCGGCCAGCCCCCTTGGCTGCATACATGGCAGCATCTGCTTTTTTTAAAATTTCTTCAGGAACATCGCCATGCTCAGGATAAAGAACTACGCCAATGCTTGCAGACATCTGCATTTGTGCTTCCATTACGTCATATTCCTGACAAAGTTTCTGCAGCGCCTTGTTCGCGATCTGGGCTGCTCTTTCCTGAGTTGCTTTACCTGGTACAATAACAATAAACTCGTCACCGCTGATGCGAGCTACAAAACCCTTGCCAGCGAACGCAGCACTAAGACATTTTCCAGCTTTAATAATTACTTTATCTCCGGCTGAATGCCCAAAAGCATCGTTCACAGTTTTTAGGTCATCCATGTCGATAAACAACAACACCCCTTCGGTCTCTCCCCGGCGAGCCTTACCCAATTCCTCTTCAAGCCGCAGGTTTAAATTTAACCGGTTGGGCAAACCTGTAAGTATGTCGTAAAAAGCCATATGACGAACTTTTTCCTGAATATGAGCCCGTTCCAAAGCAATAAATGCCAAGTCGGCAAATTGCCGTAAAACCTCCACATCGTCCTGGTTTATTTCATGTATTTCACCGATCCAGGTCGCCGCCAGAATTCCCTTAACTTGTTCCTCTTGTTTCAGTGGCACCATAAACATACTTGATACAAGTGCAGCTCCGTCAAAATCCTGCGGCTTAAGATACCACGAAGAGTCTTCAGTATATAACACTTCGCCTGTTTTGTAGATATACGTGAGCGGTCCGTCTTCTATAGGAAACTGATCTATAATTATTCGGTCATCAAAACCAATTTTATGGTGAATGACAAATTGGCTGCCGCTTTCATTATACATACCAATAAAACCACATGTCGCCTTAACCAGTTGAATAGCATCACTCAATACGGTTTCAGCGAGATGTTCAAACTCATCGGCTGAACGTGTCAAAAGGCCGGTGGTAGCCCGGTATTGCCGTTCACGCAGCAAGAGTTTGTCTTCGGTTTGACGTCTAATAAGGTTTTCTTCATAAAGACGCTGATTAGTTTGCTCCAGCTCTTCATTCATTGCAGTCATTTCTTCATTTACAGCGGTAAGTTCCTCGTTGGCTGCAAATAATTCTTCTGTTCTTTCCTCCACCTTGTATTCCAATTCATCATAAGCCTGGCGAAGTGCTCTTTCAGCCTGTTTTAACTTGGTAATATCATGCCAGATAAACACCGAATACAGTTCATTGCCAACATTAATCACGTCCGCAGAAAAAATCCCGGTTCGCACATCACCGTTCTTGGCGTGCCAATACGCCTCAACACTACTTATTGCATTCCCAGCTCTCAGCACCGCCCGCATCTCGGATTTTTCTTGGTTAACCCATAAGCCGAATTCGTCAGAGGTATACCCAATCACCTCTTCCCGGCTATACCCGAGTATCTTAAGAAAGGCATCATTGACTTCAATAAATTCCCCAGTAGTTAAATTTACAATACCAGTCGCATCAGCGACATGCCGAAAGGCTTTAAAATATCTCTCCTCCGGGCGGGCAAATCTAGCGCTAATCAGAACTATGACAAATGCACCCACCACAATTGAGCCAATGGCTGCCAGAATTAAGATCGTATTTAAGTCAGCAACCTCTCGGGTTACTTCGTTTTCCGGAGCCGAAACGGCTACAAGCCAGCGCGAGTCCCCCGGCAGGCTAATCGGCGTAAATACAGTAAATCGGGAACCACGCGCCGTATTATAGATTCCCTGAACTTGTCCACCACTATCAACAGCTTTTTTAAACAACGCAATAAGACGGTCATCCATTTCTGATAGTGTGTTTTCTATCCCTGGATCCGTCTTTTTTTCAGTAAAATTTACTTTTCCGTTTAATTCAGGCCATAGGGCATGGGCAATAAGCACGCCAGATTTATCGGCTATAAAGCCATAACCACTATCCAAAAATTTTACTTTTTGGACCATCTCATTTAAACTGTCAAGCGGCATTGTCGCTTGGATTATTGCTGTCACATTGCCATTTACCAATACCGGCACAGCAATGGCAACAGATAGTCTTCCCGATCCTCGTGACATAAGAGGTTCAGAAATTGTCACTTTTTTCGTTTGAATGGCTTTTCGATAATATTCGCGATCACCTAAATAGGCCGTATCGCCTTGTGCCCGAATCATATTTCCATTTAAGTCGCCATAGTTAATGCCGGTAAATTTATTATTACTACGCAGCCCTTCTGCCAACGTATTGACAATTTGCTGGCGATCAGAGCCAGCTATAATATGCGGATTAGTAGCCAAATCCTGCACAAATATTACTAATTCATTAACAAATGCACTAACACGGTTAGAATAATCGGTCCCGATAGCGGCAGCAGTTTCATTAACACCTTTTAACAGTGCCTTGTTAGAAAAATAATAGCTCAGCACGGTAAGGAAACTTAAAGAAATGATCATGAGGATTAACATGATTAGCAATAGTCGAGTTCGTATTTTTTCAATACCAAACGTACTGCTCTGCGGTTTCTTCCTACGCATTAATCCTCGCATCATTCTCATCTCCATTATTTATGATACGCTGCGTGAGCTTTTTGTCTTTTTTTGTAGAAACTAGCCTAAAAGTAAACTTCTACCTTTTTTTATTATCTCCTGCTTATTTGTATTGCTTTTCTGTTAAATTCGCGCCCACTGAGCGTACGGTGTAATCATCTGAATAAGAAAAGCGCACTCCAAAGGTTAGCCCGTTAAACTAACCCCCTGAGTGCACTTCATATATTTATTGACTCATTTATATTTTAAAAAAACAATTAATATCCTACCGCTTTCACCTGTGGATGCTCATTTTTTTCGTCAGATAGCATTTGTCCAACATATTGTACCAAATCAATAACCCGGCAGGAGTAGCCCCATTCATTGTCATACCAGGCCAGTAGTTTTACTTTGCGTTTATCAATAACCATCGTTGATAACGCGTCCACAATCGCCGAATGATTATTATGTAAAAAATCACTGGACACAAGCGGCTCTTCACAGTATTCCAGTATGCCAGCCATAGTGTGCTCTGCCGCGTCTTTCAGTGCGTTATTGATGTCTTCAGAGGTAATATCCTGCTTTAATTCAACTACCAGATCTGTTAAGGAAACATTAGGAACAGGAACCCGTACTGATATGCCGTTTAACTTACCTTTTAATTCTGGAATAACAAGACCGATTGCTTTGGCAGCACCGGTCGTAGTTGGAACGATTGATTGTACACAGCTTCTGGCACGACGGGGGTCTTTGTGGTTATTATCCAGACTGCGTTGATCAGTAGTAAATGCATGAATGGTAGTCATTAATCCATTTACAATTCCAAATTTATCATGAATCACCTTAACAACAGGCGCCAGACAATTGGTTGTGCAAGAAGCGTTTGACACTACATCATGAATATCTGGATTATAGCTTTGCTCGTTAACGCCCATAACTATGGTAGGGATATCATCCTTGGCCGGAGCTGTGATGATTACTTTTTTAGCCCCATTTTTCAAGTGAACCTGACAGTCTTTGCCGGAGTTAAATTTTCCGGTAGATTCAATGACAACATCAACACCCAGCTTACCCCACTGCAGATTTTCAGGATTACGATCAGAAATTACTTTGATTGAACGGCCATCAATAATAATCTCATTGTCAGTCGCCTCAATTTTTTTATTGAGTTTGCCATGTGTTGAGTCATATTTTAAAAGATGCGCGGAAGCTTTGGCACCTGAAGTACTATTGATAGCAACCACTTGTACTGTATTATTTTCTAATGCTGCCCTAAGGCACATTCTCCCAATACGTCCAAATCCGTTAATTCCTACTTTTGTTAGCATTATTCTTTGCCTCCTGCTCCGTTTAGTATAGCGTCGCTTTTAATTAACATATTCTTTATTTCTTTTACAGTTAATTATAATAGCATATTTGTACATTTTATTCAATAAGTATATCATATTTCTATTAATCAGAATATAGCATATCTTTTCCACACGCCACAAATTAAGCCTATTCTCACCAATCACCCTCAAATCTTCCACGGATATATTTATGCAAATAGCGTACGCTATATAGTAACACACCAATCATCAACAAGCGCAGGCTGCAATTGCTGACCGTGAAACTAAAATAATTCAGCACAAATCTGCTTCTCAGTTAACCGTTACATCTAAATTGGAGGCGATAACATGACTAAACCGGAAACCTATCCTGTCAATCCGCCCCATGCGCCCAGATATACAACGAATAATGATACCACTATGCCTGAACCGCTTTCCGGTTCTAAGAAAGTAAAAAACCACAACCACACTGGTCAGCGCCACGGCGAAGGCTCTTAATTGCACTTCGCCGCCAAGCCGGCGGCATCAGCAGTTACCAATGCAAAAAACCGCGAATTTTTAATTCGCGGTTTTTCTAATTCCACTTGCTATCATTTGCCTCGGAATTTAAATTTTCCGTCAAACTCTTCTTCTAACCGGTCTGTCGCAGTACCTGGGCTCACCGACAGCTTACTTATCTCATCACGCATTTCAGCGCTCATGACAAAATCAGCGGCAGCCAAAGAGGCCGCCAGTTGTTCTGTTGTTCTGGCACCAATGATGGGAGCGGTAATCCCCGGGTGTGATTTAACCCAGCTGACAGCGAGCGTCACAGGATTGGCCCCTACTGACTGGGCATACCGAACAAATCGTTCTGCCACTTCATAGTAGGCTGGGCTGCCGTACCGTTTATGATAAAGTTCTTTCTCGACAATTCGGCCGGCCTGCGGTGCACTTCCCGGCACATACTTACCGGTAAGCAAACCTGCACCCAGCGGATTATAAGCGATGACCCCCAGTTGTTCTGATTGCGCAAGCGGCAACAGCTCAACCTCGGCCTGTCTTTTCACGATATTATACATAGGTTCAATACATTCAAACCGCGCCAGATTTTTTCTTTCAGATATTCCTAGCGCCTTCGCAATCTGCCACGCCGCCCAATTGCTCACACCAAGATAAAGCACCTTGCCTTGCGACACCAAATCATCAAGGGCACGCAAGGTTTCATCCATGGCGGTAAATGGATCAAAATAGTGAATGAAATATAGATCGATTCGATCTGTTTTTAACCGCGCTAGGCTCTGTTCCACTGAAAGCATGATATGACGCCGTGATGATCCCAGAGCATTGACATCCTGTCCTATACGCTGGGAAACCTTGGTGGTAATGATAACCTCATTGCGGCAATTGGCAATCAGCTTGCCCAGAATCATTTCGGCTTTCCCGTCACTATAATTATTGGAGCAATCAAAGAAATTGACGCCCGCTTCGCGGCACTGATTAAATATACGGACAGCTTCCTGTTCATCTGTCTCACTGCCAAACGTCATCGTCCCGAAACACAGTTCTGAAACAAGTACCCCAGTTCTACCCAAGACCTTATATTTCATAGCAGCCTCCGATCACTATTTATCTACAAATCCAACAGTTCTTTAATTCCGCTAATTGCCTGTTTATAGCCTTCAGGCTGACCAAAACCATATTTAGCAAAGATAAACGGCACCTCTGCTATTTGCGTTGCCTCATAATCGCCCTGGGTATCACCGACATACACGGCATCTGTTATCTGGTTCCGCTCCATCAGCAGCAAAATATTTTCCCCTTTGCCTTTACCTGTGCCGCCAAAACATTCCCAGTCCTGAATGTACGCCTCAACGCCCGCCTTTTTCATAAACAGTTCAATATAACCGGCCTGACAGTTGCTAACAATAAATACCCGGTAACATTGCGCCAGCTTCCGGATGGTTTCCACTACATCAGGGAAAAGAAGATTCTCGGTGTTTGCCTCCAAGGCCTCATGTTCATATATACAGCACTTTTCCATTAGCCGCTCTTTGGTATGTTCATCGGCGTCAAAAAATAAATTATCAGCTATAACCTTCATGGTTTTACCAAACTCTTTCTTTAATATAGCAGCACTTACCACTGCCGCAGTCCCGCCAACTTCAGAAATCGCTTTATTCCAGGCTTGCGCCACCACTTCGGTTGTGTCCCACAAAGTACCGTCAACGTCAAATATGATGCTCTCTATGATGAAAACCTCTTTCTGTTTTGTATTCTGACTGTATCATAACAAAATAATAAACCAACGGTCAATGTTGCCTCCTTGTTGCATAACAGAGCGGATTAGGTATTAGATAAAATTTGATACATAGACAATCTTTCGCATGCATGGTCAACTTTATTTTATATACAGGTTTACAATTCACTTTGAACGATATAAAATAACAATTAGTTGGTAAACCTTCTCGGTTTTATCGAGTTGACAATTACAAGAGGAGACTACATATGGACTCTAAGGAAATAATTCGTCTTGGTGAACTGGTTCTGGACGGTCATATAATCAGTGAACAAGAGGCTATATCTTTAACCGCTGTTTGTGAGGATGATATTCCGTTGCTTGGCGCTTACGCCAATAAAATACGCGCCAAGTTTGCCGGCAAAAAAGTAGACATGTGCGGAGTTATCAATGCACGTTCCGGCTTATGCACCGAAGATTGCAAGTTTTGCTCACAATCGGTATACCATCAGACTAACGCACAACCGTTCCCCCTGATTTCCAATCAGGAAGCTTTAGACGCACTAACCCCACTTGCTAAAGCCGGCGCTGAACGGGCAAGTCTCGTAACCAGCGGCAAGGGAATGGAAACAGACCCAGATTTCGAACGTATTGTTACCCTTATTAAACAGACTGCAACACAATCTGCAATCAATATTTGCGCCAATTTGGGTACTATCAGCTATTCTCAAGCCGTTTTGTTAGTACAAGCAGGCATCAAGCGCTATGCCCATAACCTTGAAACAAGTGAAAACTTCTATCCTGAAATATGCACCACCCACCCCTATCAGGAACGATTTAACACCCTGCTTGCGGCAAAAAAAGCCGGGCTGGAGCTTTGTTCCGGGGGAATAATCGGTCTTGGCGAGAGCTGGCATGACCGGATTAGTCTGGCAATTACGCTGCGTTCACTGGATGTTGACTCCATTCCCATCAATATCTTAAATCCGATACCCGGCACCTTATTAGAAAAACAAACGCCGCTGTCTCCGCTTGAGATTCTTAAAACCTTTGCCATCTTTCGCTTTATTCTGCCCGGCAAGGTAATCCGTCCCGCTGGCGGCCGCGAAATCAATTTGCGGGATATGCAGGGAGCAGTTATGCTGGCAGGAGCTAACGGCCTCATTGTTGGCAACTATTTAACATTTGGTGGCCGTGACATAGCAAAAGATTTTACTATGGTAAATGATGCGGGTTTAGTCCCCACTTTAAATAACTAGGAGGCCAACATTATGAGTTATGATTTAATTTTTACATTAGGTAAAAAGGTTCTAAACGGTGAACCATTAACTTTTGAAGAGGCATTACAGCTTACGCAAATTGACGAGGCCGATATCCCAATCTTACTGGGTGTTGCCAATAAAATACGCGTGACATTTACCGGCGACCAAGTAGATACTTGCGAGATCGTTAACGCCCGTTCAGGAGGCTGTTCAGAGGACTGTAAGTTTTGCGCACAGTCGGCTCACCATGATGTAAAATTCGACAGTTATCCTTTACTAAGTGAAGATCAAATTCTACAGGCGGCAAAATCTGCCGAATCCCACGGCGCGTACCGCTTTTGCATTGTAACTGCCGGCTGTGGCATGAAGCATGATCCAGACTTCGAAAAAATCACTCAGTCCATTGAGCGCATTGGGCGTGAAACAGGTCTGGAACGCTGTTGTTCATTGGGTATCTTAACTCCCGCTCATGTTAAGGCACTAAAAGCGGCCGGGATCACACGCTATCACCACAATCTTGAGACAAGCAAAAGCTTTTTTGATCAGATTTGCACTACCCATACCTATGATGAACGGATAGAAACCATTAAGAACGTTAAGGCCGAAGGCTTAGAAGTCTGCTCGGGCGGCATTATTGGCCTGGGCGAAACCTGGGAGCAACGCCTGGAATTAGCCTTTGCCCTTAAAGAACTTAATGTCGACTCAGTACCTATTAATGTCCTAAATCCGGTTAAAGGAACTGCCCTCGAAGGTCGTCCCCCACTAAACCCAATGGAAGTGCTGCAAACCTTTGCGATTTTTAGGTTCATCCTGCCTACCAAAATCCTGCGCTATGCCGGTGGCCGCGAGAAAGCCTTGGGCGAACTTGTACCACTTGGCTTCCTTTCCGGAATTAACGGTATGTTAATTGGCAACTACCTTACCACCGCCGGGCGCGGCGCCGACACTGACCTTAACACCGCCCGCAGTCTGGGTCTCAAGCCTATTGCCGATCAGGCTTAATCAGCTTCTGTCGCTAACTTTTGTAAGCATAAGCAAACTGACCCATACCGTTTTGGTTGGGTCAGTTTGTTCTTTGAAAAACCATATTTATTTTTTGAAAACACTCCATTAATGTTGAGTTTTTTTCGCTACCGTAAGGAAAACATAAGTACCAATCATTTCACAGTCATCATTAAACTTGGGTTCGGTAGTCGCTTCTACTATTATATAATCTTTATTGGCAATTGAAAGCATAGAGCCCTTAAACGCTTGAATTTCAGCATGGTCAGGCAAAGACAGCGACATATCCTCGTCATTTAATAACGTTACTCCTGTATCACGATCAATAACAATGGTAGATGTAGGTATAAATTCCATATAAGAACATCTCCTTGCAATTATTTCGGAGGCTACGCTGTTATTGTGCGGCTATAACAAGGTCTGTATGCAATCAAAGATTCCAGTAAATAATGGGCCAGTTGGTACATTAACACCTATCGGTGCTAGATTTCCTATAATGTGGTATATTATAATCATTATATATGCAGTTTGCGTGAAACAACATGCGAATGCATAGTAGAACGAAAGGAGCTGTTAATATGTTTAACAATTATACATCGGAGATTGTAACAAGCCGGGAGGTGTGTACAAAATAACTTAGTGTATAGACCTCCCAAAAGTTATGATGCAAACTTTTGGAGGATAAAAAATTGAGTAAATTCGATATGAGTAAATTAGGACTCAGCCAACGATTTATTACTGAGTCTACATTATATGCCGATCTTTATGTTGGGCGAGTAATTTCCCAACACAAAGATCTATACAAGGTTGCAACAGAAACTGGTGAGTTAACTGCTACAATTTCCGGGAAATTTCGTTTTGCTGTCAAAACCTTATCAGATTACCCGGCAGTGGGTGACTTCGTTATGGTTGACCGCAATGATGCTAGCGGCGGAAACGCAGTTATTCACCATGTACTAACAAGAAAAAGCGCCTTTATCAGAAAGGCTGCGGGGACATCTAAGGATGAACAGGTAGTCGCAACAAATATTGATACGGTTTTTATCTGTATGTCACTTAATCATGATTTTAATCTTCGCAGGTTAGAACGTTATCTTGGTGTAGCCTGGGATAGCCAAGCAATTCCGGTTATCGTTCTTACAAAGGCTGACTTATGTGATAATCTTCCGCAAAAGCTATCAGAACTTGATGCCGTTGCCTGTGGTGTTGATGTGCTTGTTACGTCCAGCATGAGTCAGGATGGCTTCTTATCTGTCAAGAGCTATATTGCCTGCGGCAAAACAATTGCCTTTATCGGCTCCTCCGGCGTTGGCAAATCAACCTTGATCAATCGGCTCCTGAACGAAGAGGCCCTTGCCACACATTCAATAAGAAATGATGATAAAGGCAGGCATACTACCACCAAACGCGAACTCATTGTGCTTCCAACTGGCGGTATCGTTATTGACACCCCGGGGATGAGAGAACTGGGGCTTGAGAGTGCTGACCTAGCAAAAGCTTTTGCTGATATTGATGAGCTTTCAGCGAAATGCAAATTTCATGATTGTACTCATACAAGTGAGCCAAATTGTGCAGTACAAAAAGCCATAAACGATGGCTTTTTATCTAATGAGCGGCTTGCAAATTATATAAAGCTAAAAAAAGAGGCTAAGTATGAAGGCCTAAACTCCAAGCAGATTGAGGCTGAAAAAATTGCTACCATGTTCGCCGAATTAGGCGGAATGAAAAATGCGCGTAAGTTAGTCAAAGAGAAGAGTAACAAAAGGCGAGGGTTTTAAATCCCCTTTCCATTTTGCAATGCTCCCCCCACTATTGTTTTCCAAGCAAATATAAAGAAAACACGGCTTGTGCCGAGCTTTAGCGAAAGCGCAAATCGATGTTGCCCTTATCCTGCTTTTAAGAAAGTTATACTTTCTGTTAGGGTAACAAACAGCTCCCGGCTAGCCTTGTGCCAGCCGGGAGCTGTTTTATAGTCCCCCAAATATTTATGCGACTCTTTTTACTGAATCTTTGTCCGCTTGCCCTAAGACGCTGTGCCGATAACCATACCCAAAATAAATGACCAATCCGATTGCGGTCCAGACAGAATATCGAATCCAGGTTTGAATTGGCAGGCTATACATGAGATAAATACAACAGAGAATTGCAGCCGGCGCTACAAAATTGACGGCCGGGCAGCGGAAAGGGCGATGGGCATTAGGCTCGGTTTTACGCAGAATGAGTACACCAATTGCGGTTGTCAAAAAAGCAAACAGAGTACCGATATTGACTAATTCCGCAAGAATATCAACAGGAGTCAGTCCGGCGATAACAGCAACAAAAATGCCTGATACAATAGTTACAATGTGAGGAGTTCCATATTTAGGATGAACTTTACAGATGCTGGCTGGAATCAAACCGTCACGCGATATTGCAAAAAAAACACGGGTTTGACCGTACATAAGGGCCATTAGCACAGTAGTAAGACCGGCAATAGCTCCGGTGCCAACAAGGGCCGATCCCATGTTATACCCCAGTTGCCGCAAAGCAAAGGCTACCGGCTCAGCATTATTCAGCTCTTGGTAAGGGATTACCCCTGTAAGTACGGCTGCAACCAGCATATACAAAATGGCGCATATGAACAGAGAGCCGATAATACCAATAGGCAAATCCCTATTAGGGCGTTTACATTCTTCAGCAGCAGTTGCTACACAGTCAAAGCCGATATAAGCCAAGAAAATGGTTGCCGCACCAGTCATTACTCCCGAAAAACCAAAGGGCATAAACGGCGACCAGTTGGCTGGATTGACTTTCGGACCTGCCAAAAATAAAAAGATAAACACAGCTGTTAGTTTTACACCTACAAGGATTTTGTTGATAGTAGCGCTTTCTTTTGTACCTCGTACTAAGAGTAAGCTTAAAAACAACAAGATCAGCATGGCAGGCACATCAAGCATGCCGCCATCAGCGGCCACAGCAGTAAACGTTTTGGAAATCTCGAAACCTGCTGACTTGAAGAGTCCGACCGTATAGGCTGACCAACCGGCAGCCACCAGACTGGCAGCAAGCGAGTATTCGAGAATCAAACTCCAGCCTACTAACCAGGCAAAAAATTCCCCTTGCGTTGCATAAGAATACGTATAAGAGCTTCCGGCAACAGGCACAGTAGAGGCCAGTTCGGAATAGCACAAAGCGCAAAAAGCACAGGCGATAGCAGATAAAAACAAAGAAAGAACAATACCTGGACCGGCGTATTTAGCAGCAACAACACCTGTAAACACAAAAATACCTGTGCCGATAATACAGCCCACGCCCAGAAGCACCATATCCAAGGCTCCAAGGTTTTTTTTCAGCGCTTGCTGCTGAATTCCACTTGTCAACGATGAAAGCGTTTTAGTACGAAAAAGATTCATTTATGTCCCCTACTTTTCTAGAAAAATCACTTGCAGTAAGTATATGTCAGAACAAATTGTGACGAATAGTATAATCCGTCCTTAACACCGTTTAACAATATAACATATTTACAGAGTGAAATCAAAGGAAAAGTTCATCCAGGGTGGAAAAAAGGATAAAAGTATTTTTCCATTATACAAAACCAAGATAAAGCTAACTTCTCTTTTTCCTCATTAGTTTTTTATCCGTCCCCAACAACGTCCTCCCCAATCTACTGCAGCCAGCTAGCACGAGATATTTCATATTCATCTACCTAACTTGTTTTACTCCGCGACAAAAAACAGCCCGGAAAACTTAATTTCCGGACTGCGCTCAGCTTTAGGCCACGACCTGTTTAATTACTCTATAGCAGTTATCAGGGTTCCTTCACTATCAAACTCCATATAATCTGGTTGGCTTTCTGCCTGCACCCCCTCATACTTTCCATGAATTACATCTTCATAATAGGCTTCAGAAAGCATAATATGCTCAATATGAAGGCTGTTAGGAATACGAATCATTCTTATCTTGTCGTTATCGACATTGTTTAAGGTACGAATACATAGTTGCACGGCCTCTTTGTCTGTTGCCACCACAATGGGAATCCCAGCTGACTTTAATACAGTGCTGGTAAGGCAGTTAGGGTACATTTTCTCCGGATCCAGTTTGTCAAATAAGCGTTTGGTAATCGTACTGGCCAGACCGGTACCTAAGCCATTTCCATGAGAACATTCAGTAATATCAAGCATACATGTCCGTTGAACCTTAACTCCGCCTGAAGCATAATCGGTAGAAAATGTTCCGGTAATATTGGGATCTACGCCAGTACCGCTGTAGTTCTTACCAATCTCGTCAACAATAAGAACGTCCCCTTCGCCAATAATAAGCTGTGGCATGTTTTCGAAGGCATATTTCAAAAGTTCCGGCTCACGCCCAAGAATATCTTCTTTATGAATAGCCTCAATTTTGCAAGTCTCATCAAACGCATTTTCTATACATGGAATGGCAAATAAGATCGGTGCCTTATCCAGAATAACTCTGGCAGCAGCCGGAATATGTTGGGCAATTTTCCCCATGCCATCACTGTGAACGACTTCCGCACCGGCTTGTTTCCCTAGGCCAATTGCCATCATTTTACAGGGTCCGCTCTCGTAAGGGCCACGGAATGCATTGTGCGGTTTTAGCCGGCAAGAAACAATAATACCATCTGATTCATAAGCCAGCTTGTCCAAATAGACTGGTTTTCCAATTTCTGAATGACCTAGCAGCACGGTATCCATACAGGATTTTATCGGGCATCCCATTGTTTTTTCGGTAATGTTATAACCGGCTAACAGCTCTTGCTGCCCTTCTGCAGTCGCGCCGCCATGGCTGCCCATCGCCGGAACAATGAAAGGATGTGCCTGGCGTGATTTGACAAAATCAACAATGGCTTTTGTAATGATATCGACATTGGCAATCCCTCTGCTCCCGGCAGTTATGGCTATATGCATACCATTTTTAATTTGATTGGAAATTTTCGCTCGCGATAATTCATCAAAAACAACACCTGGTATATCTTCCGGCGATATTCTAGGTCTTGGGAAACTTTGCTTGGCTCGAAACATCTTAGGAATTTTAACATTCTCTAATAGTTTTGAAACCACTCCACCTCTTTTAACCTCCACGGCAATCCCTTCCTATCGCATATTTCTTATCCTAGTGTAAGAGTAGCTAAGTCTACTTTATCATTACAGGATTTTCATCTGCTTCTTCCAGCGGTTTATTGTCACTTATTTCTAAGCGCTTTACATCACCAACAATAAACAAATACGAAAATGCCCCCAGCAAGCCAACCAATCCCACATATAGCAGAGCGCCGTTAAAAGAACCGGTAGCTTTCAAAATAAAGCCAATGGCCAGCGGTGTTACAATACTGGCTATGTTGCCAAAAAAATTGAAAATCCCGCCGCTGATGCCGAGTAATTCTTTTGGGGAAGTGTCACTGACAATACACCAGCCTAAGTTGCCTACACCTTTAGAGAAAAAGGCTAAAGACATAACGCCAATTACAACAGCTTCTGACGATACATAATTTGCAGCAATAATACTGCTGGATAAAATCAGGCCTAGCACAATAGGAGTTTTTCGGGCTATCGTCAGACTATTACCCCGTTTCAGTAGCCAATCTGACCAAAGTCCGCCAATCATGCCGCCAACAAAACCGGCAAGCGCAGGAATAGAAGCTACAAACCCAACCTTGAGCATTGACATGCCTTTGGCTTGTACCAGGTATGTCGGGAACCAGGTCAAGAAAAACCAGGTAATTGTTGTAAGACAGAATTGCCCTAAATAAACACCAAGCATCATCCGGTTACTTACTAATTTACGAACCTGATCCCATTTTACTTCTGATTTTTTGTCACCGAGATTGGATATTCCGCCACCTGACTGAATATAATCGAGCTCAGCTTGGTTCACGCCTTTATGATTTTTAGGATCCTTTATATATTTCAGCCAAAACAGTCCCAAAACGATGCCAATGCCACCTGTCCAGAAGAAGATATAATGCCAGCCAAAGCTATGAAGCGTCCAGGCCATTAATGGTGTAAAGGCTGCCAAGGCAAAATACTGGGCCGATTGATATATGGAAGTCGCAAAACCGCGTTCATGTGTGGGAAACCACATTACTGTCAGTCGGCTATTTGTTGGAAAAGCCGGTGTTTCGGCTACCCCCATTAGGAAGCGCAACGCAAAAAGAACAATAAAGGCCGATGTTGCGAAGTAACCTACAAAGCCTTGCATAAAGGTAAAAACAGACCATAAAATAAGCCCCATACCATAAACTATACGGGCACCATATTTATCAAGTACCCAGCCACCAGGAATCTGCAGCGAAGTATAGGCCCAACCAAAGGCCGAAAAAGCAAGTCCCATAGCCACAGTGTCAAACCCGAGTTCTTTGCCCATAACCGGTGCGGCAATCGACAAGGTTGCGCGGTCAACATAATTGAAGGTAGTAGCAATAAAAATCATTGTTAAGATAACATAACGAACATTTGTCTTTTTGGAAAACTCTTGAGTATTATTCATAATTATCCCCTCCTTAGGTTTATTCGATGACTAACCCGCTCTAAGACTCCCACTTCATCTCATTAACAACCTATAATCCCTGCCCTTGGCGGCCAGGGAACAGGTTGTAACATTCGAAATAAGTTCGCTCTAAGGATCTCCGGACCCAAGGCTTACTTATGCTAGCGGGGGTTAGAGCATCTAAGTCCCTGGATAATTTCGACTAAAATTCAGGCCACGTTAAAATACCGCCTGAATTAAGTCTCCATTTACATCGTCAGTATAGAATATTGTGAATATTGCTGTAAAACAGTTTAAAATACATTTATCTACAATATAAAACTTGTGGTTAAACAATTGGACTTGAGAAAAAAAAGATTTATAATGATTGAAATGATGTATTTTAATTAAAAATACAAAATTATTTGAAAAGCGAGGATGTATGAAAACTAGCTGGGAATATTTTTTAATTGCCGCCGAAGAAAAAAGTATTAGTAAAGCAGCACGAAAGGTTTTTATTACGCAACAAGCTTTTAGCGATCAAATCAAGCGCTTAGAAGAAGAATATGATGTGACTTTATTTCATCGAAAACCTCAGTTATCGCTAACTAATGCCGGAGAAATTATGGCTCGTCGGCTGCAGCAGATAAAATGCATTGAGAATAGCATGAAGGCAGAATTGTTGGAGGCCAAAGAAGGCATCCGTGGTCAGCTTAGTATTGGCATGCATTCAACGCGGGCAAAAATTATTATGCCGGATTTATTAGTAGAGTACAAACAAAATTTCCCTAATGTTATCCTCACAGTATTGCATGATGAGGCCGACAATTTGGAAAAAAAATTCTACGCCGGTAACATTGATATGTTCGTGGGTACCAATGTTAAAACATCACCGGAAATTGAAAAGATATATTTAATGGACGCAAAAGTCTATTTAGTCATATCAGAAAGCTTATTAAAACAATATTTCCCTGAAGATAGAATCTTTGCAAAAAAAATCTCTTTAGCTGATTTTACCCATGTACCATTTATTTTTAGCCCAAGTATTAGTCGTCTATATCGCGCAGTAAACCATTTCCTGGATGATAATGGTCTGACCTTAGAGCGTGCACTTACTATCAGCGATACCGATACCCAACTATTATTAGCAGGCAAAAACTGTGGTGCCTGTTTTTGCAATACAGTAATGTTACGACGAATTCAACTGTTAAATGAAACACAACTCACAAATAATCCCTTACGATATTTTCGCATTGAAGGGATGAATCATACCGATCATATTGAATTAATATATAACAAAAATATTTATATGCCGCAATACATGAAAGGCTTTATTGATCTTTTACAAAAACAGTATCTTCTTCATAATAACGATAATTAAATTGTTGCAATTTGCATATTTAAAATAAAAAAGGACTGTCTTTTTTGAGACAGTCCCAAATTCGTCTATCTAGCATCAAAATACTTTGCTATCATTGGGTGATAGCCTGATTTTGTCTTTGGACTCCGGCCGGTTCCCAAACCCATAGGCATTTTTGCATACAGCATAGATTACCTACTCTTTTCGCTGGCTTTTCTATACTTATAACTTGGCAGCATATTCGTTCATAAGGGCTTCCAGGGCATCTGCGGTATTATAATATGAGGTATTTTCCACTGGCGCAACGTTTTTTATCGCAGGGCTCTTTCCTAAAGAATTTACTAAATACAAGAAATTAGTAATCACTTCTTCCGACAAACCGAGAACATTAGCGGCTGTACTGACTTCTGCTGTTGCCATCATATTGTCCTAACCTCCTTTCCTGCCGGCTGCAGGTTATTACCCTCACCTTTCCCACCGCTGCGAACAAGTCTTTGCACCCCTGCCTGACGATGCCACCGCCAAGAAATCGGATACAATTTTAACTGCCCGTTTATTTACCGCCTTTTAGGCTGCTACGGCTAAGATTGGCTTGAGTCAACTTATAATATTGCAATAATCATGCCAAAGACTAATTAGCTGATTATTCAAATATTATTTTCTTTTTATAGAGGTATTTTGAGGAAAAATAACGAAATATATACAAATAGCTTAGATAATATATAACTAATTCGCTCGTGTAATGTATGCATTTTTGCAATAGTTGTAGGATTTTATGCCTATAGTTGCCTGTATTGTCAATCATGCCAATCGTCTGCGAGTACGTTAGGAGATGAATTAGTCCATGAACCACGTTGAACATGAAATCGAGAAGGAAAATAAATTATTATGGAAACTCGTGGATTCCTCTTATGACGGACTGTTTATGACCGATCCTGTCGGCAATATATTATACTGTAATGACTCGTATCTGCGAATTTCCGGCTTAAGCCGTGAACGGATTATTGGGCGCAACATTGCTGAGCTTGTTCATTCAAAAGAAATTCCGGATGCCTGTTCCCATGAGGTTATCCGCATACAACAGCCGTTAACCAAGATAATCGATTATTACCATGGCGTATCGGCACTAGTGACAAGCACCCCTATTTTTGATGATGAGGGGAATTTGCTCAGAGTGTTCTCGAATGTCCGGGATATAACCGAATTAACCAAAATCAAAGAACAACTGAGTAAAACCAAAAGTCTTAACGAGGAATACCGGCGGCAGCTGCGGCAAGCTGAGCAGGCAAAAGACGGAAAATTCATTGCCGTTAGTCCGGTTATGGAAAATATACTTAAATTAGGCGTTCGAATCGCAAACGTTTCGTCACCGGTATTAATTATGGGTGAGTCGGGCGTCGGCAAAGATATGTTCGCCAAATATATTCATGACTGTGGTGACACACCAAACCGACCTTTTGTTCAGATCAACTGCAGCGCCATCCCCGAAAACCTTTTAGAGTCCGAGCTTTTCGGCTACGAACCCGGCGCTTTTACCGGCGCAGCCCGCAAAGGAAAAATAGGTTTGTTTGAACTTGCCAACAACGGAACACTGTTTCTGGACGAGATCGGCGAAATGCCTCTATCGCTTCAGGTCAAATTACTTGATGTTTTGCAGACCGGCAGCATGTATCGCCTTGGCGGGACAAAAACTATTGAATGCAACCCCAGGATTATCGCCGCTACCAATAACGACCTAGAAAAACTGATGGAAGAAGGCAAATTCCGCCGCGATCTTTACTATCGTCTGAACGTTATCCCGGTTTATATTCCCCCACTCCGGGAGCGCAAAGAAGATTTCCTGCCTTTGCTGCGTTTCTTTCTTGACCGGAAAAACCGCAAATTCAAGTACAATAAACGCTTGGCTACCCGCGCCATTCATATCCTTGCCCAATACAGTTGGCCAGGCAATGTCCGTGAATTAAAAAATATCATTGAAAGCCTGGTTATTATGACCGAAAATGAGATCATTGACGAGTCGGCAATCCCCGGCTATATGACCTCAGTGTCAGACAAACCTTTGTATATTGACACGCCAGACTACTTTTCCTCCTTCTGTTTAAAGGAAATTACCGCCGTGGTGGAAAGAGAAGTCATTCGTAAAGCAATTGCGGAATTCGGTTCATTGCGTAATGCCGCCGTCCACCTGGAAATCGACCTTTCAACCCTTGTCAGGAAAAAGCGCAAATATGGCATATAGCGAGCTGTAGCTGTCAACTTGTTTTGCAGTAGAATAACCAGCCACAAGAAAGAAGGAAAATAATCATGAGTTATCAATTTATCTGTTATCCGAAATGCACAACTTGTCAAAAAGCAAAGAAATGGTTGGATGCTAATAACATCCTTTATGAAGAACGCCATATTAAGGAACAAAATCCATCAGCACCAGAACTAAAAGAGTGGCAGAAAAAAAGCGGCCTTCCTACGCAAAAGTTTTTTAATACCAGCGGCCTTTTATACAAGTCCCTACAATTAAAATACAAGCTTCCCGGCATGTCAGAAGCCACTATGGCTGACTTACTGGCAACAGACGGCATGCTGGTCAAGCGTCCTATTTTAATTGCTGGTGACCGGGTTCTGATTGGATTTAAAGAAGCCGCTTGGGAGCAGCTTAAGTAGAAAAACACCTCACTGACATAGGAAACTAATAAACAGCTACTTGCTCATGTTTAAGCAAATAGCTGTTTATTATTATTCTTAAAATCAGATTTAGTGATGATGCAAGCCATGACCTTGCAACTGACAATCTAATAGTGATTCCCGTTTTCATAGTATCTAGTTTCATCAAGTACTACGAAAAAAATTTCTATCTGCTCATATCCTGCGCTACGCACCGCCCGATCAACGGCTTGTGCCGCAGCATCCTGAATCGTTTGTCCCCGGTCAAACCAGTTTACCTGGATTAACGGAGATCCGGTCACTTCCTGCCCGTCCCTGATAAAAGTGGTTTCTAAACACTCAATAGTAAAATAATCTCTTGGGCAGCCGATAATGTCTGTAAGTTCATCCACCATAGTCTTACTGATGGCTTGTATGTGTTGTTTTCTCATACCTCGAATAATAAGTTGCGGCATTGTTGCCCTCCCTCAATTTATCCTCTATATTTTTCTTTCATAAATGTAGAACAGGTACACTTACCTGCAAGCAATTGTTCTGAAATAGCTTCTACATGTTTCTTTCTTAACCATTCACCAATTTCTTTACCCTTTACTGTATCGGGGACAACTGCTCCTTGGGTCGAGCCCATGACCTCTTTCATTGGTCCCAGTTTAAGAATTTTTAACTCCGCCGCTTGAGTAATGAGGTCGAACTCTTCAATAGCAAGCGAACCACGCCTTAATTTATTAATAGTATCTACGATCTTATCAGGAGTGGGATACTCCAAAAACTCTATTGTTTGCCTCACAGTAACAGCAGCCGCCAACCAGTCGCCCGGCAAATCCATTCTGTTGCTCCATAATTCTAAACTCTCTTTATCCAGCACTAAACCGAAAGCCGCAAACCGTAACTTAGCATTTGGTGTAGCTCTTGCCACGTAATCTAGTCCGGTTATTACTCTTCTAAACTCCTCATTAGGCAAGTCTGCGATCTCTTTACATATGATCTTTAATAAACCACTCTCTTCCAGAACCTTGAAAAACTGCCCTGGTTCCCGCGCTTCTGACAAAACCTTTCGCAATTCCGTAGCAATCCGATTCATAGGTTCACGAGCAATTTCTTCTGCAGTAGCGATCATAAGCGACAACGTATCAGTGGCTATTGCAAAACCAAATTGGGCAGCTTGTCCGGCGATTCTTACAGCGCGCATTGGATCATCAAAAAAGTCCTGACTATTCGCTCGAAGTATCTTGGCCTCTATATCTCTTCTGCCCTGAAAAGGATCGATAATTTCTCCCGTTAAAATATCAAAAGCCATGGAATTAATCGTAGTACCTCGCCTAACTAGATCTTTTTCAATGGTGATTTTGGGCTTGGTTGATACTTTGACCCCTTTGCTGCCGCCAGCTACTTTTCGCTCTGTTCGCGCAAAGGCAAGTTCACACTTTATGCCATCGATCGTTAAGCCAAAAACAGAATATGACTTCTCAAATTCTTCAGCCTCAGGAAAAAGCATTTTGAAGTTTTTCTTAACCATACCAACAATACTAAAATCAATATCCTTTGGTGTTACACCCATAAAATGGTCGCGGACACAACTACCGACTCTAAAAGCACGCCCGCCATTTCGGGCAATAATTTCCGCAAAACCTTTCTCTGTTAATTCACTAGCGGCCATACGCTGTCCTTACCCCTCTACGTTTCTGTTGCGTATTTTTTTCATACTACTTATTGGGAAAACCTACGTCTTTTATTTTATGTATCTTCCCTTTTATCTTTGTTCTCCCGAGTGTCTCGATAATAATATCGCCTTTGCCGCCAAGAATTTCAACATAGGAGCATGTATTTTGGACGTCAATAATACCGATATCACCTCCGGCAATGCCTGGAATGGCAGTAACGGCACCAAGAATATCTCCTGGACGCATCTTCGTCTTCTTGCCGGCATTTATCCTAATTCTAGTAATCTGCCTATTTAATAGTTCGCTCTTATCAATTTTTGAAGCAGGATCAAATTCATGCTGGTCAAAAATCATTTTTCCTGCTTCCACCGTCGGAGCTTCTTGTTTTGGTATCTTATAATGAACATATTCCTCTATCTCATGTAATGTCTTATATTCATCCCTGGTTGCAAGAAGAATAGCCGCTCCTACATGCCCAGCCCGCCCTGTCCTGCCAATTCTATGAACATAACTTTCATTATCCACCGGTATATCATAATTGACCACAAGCGATATATCGTCTACATGGATACCCCTAGCTGCCACATCTGTTGCAATTAAGAATTGAAATTTTCCCCGTTTAAAATCTTGCATGAAGTGCAATCGCTCCTTCTGTTCCATCCCCCCATGCAATATTCCACAGGAGTAACCTTTCCGTCCCATCTTTTCAAAAACATATTCCACCTTATCCCTTGTATTACAAAAAAGAATGCAACTATCTGGTCTTTCCGTATATATTATTTTCGTGATCAGATCGAACTTTTCATTTTCTTCTACCTCATAATAAACTTGCCGAATGGTTTCCAAACTAGGGTTTTCCGACTCAATTTCTATTTTGACAGGATCCTGCATGTATTGCTTGCAGATTTCCTGAATTCCCTCTGGCATAGTTGCAGAAAACAACATTGTAATCCTGTTTGCAGGCAACACCTTTATGATTGCTTCCACCTGTTCGATAAACCCCATATCTAGCATCTTGTCAGCTTCATCAATAACCAGATACTGCATTTCTTCCAGACTCACATTCTGTCTGTCAATATGATCTAATGTTCTTCCTGGTGTACCGACAATAACATGCACTCTCTGCCTTAATTCTCTTCTTTGTATTTCCATAGGTTGTCTGCCAAACACAGCGGCACATCTTATTCCTTTAAATCGTCCTATATTGGAAATGTCCTGTTTTAGTTGTACCGCCAATTCTCTCGTGGGTGTTAAAACCAATACCTGCGGATTTTTTTGTTCAATTTCTATTTTTTCACAAACGGGGATGGCAAAAGCGGCTGTCTTACCACTGCCGGTCTGGGATTTCACTATGATATCCTTCTTGGCAAGAACTAAGGGTATCACCGCTTCTTGAACCGCAGTAAGCGTCTCGTATCCCAAGTCCTTTAGTGCTTTCGCTATTTCTTTACTAATCCCATACTTTTCATTATCTTCATAATCCATCTAATTACGAACCTCATTTTCTTGAATTGTCCTATCTTTAGCCTATTATTATATACATATCGTTATACATATAATAATATAGGCTCTTATGTAAGATCAAATTCTCTCTGTATAAGCGGTAAAGCAAACATAAACAGGCAGGAAGTTTAACCTTCCTGCCTGTTATTCGCAACCATCCCTATAGCACAAACATACACGACAATCTCAAACAACCTGTTTCCAATCTTACTAAATTGATTCGTCTGTACTCTTTAAGGTAACTTCAGATAAAATCATTGGAACACTCTACAAACCAGCTGAAAAAAACTTGTTTCAAACAGTCACTACTGAAATTCAATACTTAGGGTTGGAGGGTAAAAACATAATCAGTAAACAAAAAACACAATCCCGAGCCAGATGATACTAACCTCTTTGCAACAACGGAAACTGAAAGTTCCTAACTCTGCAATGCTTAGTTGAATCTAGGTCGCTATAAGGATGGTGTTTACTTAGATAATAACATGATACTAGTTTTTTTACAACTGATTTTTTCAACATATTCGCAAATTCTACTAATTTCCAGCTTTAGGCGAAGGCTATCTGTCCGCCTGCCATTCCACCCATTTTTTCCTTCAAAGATAAACGCCTACGCAGGGTATAGTTTCTAAGACGTCTCGTAACAAAAACCGTTATTCGTCCATCAACGGACAAATAACGGTTTCCTATATTGGCCATTATCGATCTGTGCCGGGACAGGGAACCTGTCCCGGTGTCCCACTAATTTCGTCCTTCAGCCAAATCTGCCACTTGTCCGTTAACGGCATATGACTTAGTTTCATCACAAGTAATTTTGTTCTTATCAACCACGGCAACAATAAAGAAGGTTACCACGCATACAATCCATTCCATATAAATCGGATGAGCAAAAATTCTTACCGAAGGAAAAGCTTGCCAGATAACTAAAGCAGCAATACCAGCCAAGGTTGTATAAAAAGCCGTATTTTTCCTGCAAAACTGTGGTGCAAACATAGTAAACAAGAAAACTAACGTAAAGGCAGTTGTCAGACTGAGACCAATCAGCATTGTCTTAACGATACCCACCGCATTAAAAGCAAACCATAAAGTAAACGCGCCTAAAACAAGGATTGCGCAACGATTAACCAACGTATATTGCTCATCATTAATATCGGGCTTATAAAAACGTTTATAGATATCCTGAGAAAACAATGTCCCGGCAGCCAGTAGAATATGGCAAGCAGTGGCAACATCAGCAGCCCATAGTGCCGCCAGTGTTAAGCCTGAAACAATTGGGTCAAGACCCATGATCATTTGTGGAAGAGCCATAGTTGCATTCATTTCAGGATAAGCCACTTTGGCTGCTAGCCCCATCATGGCACAAGCAAAACCTATGGGAAACATCAATAGCGCTCCCCATAAAAAGCCACGTTTAGCAGACTTTTCATCAACAGCTGCACAGGCAATCTGCACAGGTCCCTGAGCAGTAATGGTTTGCGTCACCATAACAACAAACCAACCAATAATGGTAGCTGACCCAAAGCCGCCAACCGGTCCAAACCAGTCAACACCGGTTGGTAAAGACGCCGCAATATTACTTATTCCACCCTGTTTCGTAACAATAGTTATCGTGCTAGTCAGCACACCAACGTAAATTAGCGTTGTACTCAAAATATTGGATAACCCGGATGACCATAAACCACCAAGAATTGTCGTGCCGATAAATACGATCGCGCTGGTAATCATGCCGCCCTTCATCGAAAAAATGTCAGGCAGCAACGCCGATAAGATTGCTCCGCCGGCAATATATTGCAACGAAGTAATTACCAATTGAATGGTAATCATCCCCACCACGGCGATTGCCCGCCCTTTTTTATCATAATAACGTTCAAATAGTTCAGGAATTGTCGTGCAGTTCAGCCCGCGGTATTTTTCTGCGGCAACCAAAGCCATCGTCACCGCCCCTGCTGCCCAGGCAACATTATACCACCCGGCTGCAATGCCAAATTGAAAGGCATTTTCCGCAGTACCAATGGTCGCAGCAGCGCCTATCGCAGTACCTGCTATATTGGCGGCAATTAGTGTAGAGGTGAGTTTGCGCCCGGCAAATAAAAAGCCGCTACTGTTCTCCGCTCTACGCTTAACATAAATACTGATTCCAAACAACACAAAAATATACAAAACAATAATGACTAACTGAATACTCATACCATCCTACCTTCCTACGATTTATGTTTTTATTACCCGATGACTAACCCGCACTAAGACTCCCGCTTTAATAAGCGCTGAGTCAGAGCGGCTAAGCCCCTGGATAAATTCGACTAGAATTCGGGGAGTATTAACATACGCCTGAATTAAGTCTTCCTTTATGCCTACAGTAAACAATTTGACGTAAAGGTTTACCGGTTAAGCCATTTTACTACTTACCATAATCATCCATCTTACAATATTACAATACTATATTATAATAACGCTCACAAATTAACCTGTCAAATAACTGTTTCCATAATTCTGCTCGCAGAAATAGTGAACGGTGGCTGCGTCTTCTTTAGACACTACCACCGGTTCTTACTTCTTCGTATATTTGCCTTATAACACTAACATATCGTTCTCATCAAATGACCAGTACGGGTTATAGGCTACCTCCCAATAATAGCCGTTTGGGTCGGTGAAGTAGCCGCTGTATCCGCCCCAGAAAACCTTCTGCGGCTCTTTGGCTATAGTCGCACCCGCTTTTTTCGCAAGTTCCATGACTTCATGTACCTCGGCCTCACTTTTCACGTTGTAGGCCAGCGTAATTCCGGCAAATCCGGTGCCAATCTGCGGGGGATTTTCCTCATTAATGTCCACTGCAAGCAGCTCCAATGGATACAATTCAAATTTTGTGCCAGTGGTGTTGAAGAAAACAACCTTGGGGTTATCTTCTTTTTCATCGGTAGCAAAGCCAAGCCCATCACGGTAAAAACAGATGGATTGGGCCATATCCTTTACCCCAAGACAAATAATGTTAATTCTGTTCATGATCTACTTCCCCTTTTACAGACTATGAAAAAATGCTTTTAGTTCCTGTTTACTATCAGCAGATAAAGCTTTATCCGGCATGCCAAGGATTGCTCCTTGCAACCCGTACAGCATGTGCAAGCAGGCACCACTGTCACGCTGGAGACGGATGCGCCGAAACGCTTCCTTCACCCCAATTTCCTGAAGCTGTTCTGATGTTTCAATACCGACCGCCAACAAATGTTCTTCCAGTACTTTACCGACGTTGGGCAGTTTTGATAATTCGCTCATACCGAGTCCCCTCATCTTTTGTTCGCCCTGCAAAGTACCCCACTTAATTCACTCGTATTAATTCATCACTTACAACTTGCAATTCGGATACCATCGAGGAAATTGATTGGGTAGCACGGGCTTGTTCTTGTGTTATTGTCGCTGTTTGCACGGTATTACGATTCACCGTTTCCATTGATGTTTTTAGTTTATCCAGCCTGCTTTGGATGTCTTTAACAGAATCATTACTTTGGATCGAAAGTTTTCGTACCTCTTCGGCAACTACAGCAAACCCTCTCCCCATATCACCAGCGCGCGCAGCCTCAATAGCGGCATTAAGCCCTAAGAGATTTGTCTGACTGGCAATCTGTTGGATCATACCTAAAATCTGATGGACATTATTCATGTCAGTAGACGCCTGTACTGATAGTTGCGACACTTGTTGCATAGTGGCAGCCAATTCTTCCTGTGAAGCATTCAGTTCCTGTGTCGCAGCAGCGATTTGAGTAATAGAATCATTAATCCTTTGATTATTCTTTTCATGTTCGATGTTCACAATCATCGACATTATAGAAATTGCCGAATCCAACGTAATCGTTCTTTTGGCAGGATTAATCACCACATCAGGATTAACCTTTGCAGCAAATTTTTTTGCCAATTCGCCATCTGCTCCGAGATATGTATCAGTGCCAATAATATACTTAGCCTGTTGAAGAAGGGTTTCTACTTCATTAACAGACATCTCCTGAAAGGGGATAATATCAAAAGCAACATGGTCTATGCCATAACACTTACATCCTTCAACAATGGTTTCTCCACCACGGCGATTATTATGAAAAACATATACGGTTTCTCCCCGAGGAACTCTGGCTACTCCTACATAAAAGCTTGGTTCTGGCACAAGCTCAAACCCTACTATTTTCTTTAGTGAAACAACTTCTGATAGTTCTTTTATTCTTGTTGGCATTGTAATATAAATATCAAAGTCCCTAGCCTGACCACCCGCAATAGCATTTTGCACAGCGGTTTCGACGCCAACCCTATTTCCCAATATAAACCGAGCAATAGCTGCCAATTCGTCTGCAATTCCTTGCGTACCACCAACCGCACAAATAGATATTTTTTGATTTTGCATACAAGTTCAGCCTCCTCCAGCAAATTTAAATATGGGTGTCAGGGGGCAAGGTTGTTGTCAATCTATCTAGAGAACTACTAGTATTCTTTCCCTGACGCCAAATGCGCCTTTTAAAAACCATATTTTAACTATTCTAGACAAATCAAATAAATCCCTTGTAGCTAGAATCTTTTAAAGCAAAATCAGACAGGGAACGGTGGTTGCGTCTTTTTACGAACAGCATCACCGTCCCCTGTCTTTTTTTTGCTCTTGCTCTAGATTTCTTTTTCATAAATCATATAGGCCATTTCACCAGAGTAGCTAATGACTGTAAATCCCATCTGTTGCCAAAAATATATAGACTCTTCGATTGATAGCAGAAGTATATCGTAAGAACATCTGTTTTTAACCTGTTCGACAAAAAAACGACCATAATTGTAGCCTTGATGTAAAGCAGCAATTTCAAACACGTCAATCCATACCACTTTACCATCTATATCACACTCAAGCTCTTCAGCAACCTCAAACGGAAATCCTATAGACGTAATGCAATAGCCTATAAATTCACCTTTTATATTTGAAAAAACATACATAGTCTTCTTGCGTCGCTTGGCGTGATTTAGCTCGTCTATACTAAAGACAAATGAATTATCAATTGTATCTAAAACAGTTGTCGGAAATTCCGTCGCTGGTGACAACAGAATCTCCGACATTTGTAACTCTGGTTCCGCCACTGCAAGTTCCCCCTGCCATAAGGTAATATTTTAGTATCTACACTCAGGAAAATACCCATGCAGTAATGGCTCCGGCATTGTAGCATAATATCATCTGAGAGTTCATTCCTGGGATTTAGGGACGCATTTTTTTCTTCTTGCCTGCATTTATCCTAATTTTAGTAATCTGCCTATTTAATATAAACGAAATGGGGCGTAAGCATTCTGCTCACGCCCCATCAATAAAACCAAGGCTTACCGATGTGTGATTGTTATTTTATTTTTGCTTAATACTTGTCCCTGCTGGTCAACAAAAGTTACATTAACACCGCCCCAGATATCGACAACATTGCGGTCAATTAGAACGAAGTCAGATGGGTATGTTAACATCATGGTTACCATATCGCCTCTCTTCATTCTATTAAACGAGACAACAGGAAATAGGTAACGAATAAAACCTTGCCATTATATGGCTGAACAAAGTATAAAAAAGAAGACAAGGGACGGTGGTAGTGTCTTTTCCCAGACACTACCACCGTCCCTTGTCTTTCAATAGTAATGAAACAGAACGAACTGTTACCTTGTATCCTTTTATGTACACCCGAATAGCAACATTACCTGCATCTTTCAATAAATAACCAAAGCATTCCGAAGATACTTTAAAGCATTAACTCATTTTTATCTGCATATCAGAATAACCTTCAAACTGCGTCAAAAGCCCTTGCAGCGCATTCTCAACATTAGCCAGAGTCACATCCGCTGGATTGTGTCGATTCGTTAAGTGAAGTTCAAAACCAAAAATATGTTTGCCATTCTCGGCATATGCTCGATTATTGCCAACGTTAATAAGTGATATAACCTTGTTTTGAAACAATCGCTGGGCAATCTCTTTATACAAGTCAATATTATTTTTAACAGATTCCCTGGTTACGATTTCAACAGAAAAAATTTGGGACGTTTCATCACACGAAATACACATTGCTAACACTTCCCTATCTCAATTGCTAAAAACACATGGATTACTCAATGTTCTTGCCATATATATCATAGCATTATTGAGAATGGTTTTCAATGTTTTCTTTATCTTATTAAGCACAAAACCGCTCTTGTTAGACATAAAATTTTAAAAATTTACTACATTTTACCGAAAGTTAAAGGATATTAGTAATTTATAGCGAATCAATATTATCTATAAATCGAATTAGGAGGTAGTTTATATGAAGAAAAACATTCTAGTTCCTTTTGATGGATCGCAAAATGCAACTGAGGCTTTACGCTTGGCGATCACTATAGCGAAGCTGACGCAAGAAAAAGTGGTTGTCTTAAATATTCAACCTAGCTTCCATAGCGTACATACCAAAATGTTCTTTTCGGAGACTGTAATCCACGAATATCAGGATCAACTTTTCCGTGAAACCATATCAGCTGCTGAAGAGATTTTGCGCAATGCCGGTGTTGAGTATGAACTCAAATTAAGAATCGGTGATGCAAAAGAACAGATATGCCTTGAGGCGGCTGGTGGCAATCCTGCACAAGATGGATGCGCAACAACTGGTATCCGTATGATAATAATGGGCTCCCGAGGAATGAATCCAGTGCTTGGCGGAGTGCTTGGCAGCGTCAGCTATGGGGTAGTCAATGCAGCGCCTTGCCCCATTACTATTGTGCCTTATTCGTGCCCCGAATAAGGTAACGAGTTTTATCTGATGACTAACCCGTTCTAAGACTCCGCCTCTCTACAGGCAGAAGTTAGGAACGGTTAAGTCCCTGGATAAGGGCGACTAACCTTCAGGCAGGGTTAACCCCCACCTGAAGCTAAGTCTACTTTATTTTTACTAAACTAAAAAGAAGCATTTCTTTGTCATAAAACAAGATCTGCTTCTTTTTTAATTATAGGATAAATTCATAGATGATGAAACACCTAACGGAGGTGAACGTCGTGAAATTGTGGTTTCAGATGACGACTGAGGAGATAGTTAAACATTTTGAGTCTTCGGAGGAACATGGTTTATCCGCTGAAGAGGCAGCGCGACGGTTATCACAATACGGCTATAATGAGATAAAAGAAAACGAGCAGGATAGTCTTTGGAAAAAGATTGTAAACCAATTCAAAAATATTCTTGTACTAATCCTGTTGACAGCCTGTGTATTATCTATAGCTGTTGGTGAAGTTGCTGACGCTTTGGTCATAATCATGATTATTATACTAAATACTGCACTGGGTGTTGTTCAAGAATCCAGGGCAGAGAAGGCGTTAGCTGCTATAAAAAAAATGAATGCTCCTACTTCCAAAGTAATTCGTGATAACCAGCTTACTGTTATTGCCTCCCGGGAACTGGTACCCGGAGATGTGGTGGTATTGGATGCCGGAGACTACATTCCTGCTGATTTGCGTATACTTGATGCATTCAATCTCAAGACTGAGGAGGCCTCTTTAACCGGTGAGTCCGTGTCGGTAGAAAAAAACACCGGTGAAATTACCGATGCTGTACCACTGGCAGAACGACACAACATGGCTTTCATGGGTACAGTTGTAACCACAGGAAGAGGACATGGTATTGTCGTAGCTACAGCAATGGGCACTGAGATTGGCAAAATAGCCGGAATGATCCAGGCTGTAGAGCAAGAGTCAACCCCGCTGCAGATAAAGTTGGAACACTTTGGTAAGGTTTTGGGCCTGTTATGCTTAGCCGTTTGTGCCGTGGTATTCTTACTAGGGATCTATAGTGGGTATCATGACGGTAATTTGACACTATCAGAGATCCAGAGTATGCTCTTGATTTCCGTTAGTTTGGCTGTAGCGGCTATCCCAGAAGGCCTTCCAACCGTTGTCGCCATTGTTCTGGCTTTTGGTATGCAACGCATGGCTAAGAAAAACGCCATTGTCAAGAAACTTCATTCTGTTGAAACACTGGGAAGCGTATCTGTTATATGTACTGACAAAACCGGAACACTTACACAAAATCAAATGACAGCTGTAAAACTATTTACAGCCAATGGTGTATTTAGTGTCACAGGAAATGGCTATAATCCAACCGGCCAATTCTTGTCTGATGATAGGTTAATAAAGCCGAAGTCGGAGGAAACGCTCGACTGGTTGTTGCGGGCCTGTCTGTTATGTAATGATGCTCAACTAAAATTAGCAGATGAACAAACTTGGTCCATTGTCGGCGACCCCACCGAAGGAGCGCTCCTGGTAGTAGCCGCTAAAGGCGGCTATCATAAGGAAGAAATGAGTACTATTTATCCTCGAATCCAGGAACTGCCCTTTGACTCTGACCGGAAGATGATGACAACATTCCATAAAGCGGAGGAAGGAATACTTGCCTTTACCAAAGGGGCACCTGATTTATTACTTAATCGCTGTACCCGCCTAAGGACAAACAAAGGTGTCCGCTTATTGACAGACGCAGATAAACAGGCAATACGTCAGGCCAATCAGGAGATGGCGTCACAGGCATTGCGGGTTCTGGCAGTTGCTTATCAGGATTTTGAGCAGTTACCCAGTATGCTGAATCCTGAAGCTATTGAACAAGATTTGATTTTTCTCGGGCTTATTGGCATGATTGATCCGCCCCGCAGTGAGGCTAAGTTAGCTGTACACACATGCCAGGAGGCGGGAATACGAACTATCATGATTACCGGCGACCATCCGGACACGGCTGCCGCCATTGCTGCAGAACTTGGTATTGCGGCGCAGGAACAACCGGTTATTACAGGACAGATGCTGGACAGCCTGCCTCCGGAAGAATTGCAGCAGCAAGTGCAGACGACAAACGTATTTGCCCGCGTTTCGCCAAATCATAAATTAGCAATTATAAACGCATTACAAGCCAATGGTTACGTTACCGCCATGACTGGCGATGGAGTAAATGATGCACCTGCACTAAAAAAGGCAGACATTGGTGTCGCCATGGGGCGTACTGGAACAGATGTAGCCAAGGCTACAGCAGATATAGTAATTACTGATGATAATTTTGCCACCATCGTGTCGGCAGTGGAAGAAGGACGGGTAATCTACGCCAACATTCAAAAATTTGTCTATTTCCTCTTATCTTGTAATGCTTCCGAGGTGCTGGCAATCTTCTTTGCCATACTGCTTGGCTGGCCGATTCCGTTATTACCTATTCAACTTTTGTGGGTAAACCTGGTGACCGACGGGTTCCCCGCGCTTGCTCTTGGTATGGAAAAAAAGGAGCCTGATGTTATGCAGCGTAAGCCCCGAACTTCATCAGAGCCGCTGTTGACTAGAAATCTACTCTGGCTGACCGGTATCCAGAGTTTGGTAATGAACATTACTGTGCTTGGCGCATTTCAATATGGTCTGAACGCCACTAACGGTAGCCTGGATACGGGACGAACTTTTGCGTTTATTACGCTGATGGCAACGCAGATTGTTTGCGCATATGCTGCCCGCTCAGAATATTACTCAGTATTCGAATTAGGTTTCTTCACAAATCGCAACTTAAATATCGGGGTCGGCCTTTCCCTGTTTCTACTAATCATCTCAATATACGGACCATTAGAAGGTATATTTAAAACAGTTCATCCCGGAATACAAGACTGGTTGGTTTTAAGCGGCTTAGCACCAATCCCATTTATTGCGGCTGAACTATACAAACTCAGTCGTAAATATTGGAAATAATCTTTAAACAAGCTGTCCAAAGTGAATACATATTCTCAAAACCAGCTGCATAGCCGCAGGTCATAAGGTAGATAAAATCCCGATTTAAGCCGAAAAGCCCAAAAGCGGGATTTTAGATTACCGGCTGAATTCAGCCAGAATATTGGCCATTACCTTTGCCTCGACATTCCCGCCGGTTAGTATCAGCGCAACTTTACGCTTAGCCAGACTTTCCTTTTCCTTGAGCATTGCAGCTAAGGCAGCCCCTGCAGCGCCTTCCGCCCACAGGTTCGCAGAGGAAGAAAGCAAATACATGGCCTCACGTATTTCTTGCTCGCTGACAGTAACCATTTTACTCACAGTTTTCCGGGCAATATCCAGGTTTAATTGACCGACCTGCTTAACCACAAGTTTATCCGCTATACTCCGCGGATCTTCGATACTTACTAAGCTTCCGGCGTTTATTGCGGCAGTCATTGCAGCTGCTGTTTCTGGTTCAACACCCCAAACTTTTGTATCCGGGCTTATCGCTGCAGCTACAAGACCTACTCCTGCCAGCAGACCGCCGCCGCCAACAGGACATATAATCACATCTGGCTTCATTTGTTGCAAAATTTCCAGTCCAATCGTTCCCTGACCGGCAATAATGTACGGATCATCATAGGAATGGATCAACGTAAGATTACGCTCTTTAGCAATTTCCTCCGCAACTTTTTTGGCATCATCATATACCTCACCGGCAACGATGACTTCCGCTCCGTAGTATTTGCAATTTTCCTGTATGGATTTTGGCGCCCGGACAGTTGCCACAATCGTTGTCTTGATTCCCAGCTTATTGCCTGCACAGGCTACTCCTAGAGCATGACTGCCTCCAGATGCCGCTATAATACCATTTTCTTTTTGTTTCGCACTGAGATGGGTTAGGGCATTGAACGCTCCTCTGATTTTGAACGCTCTTGTCTCACGCATTAACTCAAGCTTGAGAAAAACCTGTACACCACTTAGATGACTTAACCCTCGGTTATATTCCAAAGGAGTTTCCTGCACCCAGGAACTAATGGCCTTCTTTGCCTCAAAAACATCTATAATCCCAATTTTATTATCCATTACTTGCCTCCCCCTCTTCCCGCACCTAGGCGACTTACCTTTGCTATTGCTGTAGCAACAACTCAACTAGCAACACCTGCTAGCGGTTGACAAACAAGCCTTGCCACCTAATGGGATTTCGTCTAAACTTAGGGTAACACCGAAAATTGGTTTATTGTAGTACCAATTTTGATATATTTTAGAGTACCACTTTTTTTAGACTGAGGAGATAAAAGTATGATATGGCTGACACTCGATCATTCCCTGCCGCTTATAAACCAAATATACGAAGCAATCCGCAAACAGATCTTAAGTGGCAATCTTACCGCCGGCTATAAGCTGCCATCCACCAGGGAACTAGCCCATGAGCTTCAAGTGTCGCGCAATGTCGTCCTCAATGCTTATGATCAGTTGCTGGCCGAAGGCTATCTTGAATCGCGCACGGGTTCAGGCACCTTCATAGCTTGCGGTGCCGTTCTGGAAAAAGCTCATGAACTCCCGAACCTACCTCCATCCTTAAACAAGTCGCAACCACTTAGGAAGGATATCATCGACTTCCGCCCTGCCAATCCGGCCCTCAATTTTTTCCCTAGTCAAGGTTGGAACAGACTAATCAGCACAGTTTACCTCAGCTCTACACCTGACTGCTTTGGCTATGGCAGACCGGAAGGCCGCCCTGAACTTCGTCAGGCGATTGCTAGTTACCTCTGGCCGGCCAGGGGAGTAAAATGCCATCCTGAGCAAATTATAATCACCAATGGTGCAAGCCAGGCATTCAACATAATCGCCAAAGTATTACTTACTCCGAATGATCAAGTCATCGTTGAAGATCCTTTAACAATCGAAATTCAGAAGCTTTTGCGCTCGACAGGTGCCACACTAGTACCTGTTCCTGTTGATGACAACGGCCTGAAAACCGATTTAATTCCCTCCGCCTGTAAACCCAAATTGTTCTTCGTTACACCCTCTCATCAATCGCCATTGGGAGAAGTTTTACCTATTCAGCGGCGCATTCAATTGATCAGAGAGGCGCAAACAGTAGACGGTTACATTGTGGAGGATGACTATGACAGTGAATTCAGATACCTGGGGCAGCCGATAAGTTCAATGCAAGGGTTGGCTCCTGATAGGGTTATTTATGTCGGGACTTTCAGCAAAGTACTGTCACCGGGATTACGGATAGGCTACCTAATACTTCCCCCAAACCTTATCGAACAATTTCGCGAAGCAAAATGGGCTTTCGACCGTTGTGTACCAATCATGAATCAACTTACACTTGCCCGTTTCATAACAACTGGGCACCTGCGCAAACATATTGTTGCCATGAAAAAAATTTACCGCGAACGCCGCAACACCTTAATCCAATCACTTATTACCAGCTTCAGAGAAAACGTGATAATTAGCGGCGATTCCTCTGGGTTAAATCTCGTGGCAACCATCGACGATACCAGGTTTGACGAAATATCTTCGCAGGCTCTTACTTTTGGCATCCGCATTTATCCTGTAGAAGAGCATAGCATCGTAAAAGGTTTTCACCGCAACAAATTGGTATTAGGCTACGGCAACCTTGAACAAGCTCAACTGGTTACAGGCATAACACGCTTACAACAGTTTGTTCAATCATTCTAAGAAAAAGATCCCCGGCACGCAGCCGGGGATCTTTATTTCAAACTCTATATTTTTTCAAGGTGTCATATGTAATGTTTTGTTTCCTTATCTCCGTCCGATAATAGATAATTTTATCATCCAGATTGCTAAGATGTTCCTCCAGCTTTTCTATCTCTTCCTTGAGAACAGCCCGATGACTTGCCAGTATTTCCATACGATCAGCCATTGTCGTAACGCCTTGAGACCGGAGCTTAGCATATTTTTGGATTTCCCTGATTGGCATACCAGTATCTTTCAAACGCTTGATAAACTGTATCCACGCAATATCACTTTCCGCATAACTGCGTCTGCCGTTTTCTTTTCGCGCCGGAACAATCAGGCTCTCCTTTTCATAGTACCGCAACGTATAAATACTAATCCCGGTAATGGCCGAAAAATCGCCAATGGAATAATTCATTTCACACACCTCCGCAAAAGACTTGACCTAGAGTTAACTCTACATTGTACAGTATAAGCATATCAAAAAACAGGAGGTTATACAAATGAATAACACCCAAAACTATACGGTTATCACAGGAGCCAGTTCCGGTATCGGTTATGCAGCCGCTAAAGCGTTCGCCCGGCGATCTAAAAATCTAATTGTAGTCGCCCGCCGCAAAGCCCAGCTGGAAGAACTGCAGCAAGAAATTCGGGAACAGTATCCGACTGTGGATGTCGTAGTAAAAGTTTGCGATTTATCCATTCCCGCAAATGTATATCAACTCTATCAGGAGGTAAAGAAGTATCCGATTGAAACCTGGATTAATAATGCGGGCTTCGGCAATTATGACAGCGTAGCCCACCAGGATTTGATCAAAATTGAAACCCTGCTGCGGGTCAATGTGGAAGCCCTGACCCTGTTATCCTCGCTCTATGTCCGAGATTACAAGGATATTCCCGGGACCCAGCTCATTAATATTTCCTCTAGGGGCGGCTATTGTATAGTCCCCAATGCGGTTACCTATTGTGCGGCCAAATTCTACGTAAGCGCCTTTACTGAAGGGTTGGCCCATGAATTAAGGGCTGAGCGAGCCGAACTAAAGGCAAAAGTACTGGCCCCTGCCGCGACGCAAACCGAGTTTGGTAAAATCGCCAACGATGCAGCGGAGTATGATTATGACAAGAGTTTTGGCCACTACCATACCAGTGAACAAATGGCAGATTTACTGATGGCCCTTTACGATAGCAATGAGATTGTGGGCGCTGTTGACGGGGAAACATTTGCCTTTAGTTTTGGGGCACCGATATTCAATTATGCCGGAGACTCCCTGCATAATCAAAAAGCAGTCAAAGGAGGAAGATAAATGCAACGATTACTGCCCGTTGCTATTGTGACCCTTTTATCTGTGACAGGCTGCGCTTTTGGCATAGCCGGACAAGAGTCGGCCTCAACACCTAAATCAACAGCCAACCTCAGCCCTTCCACCCAGGAAGAACGAAATCAACCCACAGTCAAAGACGCAGCATTGACGCTAAGAAAAACCTACAAAAGCTTTCAAGCTCCTACAGGACTTGCCATAGACCATAGCGGCAATCTTTATGTATCAAATTGGAGCGGAGGCTCTGTTACCAGGGTAGATATAGCAGGTAACTACAGCACGTTTGCCGATGGTATGGGATCTCCGGCAGGCTTGGCTTTCGACCAGGCGGACAATTTGTACGTTGCCGACTATTCGCGCGATGTCATTTATAAAATCACGTCGGCGGGAGAAAAAATCATATTTGCTCAAGGACTACATACACCTACCGGCATAGCCTTTAATCACGCCGGCGACCTGTTAGTAAGTAATAGAAGCAGTAACGAGATTGTAAAAATAACTGCCTCTGGAAAAATTGAATTGATAGCAAAAGATATGCGTACACCTGTCGGTGTCGTCGAAGACAGGGAGGGAAATCTTTATGTCACCAATTATGGCGGAGGCATTATCAAAGTGACACCAGAAAAGAAAATTATCACCTTTTCAACTCAGTTTGGTCGTCCTGGTGTTGGCATTGACATTAGCAGCCAAAATGAAATTTTCGTTGCTGATAATGGCGATAACTGCATACGCCGGCTTGCGCCGGACGGTTCAACGCAAATCGCAGCAAATAACATTGGCGGATGCGTGGCTCTCCTCGTCCACGAAGACACTCTTTACGTTGGCAGCTGGAATGAGGGAGCCGTGTATGTGTACTCTATTCATTAGTTTTTTACGCTCCTCTACAATAGCCTCTTTTTAAAGTAAAACATAACTCTTATCCCCTCAATCCCGCCCCCCTCACCTAGCACAAAACCCGCGAAACCTCGCGGGTTTTAGTAGTTTCCATTGTTTTGTTAGACGCTAGCCGTGGCCATGCAAATCCGCCCCATTCAATTCATATCTAAATAATATTTTGGAATTGAATTATTGTTGGTTCGTTTCGCCCAGCGCTAACAATCATATAAATCATAATTAAGTTACTGAAAGCATTAAACGTTTAAGTATACTCAAAACAACGAAAGAATCATATCAAACCATTTAGATCCACCATGCGCCGAATTTGATATTCCGTTATTTTCAAAGCCAAAAGACTCATAGTAACGGACTAATCGATCTTTGCACGTCAAAATAACCTTTTCCTTGCCGTTACTTCTGGCAACTTGAAAAAATTGCTTCATTAGCAGAGATGCAACTCCCCGCTTTCGATATTCAGGAATAACATCTAATCCAAAAATAGCTAGATTTTTTCCATCAGCTATATGCCCGGCCGTGCTATGAAACAATTCATCATAGATAACAGAACTATTAGTAGCACACCCATTAATAAATCCAATTATTAATCCGTTTATTTCAGCTACAAGAAAAGACTCCGGAAAAGCGGCAATTCTCTCTTGGAAAGCTTCTCGCGTCGCTGCTTCCGCGGTGGGAAAACATATTGCTTCAATTTCAGTAATACGATCTAAATCTTCCAAACAAACTGCACGAATCATAACTTCCATTCTCTGACCTCATCCCTTTTTAATATGTTGTTACTATTCTAGTCAAATTCGACAGATCCCTTGTAACTATAATCTTTAAAAGGAAAATTATATCCACTCCTCAAACACATAGAAAAAACCGCGACCAAAAATTCGCGGTTTTTTCTAATTTCCAGTTTTTAAAGGAGGTTATCAGTACCCTTGCAAATCCGCCTTTAGATTTACATTATAAAATAACTATGTCTTAACGATAAGGACCATGTGGCCCCGGTTGCCTGTGATAAAAGTGCGGATATTCCCAATCCCACCAAAAACCGTCGTGGACAATTATTACTTCCCGCCCATCGCTGTCGTTAACTTTGTACTCGTCCTGCAAAAGAGTAAACCTATTATTTTCCGGATGCCACCCCTCACCGCCAATATATATGTCTCCAGATTTGACGGAGTCACCATCCAACGATAAATCAAACTTAACATATGAAGCATTTCTGACATAAAAATCAAATCCCGTTACTTTTCCAGATGTAGTACTCTGAAATGTTAGCTCACGACGGTCTTTAGCCACTTTTACATAATCATCTTCTCCAACCAAGTTTGCAAATACTTCCTTAAATGACCCATCGGTACGAATGGTGCCAGTAAATTTGTGCTCTTTTTCTGATGCATTAGTACGCAAATGCAGTCCATTCTTATCATGCCAGATAAAATAACCCGTAACTTTTCCCGTCTCCAATTGTTCTGGCTTGCCCTCAAACCGTAACGAAGCCGCAAATACATAATTACTAAAACAAAGCAAAGCGATTACCAGTAAGACTAATAACACATTTCTTTTCACGTTTAGTACCACTCCTAATCTAAGCATAAAATATGCTTTCGTTAATTATCACTGTAATAATACATGTAAAACTTTAGAGCAATCTTAAAAATTATAAATAAAGGATAATTTCCCCACTGATTTTCATTACAATCATTGGGAAATAATTTTATTTACTATAACGCCTTATTTTTTAAGGTAATTCCAAAAAATATGATGCAAACTAAGTATGGTAACGATAGTTTGCTCCTATCGCTACTCTTTCAGTTACCAGCCGCGTCCTTCGGGATGCGGCTTTTCATGTTCATAGAAATCTTGAATTTTAAGGTACTTTAAACAATATATTTGTATGATTGTGATGTATAAATTTAGCAAAATGCGCAAAGGAGTGAAAATCATGATTTGGTCTTCAAGCTCAGCCACGGGTTTTACAACTTCACAAGATAATGAAATCAGCAAAATCAAAACACAAACAGCAACTACTGATCCGCACTCGGAAAGCATTTCAAGCAATACCGCTTCCCTAGATGACAACGCTATTACTATAAGTCTATCCGAACGCGCAATTCAACAAAACCAGAAGCTAACTTCGCCTACAAGTTGCCAACCTAATGATATGTTGCTAGTAAAAACCGCTAATGACTCCTTAGATGAAATTCATTCATTACTGCAGTACGGCAAAGCATTAGCCCTGCAGGCAGCGCAAACCGAAAGTGCTGATGCCAGACAAATTCTCCAAAACAAATTAACTGTAATTTCGCAAACAATTGACGATATCAGCCATTCTACCCAGTATCAAGATACCAATCTATTTGTAGATTCTAACGAATTAAGTATAAATGACCAAAAGATTATACATTGTTTAAAAAGCGATTGGTTAGAAGAGGCTGAAAAATTAGTATTAGATCGCTATGGATTAAGCGCCGACGGAGCAAATTTAAAGATAGTATTAGATGAAACACCGCAACCGTATTTGGCTGCTATCCAGTATAACTATGGAGCTGATGGAAAAGCAACCAATCAAATCCTGCGTATTGCTGTCGATACCGCACTTCCGGCCAACTTACCAGATGGTGGAAAATATCCCTACTATGATGACCGCGTTATCGCTCATGAAATGGTACATGTGATTATGGGGCGCACTATGAATTTTGCCAGTTTGCCTAACTGGTTCAAAGAAGGAACGGCTGAATTCATTCATGGAGCCAATGAAAGGGTTGCTACCGACCTGGCACGCAATGGTGGAGGCATAGAAGGAGCAACGGCAATTCAAAACGCCATAGGTGATGGAACCAATGATACCTGGGTTGGAAATAGTATCCAATATTCGAGTTCAGCAATGGCTGTACGTTACTTGCATGAACAGATTCAAGCCGCTGGTCATAGTGGCGGAATAAAAGATTTACTAAACGATTTAAAAAACAACCCAACAGAAGATCTCGACCAAGCCTTGAGCCATGTCTCAAATTACGCTGATACCCAAGCATTCGTTAATGATTTTGTTACTAATGGCGCTTCCTTTATCCATCAACTTGACCAGTCTTGCGAACTTACCAAAACACTACTAGGCGGAGATACCGGAGGAATTGGCGGATCAAATGTAGACGGCGGACCCGCACGAACAGCAAAATCTGTGGTTCCAGATATTTATTATCCAAATGAAAAACCGCTAAAACATTTTACGGTAATTTGGCCAACCCAAGATAGCCAAATCCAATCAATTCCATTAACAAGCACCCAAGGTACATTGAGTTATACACAGTTTAAAATCGATAGCAAAGTCTTGGGCCTAAATAATGTAGATTTAGTAAACGCACCTGATAAAGCAGTCGCATCCTTAGACAACGCCATGTCCTATATTGAAAAAGGACAAATTTATCTCAATACTCTACTTGGTACATTGCAAAATACAATGGTCAAAACTATATCCGTAACCATCCAAAACGACAGTACTAAAAGTACTCAGATTCTTGCGTTATTCAGCAAACAAGATCCCATAAACGTCTTACATTTACTCGCAGCTAATTAATCTCCCTAACATATCAGCAAATTTAAGAGAGTGCGCAAAGCCTAATATCATTATCAGGCCTTGCGCACTCTTAAATTCACTTCATTTCGGGGCTACTAAACATATCTAATAGAATGCGGCTAACCCGCTTGCAAATAATAACCTACGCCGCGCACAGTCTTGATACTCGAGATGTTTATTTTTTTGCGCAAGAAGTGAACATATATGTCAATACTTGCAAAACCGCTGTCTGAATTATAGCCCCAAACTTTCCCCATAATGCATTCTCTTGTTACTACTTGGCCGCAATTGAGCATTAACAATTCTAAAAGCAAGAATTCTTTTGTAGTCAGGTCAATTTTTTCTTTACCTTTAATCACTTGCTTGTGAAAAGGATCTAAGATTAGTCCAGCCGCTTTAATTAAAGGGTCAAATTGGCCTATGTTTTTTCCTCGTATAAGAACTCGCAATCTTGCTAATAGTTCCTTTATAGCGAATGGTTTTATCAAATAATCATCGGCACCAGCATTCAAACCTTCCGCTCTCTCATTAGGGTCATCCCTCGCCGTTAGAAATAAAACTGGAGTATCAATCCCTTGTTCGCGGAGTTCCTTTAGTATGGAAAGGCCATCCCGTTTAGGTAACATGCGATCAAGTATAATCACGTCGTAAATTTCCATAGCCGCCACTTCGGCTCCTGTTTTACCATCTGTAGCAGTATTTACTATATAACCAGTTTTCTCCAACAGATGTGACAAAGAATCAATAAGTTTAAGGTTGTCTTCAATTAGTAATATTTTCATAGGCAAACCTTCCCCCTAGATACATCTTTATACATCCGTGTTAAAATTATACTTCCATGTAAATTTTTTACATCAATAATACTGACATGATGCCCTTCATTGTTACCAAAGCATCGAAAATTCAAATTATTTACCTTTCATAATATTGTGTTGTAAAAAATATCTATCGAACCAATTCCCCTATAATAATTTATTAATATTTTGCTGCGATAAATATAATATGAAAACGTCTAAATTTGATATCCATTATTCTGTTAATACAGAATTCACCGGCTCTATTTTTTGCAAATACATAGATTGTACCAATTCTATAGTTTTATAGGGTATAGTATAATCTCTAAAACGGTCACCCTCGGGTGTATTATAAAAAAACCTTACTAAAATAGCTTTTTCTGTCTCCATGAAAGAATTGACCACATCATCAGGAATAGCCCAACTAAATTGGATAACCCCATCGCTATTGATAGTACAGTTGGCTGTCGATGATACTCGCCAAAGTTTGTCATCAATAATAAAATTTATTGTAGGTCGAATTAGTATGATATCATTTTGATCCGAATAGTATTTTAAAGTAATTTTTTTTACGGCTAATATGCTATCTTTTTCATAAATCGAATTAAATATTGTAGTAATTTTATAATGATTATTGAAACTAAAAATGCTAGATGATTTGGTATAGGTAATTGAATATGTTCTTTTACCAGTGTAGTCTTCGTAACTTTTAATATTAGCCGCAACCGTTTCTGATGTTACAAGAAATAATAATAGCATTAAAATTAATACGATGGTTTTTTTTTCATAACTCCATCCTTCCTTATGATTAGAACTAATTCCATTTAACTCTATTTTATACTTTGAAGAAATACAGACAAAATTAGTTTTAGATACGGCAGCCTAGTCCGACGCCAATACCGTGATCAGTGCCATTATGCTTTACTATTCGGTAATTTAAATCTATGAATATAGAATCATTTATTTCATTGATAATACCCATTTGTAGTTCTTGAAGGTCTTTTCCCGCAAGCCCAACTACATAACCGTCCACGCCCTCTGTCATTGGAGAATTTATAGCAGCACCTACATATACTGTTGATCCTCCAGCGTCAAAATTTCTATTGCCAATAATCAATTTTGGACCTTTTCCCGTATCACTTGCAAGATCTAGTTGCCCATAACAATCAACATCACTATTAATATATTGAATTCCGATAGTAATATTATTGGAAACTTTCTGTTCAAGATAGTAATTATCAGTAACATTGCCACCCACGATCCCTATTGCTATTTGCTGTTGGTCTAAGGTGTTGCTTGGAGCTGCGAAGCTGTTGCCGACAGTAATAAATAGTAATGTACTTAATAAAAGCATTATTTTTCTCATATAAACCCCTCCGTTTTAAAATAAAAGCATCAATTCGCGAATTTTACCATTCAACATGATTAATTGGCTTGTTTGTTTTTTCCCAGCGGCTTTGTAACTTTTCAATGGAGCGTGATCTCATATAAAAATGAACTACATCATCATCTCCTGCCATTGTAATTACTGTTTCAGCTTTGGAATTAGTCCAGACAATTCGTTTACAATATTGATTTTCTTCAATGTAATTTGGGCGTCCAAATTTTTTTTGAGTTGAACCAACTATTTGAGTAAATTTATCACTTCCTTGCGTATATGCGCTTATAGCACTAAATTTTCCATGCCAAAAGATATATATAAAATTGGCAAAATCTACTCCGCCAATTTTATTATCATTATTTAATCGTTTATATGCGGATTCGTCTTTTCCTAATACTTTATTTCCTAGTGATGTTGATACGTCCTTCATTGTTTTATTTTCCTGGAAATCGTCGAGGGTTTGTCCCCAGATTAAACCCTTGAATCCATATGGTAATGACGACTTAGCATCTGCAGTTATAATTAAATATAGCATCAGTATGAGACAAAGAATTAAGGAACGTCGAGTACGTTTCATTAAATTCCCCTCCTAATTCCATCATCCTGTGAAAGAAACTACTAAAACCGATAGACGATTCCACCATAAGGAACTTTTACAGTGATATCCTCGTCGGCTAAATCTTTACATCTATAATTACTGTAGTTTAGTTTAAGTACAGCATTCGAGGTGAGGTCATATCCAATACCAAGTTCATAGCCCACAACATTATTACCAGTAGTCATTGAAGCATAGGCACGAGTATTTGGCGCAATAGCTACACTACCTTGAAGTCCTGCAATGATGCTGTTACTTGAAGAATAGCCCACAAGTTCAGTCTGGGAAGATCCTATCAAAAATGAAATCCCTTTGTATTCGTTTTTAAGTAAATTTATTTGTTTTAATTTAATGCGGTTACTCCCATTTACTGCAGTTTTTGTTTGAATATCATTATAGATATATTGTCCGGTAAAGCCTGCTCCCAGCCCTGCTGCAATAATATAACTGGCTTTTAGTTGATCTGATGTTCCCTCACTATCCAGAGCACCAAGATTCACATTAATTGAGAATTTTTCTGAAGAATAATCATCAACTATTTGACTAGCCAGGCAACTAGCAGAAGAAAATAATATTATTATAAAAAATGTCATAAAGATTTTTCTCATCCTAACAACAACTCACCTTTACGCAATTTATTATTTTTGTGCTAATGCCAGTTGAATCATGAAATTTCGTCTTTGAAAACTATTCTTTATCACTTTGCTTATTTTTAACTTGTCTTTGCTTTATGTGCTACTTTACAAATTTCTCTTTTATTACCGCGCAAAAAGGCCATAAAATATTCTAATTCTTCACATAAACCAAGTTGTTGTTCCATTACTTCTAAAGCACGAGAATAACAGAGTCCTGATAGATATAGAATTTTATAAGCATTTTTTAAAGTTCGCCGTATATTTTCACTTATACCTATACGTCTCATACCGATAGTATTAATGCCAAAAGCTTTTGCCGGGTTACCATTAACCATAATAAAGGGAGGTACGTCTTGAATTACTTTCGAAGCCCCACCCACCATAGCGTTTCTCCCAATCCTTGTAAATTCATGAACCATGGTTAGGCCCCCGACAACTGCTCTATCTTCAACTTCCACATGTGCTGCAAGATGTACAGCATTCGACATAACTACATGATTCCCAATACTACAATTGGGATCAACATGACTATATGCTGATAGTAGACAATGTGAACCAATCCGTGTTTCTTGGTCCCTACCGCTTGAGCCATTAATAGTAACAAATTCACGAACCTGTGTATTGTCGCCTATAATAACAGAGCTTTTTACATCATGTTTGTTCTTGTGTGACTCAGCAGCAATCGATACATGTGGGTGAATAATGCAATTATTTCCTATTGTTGTCCAACCATCGATAGTTGCATATGCCCCAATTTTTGTACCCGCCCCGATAATAACGTTCTTGCCGATGACAGCACCATGTCCAATTTCAACATTTTCACCGTAAGTAACACCAGTTAATAGCATCTCTGTTTCACATTCTTTAGAAAAAGTGAGTGTCGCTTCCACAAAAAAATACCTCATTTCGTGATTTTAGGAAACTTATTTTTTGTCATCAGTAATTACTTTGTACGAGAATTTCTTATGAGTAACTTACACATTATTCTTTATGGTCAGTTACTCATACAAATCCCGCCCATCAAAACGGCTTAATAAATCTGACCACGCTTTTAATTTGACTGTTTGTGTTTCTGTTAGTAAACTACGCAACTTATTAATTGCATTTACACTTTTTAATTTCTTTCTTCTTGCTTCCCAGGAAAGTTTTTTATCTGAAATAATAGACCAAATCTGTTTTTGAGATTCAACTAACGAGTAAAGTACCAATGGTTGTTGTTGTTCTGTTAGATCTAAATTTAATAGAGCTAGTGTATTTAGATTCTTTGCTTCTTCTTGCTTTCTTAATTGGCTATCAAATATACTTTGCTGGTCTATTGTTAAAAGTTGTGAGATCTTTTCATTTACGTTCATTCGTCTGTCATTCACAAGATTCTCATATTTTAAAATGTCCATCATATTAGTATTCTCATTTTTTATGATTTTGTGATTTTTCAAGACAGCTATAGCTGCCACTCCAATTACCGCGTCAATTTGTTTTCTCTGTTCTGTAGTAACATCTAATTCTATCCACAGTTCTTCCGGATATAGCGTATATGTATTCCCATTTGCTAAACAAACTGCAGAATCTACACCCAGTAAACCACTAGAAAAAATCACACAAATCATACTGAGTATTATCTTTGCCTTAGTTAACATAGAGGTGTACTATTCCTCCTTTGCCCCAATTTCTTCCATGAAAATCTTTTTTTTGTATAATTTTCAATAACTTCAACAAATAGTATCATAATATACCATTATTTGTGGTTTCTTAAAAAGTGAATTTAATAATTCTATTTAAGTTCAACTTAATTAATCATATAAATCTGAAAGCGAAAACTTTTCGCAATGACTTCATATATTCAAAAAACATGCCCTTTTTCTTTAGAGAAAGGGCATGTTTTTTGAATATATATTTATTTTGATTTAAAGTTTATTACAACAAATATACTTTAATCTTTTATCAGTAATAAAAAACAATAGTAATTGTCTATCTTAATTAACATTCAAAAAAAATGTAACTAGGAGGAGTTTAAATGAAAAAGTTAATATTTCTTACCCTGATATTCGTTTTTACAATGTCATCAATCGGAATGTGTGCGGTGCCGGATCCAAACGCGGGAATGGGCGATATCCAGTTTGGATACACTTATTATAATCTCAAGAAGACGACCGGTGGAATTGATCAGGGCAAAACTGGCTATAATGAAATATATGGAAATGTTGGTCTTGGATTTGGATACAGTGCTTATATAAGCCATTTCCAATCCTCGGGGACATCGTATACCGATTTGGGTCTCAATACTACGCCATTGCTACCCAATATCGCGTTGATGGTTGGCCAACGGCAAATGGAATCTGATAACTCAGACAGTACTAATAAGCTTTTTTGCGGTGCATCGTTTAAGCAATATCTTGCTGGCGGAGTTGCTGCATATGCGACTTATCAGAAAGGCATGCACTTTAAGGATGAAGTCATCGG
>JAGGAB010000109.1 GCA_017889705.1 Bacillota bacterium | reverse complement strand
CATGCATAAAATGAAAGTGTCCCAGATCATATTACGGTACGGCCAAACCAGTGTATGACCATGTGATGAAATGAGTGGAACCCCCTTCAAAGCATTGTGCGCCGCATCATAGAATAAAGGATGCTTGGCGATTTCACCGCCAAAAACAACGGCAAAGATGACTCCGCCAAGAAAAAGCAGGTTCGTGAGCCCGCTGATCCGAATTGGCTCCTTATCGCAAAGATCTTTGTTGTTCTCCAGCCTGGCGACTTCACTGCCAGAATCCAGCCTCTCTTTTTTATATTGGCGAAGGTCAAGCCAATAGTATGTTGCTAGCAGCAGAGTAACGTTTAACAAAAAAATTGGCAATAGTTTCAGCGTCCAGAAAAAAGGGACTCCATGCAAATATCCCAAAAACAAGGGGGGATCACCAACCGGAGTCAGCGATCCAGCGATGTTGCTAACGATAAAGATAAAAAACACAATCGTGTGGACCTTGGCCCGACGACATTCGAGGGCTCGAATTAACGGCCGAACGAGGACAATGGAGGCGCCAGTAGTACCGACAATGTTAGCCAGAACCGCGCCAACAGCCAGCAGCAACATATTGAAAAGCGGCGTTCCCTGCAAAGTCCCTCTGACCAATATGCCACCCGCAATAACAAATAGGGAAAACAACAGGATAATGAAGGGAATATAATCCATTACATAGATGTGCAATAGTTGATACAGGCCATCGTTAAGGCCAAAAGCCAGAGAAAATGGAATGATGAACGCGGCAGCCCAAAACAGGCTTACCTTACTCATGTTGTGTTCCCACCAGTGGGCATTGATCAGTGGACAAAGCGCGATTGACAACAGGATTCCTACGAACGGGATAACGCTCCAGATTGGAAGAAGATCACCTAACACTCAATTCATACCTCCCGCAAAATATTAGATTGGAAAAAGACAAAAAGAAAAAGAGAAGCCTGTGTGACAGACTCCTCCAAAACTAACCTTATGCAGTTAATGCGAATTATACCAGCCGGATCAGTGGGCTGTCAATTGAAAAGAATTCCCCGTGCACCTTCCGCCTAGGCCAGCTATTCGACCGGGAATTCCCGGTCAAACTCGGGCAGCCATTGATTATCGCTATGCCGGTAGGTTCTGACTACGACCTTGTCAGGATAGAGATATATCGAATTTGTCCAGATCACTTCCCCGTTCAGCGTCGGATTCTGAATATCATGGACTCGTCCGTTATAGAGATTGATTCCAGAAGCGAAACTATTGTTGGTCGCAGCGGTATGCGTATGGCCCGAAACCCACATGAACACCTGAGGGTTATCCTCTAGCAGAGATCTGAATTCTATCGTTCCTGGTTTGGGTTCTTCGATTTTATGGCCATTGCGTAAGGCATCGGGTACTATTTCCGGCAGAGCAATAAACGAAGGTTCGTTGACGAGCGTATTGTAGTCCTTCAGGGTGCCAAAAAGGGGCGCATGGGCGAAAATGATCGTCGGTCGATTTTGGTTGGCAGTCAGAACACCTTGGAGCCAGGACATCTGTTCTTGAGAATATTCACAAAGCCTTTTTGAATCCAGACTGTCCGTGGACAAGAACACAAGCAAATATTTCCCGTACTCCTGCGTAAAATACAAATCCGATTGTTTATATTCCTGCTGGAATCGGTTCAGCTTTTCCTTGCGTTGCTGCGGAGTGCCTCGCATGAATTCAAATTGATTCGGGTCAGGATTCGCTGCCGTCGGAGGTTTAGGTTGACGTCCGACGTATATGTAGTCATGATTTCCCACGATATAAGAAACCGGCTTATTCAGTTTGCCAAAAAAAGAAGTAGCGGCCGCATATTCGGCGTCGCTTCCGTATGAACCGACCATATCGCCTAACGCGACGAACCGAGTTACGTCGTTCCAGCCGTTGATGTTGGCGATGAGATGATTCTTGGCAGTCTCGATCTTCGCATTCTCGATGCTCTGGGCCGCTTTGTCAGTTGGGGTTTCTTTCGGCTTATCACGAGGGATAACCGGCATGTGTGCATCGGAGAGGACAACGATGTGATAGACTGTCTCCTGTGCCGATTCACCAACGGCTTCTCCACAACTGAACAGTATCAATACGGCTGCGATTAGTAGGGTCATGTTCCATCTGAAAATACGCCGCACTTTGTTTCCCATCCTTTTTCTCTTTGACTATTGAGCCTTTTTGATAACGGGTGGCGTCCAACTGCCGTTCAGCGCTTCCTGCTTTGGCCAATAGAGGCGCATTGCGCACCAGAACGGTCCATTCGGAGCTGGCAGCCAGTTTGCTTCTTTCTCTTTGCCGGGAGATTCATGTTGAATGTAAAGGGTGATTCCTCCATCCGTGTCGCGTAGCAGGGAAGGCAGCATCGGCGAATTGATCAGATAACGATTCAGTACATTGGCCGAAAGCAGGCTGGACGGGACTTCATACATCGTCAGCGACCAGAATGCATGGACTGGTGGAAGCTGGCCGGGGGCAAAATGCATAATGTATTTGTTCTTTGAAGCATCGAATAGCTGATCTTCAGCATCTTTGCGATAGAACGGATACATTGCTTCTTGCTTAGAGTTGCCGTAGATTCCGAACTTGGCTGCCGCATATCTGTAAAGATAGTTGTTTTTTAGATAAGCTCTGGTGCCGAACAGGTCGCCACTGGTAACCCTGCCTGTCGTCATTTGGTCATTCATGAAAACATTTAGTTCGGCGATCGCATCCGCCATGCCAGCCTGGACCGCTTTTCGCAACTCAGGTGAAAGCGAATCAGGGTCGAACACAAGCCCCGATCCAACGTTGATTTTGGAAAAACGCGTCATTAGTTCTCGCTCAGAAGGTGGTGTGGGACAGAACCCAAGCACGAAATTCAGGACGTTGAAAAATTCTAGTGACGTTCTTTGCGTTATCGGTGTCAACGGAGTGACAAATTTGAGCGGTGGCACGACTGGAGGCGCGGATTGGCTGAGAAATGAAGATAAGGGTTGCGCCTTGTACGAAGCCTGAATTTTTTTGACGTTATCAAGATCTGACGGGTTGAAAAGTTGCGTACGGTACATGGCGAGAATCAATTCAGTCTCCGCCCGGAGTACCTTCTTGATTCCCTTCGGAATTTCGCCCTTCCAGTTCGGCCCGGCAATGAGGTAACTGCCGCCATCGTTTCCGGTAGTGCGGCTACCGATATAGTCAAAGTTGAAGGTATATGCGTCAATAAGCTGGATAGAAAAATAGCGGGCTTTCTCAATCGGCGGGACCGTAAGAACAATGGGTTCGGCGCGCAGATCCATGCCGATGAAAGAGTAGGGAGTATCAGAGTTGGGAGTTTGCACGGTCGTATCTTCCGGTGTGAAGACGCGGCCGAAATTCACAAGCGTATTGAGCGGCCCCTTGTACTCGGGTCCGGTGGAGTCAATGAAATATGCATGCATGATGCGATAGCTGTCAACCAAGGGGAACCCGTAAATATAAGCTTCTTTGGCCAGGGCACGTACTTCTTCCGTGGTAATGTCTGGAGCAGCCTGCGCGGGGCGGTTTGTACCGATGAAAGTTAACAACAGGAGGATAGAAAGGAATGTATAACGTAATTTTGCTCTTTTCATCCTGATTATTTCTCCCTTCAATTGATGTTTTGGATATATAGTAATTAGAGAACAATAAGTTGAATTCCTGTCGAAAATTAGTATTTTAAGGAAATTATAAAAAAGAAGCTCGTGCCGGCGCAACTCCAGCATGAGCTTCTCTAAAGAAACAATATGACCCAATTATTTTGGGCTTCTTTCCAAAGTAAAAACCGGCACATGCTTTCGCAGCTTGCCTACAACAGGCAGCACTACACCTGCCGCCACACCAATTTGAACTAGGTTGCCGGGAATCGACGTCATCGGCGCCAGCCAATTCCCGTAAATAATCCATTCGGCGCCATAATAGCCAACTACTTTAATCAGACAAGCCGCCGCCAAGGCCAGGGCATAAGCTGCCGTGCTTCGGTGTTTTTCGCAGATAGCGCCAACAACATACCCCATGAGGCCGACAATGACCAGCGTAAAAGGAGCCCACAAAAGCCAACCGCCCATTACATCAAAGAGCGCCATCCCGAGTCCTCCGGCCAAAGCGCCTAGATTGCGCCCATAAAGAATGGCCATAATAAAGAGCGGCACATTCCCCAAATGGATTAGACCGCCATTAGCGGCAAAGGGAAGGCGAACATTGACAAATGCAGTGCAAATAAAGACGAGCGCAATGCCCAATGCTGCGGTGACGACTAGTTTGGTTTGAGTGACGGATTGATGTTCCATAACGGATTCCCTTCTTTCTGACTAATATTTGACCCTATAAACCTATGTGCTCGAAACCTGCAGAAAAGAAAATAGGTCGTAAATCAAGTTTGCTTGCTTGATTTACGACCTTTAGTTTTCTAATCGGTCGAGAAAATTATGTTTTTAATAGTACTATTCATTACAAATGTTGTCAAGCCAAACAAGATAAAATTACTGTGTCTCGAAAAGGCGAGTTGAGAGCGAGACGAGTGATGGTTTTGTGATACAGTGGTATAATTATTTTATTTAGATTGCCTTAAAAATAATAAACAGAAGGACAGTAGCATTATGGAAAACTCAAAGCTGCTAGAGATAATAAAAATTAATCCAAAGGCGATCGCGCATATAAATAGCCCGACCAATGAGATGAAGTTAGTAGCTGTTCAAAGAAACGGGCTTGCATTACAATATATAGACTCTCCAACCAGAGAGATGCAAGAAGCCGCTTTGGCCAATAATGCCCGAGCGATTCAATTTATAGCTGACCCTACGGATGATATGCTGGAAAAAGTTATCAATGATGGGTGGATTAACTTAGAGTATATTGAAAATCCAACGGACGAGTTAATAAAATTAGCTCTTGGCCAAGCTGGCGCCGCCATTAAATATGCCAATAATCCCAGTGAGGAATTGCAGTTATTAGCGGTAAGAAAAAATTACGATTCGATAAAGTATATAAAAAACCCCTGTGGAAGGGTACAGGAAGAGGCTGTAAATACAAGTTATGATGCGTTACGCTACATAAGTTCCCCAACACATAAGGCGGAGCTAATCGCCATCAAGAATAACGAGCAGGCTGTTCGACTTATCAATGACTTGGATAAAAATAAAGTGCTGGAATTTTTGAAAGTCAATATTTTAGCGATTAAATATGTCGTGAAAGAAATTGAGATAACTAAGGATGAGCTGGAACAAGTTTTAAAGGAAGTATTGGCCAGGGAAGACGTGGAAGAAAAATATGTCAGAGATTATTTGAATTTCAGTACAATTGATAAAAACGGCGAAATTATGCCAAGAGACAAGATCATGTTTATTTATCAATACGGCAGTAAAAAAGCAAAAAAAATTGCTGTTGACGAAAAACTGAAGATGAAATAGGTAGGAGAAAGCATGAATTTTTTAGAAACCTTGAAAAGTGTTGAGTTAGTACTGGCTACTGGCGAAGTACCTTTAATCGTCGGGGAAACCGGAATCGGCAAAACCGCTTTAGCCGAGAAAATTGCTGCTGAAAATAATTGGAGTTTGATCGTTATTGATGGCAACCTCCTGAAGGAAGGTGAAATCGGTGGACTTCCAACGATAGAACCTTATATCAGGGTCAATCATAAAGGCGATAAAGTTGAAAAGAAGTCTACGGTCTACGCCGTTCATAATAAACTCCGGGAAATCGATGAAGAAATATCGAAAGAACACACCGTTCTTTTATTTATCGACGAGATCAATCGTTGTGAACATACAGTACAACAAGAGCTAATGAACTTAATATTAAATAGAGAGATTAATGGATATACGTTGCCTGAAGGGGTAAAAATAATTGCCGCTATGAACCCTTCCAGTAAATATGGTTCCGAATTTGATTATCAAGTTGTAGATATGGATGTAGCGCAAGAAAATAGGTTTGTGTGGCTGTACATGGAACCTGATTACATTCAGTGGCTGGATTGGGCAATAGAGGCAGGACTTGAGCCAAAAGTCATCGAGTTTATCTCGACCTTTCCAGAGTATTTACTCAAAATAAACGAAGAGGATATCAG
>JAGGAB010000059.1 GCA_017889705.1 Bacillota bacterium | reverse complement strand
ATCATACTCAATGGCGGTTTTTCCGTGATACTATGATATTAAGAAGTTTGTTCATTACTACCTTCCTTTTGGGGCTTCGGCCCCGTTGTAAAGTACGGCACTTGCTAATTGGCGAGTGCTTTTTTATTTGAGGTGATAATATGCCGACAGTAGAATGTGACCGCCGCGACTGTGAGCATCACGGCATAGACAATTGCACAGCTAAAAGGGTGAAGCTGGTCAAGGGACAGTGTACCAAGTATGAGCCGCGAGGTAGTACGGCACTCAACCATGAACCAGTTAGGCAGGGCAGGCGTAATGGTGTGCTGAAATGAAACGGATTGTTGATAAAAAGTTAATACAGCGCATACATCAGATAGGCTACTGCGAATATTGCGGTAGCCATTTTAATTTGCAAGCGCATCACATAAAGAGCCGTGGGGCAAGAGGCGATGATGTGCCGGGCAACCTTATATTGCTGTGCTGGCAATGCCATAGAATAGTGCATGACGGCAATATTAGCCGGGATGAGCTGCGGGAGATAGTGAGGCGCAGGCAATGAAAATCATTGTTATTGTTGGGTGGGCTATAGCAACAGCGCTATACGTATTTAATATTTGCCCAGATATTACCCTGAAAATCATGGAGGCGTTTTTATTGTATTTTTTATGGGGAGTGATGAGAAGTGAAAGTTGAAGAGTTTACGCTATGCTAACTGACCAAGAGCGGCAAGAGCGCGACCCTGCTGCATTGCAACGCGCACTATTAGAGATTGAGCGAGAGATTGAGCAGTTAGGGCCGGAGCTTATTAAGGCGAAGATGAGGGCAACTGAATGCGACTTCAAGCTGAAGATACTGAAAGAAAGAAAGTCAGCGTTGCAGAGTACGCTGAAATCTGTTAGCCAATTTTAATTATCAAAACTTAGCAAAAAAGGGGGTGCTAACTTGGCTAGAATAACACCCGAAGTATCCGCGCAAATACTAGCTTTATCGGCAACAATGTCTAATCGGCAAATAGAGACTTATCTTAGCAATCAGGGAATTAAAGTTAGCAATGTTAGCATCGGCAAAATCATTAACGAACACCGCAAAGAGCGGTCAGCGCAGACTAAAGAGACTATCAACGAGCACATCAAGCAGACGGTCACTACTGACCTGGACATATTGCAAAATACCCGTGATAAATTGCATAACTGGTTTAATGATGATAATTTGCGAATCAGTGAACGACTGATGGTGTTTGATCGGCTAAACAAGGTAATTGATACACGGCTAAAATATTCTGGTGCTGATGATACTTCTAAAGACGATGACTTTAGCAAAATGACCGATGAAGAATTGCAAGCGATATTAGATGAATAGGGCCGCGCTTGAAAAGAAGGTTAAGGTTAAACAGGAGTTATTGCGCCGCCAAGAAATGAAAGTATGGTCTAATAGCCCTTGGCGATGGATATTAGACTGTTGCCTGACAGTCGACGAAGCTGACAACGGCCTGGTGAAGCGATACCCTGACAAGGACTATTTACGGTACACTTGCGAAGTGTGGGAGCGCGAGAACATACTGGCAATCCCTAAGACGCGCCGCATGATGCTGACCTGGATTATGCTTGGACTTCATTTATGGGCGGCTGTATTTAGACCCAACAGCGCAGTATTTGTGCAATCAAAGAAAGCTGATGATAGCGACTTTCTGATTAGCGATAAGCGCATGAAGTTTATATATGACCACCTGCCGGAAGGTTATCCTTGGCCTGAGTGCAAGCGCAAACAATATGAATTAGCGTTCAACAACGGTTCGTATGTCAAGGCAATAGGCCAAGGTGCTGACCAGTTGCGACAGTACACCGCCTCTTATGCTATGCTAGATGAATTTGCGTTCTGGGAATCAGCGGAAGAAACTTGGGGAGCATTGAAGCCAATCATACAGGGCGGCGGTAAAGTTACGCTGATTTCTAGCGCAGGACCAGGATTTTTTCAACGAATTGTAGAGGGTGAAATATGATAGGTTTATGCGTTCGCGGTTGGCACTGCTAAAACAGTGTTTTTGTATATTTATACTGCATATTTTGCATAAAACTATCAAAAATGCAGGTCAAAACCATTGCATACGCTGTATAAACAGATTTTTGGTTGTCATAACGATTGTTATCGGACGTTGTAGTGCCAGGAGGCTAGGAAATGCAAGGAATCACTGAATATAAAACGCCGCAGGGTGTCCACATTTTGCGGTTGCATTACACTGCCGACCCTGACAAATCCACACCCGAGTGGGCAGCAGAGCAGCGCAAGGGGTTGACCCAGGCGCAGTGGGAAAGGGAATATGAAATAAACTTCCATGTGTATCCTGGCAAACCATGGTATCCTGAGTTTCGCATGGATTTCCATGTAGCCAAAGAACCACTACAGCCAGTACAAGGCAGACCAGTGGTAAGAGGTTGGGACTATGGGTTAACTCCTGCGACCTGTTTCTGCCAGACCACAGCCAAGGGCCAGCTATTGATACTATACCCTGAGTTGCAGTCAACGGATTGCGGTATACTTGCACACGGTCAGGTGGTTAGGGCTGAGTCAGGTACATACTTCCCTGGGTATCAGTTCAACGATTACGGCGATCCGGCAGGCAACCAGCGTAGCCAAAACGATGAAAAGACAGCAAATGAGTTGTTACGCAGTGAATATAGCATTACGGTACTACCAGGACCAGTGGCGGCTATGGCCCGTTGGGAGGCTGTCAGGAAGAAACTAACCAGTTTAACTCCGGACGGTCAGCCGATGATACTGATTGATCCGCGCTGTACTTGGATTATAGGTGCGTTTACTGGCGGCTACCATCGTAAGGAAGTCGCTGGTGTGCTGCTAGAAGAACCGGACAAAAACGAATATTCCCATATGATGGACGCTATCGGCTATGTCGCGGCGTCTATTTTTAATGTGGACCATAAGCCCACAATCGTAAAGGCCAAATCAAGACATGACCCGTATAGGAGGCGATAACATGTGTACTCCGGACATTAAGACCATCACACCAGTAACCACCAAGACAGTTAGCAATGAAGATCCGGTTGCCAGCCAGCTAGAACAAGAGAAGAAACGCCGTGGTTTCCAGACTACTATAGCAACATCGGCAGGCGGACTGTCAACGGCTGCGCCAACAGCCAAAACCCAGTTAGGGACGTGACCGTGATGGATAAGGATAAGATCATCAAATATTATGAGGCAAAACTCCGACACGCCAAGGAAGTCCGTCAGACGTATGAGCACGACTGGGAAGACATCATGAACCATATTGCTCCAGATTTGAAGGGCTATCTGATAACTGAACGTAAGGACAAGGGCGAACGAACTGACGAATACATCTACGACAATGCGCCTGCCTCTTATAGCCAGAAGTGTTCGGCTGGTATGTTTGCTTCTATATCGTCACCCTCTAGGCCCTGGCTTCAGCGTAAAATGAGTAATGCGCGAATTAACGAGATTCCAGGCGTTAGAGCGTGGCTTGATGATGTGACCAAGACTGACTATGCAATACTGCATGAATCTAACTTTTACCCGCGGGCACACACAATGTACCTGCACCTGCCAAATATCGGCACAGCGGTAATGATTATTGATAAGGACTATGAAAATATCGTTCATTGTACAACATTGAATGTCGGCGAGTATTGGTTGGATATTGATGGGAAAGGCATAGTTGACTCACTATATCGCGAGATTGAATATACAGCGGCACAGTTAGTAGAACTGTTTGGCGAGGATAATCTACCGGGCACGATCACAGACAGTATTACCGAAGATGACCCTGTGGGCAATAGAAGTAATACTGTTGTACATGTGATTGCGCCTGATGATATGCACATAGCGCCATTCAAAAAACCTTATGTTAGTCTCTATTATCTTCGTGGTAAGAGTGATAAACAGATAATAGAAATCAAGGGATATAACCGCAAACCATTTGTATCGCCGCGTTGGTATGTCAACAACAACGAGACTTACGGCAAGATGTGTCCAGGTCGTAATAGTCTTGGTAACTGCAAACAATTGCAGTCGATGATGTATGACTACATGGATGCAATCAATAAGGAATTGAATCCAGCAACACAGGGAACGGCTGATTTGAGTGAGGTTAGTACCATCCCCGGAGACTATAACAAGATCAATCCAACAGGCCCAGATGCAACTATAAAACGGTTGGTTGAGATTAACCCACAATTAGCGGTCATGTGGCAGGCAATACAGGACAAGAAACAGCAGATCAGTGAGGATTTTTATATAGACTTGTTTATGTCAGTATCGATGCGCGAAGATAAGCAGATGACAGCCGAGGAAGTCAGGGCTATATCTGGTGAACGCATGATGGCTTTAGGACCAGCACTGGAAAACATGCACGATGAATTCCTCAATCCGGCTACAGAAATCCTCTTTGACTACGGCATGGAGGCTGGTGTTTATCCGGACATTCGTAATTATGTGAGCGAATCAGATTTGCAGTATTTGCAAGGACAAAACATCAAGACCGACTATATCTCGATAATGGCCCAGGCGCAGAAGATAGTAGACTTAGGCCGCATTGACCAGGTGATAGCGTATGGCGAGAAGTTGGCTGGACTTGACCCAACCGTCATGGATAAACTTGATTCTGACCAAGTAATTGATGAAGTCGCGGATATGACCGGCGCACCTGGTTCTATTATTAGGAGTGATGAAGCAGTAGTGCAGATCAGACAGAATAGGGCAAAACAACAGCAGATGCAACAAGCCGCAGAAATGGCGCAGACCGCCGCCAACGTAGGTTCAGCCGCCAGTAAGATGCCGATGGACCAGGACACTGCGTTAACAAGATTCTTGGGGGTGCAGTAGATGATACAGCCAAACAGGGTTGTTCACTATAATAATCCATCTGAAAAAGCCAAGGACGATGAGCGCAAACTCAAACGGGAATTATTTGAGGCCATGCTGAAAAGCCAAATGAGTACCGTCCATGGGCGCAAATTCGTCATGTGGATACTGGGATTACTCAAATGGAATGAAAAAAATCTATTTAATAGTGCCGAAGCATATCGCATAGCCGCGCAACAAGCCGCAGCTATTGATATTTATAACACCATGTACGCCATCAGCCCGGAAGAATTTGAGTTGATGATGCGAGAAGCAAAGAAGGAGTGATTATTTATGAACGATATGGCACAGCGTAACAGCCTAGCCACAATTGACCTGCAATTATTTGCAGAAGACCCAGCCCCGGTAGAACCAGTTGAACCAGTTGAGCCGATTAACCAAGACCCAGTTAATCCGGTAGAGCCACCTGCCCCGACTGATCCACCGGCAGACCCAGCACAAAAAGAGCCAACAGAACCTGTAGAACCGCCTAACCTCTCAGACTATAAGCCAACTATTCCAGAAGGTTTTACTATCAACCAGGAATCACTTGATGCGTTTAAACCACTTGCCTCTGAATTGGGCCTTAACCCAGACCAAGCAAATAAGCTAGTAGGTTTGTACTGCGACAGTGTAAAAGACCTGCCACAGCGTATTGCGGCTAATATTACCCAGAACTGCGAAAATACCTACGCAGAGTTTATTGACGGCGTTAAGGGTGAAATGGGGCGCAACTTCGAAAAAAACATGGGCCAAATCAATTCACTAATGACCAAGTACGGCGATGATAAAACGCCGGAATATTTCCAAGCGGCTATGACAGCACTGAGCGGATTTGCTCCTGATGCAGTCGGGCCGTTTTTTAATGCCATCGTGAAGATGAGCAAAGATGCGGCTGACCCTCAGTTTAGGCTAGGGCAGGGCGCACCATCAGGGCCTAAAACGCTAGGCCAAATATTGTATCCAAATATGAAATAGGAGGGACTAGAACATGGCAGATTCAAAGATAACATGGAAAGACTATGCGTCCCAAAAAGATGCAAACGGTATGGCCGCTAAAGTTATCGATATTTTAGCAGAACGTAACGACATTATTGACGATATGTTTGTCGTGCCAGGTAATAAAGAATATGGGTTGCAAACAACCCAACAGGCTACTGACCCAACCGTAACGATTCGCGGCGTGAATGAAGGTGCTACTGGAACTAAAGGCACATTTAAACAACTTAAGGTCGAGGCGGCTTTGTTCACAGCACTGGGTTTGGTTGATAAAGAATTAGTCAATGCTGCCGAGGATAAAGCCGGATTTAGGGCTAATGTTAACAGGCCTTATATCGGCGCAATGGGTAAGAAATTAGCATATCAGCTGTTTAAAGGTTCAAAAGCAGACGATGCCCAGGCATTTAATGGCCTTGAAACTTTCTATAGTTCCACTAGCAAAGAAGATTTTGGCGATTATGTCCTTACTGCTGACGGAACTGGCACCGACAATCGGTCTATTTGGCTGATCGATTGGGGCGAAGATTCCTGCTGCGCCTTTTATCCTAAAAATACAGAGGTTGGCTTGCAACATAAAGACTACGGCGAAGAATTAATCAAATTGGATGATGGTTCTTATTGGCCTGCGTATCGGGATTTGTGGGAATGGCGTGCCGGAATTGCAGTACGCAATTACAAGAAAGTAATTCGTATTGCAAATATTGATGCCTCTGCATTGTCAGCCGCTGGACAAACCTCTGATACTAGCGCAGATTTGCTCAATTTAATGATAGAAGCAATAGAAACCATTCCTGACCTTTCACCACGCGCTCGATTCTATACCGGCAGAAAAGTAAAAACCGCCTTTGTTAAAAAAGCGATCAACAAGACTAACGCATTCCTCACAATGGAAGAAATGGCGAACAAAAGGGTATCCCCGGCATTTTTGGGCGTACCTATTCGCTTATGCGAAGTCCTAGATGCAGACGAAGATTTGGTATCGTAAGGAGGAAAAAATTATATGTATGATGTTGCGTTAAGTTTCACCCGGCAAACGGATGGCTCAGATGAACAGACAATTACCGTAACAGCCGCGTCTACCAATTATTTAGACTTTGGCTCTGACGGTAATTTTTTTGAGCCTGCCTATTTGCACATTCGGGTGCTAGATGCGTTTGAGTCGGCTACATCTGGCGCGACCCTGACAGTAGCCCTGCAATCAGATGATAATACTAGTTTTTCTAGTGCCGCTACAATGCTTACCCCAGTAAGCGCGGTTGACCATTCTAGCCTAACCGCTGGTTATCATGTTGTAGTGCCATTCCCAATACAAGATTTAGAACAGTATTACAGACTGTACTTCACTGCATCGGCGACCATGACCACTGGCAGTATTGTTGCCTATATAAACGATTCACCTGAATTGTAAGTTGGGGGCGGGGAAACTCGCCCTATTCCTTTTTTGGAGGGGTTTATATGACCAAATACGATATATGTAATATGGCCTTAACTTTTATTGGCTCTACCCGTCCTATTTCTAGTTTTGCAGATCAATCTACCGAGGCTACTATATGCGGTAGATTCTATGATATAGCGAGAAAATCACTACTTAATGAAACTGATTGGAATTTTGCCAAGCAATCTTATACCGCCTTGACGGTGGTTACTGATGAAGCAAATCAAGAATATCAATATGTCTATGAATATCCCGACGATGCCATACGCATTTTGAGCGTTGGCCTTGGCGATCACCATAAAGAACCTTTCAAGATTATCTATACCGACACTGATACCGACAGCGTACAAAGAATTGTCTGTAATCTAAAAAATGCAATGGCTGAATACATTGTCAATGTTGAAAATACTGACTTGATGCCAGCTTATTTTACTGAGGCGCTAGCCTGGAAATTAGGCGGCATGATTGCTATTGGACTAGCAAAAACGCCACAGATAGCGCAAAATGCCATGCAAATTCAACAAGGCATAGTCGAACGTGCTAAATACTTGTCAGGCGCAGAAAAGAAACAGCCGTTGCGCTCTGATAACCACTACATCAGGGCCAGGAGGTAGTATGGTTACAAAATATCAAACCTCTTTCGCTGGCGGCGAGTTGGCGCCGGAGTTAAGGCGCAGGGTAGACCTGCAAAAGTATGCTGTCGGGGCTGACACCATCAAGAACATGATTGTGCTACCTCAGGGCGGTGTGCAGGCTAGGTGCGGTACAAGATATATATGTGCAATAAAAGATTCGACCACTGGTGCTTACCTGGTCGATTTTGTTTTTTCCATAACCCAGGCTTATTTGCTGGAGTTTGGCGACTATTATATACGCTTTATCAAAGATGGTGGTCAGATCATAATGGATTCGACCACTACGGACGCATGGGCCAGCGGTACGGCTTATGCGGCCTATGACTATGTAATTATTGACAGCCTGGTATATCGTTGTATAACGGCGCATACGTCCACCAGCGATGATGAACCCGGAACAGGTACGAATTGGGCAACGTATTGGGTACAGAATGACATTTATGAAATTGCTTCGCCATATTCGATAGATGATTTAGCCCTAGTTAAATTCGAGCAATCTGCCGACACTTTATACATGGTCCATAGTAGTTACATGCCGCGGAAACTCACCAGAACAGATCATACGGCCTGGACAATAAGCAAATGCAGTTTTACGAATGGGCCGCTGATGAAAGAGAACGACACCGATACTACTATTACATTGAGTAATACAGATGGTGACGATTGGCTATATGAAGATGGAGCGGTCACAGCGACAGCATCCTCTGCTATTTTTGAATCTACGCATGTTGGCTCAATATGGGGTATCAGATATAGAGCATATGCCGAGAATTATTCCGGGACATTACCTGTAAGCACTGAATTTACAAGTGATTCCTACCGGGTAATTGGTGATTGGACATGTACAATCAAACCGGATTCGTCCGCACAGCTGGATTCTGTTCCTGTTTACATCGAGAAGTCGGTTGATGAAGGGGACACGTGGTTTAAACTCAATACGGTTACCTATCAATCCGGCGATACCTCGGTAACGCAGGTAACGGGATCAGAGGATGATGAGTGTCTAATTCGAGTTACACACGCCTCTACCAGCGCCGACTATGGCACATATACATTTGAGGTCACAGGCAAGCAAATGTGGGCCTGTTTTAAGGTCACTGGATATACGTCCAGCACTGTAGTTACAGGGACAATGCAGACTAATTTCAATAAGGGCGGTTCAGCGTATAAATCGTGGGCCGAGGGTGCATGGTCTGATTACCGCGGTTGGCCTTACTGCGTAACATTCTTCCAGAACCGGTTAGTATTTGGCGGCAATGATTATGCGCCTAATACGTGGTGGGCCAGTGTTATCGACGATTACGAAAATTTCCTAGTGGAAATAACCCAGGAAGACGATGATGAAATTACCGATAGGTTACTTGCAAGGCGTGTCAATTCAATAAACTGGTTAGTTCCAACAAGGGCATTAGTGGCCCTGACTACTGATAGTGAATGGTCCATAAGCCCCGGAAGTTCCGGGGCGTTTACATATGAAGATAAAATTCAAACATGTCAAACATACTTCGGCAGTGACAGCGAGGTTAAGCCCGTTGTCTCCGGCGAAGTTATTTTATTTTTGCAGCGCAATGCCGCCAAGGTGCGCTCGTTAGGCTACTCATACGACATTGACGGATATACAGGCAATGACCTATCAATCTTAGCCAATCACCTATTTGAAGGTTATGAAGTAATAAACTGGGCCTTCCAGCAGTACCCAAATGGCATACTTTGGGCGGTGCGTTCTGATGGTGTGCTATTATCCTTTACCTTCCATAAGGAGCACGATGTTTGGGCCTGGGCGCACCATAAAACAGACGGTTGCTATGAACGCGTGTCGGTTATCCCTGGTGATACGCAGGACGATGTTTATTTCGAAGTTAAGCGTACAATCAATGGTTCTACCGTTCGCTATATTGAAATGCTGGTAGAACGTGATGTTTCCAGCAAATCAGCCTATTTCGGTGTAGATTGCGGTATAACCTGGACCTATGACCCTGCAACAACCACGATTAGCGGTCTAGATTGGCTGGAAGGTGAAAAGGTTGCTATATTAGCTGATGGCGTGGAAGTATCCAAGAGAACAGTATCAAATGGCAAAATTACGCTGAATACGGCGGCAACTACGGTCACAATCGGCAAGGAATTTGAATGGTTGCTAAAAACGCTTTCGGTTGATGTAGGCACAGACCGCAAAAAGTTGACTAATGGGTTGGTTGTGTCGGTTGTTAACAGTCAAGGCGGCGAAGCTGCTACGTTAGAAAAAGGACCGTTTGTTTCACTGCCTTACGACACCACGGGCCTATATACTGGCGATTTAAACGACATTGTACTGACCACCAACTTTAATTTTGACGGTCAGATCATAATGAAAGGGTCGGGGATAATGCCCATGCACATAGTTGGTGTGGCCCCGAAGGTGACGACAGGTGGAAATTAATATTCGTAATGCCACAAAAGACGATGCTGAATATATAGCCGCACATATGCGCGATGCCGATAAACATGAAATATGGGCCTCTACAAGGTCAAAACCAATAGATACAGTTAATAGATGCTTAAAAACAGCGGAGTGCATATGCGTTTTAGTAGACAATGTACCGACTATTTTATTTGGCTGTGATGATTACAAATTTGGTATACCCTGGATGCTCTCAACTGATGGTATTAATAAGATCGGCTTCCGATTTGTTAAACATTCTCAACATTATATCAAAAAGTGGTTAGCCCGTCATAAGGTACTGATGAATTTTGTTCATGCTGAGAATAAAGTATCAATCAAATGGCTTAAATGGTTAGGGTTTGATATTAAGAATCAAATTTTTATTAACAATGAGCCGTTTCATATATTCCAGTTTCGGAGGTGATTATATGTGTGATCCTACTGCAATAGCCGCCGTTGGTTCTGCTGCTCAGGGTTATGCTGGTCAGCAATCATATAAAGCCCAGGCGCAAATAGCAAACAATAATGCTGTATTGGCGAATGCCCAGGCTAATCAGGTTGAGGAAGTAAAACAGCAACAGCAACATGATATTAGGGCGAAAGAGTCTCAGGTACAGGGCGCACAACGGGCGGCACTCGCGGCAAATGGTTCTGACACCAGTTCCGGTAGCGGACTTGCCGCAATCACTGACACGGCAGTAAACGCCCAGGAAGATATTAACCGTACAGATACTAACGCCCAAACGGAAGAATGGGGCTACAGGGCCGAGGCAACCAATTACCGCAATCAAGCCTCTGTTTATAATTCCGCAGCCACGTCTTCAATGCTGGGCGGCGTATTAGGCGCAACAGGCCAATATTTAGCAGGTCAAGGTACTGTTAGCGACACGGCAAAAAGCAAGGTTGCAACTGGCGCCAGTGGCGTAAGCCCTAATATTGATTGGCTTGGTAAAAACACCAAGGTTAAGAGGTGGTTTTAGTGCCCCAAATACCAACATATCAAACTTCCGTACAAATTAACCAAGCCCCTTCGGTTAGGGCAAGTGTAAATGTTGGCCCTGATGCCTTTGGTGCAAGTGCCTTTAAGGGCATGGAAACACTAGGGCAAGGCATGAAAGCTTACCAAGATAATCAAGACACCTTGGCTGTTACCACGGCCTATAATGATGCAATGAATAAAGTCCATGATTCGTTTTATGGCGATAATGGGCTTTTTTATTTAAAAGGTGCTAACGCGCTTGGCAAAGAAGCGACTCCAGACCAAGCCGCAATACCGAGCATGACCCAACAGAGCACCACGGCTTTAGACCAAATTAAAAATGATGCGCTAAAATCGCTAAATCCACGCCAACAGGCTATATTCACCAGATCGTGGGCAGAACCATCAGCAAAATACCAACAAGCAGCAATGGAACATCAGCACCAGCAGCAAGACGTAGCGTTTAAAGATAACTACACGGCCACCAGTGATACGTTGGGACGTTCGTTTCAAAGCAATATGGCATTAGCATCACAGCAAGGGCAGTTAGATTCTAATAATGCTATTTTGAAATTAGCTGACCAAAATATGTTAGATATTAAAGCTAATGAACAAAGCTTTGGCCAAAAAAATGGATTAACTCAACAGGAAATAGATAATAATGTTTCAACCCGTTGGAATAGTGCAATCAAAAGTAGCATTTTAGGATTAATAACTGACGGTAATATAGATGCGGCAAATTCAGAATTAAAATGGTTTAATGACAAAGTAGATGCTGGCACTTATGCCGACATTGAGGCAAAACTTAAACCTGCTATTACAAAACAAACTGCCCAGAAAATATCTGATAGTCTTATTTCAATGTTCGGAACAGACGGTGATAAAGGACTTAAATACTTAAAAGATAAATACGGCAACAAAGAAGAATTTGATACATATTTTAAAACCTACCGTTCTAATTTAGCTTTTGCAAGGGAAACTCAAACGGCAAATAATAAAGCTACTTACCAAAGTACCTTGGGCGAAATGTTAAAATATACAAATGACCCTGCTACTATGCAAAGTATTTTAGACAAGGCTGATTTACAACCTTCTGATAGATTAACCTGTCAACGCTTTATAGATGGCAAAGTTAAAATTATTACCAAGAATGCAAAAGGAACAGCTACATCTGATGAGTCGTGGGCAATTAAATATGGTAAATCACAATTAACAAACGATACATTAAAAATACAGCAACTGGAAAGCGAATATAATGCCGATCCAGAAAGTTTTACCGATACAAAATGGAATGCTTATAGCTTATTAAAATCAAGAGTAAACCATTACCTTTCGATTATTGGAGGTAATAGTCAACCAGAACAGCCTCGCCTATCAGCACCACAAGACGATCCGAACGCGACTTGGTATTATACTGTAGCAAATGCTATAAAAGCTAAGTATCCAGATGCCACAACCGAAGAAATCGAAGCCTATATGACTAAGAAAATACAAGAGGCGGGCGGTTGATTATGAGCCTTTTAACTGATACGTGGGATTTTATAACTAATAATGCCGAATATGCAAAAAATAAATTAGTTGATGGTTATAATTATCTTTCTGAACAAGAAACAAAAGCAAATGAAGCAATTCATGCCAGCAATGAACAGGAGTATACTGCCGTAAGTAATGCTGCTGAATCTGTTGGTAATGCTATTGAAAATGAAATTACCCCGAAAACAAAAAACAACGATATTGTTGACGGTTTTGGCGATTTTGTCGACGGCTTTAAGGATTTTAGATTTAAGAGAAATCACCCTGTTTTAGCCGCAATAAAAGATGGCATTAAAAACGTAGGGCAAGAATACAACGCCGCCACTAACGCAGAAAATGAAGGCGGCGCAGCCGTTGTCAGCGATGTTGGTAATAGTATTGCCAATTACGGCACTGGTGCAATACAGGGCTACCAGGAAGTGGCTAGAGAGAATAACCGTTTTGATGCTGTTGCTATGTACGATTCGGCTACTGGTAAATATGTCCCTAAACCTGGTTATTCCCAGGAAGATGTTGACACGGCACAGACCTTATTAGACAAAGCAAATTCAAATTTTAGAAATGAAACCTTATACCCAGGCGTAATGGCGGCAGGCGTGGCGGCAGCTCCGTTTACTGCTGGAGGTTCACTAGCGGCAGAAGCGGCCTTCGGTTTACAAGCTGGCGAGGGACTTTACAAAGGGGCGCAAGAAGCGACACAGCAAGGCTATGGGCCAGCAACATCTTTGGGATTAGGCATAAAAAGCATATGGCTTGATCCTTTATTGCAAACCGTTAACGCTCCAGATTTTCAGCAGAAGTTAGCTGAACACCCTGCCGCTACAATCGCAAATGTGGTTATGGGCGGCGTTAATGTTGCTGTACCTATATTTGGTGCATACGGTGGATTGAAGGGGCTTAAAGGGAAACCAACGGAAACAGGTAAAGAAGGAGTAGTAACAGAAGCAGACCGCCCTACTATTGTGCCGCCTGGCGAAATTGATCGTACTCCACCGCCAGAAGTTCAAAATGTGATTGATGGATTTGGTGAATGGCGGCGACCAAGTAATAATGAAGCGGCAGCAACCTCCGAAACATCAGCAGGTGGCGATAACATTATAACTACTGCCGAACAACAATTGGGCAAACCGTATCAATTGGGCGGCGATGGTACTGATACAACCGATTGCGGCAAGTTTACGCTGGACGTATTTGCGCAGAACGGCATTGAGTTAAATACTCGCCGCGCTGATCTACAATTTAAAGGGCTAGAAGAACAAGGCAAAACCTTTGACGATCCAAGCCAATTACAACCGGGCGACTTGGTATTCTTCAAAAATACTTATTCTGACAATACCGGATACAAGGAGATCACTCACGTTGGTATTTACGCTGGTGATGGCAAAATGCTTCATGCTGGTTCGCATGGCGTAGGGTATACTGACCTTAACACTGACTACTGGCAGAGCAAGATTGCAGGTTACGGCAGGCCGTTAGATGGTGAGAAAATCAGCCTTGAAAAATCGCCTGTAGCGGCAGAAAAAGATGAGGCTGACACAATTGTATTATCAGAAGAAGAAAACCAGTCAGAAACCACAGCAGACAACGATACAACGGGTTTAGAACGAAGTGAAGCTAAACCAGAAATGATAGGCGAGGCCCCAACTACAAATATTGATACTGAAAAGGTTAGCAGTTTTGTTGATAACGCTTTAGATAATCCTTCTAAGTTTGAAACAATGCCATTAAGGGAAGTGACTCCCGAAGAAGCGGCTACAATCAAAAAGCTAACTCATGTCGATGTTGATGGATTTACTCACGAAATTAGTACAAATGAAATCCGCCATGCTATAAATGAGCATGGCAATGAAATAAAAGAATCAGAAAGAGGCCAGCTACCCCTTACGGCAGATGACCTCAAAAAAATACCGGAAATTATTAATTCGTATGACTCAATTAAAAAGGGATCGCCAAGTGGAAGCCATCAATCTGTAATTTATCAAAAGCGGATTAATGGCTCTGTTTATTATGTCGAAGCAGTAATACCAAAGAAGGGTGTACTTCGCAGTAAAACAATGTGGAAGAAGCCTTCTGCGCAGATCGTGCCGGAAAAATCCAGCCCTCCCTATACGTCCGAATCGAACGGTGCCCGCCCTACAACACCCGAACGCAGCCTGACATCTTCCAAGACAAATATATCTGCTGGGAAGGGTAAAGTCAATGGAAGACAACCCCTTACAATGGAGCAACCGCCAACCTATATGGATAAGGAATTAACTCAAAAGTTAGGCGAAGGTAAATTAGGCGATGTAGAACGGGACTTAGCCAATACCGTTAACAAAGAAATTGAACCCGTTAACTTACCTATAGGCATGACGGTTAAGGAAACTAAAGGAATTGCCGAGCCAACCAAGGGTGTTAAGTTTAGTGATCCAGAAATAGAAAAACGCTGGCAAGAAGCGTCTAAAGGTTTGAAAAAGGAAAGCATAATATCTAAAGTCAAAGAAGCAGTTAAAACCTTCTGGCAAAAATCTACTCGAGTATTTGAAGATTTGCCAAACTCAGCTGAATTTTCGCAACTAAAAAATGATTTACTTTACCTCCAAAAGCAAAAGGCGGTTGCTGGTGATCGCACTACCCGACTTTTGCAAGGTATCACAATCAAGCTGGATAAACCGGGGCTAGATTTATTCACGCGAAAGGTAATCCTTGACGACTTAGCCAAAACCGAAGGAGATTTACCCTTTGGACTAACACCAAAAACGCTGACAAAAGAAAAATCCCTAGTTGATAATGCGGTAAAGGATAATCCAGTGGTAGCCGAAGCAGTAGCAAATCGTAAAAGGATGCAAGAAGCATTAAAACAAGACTATATCCAGGCCATGAAAGATATTGGCTTTGATGTGTCTGACCGTATGAACCGTGAAGATTATTTCCGGCACCAGGTTTTAGACTATGCCAATCTTAGGGCTGTAACTGGAACAGGCCAGCGGCTTAAAACTCCTACCAATCGTGGATTTTTAAAGGGCCGCGAAGGTTCAGAAATGGATATAAACGCTAATTATTTACAAGCTGAATTTGAAGTAGTGGCCCAAATGATACATGACACCGAACTAGCCCGCACAATTAAGAAAGTAGATAAAAACTACAGTATTCGCAATGAATTATTCGATACGTTTGGTGACAAGTGGCGCGAGAATATTCCCGACGGTTACACCTTATGGCAGCCGCGCGAAGGCAGCTCGTTCTATATGGCTAATTCAATACCGGAGACATTGGCTTCTAAATTGTTAGGTGGCGCACTTGAAGAAGTAGGCGTTTCCGCCGATCAGGTTAGACAGGTTCTTGCTAAAGGTTCTCCGTTTAAAGAATTAGTCGTAAAAGATGAAGTAGCCAAGACGTTGAATAAAATCAGTGAACAGCCGGCAGACAACTTTTTAAGCAAATACAGTAAAAAACTATTAGGTTTATGGAAGGTCTGGACGCTAATTTCGCCGACCAGGATTATAAAATATAACCTACGAAATGTTACTGGCGATGCTGATGCACTGTTTACCATGAACCGAACCGCATTTTTGCGAGTGCCACAGGCCACAAAAGAACTGTACCAGACTATTTACGGTGACAGGGCCATGTCTCCTGAAATGGGCGAATGGTTCAGGCGCGGCGGCATGGAAACGACTTCACCAGTACAGGAGTTAACCGACATTAACGGTCTTCGCATGTTTGAAAAGTTTGCAGATAAAGACCCTAATTTCATTAAAAAGGCATGGGAAAAGTATTGGGGTACTGCTAACCGAGCAACGCAGTTTAGAGAAGCTATTTTCCGATACGCTACCTACTTAGATTATCTAAAGCAGATGCAAGAAAAAGGTGGTAGGCCGAAAAATTTTGGTGCTTCAAAACCAGAGGAGATAATGGCTCTGCCCGATATACGGGACAGGGCTTTTAAATTGTCCAATGATGTTTTAGGCGCATATGACAACATTTCAGTTATCGGCAAGGAATTGCGTGAACATATTTGGCCCTTCTGGTCATTCGTAGAAACCAACTTTAAGCGTTATGCTCAGTTCTTTAAAAATCAAAAAGATGATAGTTGGACAGGAGTTGGCGCCGCAATATCTAGGAAACTTGTTGGGAATGTATTGATACGTAGCCCGTATTATGCGTATGCGTTAGGAACATTTACCGTTAAAGCCGGGATAATGTGGGGCGCACTACAAGCCTATAATAATCTCATGTTTCCAAGTGAAGAAAACGAATTGCCTCCGGATGAACAAGCAAGCCCGCATATTATTTTAGGCCGTGATAAAGATGGTAAGGTAAGATACTTTAACCGATTAGGTTCGATTCCTGACTTTTTAGAATGGTTTGGATTAGACACCCCTGTTAAAGATATTAAAGATTATCTCGACGGCAGCCGAAGTATGAAAGAGATTGCTATAGATTGGGGTAAAAGCCCTGTAAATAAAGTTGCCCAGGGGATGTCTCCGTTTATAAAAAGCCCATTTGAAATGCTATCTGGCAAAAAGTTATACCCTGATGTATTTAACCCTAAGACCATACATGATAATGGTCAATACATTGCTGATAGTTTGGGACTTGGAAATGAATTCAAATCATTGTCTAAAACAGACACAGCCCAAGCATTGGGAATAAATCCTAGACCAAGCAAACCATATTTTACAGAAAATACAGGGGAAAATTTTATCTACTACAAATCAGACCCTAGCCAAGTAGCATATTACAACATTCAAGATAAAAAACGAGATTTTCTAAAAGATATTGGTAAAGGCGGCGACGGTGATTTTAGTTCTCCTAAGTCAGACGCGTTACGCAATTACAAGATGGCTTTGCGGCTTAAAGACGAACAGAGCGCGGCTTTTTATCTTGACCAATACACTAAACTTGGCGGCAATAAAAAAGGGTTAAAAAAATCACTTGATTCGCTTGATCCTCTTTCTGGCCTGAATAAAGCTGACAAAGTTAAATTCAAACAGTCATTGAATGGAGAACAATTAAAGGAACTAGAAAAAGCTAACATTTATTACAAAACCGTTATGCTGGGTAAATAAAAACAAGGAGGTTAATACCTCCTTGACCGTTCATATTGTTCTTCTTGTTCCTGATCTTCGATAAAAGAAGGAGTGTGCGGTTGTTTAAACAGGATAATTATTGCTGATACAGCCAAATACAAAAAAACAAAACACACTAAAAATTCTTTCCCATATTTCAATGAGACTATCCACCACAAAATAGATAATATAAAGCCAGCTAACATTAATGCGCCGAAAATACAGGCTATATAAAACAATAAGTCGTGTGAATAAAAAACACCAAGCAATATTATTACTCCCCAAAATGCAAGAACAAACCAGTTAGAGGCTATATTTTTTAATATGCCCATATCAGCACCCCATACAATTTTATTTACAGTATATCCCAGAGAGTGGCCTCGCGCTACTCTCTTTTATTATGTCCAGAAAGGAGGAATTGCATGATTACTACGGCCCATGTCAATCTGCCAGCAATCAAGCGCGGCTGTAGCTGGGACCCGACTATATACATGTACGTCGATGGAAGATTAAAAGATTTAACCGACTACACCGCCACACTGACCATAACCGAGAGCGCCGACACTGACGATGCTATTTTGACTCTAACCAGCTCAGATGGTCTAACCCTTGGCGGTACAGCAGGGACAATTGAGTGCGAAATTGATGCCACCACGACCGCATCTCTGAGTGTGGGAACCGCACATTATTCCTTGTCGTTGGCTAATTCCAGCACTACTGACCGCTACATGGAAGGCTCAATTCCTATAGAAAGGTAGGTGATTTTATGAGCGAAGTTGTAAGCGTTCAAATCTCCACTGTAGATAAGAAAGTGGCCCAAAAAGTGCTAAACTATTCGGATGCCGCCTCAACCAGTGCCACAGATGCCGCCACAAGCGAGGCCAATGCGTTAGCCCATGCTACTGCAAGCGCGGCAAGCGCAACAGAATCGGCGGCATACTCTGTTGTAGCAACCGAGGCGGCGACCACAGCGGCAGCAGATACAGTGGCAGCTGCCGAAACATTACTTGCTACGTATGAGGCAAATTCAAAAACCAGTGAAGAGAACGCGGCAACAAGCGCAACGGCAGCGGCGGCTTCTGCAACCTCAGCGACAAATAGCGCGTCTAACTCTGCTGCTTCAGCGGCCATTGCTCAAGAGGTAGCGCAGCAAGGCACAGCCTACCCGCTAGATACTGTGCAGACTACCATACAAGAATCTACCGGATATGGTGTAATATATGGTCTTGCGGTAACGGCACAATCAACGGCAGATATGACGGTAGCTATTTCTGCAGGGATTATTCATCCGTCAAGTGGTGAGCGTTATGAAATAGCAGAAGTATCAGCGCAGGCAATCGATACAGCAGATAGCGCATTACCGCGAACTGACCTA
>JAGGAB010000108.1 GCA_017889705.1 Bacillota bacterium | reverse complement strand
CAACGGAGAATTTTGGCATGTGTCGATTACTCCGAACGGTGACATTGGCATGATCGCTGATGATTTTGCAACCTTTGGTATTGATTTTGAATGCCTGGACGATAGTGAAAATCACCCGGATGATCCTATGTATCGGCTGGTAAAACTCGCTTCATAATTAAATAGGGGCTAGACTTTTGCTCTAGCCTCTTATTTTTCCATTTAAAGATAATTATCAGTTATTTTTAAATGATTTAAAACTATTTTAGAATAACTTTGAATGTGCGGAGGTTACGACTTTGAAACAAAAAGAAATTAAAAACGAACTGGATGTATTGCTGCCGGAATCTGACGTAGTAGTTAATGGGGAAACTATTACAATCAAGCCCTTTTTATTTGCCGAGTTGCCTAAAATGGTTAAGTTGTTGGCTAAAATGGGCGCTGGCATTTACGAGTTATTCGGTGCTGAAGGTCTAAAATTCAGCGAGCAAGGCAACGTTATTATTAATCAAGCCCTTCTCGATAATATCGGCACAGTGATTGAAGACCACTTTCCCGAAGTAGTTGAACTGATTGCCATTTATACCGGGAAAACGCCGGATTTTTACACAAATGAAGAAAACGGCTTTAATGCAGAAGACGGGATACTGCTGCTTGCCAAGATTATTGAGCGTAACTACGATTTTTTTATGAGACGTTTGGCTTCGGAGTTAACAGTAATAAAAGCCAAACAGAAATAACTTGGAGTGAGATTGTAGCGACATTACAGCAGGCGGGACATGCTTTTGGTGAGATCAAGACCTATACCATAGCACAAATGCTTTTGTTTTACTCTACGGCCCTGCAACAGCGCATAAACTACATGGTTGACGTTAGGAATGCTGTATGGGCTAACGGCGACGACTTGAAAAAATATATTAACGAAATAACGGGAAGCTAATGCCCCCTTTACAAGTATTACTAAGTGTTATATATTGTTGAATAAAAAGGGGATTTGTGGAAATGAAGAAACTCGCAATATTAACGGTACTATTATTGACGCTTTTACAGACGGTTGCTTTTGCTTACACGACTGCGGAAGTATTTCCCAAAGATAATGAAAAAAGATATTACAGTGTAGGAAATCATCTTGCCTGCTTTGAATGTTTGAATTATATAAAAATAGTAAAGCTAAATGATTTATCTACGTCTTATCTTATAAGTGCTTCATCGAATATTGATCCAACATATAGTTATTCGAAGCAAGAGGCTGAAATCAGAATAGATGGTACTACTTATAATTTACAGATTGGTAAAACCACTTCTCTTTTGGAATTTGGTATTCCTTCAATTAGTGTAACTGTTAATGTTCCTCCTGATATTACAGATAAAATCAATGCAGCTAACGAAGTATCTATTAGGTTTTATAGATATAATCGATACCCAGATGAAATAACACTTCCCCCTGAATATTTGGATGAATGGAAAAAGGTTATTAAAATTTAAATAAAAAAGCAAGATTGCCGCCATTTTTGGCGGTATTTTTTATGCCAGAAAGGAGGCGACTAAATGGCGAATAATGTTATTGAAATTAAGATAACAGCTAATAATGCTCAAGCTATTGCAGCATTAAAACAGGTTGCTGATTCTGCACAAAACACTGGGTCAACCTTGAAAAATGCTGGAAGTGCAAGTGGAGAAGGTTTTTTGAGTACATTCAGCAAAATTGGATCGGTGGTTACAGGTGTGGTTGCCGGTTTTGTAGCTATAAAAGCTGCAGTGGAAAATACAATTACACCCCTTGCAAAATATCAGTCGATGATGGAGCAAAACAGTATAGCCTTTGAAACGTTTTTAGGATCAGCAGATGCCGCTAAAGTATTCTTTCAAGATTTGCAAAAGATGGCAGCAGATACCCCGTTCGAATTACCCCAACTGACTGATGCATCCAAGAAGATGTTAGCATTCGGATTTGCAGCCAAAGACGTCATACCAACATTAACTGCAGTAGGTGATGCTGTTGCTGGCTTGGGTGGTAGCCAAGAAATGATACAGCGTGTTACCATTGCCATTGGTCAAATGAAAGCTAAAGGCCGGGTACAGGGTGATGAGCTGTTGCAATTAGCAGAAGCTGGTATCCCTGCTTATCAAATATTGCAAGACCAACTTGGCCTGACTAGTAAGCAAGTTCAAAATATTGGTAATGAAAGCATAAACGCAGATAAAGCTATTCAAGCTTTGGTAGCTGGTATGAATGCCCAATTCGGCGGTATGATGCAGAAACAATCCAATACTGCACAAGGTATGTTGTCTACGATCAAAGATAATATAATGTCTGTGGGTGCTGCTCTAACTAGTGGGTTATATACAAAAATAGAGGGCATTATCGGGAAAGTTAGAGACCTTTCCAATGTTATGGCAACTCTTGCCAAGAACGGAAGTCTATCGGAAGCCTTTAAAGACATCATACCGCAGGAAGTATTGGACAAGGTTAAGAACCTTTATACCCAGTTCTCCATAACTTTCATATCAATCAGGGAGTTAGTCGTAAGCTTCTACAATGCAAGCAAGCCGCTTTTACTGGCTTTTGGTAATTTATTTCTTAGTTGTCTACCTGCTATATTGGAATTAGTGAATGTTTTGGCAAAGCTTGCAAATTCAGTAATGCCAGCAGTCAATGGTGTAATGAATACATTGGCTGGAATAGTCAATCTTGTTGCTAATAATTCCCGTTCTGCCATAACTGTCCTGGCTGGATTTGCAATAGTTAAAGTCATTACAGCAATGGTTATTGGTTTGAAAGAGGCTTGGATAGGTGTTCGTAAAGCAATAGTAACTGTGGCTATGATCGAAATGCTCACTAGCGTTGCTGTAGGTGCAGCCACTGCAACGACTGCAGTGGGTAAACTAAGACAGGCTGTAATGCTCTTTGGTTTAGCTCTGCAAGAAGCTGGACGCAAAAACATATTCACAGTACTATTCGCTCTTGGTTTAGCTATCGCTGGTGATAAAATATTTGAATATGTTGACAAACTTACGGGTAGTAAAAGCGTTACCGGAGTGGAGGAAGACACTCGTGATAACGATATGGCTACACGCAAAAGGCTGTCTGACCAGGATAGCAAAGATTACTTTGCCAGAAAACAGATGGAAGATCAATTGGGGCGTCCCACCACTGACACTGGCAATGATAAGGGGTATGAAACAGCTCAAAAGGCTGCCGAAGCTACAATTGCTGCTTTAGAGACTACGGCTAATAAGGTTAAGGAAGACCTAAACGCCAAAATAGAGGGTATTCAAAAGAATGCTAAATTTGAGAATAGGGATTTACTTCCTGAAGAAGCTGTACAGATTGCCCAATTAAATAGAGATATAGTTCAAGCTGAATTAGAAAGACTCACTCAAGTTAAAGCTCTTCAAGAATCCCTATACTCTGAGGACCCCGATGGAAAACACTCCAGTGATATTGAGAAAAAAACTCAGGAAACTCAAACACAAATTGATACCGCTACTAAAAAGGTAAAGGGGCTAAATACAGCATTATATGATTTTGCCCAAGCTACTGGGAACTTGGATAAAATCCTTGGAAATTCTGCTAATTCGATATCAACCAACTATAACGAACTAGTCGGAAAAGTAACTCAATCAGGTCGCCAATGGCTTAATCGTGATGATGGAGTATCCCGGTATGGGGACAATCGTGCTGATTCTGACAAGGTGGTTTGTGGTCAGCTAGTTGTTAAGTCCTGGGAAGGTGCAGGAATTGACAAAATTGTGCAATCTCAAGGGAAACAATGGTTCTCTGCTGATGAAGCGTCTTGGGTTCCAGACATGATCAAAGTAGCCAAGTCTTTAGGTGCTTATCACGAAGCTGGCAGTGGTTACACTCCTAAGGCGGGTGATGCCATTATCGTTGGAGCTGACGAACACCACGCTGCTTTAATAAATGAATCAGGCGGTGTGATAAATGCTTCGGGCCAAGAAAAGGGCGTATATGAATCTAATACCTCTTGGCAAGATCAATACCCTGATGCAACGGGGTTTATATCATTGGAAGACTTAGCAAAGCTTAAAGCTAGTACAAAAGTGACTGCTGAGGAATTCTCTAAATGGTATGCTAAGAATGCCAGTATTCTAAATACTGCATCAGAAGAATTAGTTGCTTCTATGACAAATCTTATCAAAAAGACTAAGGATATTGATGATGCATTGGCTACTTACAACGGAGATGTAAGTACTAAGGCTAAAACTGATATAGTTACAAAATATCAGCCGTATCTTGATACCTTCGAAAAAGCCGGGCAAGAGTCTCCGCATTATAAATCTTATGTGGAAAAAACGAAGAAACTAATACAAACTCAATTGAATGAGGTGGATTTTTCCCAAGAACAAGAAGACCTTAAAAATATCAATATTGAGTTAGTCAATTCTCAGAAAAACCTTTTGATTGAGGTTGCAAATGGCAGTAAAACGGTAGCCGAAGCGACGGAGCAATATTCTACTGAGTATCAAGCCGCCACAAGTGAAATAATTGCAAAAATGACTGCCACAATGAATGAGGCAACGAAACAAAAGAATTTTGCTGATGCGAGTAAAATTAAGGCTCAAATCGAAAAAATACCTACCGATATTCAAGCCTTTGTTGAAAGCGCAGTAAGTACAGCCCAAACAGCATTAAATCAAAAAACCTCACTTATTGACGTTAATTCTAAAATGACCAACATGCAGAAAACGGACGCAAAACAAGAGTTGCAAAGCCAGTATTATACGGATATGTCTAACGCATATTCGCAGGCAGCAGCTAAGATTATGGCTATTGCACCACAATTACAAGCTGCAGGAGTTAATCCGGATACCATTATTCGCACAATGCAAAACCTTGCCTTATATAATGCAGAATTAGGCCGAACAAAAGACCTTACTGAAAAGGTGGAAATTGCTGGTACACAAGCCTTTGAAGACGGATTGCTTACTTTCCTAACTGACGGTATAACTAAGTGCCAAACACTAGGAGAAGCCTTTAAAAACCTTGCCAATACGGTTTTAAGTGCTATCCAAAAGGTTTATGCAGAAGCAGTGCAAAAAGATATTATGTCCTACTTTAAGATAGGTGATAATGGCGGCTCTACCAAAGAAAAGAAAGCTCAAACAGCCGAGGCAGCAACTACTTTAGTAAGTGCTGTAACTCCTACCAATCAAGATGCTACTATCACTACCGCAACTGCAACAGTCGCAGCTACAACAGTAGGCGGAAAGATTGACGTAGGCAATACTGTTTTAGGGCAAATATTAACCGTCGCGCAGCAAATACTAACTACTTTTCAGACCCAAGGAACGTCTACCAATATTTTAACTGGTACGAATGGATCAAGCAGTTCAAGCTCAAGCGGTGGAATCGATATAACTCAACCTATAACAAGTTTATTTGCCGAAGGCGGCAGCATGGACAGCGGCCCGATTAAAGGGCCGGGAACAGGTACAAGTGACAGTATACATGCTTATCTTAGCAACTTTAAAAAGCATATTGCAATTAGTGACGGCGAATATATGATCAAGACTGCTGCAGTTAAAAAATTCGGTACAGGCTTTTTCGACAAGCTCAATAACGGTTTAATTCCTAGCGAGTTTTTCAAGGTTAAGGCCAAGTTTGCGACTGGTGGCACAGTATCCGGCAAAACACTGGCAGGCCCGCAGGATATAGCAGCCAGCTTGTCTACGGGTGACACAAACGTTCATTTAAAAAGCGTGAACCTGTTTGACATGAACCAAATCGGGGATTATATGCAAAGTCGAAATGGTGAGAAGGTATTTCTTAATCTTATGAAAAATAATGCCACTACTTATAGTCAAGTTTTGAAATTTAGAGGGTAGGTGAATAAAATATGGCTTGCTATGTTGGTTCAGCAAGCAACGTCCTTGATCTTCTCAAGGGCGTTGTTACTTTTTTGACCAATACATCAAACTTTGATACCGGCAAGAACTGGACGTTGCTTACTCCGTCCTCTGTGGACGAGATCACATCAAGTACCGGCGTAATTCTCAAGGGTGTTGGTGATGGTAACGATGAAATCTATGTGGGCATGAAAATGTCTGCAGTAACAAATGGAAAAACAACTACTGCTGTAAGTATTCTGCTCAATGGC
>JAGGAB010000058.1 GCA_017889705.1 Bacillota bacterium | reverse complement strand
TATTATTACATTTTTACAAGACATTTTTGCAGCAACAAAAGGACGCTATTATCGTACGGTAGGTAGGCATACACAGAAATTCTGCAGCAAGGCTGTTAACATGTCTGTAAATGATGCCCAAAAGAGAATATTCTTTGTCACAGCAATTTGTGCGGATGAATTAATTGCCGCTTTAATGGGAGTGGATAAAAAAAGGCAGGTAGGGCCATTTAATAACCGGATTTTAAAACAAAAACTATCGAAGCAGCAGATAGCTGCTGCTTTACGGGTTTATATGTCAGGCATACTGACTTTGGCAAGTACCCATAAAGACGCGCTCTTGGCAGAGTCCGGTATGCAAGAAGAAGAATTATTGCATGTTTGGTGCAAGGTTTTTGACTATTCGCCGTCTGATATGGATTTGTTTGACGCAGTTCTCTTACCGGCGTATCGGCAGGGTGGTATTATCACGTTAAGTACGTTGGTAGGCAAATCTATTTTGGAGCATTTATTTGTAACAAATGAAGCAATGAGTTCGGTAGAAACGGCACTTTTACAAAATATAATGCTTGAGGATGCCGCTGCTGTGATACAAATTGTACAAAACTGCAGCCAGGGAGGCGTAAAGACGCCATGATTTCTATAGATAGAGATGCCGTAGAGTATATAAAGAAGTGCTCTGCTGCTGTAGTTATTGAACTTAAATTTGAACCGGCTATAGGTGGCTGAGTTTGCTCAGCCAAAAGCGTAACAGGTAGTTACGTACCAACGATAGCTGTAGCCACGGTAGTTCCAGCAGAACGAGAGCAGTACTGCACTGCTAAAATAAATTCGATTACAGTGTATTATCCACGGGCGCTTAAAGTAAAAGAAGGCTATTCTGAAATAAGGATTAAGTTAAAGAAGACTCTGTTTGTGAAATGGCTAGAACTAGAAGGTGCTCAGGCTATTGCAAATTATGACTAGGAGTGGTTGACATGAAAGAAGTTGTTATTGCTAGCGCTGTTAGGACAGCAATTGGTACTTTTAACGGTTCATTATCCACATTGTCGGCAATTGAACTAGGTAGTATTGCTGTTGATGAGGCTCTTAAGCGGGCAGGTATTGCCAATAATATAGTTGATGAAGTCATCTTAGGCAATGTTCTGCAGGGGGGGTTGGGACAAAACCCGGCACGGCAGGTTGCAGCTAAGGCCGGAATACCTGTGGATGTACCGGGAGATGCCAAGCTTACCGATATTATGATAAAAGACGGCTTGTGGTGTGCTTTTAATGATTATCATATGGGAATTACCGCTGAAAATGTAGCCGAACGTTATAAGATTACCAGAGCAGCCCAAGATCAATTAGCCTTCGAATCACAGCAAAAGGCACTAGCGGCAATTGAGAGTGGTGCTTTTAAAAAAGAGATTGTGCCGATTACTATCAAGGGGAGAAAAGGAGACACTGTTTTTGATACCGATGAGTATCCCAAAGCAGGCACAACTTTGGAAAAGTTGGCGGCGCTTAAGCCTGCTTTTAAGAAAAACGGCACAGTTACAGCTGGTAATGCTTCCGGGATAAATGACGGCGCAGCGGCACTGGTTATTATGTCTGGTGACAAAGCACGGGAATTGGGAATTAAACCGTTAGCCCGTATTCGCTCCTTTGGGTCAGGAGGAGTTGATCCCAGTGTCATGGGGATGGGGCCGGTACCGGCTACTAAAAAAGCTTTGGACAAAGCCGGTTTAACGATTGCTGATATTGATTTGATTGAGGCCAATGAGGCCTTTGCTGCTCAGTTTTTGGCAGTAGGCCAAGAACTGGGTTTTCCTAAAGACCGAGTAAATGTGCATGGCGGTGCTATTGCCTTAGGTCACCCCATCGGTGCCAGCGGTGCCAGGATATTGGTAACACTGCTGCATACCATGGAACAAAAAGAAGCCAAATGCGGCCTTGCTACTTTATGTATTGGCGGCGGGCAGGGTATCGCAATTATAGTGGAAAGAATGTAGCAGTTTTAATGCTGCTATATGGTAGGAGGGATAAAATATGCAATTTCAGCTTAATAAAGATCAAATCATGATGCAAAAGTTAGTGCATGATTTTGCCGAGAGGAAAGTAGCACCTGGTGCTGCTGAACGAGATGAAAAAGAAGAATTTTCTCGTGAAATCGCCGATATGATGGGCGAAATGGGATTTACAGGTATTTGTTTTCCCGAAAAATACGGTGGAGCCGAGGCTGATGTTCTGAGTTACATCTTAGCGGTAGAGGAATTGTCCCGGGTGGATGCCGGGGTAGGCATTACGCTGTCGGCTACAGTATCCTTGTGCGCCTGGCCTATTTATGCCTATGGCACAGAAGAACAAAAAGAAAAATTTCTGGTACCGCTGGCTGAAGGCACAAAACTGGGGGCTTTTGGCTTAACTGAACCCAATGCCGGCACTGACGCTGCTTCACAGCAAACGGTAGCCGTGGCAAATGGTGATCATTATATTCTTAATGGCAGCAAAATATTTATTACTAACGCGGGTGAAGCTGAGATTTATGTGGTATTTGCCATGACTGACAAGACAAAAGGGGTAAAAGGCATTAGCGCCTTTATTGTGGAAAAAGGTATGTCCGGTTTTTCCTTTGGCAAAAAAGAGCATAAACTAGGTATTCATTCTTCAATGACTAATGAACTTATTTTCCAGGATGTAAAAATACCCAAAGAAAACATGCTGGGTAAAGAGGGCGATGGCTTTAAAATTGCCATGAGCACACTGGACGGTGGCAGAATCGGAGTTGCCGCTCAGGCGCTCGGAATTGCCCAGGCAGCCTTAGAGCATTCGATAAAGTATTCCAAAGAACGGGTGCAATTTGGTAAGCCAATTGCAAATAACCAGGCAATCGCTTTTATGCTGGCCGACATGGCCACTAAAGTGGAGGCTGCCCGGCTGCTGGTTTACCGTGCTGCTTATTTAAAAGATCAGGGCTTGCCATATTCTAAGGAAGCCGCTATGGCCAAGATGTTTGCTTCCGATGCTGCTATGGAGGTTACTATCGATGCTATTCAGATTTTTGGCGGTTATGGATATAGCCGGGAATATCCGGTAGAACGTCTGATGCGGGATGCCAAAATCACTCAGATTTACGAGGGAACAAATCAGGTTCAGAGGATTGTGGTTTCGGCAAGTATATTGCGGTAGTTGTTCGCTGCTACAGATGATGGTAGGGGGATTAAGACAATGGAAATAGTGGTTTGTGTCAAGCAGGTGCCTGATACTACAGAAGTAAAAATCGATCCGGTGACCAATACGTTGATTCGCCAGGGCGTACCGAGTATTGTGAACCCTTTTGATAAAAATGCTGTTGAAGCGGCAATACAGCTTAAAGAAAAGCATGGTGGCAAGGTTACGGTTATCTCCATGGGACCGCCGCAAGCCAAGGACGCGCTCAAAGAGTGTCTGTCCATGGGCGCTGATGAAGCATTACTGGTTAGTGACCGGGCTTTTGGCGGTGCAGATACTTTGGCTACCAGTTATACCTTGGCAGCGGCTATCAGAAAAATTGGTCAAGTTGATATGATTATCTGCGGTAAGCAGGCCATTGATGGCGACACTGCCCAGGTCGGGCCGGAAATTGCTGAACACTTAAATTGGGCGCAGGTTACGTGTGTGTCTAAGATTGAGGTCGATGGACAAAAGGTACGGTTAGAGCGGGAGCATGACGAAGGCTATGAGATTATTGAAACGCAAATGCCGGTATTATTAACTGTTCTCAAATCGATAAACGAGCCACGTTACCCTACCGTTAAAGGTACAATGAAAGCTAATCGCCGGGAAATACCCGTCTTGACAGCCAATGATATGGAAGTTGACCCTCAGCAGCTAGGGCTAAAAGGCTCACCAACCCAGGTGAGGCGTATTTTTACTCCAAAGCAGCGGGTACAGGGAGAACTTATTCAGGCTGACAGCGGCCGGGAGGCAGCCAGCCTGCTTGTCCAAAAATTATTAGAAGTCAAGCTTGTGTAACGGGAGGAAAAAACAATGGCAGTAAAGGTTAATAAAAAAGAGTGTGTAGGCTGTGGCGCATGTGTAAGCACATGTCCATTTGGCGCTCTTGTGATGCAGGACGATAAGGCAGATATTACGGAAGCATGTACCGCGTGCGGGGCATGTGTGGAAGTATGCCTGGTTAATGCCATTACCAGGGAAGCAGAAGAAAAAACAGTAAAAATAGATAAAAATGAATATAAAGATGTGTGGGTGTTCATTGAATTAGCCGACGGACAGGTCAAAAATGTGGCTCATGAATTACTTGGCGAGGGCCGTAAACTGGCTGATGCCATGAACCAAAAATTAGCAGGTGTCTTGATTGGCGACCATGTGGAACATTTGGCAAAAGATGTGTTTGCCAGTGGCGCAGATGTGGTTTATATGGTAGAAGGGCCTGAGTTCTCATACTATACAACTGATGGCTTTACTACCGTTTTTGCTGAGCTGATTAAGACCTACAAACCATCGGTTATTCTTATGGGGGCTACCAATGATGGGCGTGACTTAGGGCCAAGAGTAGCTTGCCGCGTAGGTACCGGTTTGACTGCTGACTGCACTAACTTGGGCATTGACGAACAAACCGGTTTGGTCGCCTGGACGCGCCCGGCTTTTGGCGGCAATATTATGGCTACTATTTTGTGTCCGGAACATCGTCCCCAGATGGGAACAGTACGACCCAAGGTATTTAAACGGCCTGAACAAGACTTTTCGCGTACCGGCGAAATTGTGCGTGTAAATACAGTTGTCAAAGATATTCGGACAAGACTTGTTGATGTTGTCCGGGTATGCACGGCTGCTTGTAACCTAGAAGAGGCTGAGATTATTGTTTCTGGTGGCCGGGGCATGGGCAAACCCGAAAATTTTGCGTTAATTGAAGAATTAGCCGGTGTTCTTGGAGGAGCAGTAGGCGCATCAAGAGCGGCGGTAGATGCAGGCTGGAAACCGCATATGCATCAAGTCGGACAAACAGGGATGCTCCCATCTTTAAGGCAGCTGACTACGGTATTGTTGGCGATGTCATGGAAGTATTGCCGGCACTAATTACCGAGTTTAAAAAAATTAAGCAGGACTGCTAGAAAGCAATACTCAGGAGGTGTAGAAGCATGGAATTAAAAAAAACACTAATTATTGGCGCAGGACAAATGGGCAGCGGGATTGCTCAGGTAATGGCCCAAGGTGGGCTAACAGTAATATTACGGGATATTAAGCTGGAGTTTGTCCAAAAGGGACTGACAGGCATTGAACGGAACTTAGGCAAGGCTGTGGAAAAAGGAAAAATGACTACTGCTGACAAAGATGCCGTTATGTCCCGAATATCCGGTACGCTAGAACTCGATGCCGTAACTTGTGATGTAGATCTGGTAGTGGAAGCTGCTATTGAAAATGCAGATATTAAGCGTGATATTTTTCAGACACTTGACCAATATTGCCCTAAGCATACCATTTTGGCAACCAATACCTCGTCGCTGCCGGTAACCGCGATAGGCGCCTTTACCAAGCGAGCAGATAAAGTAATCGGTATGCATTTCTTCAATCCCGCGCCAGTGATGAGGCTGATAGAAATTATTAATGGTTTAGCTACCAGTGAAGAAACTTTTTTCGCAGTAAAAACGCTGGCGGAGAAATTAGGAAAATCACCGGTTAAGGTAGCTGATTATCCGGGTTTTGTTGGTAATCGCATTATGATGTTAATGATTAATGAAGCGGTATATACCTTAATGGAAGGTGTGGCAAGTGCCGAAGATATTGATTTGGTAGCTAAAATGGGCTTTAATCATCCGATGGGACCATTGGCGCTGTCTGATCTGATTGGTAATGATACTGTACTGTACATTATGGAAGTATTACATGAAGGATATGGTGATCCTAAGTACCGTCCTTGTCCATTATTGAAAAAGATGGTTCAGGCTGGCTATTTAGGGCGTAAGTCCGGCAAGGGTTTTTACGATTATTGTAAATGATAACTGGGTAGTTGTTGCAACTCAATATTTTGCAAAGGTGAGGGTACCATGAAACAATATACTAGCCTTTTGGTTGAATGCAATGCCGGTATCGGTGTTATTACCTTATCGCGGCCCAAAGCATTAAATGCCCTAAATTATGAAATGTTAAAAGAATTAGACGATCTTCTGGACAGGCTTGCGCAAGATGAAACAGTTAAAGTAGTTGTTATTACCGGCAGCGGTAATAAAGCTTTTGTAGCTGGCGCTGATATAACTGAGATGCAGAAGCTGTCGGCGTTAGATGGTCGGAAATGGGGTAAGTTTGGTCAGGCCGTTTTTAATAAACTAGAAAACTTGCCGCAGCCGGTTATTGCTGCGGTTAATGGCTTTGCTTTAGGCGGTGGCTGCGAATTAGCAATGGCTTGCGACATACGGATAGCTTCGGAAACAGCTCGGTTTGGTCAACCGGAAGTGACACTAGGCATTACACCTGGTTTTGCCGGTACTCAGCGCTTACCGCGCCTGATAGGCAAAGGACGAGCTAAAGAGTTATTATTTACCGGCGATATCATTGATGCGCAAGAGGCCTACCGCCTTGGTCTTGTTAATAAAGTTACAATACCGGAAGAACTGATAAGTACTGCCAGGGCACTTGCAGAAAAAATTATGTCCCGCGCCGAAGTGGCGGTAAAACTGTGTAAGGCGGCAGTTAATGAAGGACTGGATATGGATAGCGAATCGTCGATAGCTTACGAAGCAGAAGTATTTGGGTTATGCTTTGCAACTTTAGACCAGAAAGAAGGAATGACTGCTTTTATTGAAAAACGTAAAGCAGCGTTTGTTGGTAGGTAAATAAAATTCAATTAAAATCGAAACAGGCTTAAGTCTCCATTTATGCCGACTCCCGCCGTTGTCAAAAGGCTCGGCGGTTAGTCGTATTTATTAAGAGCGCAGCACAATAAATTGCTTCTTCATGTTATTTACGTTACAGTGATCCCCGGCAGCTTAACTCAGAGGCGGGAAAGTAACCACTAACGTAGTGGTAGCATAAGACATAAGAATTGAATTTATTGGGGGGATTTAGTAAATGCTGAATATTGTATCATACCGAGCCAAGCTTATGCTTTTTATCATGCCGGTAGTTATTGCCGGGTTATTAGTAATTAGTGTTGCTTCATACATAGGAATAAATAATGTGCTCAAAGATGAATTAAGTAAAAGTATGTTAACGACAACCGAGCAAACGGCAGATACCATTAATACCTGGCTTACAGCACATATGCTGGAACCTGAGACAATTGCATCAACACCGACGGCCAAAAGAATTAACACTGATTTTGCTCTAACAGATGCCCAAAACATCAGCAGATTTAACTTTTTGCACGGGAAATACCCGGATATATTCCAGGATATATATGCAGCAAACCAACATGGCGAATATCATACTGTGCAAAAAAATGGTAATGACTATTCCTTTTTTATTGGCAATGTAGCTGGACGGGACTATTTTAAAAACATTATGGCTGGTGGTCCGACTCAGATAACCCCGCCACTAATATCTAAAACTACGGGGTTGCCAACAATATTTGTGGTAGCACCAATAAAAGACGATAATAATGTGCCGCAAGGGTTGATTGGTGCAGGCATATCACTGCAGTATGTGCAGCAGGTTGCCGGCAGCTTAACGTTTGGTAAAACAGGTTATGGCATCATGGTAGCAAAGGACGGAACTTTTATTCAGCATCCCAATAAGGATTTTGTGATGCAGAAAAAGATAACTGAAATGGATGATCCTACCATCAAAGAATTGGGAAAACATATGATGGCAGGTAAATCGGGAATTTTCCAGTACACGCTTGAAGGTGAGAAAAAGATAACCTTTTATCAATACATACCTGTAACGGAATGGGCAGTAGCTACTATTGTTGATGAGGCTGAATTTTTTGCTCCCGCTGCCAGGATAGCGAAAGTTCTGGCAATTGCAGTAACACTTGTTATTGCTGTGGTTATGGGGGTTATCTGGTACGCCGCCAGGCGTCTAACTCAACCGCTAAACGCTCTCGTAAAGCATGCGCACCAAGTGGCGCAGGGAGATTTGGCAGTTAGTGCGCTCCAAACTACCTCAAACGATGAAATCGGGGCATTGGCAACAGCCTTTAATGACATGACGCAGAGTTTACGTAACTTAGTCAGAAAAATTGGACAAACAACTGAATTAGTGGCGGCATCATCGGAAGAATTATTAGCAAGTTCCGATGAATCGGCTCAGGCGACAAATCAGGTAGTGGTAGCGATTAATGAAGTGGCGGCAGGTTCAGAAAACCAGGTGAATACTGTAAACCAGACTGCTGCCGTAGTTGAGCGAATGTCTACAGGCATTCAGCAGATAGCTTCTAATGCCGATATCATGTCCAATATGGCTAATGAAACATCAAATGCCGCTAAAAGCGGCGGAAAAGCTGTTGAATCAGCGGTTTCCCAAATGGGAAATATCGAGAAAACCGTGGCGAATTCGGCTCAGGTTGTTATAAAATTAGGTGAGAATTCCAAGGAGATCGGTTTGATAGTAGATACTATATCCGGAATTGCCGGACAAACCAATCTATTGGCACTCAATGCCGCCATTGAAGCGGCAAGAGCAGGTGAACAAGGCCGTGGCTTTGCTGTTGTTGCCGAAGAAGTACGTAAATTAGCAGAACAATCACAGGAGGCGGCCAAGCAGATTGCCACATTAATTCAAGATATTCAAGGCGATACCAATAGAGCCGTAACAGCCATGAATGATGGAACACGCGAGGTTAAAATTGGTGCTGAAGTTGTACATACTGCCGGGCAGGCATTTAACGAAATCGTAAAACTGGTTAACAGTGTGTCAGATCAGGTAAGGGAAATTTCTACCGAGATTCAGCAAATGGTGGGTGAAAGTCAAAAAATAGTAGGAGCGGTAAAAGATATAGGCAGAATTAGCAGGGACGCCGCCGGCCAGGCTCAGTCGGTATCGGCTGCTACTCAGGAACAATCTGCTTCTATTGAAGAAATTGCTGCATCAAGCAATGGTTTGGCGAAACTGGCACAAGAGCTGCAAGATGCTGTGAGTAAGTTTAAGGTCTAATAATTTAGTGCCCCGCTTTCAATGCCGATAGGCAGGAAGCGGGGCTTGGTTTTTAACAGTTTAACAGATAGGCTTCTTCCAAACAAAAAGCGCTGTAGCTGCCAAAGGCAGAATACAGCGCTTTTGGGACGGTATAGATTGAGTTATATAATACTTAAGTCTTCGCCGTTAAGGAGTTTTTTCATATTCTTCATGGGGCACATTTTACCACACATGGTACAGGTATCTTCGCATTCCGGTTTGGATTCTTCCCGATATGCTCTGGCTTTTTCCGGGTCAATAGCAAGTTCGATCATACGGGGGAAGTTGACATCGGCACGGGCTGCGCTCATTTGATTATCCCAGTCGCGTGCACCGGGAATGCCTTTGGCTATATCGGCAGCATGGGCAGCAATGCGAGACGCGATGATGCCTTCTTTCATGTCATCTAAGTTAGGCAGGCGAAGGTGTTCGGCCGGAGTAACATAGCAGAGGAAGTCGGCGCCGTTTGCAGCGGCAATGGCACCGCCAATGGCACTGGTAATGTGGTCATAGCCAGGGGCAATATCTGTAACCAACGGCCCTAACACATAAAAAGGTGCGCCATGACATAAACGTTTCTCTAATTGCATATTGGCGGCAATTTCATTAAGCGCCATATGCCCGGGGCCTTCAATCATAACCTGCACATTTCTGGCCCAGGCGCGTTTAGTTAATTCGCCGAGGGTAATAAGTTCCTCGATTTGTGATGCATCAGTAGCGTCATGGATGGAACCGGGGCGACAAGCATCGCCTAAGCTGATGGTCACATCATATTTTTCGCAGATATCCAGCAGTCTATCATAGTACTCATAGAAGGGATTTTCCTGATTGTTAAGTTCCATCCAGGCAAATAACAGTGAGCCGCCCCGGGAAACAATGTTAGTGAGGCGCTTGTTATTTTTTACCCGTTCAGCTGTTTGGCGGTTCATACCACAGTGAATGGTCATGAAATCCACACCATCTTCTGCGTGGCGCTCGACAACTGAGAAAAACTCATCAACGGTAATGTCTTTCAGATCTTTATCAAGCATGCCGACGGCATCATACATAGGTACAGTGCCGATCATAACCGACGAAAATTCAATCAGTCTGCGGCGGAACTCCTGAGTTTTGCCATAACAACTGAGATCCATAATAGCTTCTGCTTTAAGGTCAATGGCTTTTTTTACTTTTTCAAATTCAAGGTCAAGATCGCAGCAGTCTTTGGAAACGCCGAGATTGACATTGATTTTGGTACGCAATTTTTCACCGACCCCTTTAGGGCTGAGGCTGGTATGGCGCTTGTTGGCAGGAATAGCGACACGGCCGCTTGCCACAAGTTGGCGTAACAAATCGATGTCGATGTTTTCCTCCTGAGCAACAATCCGCAGTTGTTCGGTGATTATGCCTTTTTTAGCGGCATCCATTTGTGTAGTATACATGTCTGTCCCCTTCCTCTATGAATGAATTTTTAGCTATAGCAGAGGGGAGACGTAGCAAGCTTTTTTAAAATAATCGAAAGCTTCCCTACGGTGGTACTAACCACATCAGGTTTAAGGGTTGGATGTGTATCCTCTCAGCCACTATGGCACCCCTAGCTATAACTGTTTTTAATAACCTAAGCTATGCTTCTAGTTCCGGTTCAGCTTCTGCTTTTGTTTCAGACACAGCTCTTTTGCTGAGTTCGATTAACAAATCGCCGGATTCTACAGCATCCTGTTGTTTTACAAACACCTCTTTTACGATGGCGTCAAAAGGCGCTTGTATGATGGTTTCCATCTTCATAGCTTCGGTAACAACTAATGATTCGCCTTTCTTAACGTGATCTCCTTTATCCACCATAATTTTTACTACTTTGCCGGTGAGAGAAGCGCCCAGATGGCTGGGATTATCTTTTTCGGCTTTGGCCCGGGTGACTGTAGTGGCCTTAATGCTCTTGTCCTTAACAATGACTTCACGCGGCAGACCGTTAAGTTCGAAGTTGACAATCCGGGTACCGTTAGGAAGCGGCTCTTCAATAGAGACGAGTTTTATTACCAGGGTTTTGCCTTCTTCAATAGCTACCTGGAGTTCTTCACGGGGATTTAAGCCGTAAAAGAAGGTTGGAGTATCCAGGAGAGAGACATCCCCATAGGTGGCAACAAGGTTTACCCAGTCAGTAAATACTTTGGGGTAGAGGGCATAGGCCAGTACATCGTTCTCCGTTACCGGCCGCGATAAAATTTCTGAAAGTGTGCTGCGAATTTGTTCAAAGTCAACTTCAGGCAGCAGCTCGCCAGGACGCTGAGTGAGTGGAGTCTTGCCTTTGAGAATGATGCGCTGTAATTCCTGGGGAAATCCTTGGTAGGGCTGACCAATCTGCCCGGAAAAGAATTCAACGACAGAGTTGGGGAAATCCAGACTGGCGCCTTTGGTATAAATATCTTCTTCGGTTAAATTGTTTTGTACCATAAACAGAGCCATATCGCCGACAATTTTGGAGGAGGGTGTTACTTTGATGAGATCACCGAACATGGCGTTGACTTTGCTATACATTTCTTTAACATGATCCCACTGGTTCTCAAGACCTAAGGACTTGGCCTGCTGGCGGAGATTGCTGTATTGTCCGCCTGGCATTTCATGTTGATAAACTTCCGGATTGGGAAAGAATAGGCTGCTTTCGAAATCCTTGTAATAGGTGCGGACATCTTCCCAGTAATGGGATAACTCGTTTAAGCTGTGAATATCGACTTTGGGCTGGCGCTCATGTCCCTGCAGCGCATAATATAAGCTATTGCTGCTGGGCTGCGACGACATGCCGGCTAAAGACGAAATTGCAGTATCGACAATATCAACGCCGGCATCAATAGCGCGGGCATAGGTATAAATGCCATTGCCGCTGGTGTCATGCATATGCAGGTGGATAGGAAGGTCTGTTGCTTCTTTGAGGGAGGAAACCAGACGGTAGGCAGCCTCTGGTTTTAACAAACCGGCCATATCTTTGATGGCCAGAATATGAGCACCAGCCTGTTCAATTTCCTTGGCGAAATTTATGTAATAGTTTAAATCGTATTTAGTCCGGGATGGATCAAGGATATCACCGGCATAGCAGAGGGCCACTTCAGCAACTTTGCCAGACTGGCGTACGGCGTCGATGGAAACCGTCATGGCTTTGAGCCAATTTAGGCTGTCAAAAATGCGGAATACGTCAATACCGGCCTCGGCGGCTTGGGCGACAAAGGCACGGATTACATTATCGGGGTAACTGGTGTAGCCAACTGCATTGGAAGCGCGAAACAGCATTTGGAATAAAATATTGGGAGCCTGTGCTCGTAAGGCCTCCAGGCGTTTCCAGGGATCCTCAAATAAGAAGCGGTAAGCCACATCGAAAGTTGCGCCACCCCACATTTCCATGGAAAAGAGATTTGGCAGCTTGTGGGCAGTTGGGCCAATGATATTGAGCATATCATTGGTGCGTATACGGGTAGCTAGGAGGGACTGGTGGGAGTCACGCAAGGTGGTGTCTGTGAGTAAAACTTCTTTTTGCTCTTTGATCCAGCGTACCAGACCATCGGCACCCTGACTGTCAAGAATTTGTTTGGTGCCGTTTGGCGGTTGCGCGGCTGGTGGTTGCAGTGGTTGGCGAGCGAGAGCGAAAGTGGGTTTGGTATGCTTGGTAATCCCCGGGAAACCATTTACTGAGGTTTCGGCAATATAGGTGAGAAGTTTGGTGCCACGGTCCTGCGGCGGAGAGAATAGAAATAGCTCTGGCGAGGTATCAATAAAGGTAGTGTAATACTGGCCGCTCAAAAAGTCAGGATGGTCAACAACGTTATAGAGAAAAAGTATATTGGTCTTTATACCACGAATCCGGAATTCGCTGAGACAGCGCTTCATTTTGGCAATAGCGCTTTTGTGAGTGAGACCCCAGGTTGAGACTTTAACCAATAAAGAATCATAATAAGGGGTAATGACCGAGCCTGTATAAGCATTGCCAGCGTCAAGGCGCACACCAAAACCGCCGCCGCTACGGTAAGCCGTTATTTTTCCGGTATCAGGCATAAACTGATTAGCGGGATCTTCGGTAGTAACCCGGCATTGGATGGCATGGCCGTTACAGGTAACCGAGTCCTGGCTGGCAATGCCAATATCTTCACTGGAAAGGCTCGCGCCATCGGCAATATGCAGTTGGGACTGGACAATATCAATACCTGTCACCATTTCGGTAATAGTATGTTCTACCTGGATACGCGGGTTAACTTCAATGAAGTAGAATTGATCATCTGGTGTTACCAAAAATTCGACAGTACCGGCACTGATATAGCCAACTGCTTTCATCAATTTGACGGCGGCAGCGCAGATGTCGGTCCGTAGTTTTTCAGGCAGAGAGACACTTGGGGCGATTTCGATTACCTTTTGGTGACGACGCTGGATAGAACAGTCTCTTTCATATAAATGAATGACATTGCCAAACTGGTCTCCCAAAATTTGTACTTCAATATGCTTGGGATTTTCAAGCAGGCGTTCGAGATAAATTTGGTCATCACCAAAAGAGGCTTTGGCTTCTGACTTAGCGCGTAAATACGAATCTTCGATTTCGCCAGCTGAGCGGACAATCCGCATGCCGCGGCCGCCACCACCTAAAATGGCCTTGATAATAAAAGGATAACCATAGCGTTCGGCAAAAGCTTTAACTTCTTCCAAACTATGCACAGGACCGTCACTGCCTGGAATAACAGGCAGGCCGGCAGCTATAGCCTGGGTGCGGGCATTGATTTTGTCGCCAAACATGGCTAAATGCTCAATGTTTGGACCAATGAAAGTAATGCCTTCTTCCTTACAGCGAATAGCTAGGTTAATGTTTTCCGATAAGAAACCATAACCTGGGTGAATGGCATCTACACCCCGGCTTTTAGCGATGCGCATGATGCTGTCAATATCAAGGTAAGCGTCAACCGGAGTCTTATCTTCGCCTATTAAGTAAGCTTCATCAGCACGATAGCGATGCAGCGAAAACTTATCTTCTTTGGAATAAATTGCAATAGTGCGTATGCCCAGTTCGTTGCAAGCACGCATGACCCGAATAGCAATCTCGCCGCGATTGGCGACCAGCACCGTCTGGATTTTGTTCATATTACTTCGCCTCCAAAACAAGAAATAGTACATTGTAAAAAAACAACTGTAATTGCTAATTTACCACTGAATTACAAAAATTACAAGATATAAATAAATTATTCTTTATTGTTTTGCAATATTACACCTGATTTACAGTTTGCAGTTGCAAATAAAAAAACAGTATTCTGCCGCTGCAGAGTCTTACGTAAGCTGGTGTCGCAGCTACTGCTGAAAACTTGGAAAGTTGCTAGTAGGAAAGATATTTGTTATAGTAGTTATGGTTAAGTTTTTCCAACTTTGATTATCGGTTGTGAAAGGAAGTAATACCTGTGCATAGTAGAAAATTGGCCTATACAGCCTTGTTTATTGCCGTTGGCGTACTTTCCGCTCATTTGGTCTATATTCCGATTGGTATTGCCAAATGCTTCCCCTTGCAGCATGTTATTAATATCTTGCTGGCGGTGCTTTTAGGAACTCGGTATTCGGTAAGTGCTGCTTTTGGAATATCGGTATTGCGTAATATATTAGGAACAGGTTCGCTGCTAGCTTTCCCGGGAAGTATGGTTGGTGCGGCGCTAGCAGGTTTGTTATATAAGAAAACTAATAGCATCTGGGGAGCGATTATTGGTGAAGTGATTGGCACTGGCTTTATTGGGGCACTACTTGCATATCCGATGGCCAAATATTTTATTGGTTCCCAGGCCGGAGCATTCTTCTTTATTATTCCCTTCACAGTAAGTACTGTTGGAGGAAGCATAATTGCGTACTTCTTATATAAAGCCAATATTGTAAACTATCTTCAATATACCCTGGGTACTGCTGAACCGCGCAATGTCGCCAAATAGCAGGTGGGAAGTCAGACGGCAAACAATAGTCTAGGGTACTTCGCTGGGAATAATTAATAAGTGGTTATCTGTATGTTTTATGTTGACTTTGCGCAAGGGACATGCTAATATATATAACTGTCGGCTCCGTAAAAACGTGCTGATAAGAAGTTCTTTGCTAAGCTCAGAACTAAGCAACTCACATCGGGTTGCGGGTTCTTAACAGCTCGTTACCTCAGGTTTAATTGTTTAATGCCTCGGTAGCTCAGTCGGTAGAGCAGAGGACTGAAAATCCTCGTGTCGACAGTTCGATTCTGTCCTGAGGCACCATTTTTGACCTAGACATTCGACAAATGGCTTTCAATAGCGAAAATCGAACGTCGAATATGCGGAAGTAGCTCAGCGGTAGAGCATCGCCTTGCCAAGGCGAGGGTCGCGAGTTCGAATCTCGTTTTCCGCTCCATTTAAAATTCTTAGAGGATGTTATCGCTGCACTCTAACTAAGCGACTCACACATGTTTTTGCTTCGCCTATCAGCTTGCAACAACATGGTTCGCTGCTTACGGCGACATAGCCAAGTGGCAAGGCAAGGGTTCGCAAGACCTTTATTCCCCTAGTTCGAATCTGGGTGTCGCCTCCAATTAATTTAATAATATACAATACATGTCAAAGGGCTACCTGCTGGTAGTCCTTTTTTGCCTTAATAGAAAGTATAACTTTCTTAAGAACAGGATAAGGGCAACATCGGCTTGCACCTCGCTAAAGCTTGGTGCAAGCCGAATTTTCTTTACTGTGCAGGAGGAGCAAAGTGTAAGCCGGAGAGTAATGGCCTGGGAACAACTAGTTTCTAGTTATTTTATTTACTAAAATAGCGTCATAGTTTCTGTCATTGTATAATAATGGTAACTAAAATGGAGATAAAAGGAGGATACAGGAATGACTAAGTTAGAAAAGGGAATGTTGGTGTTAGAAGCGGTCAAAGCTCCGGCTGGTTCTTTGGCAAATATCATTTATGAGGGTTATGGACAAGGAAGCCAATATGGGAAAACGCTATTTCACATAGTTATGGATGAGATGTCATATGGTATTTTTGCTGTGCAGGGCAATATTACCACACTTGAAGAGGCGCAAGCCAAACTCAGTGCCCCCAGGCGGGTGGACGAAGATAAATCGTTAGCCGAGTCGGTTGTGTGTTACCACTGGATTCACATTGATGACAATGAGCATTTTGCTTTGGAGTAAAGTGCGGAAAATAACTCGCCAAGATCTTTTAGCAGGGCCAAAAGCAGTTGGGGATTAACTAATTCAACTGAGAATCCGTAGGTAGTAACAAATGACTGGTTGTGGTAAGTTGTTAAAGCTATATTGCCATACTCGGAAAAAGTGTCATTCCGGCGAATAAGTCGTGATTTTAAAACATCTAATAGGTCAAAGGTCGAGGCATGTTCGCCGGTTATATTGATTTGCGCTACCAATAGTCTATAGGATTTACCCAGAGATTGCTTGTTGTAAGGAAGTGTCATGGTGACTGCGGAATTTTGTAGCAGCTGTCCTAAAGTATCTTCAATACAGTCAAATACCATAGGGAAAAATTGAAAGGTGATAAACCAATGGAAATAATAATCGCCGATATAAGTTGCGGCTGAATTGTAATGTTGAGAAACAGAAGTCTGGCGGCAAAATTCAAGTGAGCGAAGCATATCTTTAAAAAATTGAATGCAGGTAGCATCAAGGCAGTATTGATCATAAGCAAGTAGTAATTTTGAGTGGTAAAAATCAATTAATTCCTGCAGCTGTGCTACCTCTGGAAGATAGATTGTGTGTCTGTTCATAGCTTATATAATACTGATGGCTTCGCCGCTGAGAATCTTTTTCATATTTTTCATGGGACACATTTTACCGCACATGGTACAGGTATCTTCACATTCAGGCTTGGATTCTTCCCGGTATGCTCTGGCTTTATCAGGGTCAATGGCAAGTTCAATCATTCGAGGGAAGTCAACATCAGCGCGGGCGGCACTCATTTGATTATCCCATTCCCGTGCACCGGGAATACCTTTGGCAATATCTGCAGCATGGGCTGCGATCCGGGAAGCAATAATGCCCTCTTTGATATCATCCAAATTGGGCAGGCGAAGGTGTTCGGCCGGCGTTACATAACAAAGAAAGTCGGCGCCATTAGCTGCGGCAATCGCGCCGCCAATTGCACTGGTGATATGGTCATAACCGGGCGCGACATCGGTAACAAGAGGGCCAAGCACATAAAACGGCGCACCATAACACAAGCGCTTTTCTAAGAGCATATTGGCAGCAATTTCATTGATAGCAACATGTCCGGGACCTTCAATCATAACCTGTACATTTCTCGCCCAGGCACGTTTGGTTAATTCGCCGAGCGTAATAAGTTCTTCGATTTGTGCCGGATCGGTGGCATCGTTAATGGAACCGGGGCGGCAGGCATCACCTAAACTAATGGTTACATCATATTTTTCGCATATATCCAGTAGCCTGTCATAGTATTCATAAAAAGGATTTTCTAGTTTGTTGAGTTCCATCCAGGCAAACAGCAGCGAACCTCCGCGGGAAACAATGTTGGTAAGGCGCTTATTTTTTTTTACTCTTTCAGCTGTCTGCTTGTTCATACCGCAATGAATGGTCATAAAATCCACGCCGTCTTCGGCATGTCTTTCGACAACTGAGAAAAATTCATCAACAGTGATGTCTTTCAAGTCTTTATCCAACATGCCAACTGCGTCATACATCGGTACAGTGCCAATCATTACCGGTGATAGTTCAATCAATTTGCGCCTGAATTCCCGAGTTTTCCCATAGCAGCTCAAATCCATAATGGCATCGGTTTTAAGTTCAATCGCCTTTTGGACTTTTGCTAACTCCAAGTCCGTATTACAGCAGTCTTTGGAAACACCTAAATTGACATTAATTTTAGTCCTGAGTTTTTCGCCGACTCCCATAGGGACAAGGTTGGTATGATGTCGGTTAGCCGGAATAACCACCTTGCCATCTGCCACTAACTGGCGCAAGAGTTCGGGGCTGATTTTTTCCTCCCGTGCAACACTGTGCATGTGTTCAGTGATGATGCCTTGTTTAGCAGCATCCATTTGTGTGGTATACATGAGTATGGTCCCCTTCCTGATCATTATTTTAGCTATAGAAAGAGGAGCGGAGAGGCAAATTCCCCGGAAACCGGTGTGAATGCTTTCCTACGGTGGTATTAACCACATCAGGTTCGAGGGTTGGAGTTAATCCTCTCAGCCGTTGGGCACCCCTAGCTATAACTAATTGACAGTTGAACATGGTTGGAGCTTTTCAATGGTTATAAGTCTACATTTTTAGCGTAGTCAATGTAACTTTGGATTAAGGTTTCTATTTCCTTGTTGATGGCTTGTTTTAATGTGCCGCCAGATGGCGGGCAATCACCGCTCCTGTGAGTTGTATCTTGAGTAACAACTTGTTTGCCGCTTAACTCATCTGATGAATTAGATTCCGGTTTACTTTCATTGGACATGATTAGCATCCTCCATGAAATCAATACAAGATTCGAAATTTTTACATGGAAAATAAAGTAAGTTAGTTATATAATAATTAATGGATGTAGTTCAGTCAACTAAACGATAACAAAAAAAATAAAGTAACTAAAAAAGACGAGGTAAGGTGGTTTGATGAATTATCTGGCCTCAATAATTGAATCAATCAGGCATGAAGTCAATACGGGGATGATTTGTGAACTGGAGCTTGAAGGGGCGCCGCTCTCGTATGTGAAAATGCCGCGAAATGAACTAGTAAAAGAGATCGTTCAATTGACAGAAGCTCTTATCCAGTCAGTAAAGCATGAAAATCTTACTCCAATGGAAGTATATATCAGTTGGATATGCAGGCTGCGACTGGAACAAAATGTTAAGCTGTCAGACATCATGCTGGTATTTGATTTATACGAAAAATCTATCAAGGATGCTATGTCCTTCTTTCTCAAAGATGACTGGGTCAGTCTTAATCGTTACCGACGGGAGATTGATGCGTTATTAGACAGGACAAGGGTATATGTTTCTGAGTATTTTTTTGCTTTGTATGAGGAGACCGTATACAAGCAGTTTGAACAATTAAGAACCATTAATGAGGTAGCCGCATATCTAACTTCTTCACTTGATTTGCATCAGGTACTTGATTTTATTGTAATCAGCGCATTGCGTTTGTTTCACGCCGATTGCGGCAGTATTCTGCTGCTCGACGAAAGCGGTGAACTGCGGGAAACGATTACAACCGGCTGGATGGATATTCACTCCTCTGCTGTTATTTCCGACACAATAGTTTCTAACATAAGTTTTATGGACATAGAGTATAAAACGCTATTATCAGAACAACTGCGGGCGGTTTTTACAAAGGAAAGTTTGTCCCGAGTAAAAGTCATTAAGCTTTGTTTGCATGAAGCCGATATCGGAATGCTGATCATAGGCTTTCGGTCAATACAAAAAATGACGCCCATTGACCAAAAACTGCTTGAGACATTTGCCAATCATGCGGCGATTGCCGTTCATAATGCCCAGCTATATGGTGATGCTGATTTAAAACTTAAGCAGCGTGTTCATCAGGTTACCGTTGTTTTGGAACAAAAACGTGCTATTATGCACTGTATGCGTGAAGGGGTTATTGCCATCAATAATGACGGTTTTATTGAGTCGGTTAATCATGAAGCGCAGCGCCTTCTGGGGTGTAAGGAGACTATCATCGGCAAACATATCTGGGAGATTATCCCTAACTCGCGTTTGCCGATGGTGATAAAAACTGGTCAGGCTGAGTATGATCAGGAGCAGGAAGTCGGAGATAAGGTGATTATAACCAACAGAGTGCCTTTGATTGTTAATGACGTAGTGGTTGGAGCGATTGCAACATTTCGAGACAAACAGGATGTTAAAATACTGGCAGCAGAATTAGTGGGACTGCGAAGTCTACTGGAATCCATGCGGGCCCAGTCTCATGAATTTGCCAATAAGTTGCATGCTATATCAGGGCTTATTCAGATGAAACAGTATGATAAGGTTATTGAGCTTATAACGCTGACCTACAAAACACAACAAGATTTAGTGAGCTCGATTGTCAGGAGGATCAAAGACCAGGCAACAGCCGGACTGATTATCGGTAAGATAAGTCAGTCTGGTGAGCAAGGGATTTCCCTGCGGCTTCATCCTCGCAGCAAGCTGCTTCAACTACCTGCCTGCTTTAGCGGTTTGTCTATGGTCACCGTGCTTGGCAATTTAATCACAAATGCGATGGATGCTGTTGCCGGTTTGCCGGTTGAGCGACGCCTTATTACCGTGTATATCTTCGAAGGGAAAAAGTACTTGAATATTAAAGTATGTGACGCTGGCAAAGGCATACCGGAAGTTTACCGGAAGAAAATATACTGCCGGGGTTTTTCCACTAAGCAAGGCAGTCGGGGGGTGGGCTTAGCGCTAGTCAAGCAGGAGGTGAAAGTCTGCGGGGGAACAATTACCGTTCAGACACGGGAAAATGAGGGAAGCACATTTTATATAAAAATACCAGTACGGTAACCCTGGATACTTAACAAGTAGGGAGGTAACCGGATATGGGAATAGAGATTGTAATTGTTGAAGATGATCCGATGGTCATGGAACTTCACAAACAATACATCAATCAGGTAAAGGGCTTTCGCTTGGTAGGTCAGGCCGCTAATGCGGCAGAAGGCTATAACATTATTGTCAAACTGCAGCCGCAATTGGTAATCCTCGATGTTTATATGCCTGGTGAGAGCGGCATTGAACTGTTGCGGCGGGTAAGAGCCGAGGGAATTAATCTTGATGTTATTTTGGTGACGGCAGCCCACCGCTCGGAAACCATTCAACAGGGCATGCAATGCGGTGTAGTGGATTATATTATAAAGCCATTTACACTGCAGCGTTTTAAAAAAGCTCTTAAAAATTATTTACAATATATCAGCCGCCTAAACAATACACAACAGTTGTGCCAAAAGGATATTGACTGTTTGAAGGGAGCGGCTTTGGAGGAGAATACCCCTAATAATTTGGCGGATCTACAAGAGAATATTCCCAAAGGACTAGATAAAGCAACTTTGGAAGCGGTTCTTACCACTATTAGTGAACAACCGGATTATTTTACGGCAAGCCAAATAGCAAAACTGGTTGGTGTTTCAAGAGTCACGGCCCGGCGCTATTTAAACTATCTAAATGACAATGGCTGGCTAAAAGGCATCCTGTCATACGGACCGGTGGGAAGACCATTACATAAGTATAGTAAGCAGAGCTCATTCCTATTATAGGTTTTAGTGAAGGATAGTAAACAACTCGGCGGGGAAGTTTACTATCCTTTTACTATTTCAATAGGAATATTTTCGTGAATTATATTAACAAAATTATCCTTATTTACCATATAGTAGTCAAGCTGGAGTCTGTACTTTATAATTCAAGTTGTAAGATGTTACCAGACACACAACCTTCTAAAGGGGGATAATCTGTCATGGGGAAAACCTTGTCCTTTAGGGTTGCCGATGCTATGCCGGAAGATGTTGGTCAAGGATATATCCGGCTTGATAATGCCGACATGGATAAACTGGAAGCCATTATCGGTGATATTCTTGAGATCCAGGGGCGAAAAACAACCGTTGCCAAAGTGGTACCCTGTTTTAGCCAATTCAAAGAGCAAAGCATTGCCCAAATAGAATCCATCATCAGAGAAAATGCCGGTATCGGTATTGATGAACGGGTAACGGTAAGAAAGATTGCACGTCAAGCCGCCCAAACAGTGGTATTAAGTCCTTTGGATGTAACGATAGATTTTAGCGATGCCCAAGATATTAAGCACCTTGAACGGGTGTTGAACGGACTTCCACTGATTACCGGTGATCGGGTTAAGGTTAATTTGGCGGGAGCGAGAAGCCAGTACTTTACCGTTATTGGTACAGCGCCGCAAGGGGCAGTCGTAGTTAACGCCGGTACAAAACTGAAAGTGACCAAAGCCGACGCCTCTGAAGACCGAAGTTTTCGGGCTTGTTATGAGGATGTAGGCGGCCTTGATAAAGAACTGCAGCGCATTCGGGAAATGGTTGAACTGCCGCTGAAATATCCCGAGATTTTTCGACAGTTAGGGGTTGAAGCGCCAAAAGGCGTATTGCTCTATGGACCGCCAGGCACCGGTAAAACTCTTATGGCCCGCGCGGTATCCAGTGAGACAAATGCTGCGTTTCTGCATGTGAATGGTCCTGAAATCATCAATAAATTTTATGGAGAAAGTGAAGCCCGAATCCGGGAGATTTTCGAAACAGCGCAGCGGCGGGCACCTGCGATTATCTTTATTGATGAAATTGATGCCATTGCTCCCAAACGTACTGACGTAATCGGTGATGTGGAAAAACGGGTTGTGGCGCAGCTGTTAGCGCTGATGGACGGCCTGAAAAGCCGGGGGCAGGTGATTGTTATCGGCGCTACTAATGTGCCTGAAATGGTAGATCCGGCACTTCGTCGGCCAGGAAGGTTTGACAGAGAACTTTCCATTAATCCGCCTGACCGATTCGGGCGATTAAAGATATTTAAAATACATACCCGGTTAATGACAATTGATTCTTCGGTAAATATCGAAAAACTTGCTCAAATGACCCACGGCTTTGTTGGTGCCGACATAGCAATTCTCTGCAAGGAAGCAGGCATGAATGCGGTGCGGAGGCTGCTGCCCCAGATTAATTTTTCGGAAGAACTTAAGGCAAACGATCTAATTAAGTTAACAATCAACATGAATGATTTTTACGCCGCATTCCGGGAAGTCGAACCAACGGCGACCAGGGAATTTTTCTCCGAACGCCCCAGCACCAAATGGGAGCAGGTCGGAGGTATGGCAGACATAAAAAGAAACTTGCAGGCCATGATTGAAATGCCGCTGCAGCATCTTGAACTGTGTAAAGCCTTGCAGCACAATATGCCGAAAGGGTTTCTGCTGACCGGACGGCCGGGAACCGGCAAAACACTAATGGTAAGAGCGCTGGCGGCATCAAGCGAAGCTCATTTCATATCAGTAGATGCAGCCACTCTTAACTCCCGGTGGTTTGGCGAAGCCGAAAAAGGCCTGCGGCTAATCTTTAAACGCGCCAAACAAATTGCGCCTTGTATTCTGTTTTTTGATGAAATTGATGCCTTAGCACCAATTAGGGCAGTAACAGACAGAAACGGAACTGATCGGCTGGTAAGTCAGCTGCTACTAGAACTTGACAGTCTGATGGACAGTGCCCATGTCATTGTTGTCGCTGCTACCAACAGGCCTGATATGGTAGACCCGGCGCTTATGCGCCCAGGCAGGTTTGATTATATTGTGGAATTGCCGGTGCCTGGTGTAGCAGAACGCTTGGAAATATTTAAAATTCATACTGCCAAAATGCCTTTGACAGAAGATGTTGATCTTAATGAGCTGACAAAGGCAACCGAAGGGGCAGTGGGTTCTGATATAGAGGCTATCTGCAAACATGCGTCTTTATCAGCTATGAAACGCTATGTTAGTAACCTGCAGAATATAGCTGCCTTATCTGAAATTTATAAGGTATCAGATGAGGATTTCGGCTATGGACTGCGTCAAGTATCTCTAAAGTAATCAGGCAGTTTTGCCGGCGGGGGTGAAAGCTAAAGGACGGTAAGTCTGGTCTAACGGTCGGTCACCTGTAGTCAATTTGAAAAGTATTAAAAGGGGGAGAGAAAATGACACTGGCTGTTGCTGTTGACGCCAAGATGCAGGAAGTTACTGTATGGACTAGGGGGGTTACCCTAGCCAAAGAAGCTCGCGACACGGCTACCCTGCTTGCCAAGGCAGGTAAACTCGAAGGAAAGTTCAATCAGTCCTTTGATAACTATGTTGATCTGCCTGACCGGATCAACGTTCCTGTTAAGAGCTATGCCCGGATCAGCCCGGAACCTATTGAAACCTTCTATGAATACGAAAATTACCGCCCGGATGTTATTGTGCTTGCCGAAGAAACTCTGGTTAAAGGAAACGACATTCTCAAAGGCTGTAAAGATGGCTGTGTTGTTGTTATCAATACCAAACGGGACATCAACAATCTCATTAAATATATGTCACCAAAAGAAAATGTAAGTAAAGTAAAAGCCGTGGCCGCTATCGATGCGGATGCTTTGGGTGCTGGCGTTTTCCACACCTTTGACGGAACTGAAGGTTGTATTGATGATACCAAAATTGGTGCCGGCGTTGGCGCTGCCATGGCAGCTGCTGTTGCCAAAGCAAGCGGAATTGTAAAACTCGAATCCCTGCTCGAAATTGCTGATAACAAAAAAGCCGTTCAGCAAGGCTGGGATGCTGTTCTAATTTTAAGGGAGGTGTAAACATGGCAAAAGTTTATAAGCAAGTGCCATTTGCTGCTATTGTTCCGTCCCCTCAGACCGAAAACGAGGGTATGATTACAGGAAACTGGCGGTTTCTCCGTCCAGTAGTTGATAAAGAACAATGCACTGAGTGCAAAACCTGTTATATTTATTGCCCGGATGCCTGTGTTAATTACTCCAAGGACGAAGGAATCAGCTTTAACTTGAAATATTGTAAAGGTTGCGGTGTTTGCAGTAATGTTTGTCCGGTTGGGGCCGTAAGTCGCGTGCCTGAACTTGATTTTGATGATTAAGGAGTGAATAAGATGGCGATCAAGAAAAGAGGTACAGGGTTAACTGCTGTTGCAGATGCTTGGCAGCTTGCCGATATAGATGTTTCCGCGTCATTTCCTATCCGTCCGTATACAGCCATTATGGCTGAGCTTGCAAAACGTATTGCCAATGGTACGATGAAATGCGAAATGGTTCATGGTGAAGGCGAACATGCCCAGTTTAGTATTGCTCATGGCGCCTCCATGGCCGGTGCCCGTGCCACTACCGGTTCTTCCGGTGTAGGCGTTACCTATGCATTCGAAACCTATTCACCAATTGCCGGTGGCCGTTGCCCCATCCAGGCGATTGTTGGCGACCGTACGCTTGATCCCCCCGGTGACTTTGGTTCTGAACATACTGATTGCCTGACTCTTCGTGATAATGGCTGGATTTATGGCTGGGCGCAAGATGCTCAGGAATCCTTAGACAATAGCCTTATGTATTTCCGGATTGGCGAAGATCCTGAAGTCATGCTGCCGCAAATTGTGGCCATGGACGGCTATTTTGTCACTCATATTGCTCAGGATTATGAAATGCCTGCCCAAGAGCAAGTTGATAAATATTTACCTAAGTTTAACCCCCAATTCCGCCTGGATACCAAGAATCCTGTTATTATGGGACCACAGATTGAACCTGAAATGGGACCTCCTCTGGAGTGGGACCGCCATGTTGTTATGACAAAGGTTAAAGAAAAGATTGTCCAGGCAACCGAAGAATTTGCCCAGGTGTTTGGCCGTACATATGCTCCGTTTGTTGAAGAGTATATGACTGATGATGCCGATATGGTATTTGTGCTGCAAGGCGCTCATGCGGTTACCTGCCGCAGTGCGATAAAATATCTCCGTGAAGCTGGTTACAAGGTTGGTATGTGCAGGATTCGCTGGTTCCGTCCGTTCCCGGATGATGCGCTGCAAGAAATTCTGACCAAGTTTAAGGTTGCCGGTGTTATTGATACCGGTACCTCCTATGGTGCTCCCTGTGCTGGCGGCGTACTCTCCACTGAAGTAAAAGCTGCAATGTCTGAAATTTTGAATAAGCCGATTATCCAGAGCTTTACCTCAGGTCTGGGCGGCGAAACCATCACTCATGATGAATTCTTCGCTATGGCTGAAATGATGCAGGAAACACTAAAAGCCGGCAAACTTATTCAAAGCGGTACTTGGGTCAACTTCAATGATTATCATGAAGGCGCTTCCCAGATTAATGCTGCTAAGAATGAAGCTGCCCCCAGTAAATAATAAGGAGGAGTAAACCATGGCAGTTGCTGAATTAATTAAGTCAATTGCACAGACTACAGACCTTGTAGAGACTTATGTTCCAGGTCATCGTACCTGTGCAGGCTGCGGGCCGGCGCTAGCATATCGCTTAGTAGCGAAGGCTGCCGGTAAAAATACAATTTTTATTGGGCCGACTGGCTGTATGTATGTTGCTAACACCAGTTATGCCTGTGGTCCTTGGGCTGTGCCCTGGACTCATGCCCAAATCACTAATGGTGGTGCAGTAGCTTCGGGTATTGCGGAAGCTTATCGGATGATGATTAAAAAAGGTAAAGTCGAGGACGATTATCCTAATATTATCGTCATGGCCGGTGACGGCGGTTGTTCTGACATTGGTCTTCAAGCGATGTCGGCTATGTTCTATCGTGGTCATAAGGTTCTTTGTGTAATGTATGACAATGAGTCTTATGCTAATACCGGTATTCAGGTATCCCCATCTACCCCTTATGGTGCTACCACTATGTTTACTCCAGCCGGCCCAGAAATTCCGGAAGCTAAGAAGCATCACCTGAAAGACCCGATGGCGATATTCTGCTCTGGCGGCCATCCTTATATCAAGTATGCTGCCACTGCATCAATTGGTTATCCGATTGATTTGATGAATAAGGTTCGCAAAGGCCTTGCCCAAGATGGTCCGGCGTTTATTCATTTGCAGTGTACCTGTCCGAAAGGCTGGTCGTTCCCGTCTGACCAGACAATCGAAATTGCTAAATTAGCGGTGGAAACCGGTATGTGGAATCTCTATGAAGTTGTAGATGGCGACTGGGCTAACAAGATATTCAATGTAGTACCGAAAAAATTAAAACCTGTTGACGAGTATCTCCAAACCCAGAAACGCTTCTGCCACTTGCAACCAGAACATGTGGCCGAAATTCAAAACTTTGTCAACAACCGTGCCAAAGCACTGGGTATGGAAGTCCCTCTGCCGCCGGCAAAGTAGCTAGTAAAAACTAAATAGGCGTATGCCAGTAGGTCCCTGGTTCTTGTGTGAACAAAAAGAACCAGGGACTTGCTAATGTAAAAAGCATTTGTTTACATTGGCAAATGTTTGGAAGGAGGCTCGGTTGTATGGATAAGGGTACTGCCTTAACACTTACAAACTGGATATTAGCTTTCCTACCGATCTTAGTCTTGCTATCCACTATTTTACTGTTTAAATGGGGCGCACCGAAATCTGGAGCAGTTTCCTGGTTTACGGCAGTAATTATCGGGCTAATTGCTTTTGGGGGAGATTCTAGAATATTGGCTTTGGCCAACAGTAAGGGCATGGCCATGTCGCTGTATGTTTTGCTAATTATCTGGGGTGCGGTTTTTCTCTACAATTTTGTCGAGAAAAATGGCGCAATCAAAGTCATTGGCGATACTATGATACAGGTGACAGAAGAAAAGTTATTACAATGTTTACTTATGTCCTGGTGTTTTGCCAGCTTTATGCAGGGGATCGCCGGATTTGGTGTACCGGTTGCTGTTGTTGCGCCGATTATGCTGGTTATGGGATTTCGGCCGGCGGTTGCGGCTGCTACTTGTCTGGTAGGGCATTCCTGGTCAATCAGCTTTGGTTCTATGGGGTCATCTTATTATACAATTCAGCTGGCCACCAAGATTCCCGGCGAAATAATCGGTCCATGGATGGCAATTTTGTTTGCTGTACCTATTTACCTTACCGGTATTTCCGTATGCCATATTTATGGCGGTTTTCAGGCTGTAAAAAAAGGCCTGCCGGCGGTTTTGATAACCGGAACCGTAATGGCCTGTATGTGCTGGGTTATGAATAAACTTGGCGCAGCTCAACTTGCAACCTTGATTCCGGCACTTTGCGGCTGCGGAACCATGGCCATATTAGCTAAAACAATTTATCGTCAAGAACCCAGTGTGACTAAACAAGGAACAGAAAAGCCTTATATGGGATTTCATATGGCGTTTTTACCGTATTATATCTTAATTGCACTCTGTGTAATGACGCAGATCAAATCAATTTCAGCAATCTTTGCTCCCTATACCTGGGGCTTAAATTATCCGGCAATAACAACGGCTGCCGGTTTTGCGGTAAAAGCCGAAAAAATGTATTCAAAAATTAATGTTTTTTCGCATCCGGCACCACTACTATTGTTTGCCGCTCTATGCGCGTTTATTATCTTCAAGATGACAGGAAAATGGAAACCTGGCGCGTTCGGCGGAGCATTTAAAGCCACGGTATCGCAGTGTGTTCCGACAAGCATTGGCATAACTACCATGGTTATGATGGCGCTGATTATGAATGATACCGGCATGACTAACCTTCTGGCAAAAGGCATTGCCAATTCTACCGGTATCCTGTTCCCGATATTCTCACCCTTTATTGGTGTGCTGGGGGCATTTTTGACCGGCAGCAATACTAACTCTAATGTCATGTTTGGCGCTCTGCAATTTGAGACAGCCAGAGTGCTCGGGATTAGTACGGTAATTATGTGCGCTGTGCAGTCGGTAGGCGGTTCTGTCGGTTGCGCCATTGCTCCGTCAAAAGTATTAATTGGCTCGGCAACAGTTGGTCTTGAAGGACGTGAAGGCGAAGTAATGAACAGAACAATACCCTATTGTGTAATCATTTCGCTGCTTGTAGGCATTAACGCCTGGATTTTTGCCTACCTGCTGTTTACGAGTCTGCCTTAAGGCAATAATCATGCGAAATATACAAAGGAGGTATTGGAATGACTGCAAATCCTACGCCTAATATCAATCCTAATCCTAATAGTACGCCTGATGTATCGTGGAGAAAAAAATATCGGGCACCATTAATGAATGCCGCGTTCTGGGGATTTTGGATAGGATTCTTTCTGGCGCACCAAGGTGGTACAACAAACAATGCGGTTATGACTAGTGTGTCATATGTGATATTTACGCTTGCCTGTTTGGTTCCCTTGGTAACAAAGAAATAATTGGTTAGGAGAAATGCTGCTCCTTGCGGCATTTCTCCCATTTTCCGAAGGTGGTATGCTATGGAAGATAAGCCGGCGTGTTGGCAGCTAAAACAGGCTGTGCAAGAACAGGCAATCACACTTTTATATTGGCTCAAATGGACGGTGCTTGCGGTAACTACAGGCATAGTTGTTGGGGGCGGTGTGGCTGTTTTTCTAACAGTATTGGCATGGGCGATTAAGGAATGCAGACAACAGGTGGCTGTGATAAAGTCATTGAGGGCATTCATCAACAATCGGGCTACTTACGGCTAACCGAGCTGCCGCTAAAAATGCTGGCGACTATCATCACCATTGCTGCAGGCGGTTCTGCCGGGAAAGAGGGACCGGCGGCCCAGATTGGCGCAATACTAGCATCAGCATGGGCGAGGTTGTTGAAAGTCAGTAACGCAGATTGCCGTAAGTTGGTTATTTGTGGTTTAAGCGCCGGTTTTGCCTGTGTATTCGGGACTCCGGTGGCGGGGGCCATCTTTGGCATTGAGGTGCTTTTTGTTGGGAAAATCGCCCATGATACGCTTTATCCTGGGTTAGTATCAGGGATGACCGGTTTATATGTATGCCGGTTACTGGGGCTACATTACTTTTATTTGCCGACCACTGTGGCGGCAAGTTTTTATCTTGGTATTCAATCGCTTCTGCTAGGCTTGGTGTGTGGGTTATTGGCGATTTTTTTTATTCATACAATCAATTTTGGGAAGAATGTTTTTTCGGGAGTACCTTTAGCTCAACCGGCAAAGGCCTTTATTGGCGGCATGATGCTGGTCATGATCGGGTATTTCGTTAGCCCGCTGTATTTGGGACTAGGGCTGCAATTGCTGGAAAAAGGGATTAGCGGGCAGACGCTGGCAGTTTCTGCTTTTTTCTGGAAAACAATCGCAACAGGAATAACGCTTGGTTGTGGCGGCAGCGGGGGCATCATTCTGCCGATTATGATTGTCGGGACTGCGGCCGGCAATCTGTTTGGACAGCTTTGCGGGAGTATTGATATAACGGTGTATGCTATACTGGGTATGGTTGCCCTTTTAGCGGCAGTTGTAAATGTTCCGGTCACCGCTATCGTTATGGCTGCCGAATTATTTGGAAGTGATATTATGACATATGCTGCAGTAAGCTGCTCAGTCAGTTATTTGCTTTCAGGCCATCGCAGCGTTTATCCAAGTCAGGTAATAATTGCCGGTAAAATTTCGTGTTTGTGTTATGATGAGGGAAAAACTGTATATGAAGCTCGCAGACCGGACGATATAGAAAAAGCAAGAGCACGAAGATAGAAAAAGCCAGCGGCTGGTGAAGCCGCTGGCTTTCCTTACGTATTAAGTTTGTCCCATAATCTGGCCGGTATGAACGGTGTCATAACCGCCTAAACCGGCTATCTGGTCACGAAAAGCAGTGGAACGAAGAATGGCAAAGAGTGTCTGAAAATGGGGTTTGTCAAGATCTTCTTTGCGGATTACAATATCATACCGTTCTTTTCTAAGAGGGATAAACTCGACATTGGCCACTTGCAGAGCTGCTTTTTCAATGCCCACGCCAACATCGGCATCACCACGGGCTACTGTGCTGGCTACTGTCAGATGGCTGGTTTCTTCGCTACCATAGCCTCTGAGCGTAGAAAAATCGATGTCTAACTTACGGAGCTGCTCATCAAGCAGTACCCGCGCGCCGGAACCGCGTTCCCGGTTGATTAGGCGTAAGTCTGGCTTGGTGAGATCTTGCCAGCCGGTAATGTTCAGGGGATTGTTTTTGGCAACATAGAAGCCGATATTACGATAAACCAGGTTAATAAGAACTGCCCGGTGGCCTGGCAGCAGACTGCGGATGTAAGGCAGGTTGTAGGTGTCGGTGTCGCCATCCCAAAGATGGGAAGTAGCGACATTGGCGGTGTTATGATAAAGTGCCAGCAAGCCTTCCATACTCCCGACATAGTTGCGCAGCACACTTACTTGGGGGAGTTCCTTTTCCAGATACCTGGTGAGAATATCTAAAACGGTATCCTGGCCGCAGATAATAAAACCGCTGGGTATAGGAGCCGAGGCAGCTGATGGCATTTGCACCGGGCTGGTTCCTCTTGATTTTTGAATATACAAATCAAGGTCACGGGCATCAACCCGGACTTTGCGTCCAATATGATAAGCCGCAAGATCGCCGCGTTTTATCATTTCGTACACTGTGAATTTGGAGATTTTTAATATTTTGGCAACTTCTTGCGGTGTATAAGGAGAATTTTCGCTCATAAAGCCTCCATTATTTTCAGTGAAATTTTCAAATAGCTCTTGCTAATATAATACAACGAATATTATAATAACACCATACGTAATATATTGATTTTTGTTAAGTTATGTTAGTTGATGTTTTGTTTATATAGATTTTGTGTGGAATAATAAAGGTGGAACACTGATGACTGAATGGCAGCCGGTTATACTTTCGATTAAAGTAGCGTTCATGTCGCTTATACTTGTATCTATATCAGGCATATCATTGGCCTATTGGCTGCGGAACAGGGATTTCGCCGGCAAGGCAGTTCTTGAGGCTGTATTGATTATGCCGCTGGTGCTGCCGCCGGTGGTTACCGGATTCTTATTGCTCTTGTTAATCGGTAAACAAGGCCCGGTTGGACAAGTACTCAACAATGTTTTTTATACGCAGATTATTTTTACTCCTTATGCTGCGATGCTGGCAGGAGCGGTAGTTGCTTTTCCGCTTATGTACCAAAGTGCCAAGGCTGCTTTCCAAGGAGTCAACTCAACTCTTGAGGATGCGGCCAGAACATTAGGTGCCAATGAATGGCGGGTATTTTGGACAGTAACCATTCCGCTGGCCTGGCCGGGGCTGGTAGCAGGACTAGTGCTTTCTTTTTCAAGGGCGCTTGGTGAATTTGGCGCAACCATTATGGTTGCCGGTAATATTCCGGGGAAAACCCAAACCCTGCCGCTTGCTATTTATTTTGCTGCCGAAGCCAATGATCTTACCCTGGCCGGCTTTTATGTACTGATTATCAGTGGCATTACATTTTCTGCGATATACGGGTTAAATACTTGGGCCAGATCACATAACAGAGCTTGGCCTGATAAGGGGTTATTCTGATGCTGCATGTGGACATTAAGAAACATCTGCCTGGATTTACACTTGATGTGCAATTTTTTGTAGAAAATAACATTGCAGTATTGTTTGGGCCTTCAGGTTGCGGCAAGACCACAACATTACGTTGCATTGCCGGTTTAATCAAGCCGGACGCAGGAGAAATTATAAATAACGGCAAAACACTTTTTTCTTCGGAGACGCAGACTTTTGTTCCGGTCAATCACCGGCGGGTAAGTTACATGTTTCAGGAATATGCCCTCTTCCCGCATTTGAATGTAAAAAAGAATATTTGGTATGGCGTAAAACGACATGACCAAACTGCGGAAAACTTGTACGCGCAGCTTTTGGATTTGCTGCACATTGAACATTTAACCGGGCGGTTTACTGATAAACTTTCAGGCGGTGAAAAACAAAGAGTAGCTTTGGCGCGCGCCTTGATGGCAGAGCCAGAGATATTGCTGCTGGACGAACCGTTATCGGCACTAGATGAGGATACGCGCTGTCAACTGCAAATTGAGCTAAAACGTATACAACAGCTGTGGAAGATTCCGTTTGTGCTTGTTACGCATGACCGCAATGAGGCAAAAGCCCTTGGTGACAAAGTGATTTTTTTGGAATAGGATATATTGCTGAAAAATAATGGGCAAAATAAGAAAAGACTCAGGAGGAAATTAACGGTTTGTGCAGAAAGACTATGTTATATACGATAAATAGAACGATGTTCGGCATAAATGAACAACATGACTAGCGAGGAGAATAAAATGAGTCAGGAAATAAAGCGCACCAAGGAGAAGGGCAGATATTTAATTGCCTCAGTTGATCGGGCGATTGACCTCCTGTTTATTCTCGAGAATGCACCAAGGGAAATGGGCGTGACAGAGCTGAGCAGAGAACTTGGCGTGCAAAAAAGCACTGTGCATAACTTGCTGCAGACTTTATTGGCGCGGGATTTTGTCCGCCAGACCGATACCGGTCACTATACGCTCGGTTTTCGGCTCATGCCTCTGGGGCTTGCCTGCACCCAGCGTTTAAATATCCGAAGAATTGTTTCGCCATATTTGAAAGAATTAGCGGCAGAGGCTGAGGAAGTTGCCTTATTGGCAGTATTATCTGCCGGTCAATTAACTATTGTAGACAAAGTAGAACCAAGCCGTCCCGTGTTTTTGATACCGCGTTTTGATTATTGCAATACCTTCCATAGCACTGCACTCGGAAAGGTTTTTCTGGCTTATAGTTCTGAACAATTTTTGGAAAAAGTCTTATCAGAACCATTGCCGCAATACACAGCTAATACAATTAGTGATAAGCGGGTACTGCTGGCTGAACTGGCAACAGTACGGGAATTGGGCTATGCAGTAGCCAGTAATGAGACCATCGAGGGAGTAACCTGTATTGGAGCACCCCTTATCAATGCCAATGGTAAACTGGAAGCCGCGATTACGGTTTCCGGGGCAACTGCCTGGTTTAACAAAGAAAAGCGTGAGGCTGTTGTGCGTATTATGATGGAAAAAACACGAGCTATTTCTGCACAGTTAGGATACCGGGGTTAAATAACCCCCTTTCATTTCTCCCGACAAGTGAACAACGTTCTGTATAAATGAACGAAAGTTTACAGTGTTATATAGTTATACAAAATACATTTAAGGAGTGACGATTATGCCGAAACCAGTGTTTTCTCAGGAAAGATGCAAAGGCTGTGAATTATGTATAGTGGCATGTCCCAAAAAACTATTAGTAATGTCAACTAGCTTTAATGGTAAAGGCTATAATTTTTCCACATGTCCTGACGATAGCGAATGTGTTGGTTGCTGCCTTTGTGCCAAGACTTGTCCGGATACAGCGATTGAGATTCATAAATAAGTATGGGAGTGGTGAAAATGTCAGAAAAAGTGCTCATGAAAGGCAATGAGGCTATAGCTGAGGCTGCGGTTGCCGCCGGGTGTCGCCATTATTTCGGATATCCAATTACACCGCAAACCGAGATACCTGAATATATGTCGAAACGTATGCCGCAGATTGGCGGCGTGTTTTTGCAGGCGGAAAGCGAAATTTCGGCAATTAATATGGTATATGGTGCCGCCGGCGCGGGAGCTAGAGTTATGACTTCTTCCTCAAGTCCGGGAATCAGCCTAAAGCAAGAGGGGATTTCCTATATTGCGGGTGCGGAATTACCCTGTCTGATTGTAAATATTATGCGTGGCGGCCCAGGGCTTGGAGGCATTCAGCCGGCGCAAGGCGACTATTTTCAGGCTACTAAAGGCGGTGGGCACGGCGATTATCGCAATATTGTGCTGGCTCCGAACTCTGTCCAGGAAATGGTCGATTACACCATCCTGGGATTTGACTTAGCTGAAAAATACCGCAATCCGGTCATGCTGCTAGGTGATGGGGTTCTCGGCCAAATGATGGAGCCGGTTGAAATCAAGGAAATCAGTAGTACTCCGACGGAAAAACCGTGGGCTGCAACCGGGATGCGTGGCCGGGGAAAGCCAAATATAATAAATTCACTATTTCTAAAGGCCAATGAACTGGAAGACCATAATATCCGGTTGCAGAAAAAATACGCTCTCATCCAGGAAAATGAGATGCGGTGGGAAGAAATTTGTACCGAAGATGCAGAGCTTATTGTGGTTGCATATGGCATTACGGCGCGCATTGCCCAATCAGCAATTGATAAGGCCAGAGGCGAAGGCAAGAAAGTAGGTCTACTACGTCCTATTTCCTTATGGCCATTTCCTGAACCACCATTTGCCCGTTTGGCCAAAACGGCTAAAGCATTTTTAACGGTGGAATTAAGTGCCGGACAAATGATTGAAGATGTCCGGCTGGCTACTCGCGATGCTAAACCGGTACATTTCTATGGACGTACAGGTGGCATGATTATGACGCCAATTGAGATTTACCAGGAGATCAGCAAGATTTTAGAAAGCAAGGAGGGCAAATAACATGGCAGAAGTGTTATTTTCCAGACCGAAGGCTTTAGCTGACATGCCTACTCACTATTGTCCAGGCTGTCATCATGGTATTATTCACCGGTTAATAGCCGAAGTAATTGATGAACTGGATATCCAGGAAAAAGCAATTGGTGTTGCGCCTGTTGGCTGTGCTGTACTGGCTTACGATTACTTCAACTGCGATATGCTGGAAGCCGCTCATGGACGTGCACCGGCGGTAGCTACCGGTGTTAAGCGGGTTCATCCTGATGCCTCGGTATTTACTTATCAGGGTGACGGTGATTTGGCGGCTATTGGCTGCGCGGAAATCGTCCATGCGGCTGCGCGTGGCGAAAAGATTGTAACTGTTTTTGTCAATAATGCCATTTATGGTATGACAGGCGGCCAAATGGCGCCAACTACCCTTGTGGGTCAAGTTACCAGCACATCTCCTTATGGCCGCAAAGAAGAGGTTGCCGGCATGCCTATCCGGGTATCAGAGATGCTGGCTACTCTAGACGGACCGGCGTTTATTGCACGGGTAGCCGTCAATAACCCGGCAAATATGAATAAAGCCAAAGCGGCTATCAAAAAAGCCTTTGAGCTCCAGCTTGGCGGTCACGGCTTTTGTTTGGTTGAAGTATTATCTATTTGTCCGACCAACTGGGGAAAAACACCGGTTGAAGCTGTTAAATGGATGGAAGAAAAAATGATGCCCCATTATCCTCTTGGTGTGTTTAAAGACGTGCAGGGGGTGGGTAAATGAGACACGAGATTGTTATGTCAGGGTTTGGCGGTCAAGGTGTTTTGCTTATGGGGCAGATATTGGCCTATGCCGGGATGCTGGAAGAAAAAAATGTATCCTGGATTCCCTCTTATGGGCCGGAGATGCGTGGCGGGACAGCCAACTGTTCGGTTATTATCACCGACGGGGCCACAGGTTCACCCATGGTGGAACATCCGACAGCTGCGGTTGTGCTTAATTTGCCATCTTTGGATAAGTTTGAAGGCTCTGTTCAGCCGGACGGAGTTTTGATTGTCAATAGCTCCCTGATTGATAAAGCTGTTAAACGCCAGGATATAAAAACCTATCGCGTGCCGGTAAATGACATTGCGACCGAACTGGGCAATTTGAAAATGGCCAATATGGTGGCGCTTGGTGCACTGATTGCTGCGACAGATGCCGTGGATATGGAAGTATTATTTAAGGCCTTTGCCAAGAAATTTGCTTCTAAACCTCAGGTTATAGAAGCAAACAAAGTAGCCATTAATAGGGGTTATGAATTTGTAAAAAACAGTATTGGATAAATGCGAATAGCCTGTCAGTAGGCAGGAAAAATATTACAAATATCGAATGTGTAATCTATTATTAGTTTAAAGGAGGTTACACAAATGGCAAAGAAAATTCTACTCTTAACAGGTGACTGCGCAGAAGACTATGAAGTAAAAGTCCCCCAACAAGCCTTAATGATGCTTGGCTATCAGGTTGATGTGGCTGTACCCAATAAAAAGGCCGGCGACATGGTGCAGTTAGTGGTGCATGACTTTACCGGCCTCGATACCTATGTGGAATTGACTGGACACCGGATTCCGGTGGATATTGCAGCCCAAGATGCTAAAGCCGAAGAGTATGTCGGTTTGGTAGTGCCTGGCGGCCGTGCTCCGGAATACATCAGGATGTATGACGAAGTAGTTAAACTTGTTCAGGATTTCTTTGCTGCCGGCAAGCCGGTAGCTGCTATTTGCCATGGTACACAGCTTTTGGCACCTGCTCAAGTGCTGGAAGGCAAGACTGTAACCTCGTATCCGGCATGTGCTGCTGAATGTAAGTTGGCCGGTGCCACATGGAAGGATCAGCCGGTTGTTGTCAGCGGTAATTTGGTGACCGCCCAAGCCTGGCCCAATCATCCTGACTGGCTGAGAGCTTTTGTTGATCTTCTGGGCGCAAAAATTAGTATTTAACACAAACAATACATGTGATGCAAAAGCTGCTTTAATGTGGTTGCCATGCTTGCAAGAAATTTCTCAAGCTGCATGACAGCGCTGAAGCAGCTTTTTTCTGTTCGTTCAGCTATTAATACCTAGCTGACAGGATAGACTAATAAAGACAATATAGTTATTGTTACAGATAAAAAGACAGGTTTGCAGAAAGGAAGGGTACAGTTATTGTTTGTTCATGAACTTATCTTGAAAGGTACAAAAGATAGGCCGGCTTTTGCCGGCAAAGATAATGTGTCTTATGGTGAACTGCAGAACATGGTAAATACATATCGTAATTATTTTTACGCAGCCGGTATCAGGGGTGGTGAAAATGTAGGGCTATTTTCCCGGAATTCGGTTGAATTCGTATACTGTTATTTGGCTATTGTCAGTCTGGGAGCTGTTGTTGTACCAATTAATTTTCAATTAACGACCAGAGAAATTGCATTTATTGTTAAAGATGCTAGTATGAGTCACCTTATTACCATGGAACAATTAGTAATTGACACTGAACTTAATCAGTTGGGCTATAAACAGGCTGTAACACAGCTTGTTATTCCGACTATTAGGCAGGAGTTAGCTAGTAAAAGGTTTTCGCCGGCTCCGGTGCTGCCAACTGATTATAACGAAGATCAGATTTGCGCCATTATCTATACTTCAGGTACTACTGGCAGCCCTAAGGGGGCGATGCTGACCCATAAAAATCTGGTTAGTGATGCCACCGCTTTCCGGGAGGTGTTGCCGGTAACTGCTGACGATAATGTTCTTTGTGTGTTGCCCATGTATCACTGTTTTGCCTGGACCTGCGCCGTGCTTAATGCTTTGCTTTGCGGTGCGGCCATTACCATTTTGGAGGCTTTTGCCCCTAAAGAAACCCTTGCCGCCATTTTAGAATATAAGGTAACCGTTGTATACGCCGTACCGCCTATGTATAATTACTTTATTCGTATAGGCCAGCCGCAAGACCTTGCAGGGGTTAAATTCTTCATATCCGGCGGGGCTTCGCTGCCGGAAAAAGTGGCGCAGCAATTTGCTGAGAAATATGGCCGAAAAATTATTGAAGGCTATGGTCTTTCGGAAGCATCGCCGGTAGTCACACTTAATCCGGTGTCAAAACCCAAATACTGTTCAATTGGTAAAGCGCTTCCGGGGCAGGAAGTCAGGGTGGTTGATGCGGAAGGGCAGCCGCTGCCGCCAGGGGTAGTTGGTGAGATCGCCGTGCGTGGGCCTATTGTGATGAAAGGGTATTTTAATTTACCTGTGGATAGTGCCCGGGCGCTCAAAGACAATTGGCTGCATACCGGTGATTTGGCTTATCAGGATGTAGAAGGTTATTTCTTTATTGTCGACCGTCTGAAGGATTTGATTATTTCTAATGGGGAAAATATATATCCGAGGGAGATTGAAGAATTACTGTATGCGTATCCGGGGATTATTGAAGCCAGCGTCATTGGTGTTGACGATACGCTGCGCGGTCAGGTAGCGCGGGCTTATCTGGTACTGGCAGAAGGCCAGCGTTTTGATAAAAAGGCGGTGCGGGAATATCTGCAAGCTAATATTGCTGCATATAAAATTCCGCGTGATTTCTGTATTGTTGAGGAGCTGCCTAAGAATCAGACAGGCAAGATTTTGAAACGTGTACTGCGCGAACAGGTTGTATAGAAAAAAATGCTGCCAGGTTCTTAAAAAAGAACTTGGCTTTTGACTTTTTTAGAAACAAAGCCATAATTTGAAAGGATTGCTGGTACCTTTTATAGTAATAGTTATAATATATTTCTGATAATGGGCGAAAGGCAATAGATTATGATGCGATTGCTGACAGGTTGTGATATTTCGGAAGTCGAAGTTTATTTGGAACGAAATCATATGGAAACGGTGTTTTTTAGCGGCAATCTTGCCAGATGCGGCATTGAAAATGACGGGGTAAACCGCCGGGCCGGTGATTACTACGGCTATTTTTCGGAGTGTGGTTTGCAGGGAATAGCAGCGTTCTACAATTTGGGGAATGTGGTAACTCATTTTGAAGCTGCGGCAGCTGTTGATCATTTTGCCGAAATAATGCGCCAGCGTCGCTTTGAATTTTTTGTCGGGTTGAAAAAAATGGTTGAGCCGCTGTCCTTGGCATTGCAGCCGCATAAAGAAATACTGGGCTGTGAGGAAAGCTATTTCTATGTTAATCAGGCATTGCAACCGAATTCCACGGCCTGTCTGCACCAGATTGCAGATGTGGCAGACATAGAGCAGGAAACAGTGCTGTCCTTTATTGTTGAGGCCTACCGGCAAGGGTTTCAGCGCCGGTTTAACCGGGAAATGGCAGTCAAGCTTATCGAAGAACGCGGACCTGAAGAAGATTTTGTGTTTTTCCTTATCAATGGGGAGCCTGTTGCACAGGCGATTATTCAGGTAGTTACCGGGAGGCTCGCCCAAATTGGCGGTGTTTATACCAGGGAAGAGTACCGGGGCAAGGGGTATTGTAAGGCGCTGGTTGCTGAACTATGCCGCAGAATTTTTACTGCCGGCAGAATTCCAGCTTTACTGGTGAGGCAGAATAATATTCCCGCGCTCAAAGCCTATCATGCTCTAGGGTTCACCTATTATGACGAATATCTGATCACAAAATTTCGAGTGTAATGTGGAGGAATAGTATGCGGATAGCTGTGGGAGTTACCGGCGCAAGTGGAGCTATATATGGGTATACTCTGATTAAAACGCTGCATGATTTGGGTGTGGAAGTCCATGCGGTCTATACCGATATGGGCCGGAAGGTGCTTGCCTATGAATGTGAATACAGCTTGGAAGATATTGCGAAATATGCAGTCGTGCATGATAACGCCGATTTATTTGCACCGCTCGCCAGCGGCTCGTTTAAAATGAACGGCATGGTGGTAGTGCCCTGTTCGATGCACACCTTAGGCGCACTGGCTACTGCCAGCGGGCGGGATCTCTTAACAAGGGCAGCCGATGTCACACTTAAAGAAGGCCGAAAACTTGTGGTAGTGGCGCGCGAGACCCCAATGACAAGCATTCATTTGGAGAATATGCTTAAATTGTCACAGGCTGGTGCGGTGATTATGCCTGCTGCTCCGGGTTTTTATCATAAGCCCAAAAGTGTGGAGGATATGGTAGCCTTTATGGCAGGTAAGATACTGGATATGCTGGATATTGAACATATGCTGTTTAAACGCTGGGGAAATTAGCTGGAGGTGGACAGAATGTCGCTGCTTATCAAAAACGGCACAATTGTAACCATGAATAGCGCCAGAGAAATTATCCAAGGTGATGTTTATGTGGAAGAAGGCGAAATCAAGGCAATTGGCGCCTCGCTCACCAATAAGGCCGATAAGGTCATTGATGCCGCTGGGCATTTGGTGATTCCCGGTCTTGTTCAACCGCATGTTCATTTGTGCCAAACGCTATTTCGGGGACAGGCAGATGACCTGGAGTTATTAGACTGGCTGAAACAAAAGATCTGGCCGTTAGAAGCCGCCCATGATGCCGAGTCTATTTATTATTCGGCGCTCCTGGGTATTGGCGAATTATTCAAAAGCGGTACAACTGCCATTGTGGATATGGCAACAGTCAATCATACGGAAAGTAATTTTCAGGCCATCTATGCCAGCGGCATGCGGGCTATCTCTGGCAAATGCATGATGGATTTTGGTGCAGATGTTCCAACTGGCCTCCAAGATACCACCGCTAATGCCCTTGAAGAAAGTATAGAGCTTTTAGAAAAATGGCATGGTAAAGGGTTGATTCACTATGCGTTTACGCCGCGCTTTGCCGTATCCTGCACTGAGGAACTGCTGACCAAAACCGTAGAGTTAGCCGAAAAGTACCAGGTTGCCATTCATACTCATGCTTCAGAGAACAAGGGCGAGATCGAATATGTGCAGGAACTCACCGGTTTGCGCAATATTATCTATCTGGAAAAACTGGGGATGACAGGTTCAAACCTCATCCTTGCCCATTGTATTCACCTGGATAGTGAGGAAATAGCGATACTGGCCAAAAGCCGGACCAACATTGTTCATTGTCCTTCTTCTAATCTCAAACTGGGCTCCGGTATTGCCAAAATTCCTGAGTTTATTGAGCAAGGAGTGGCTGTGGCGATCGCAGCTGACGGGGCGCCGTGCAATAATAACCTTGATGGGTTTGTGGAAATGCGGCTTGCCGCGCTTGTGCAAAAGCCCTTCTATGGTTCTACTGCCATGCCGGCCGATAAAGTATTTGAACTGGCTACCATCGGCGGA
>JAGGAB010000057.1 GCA_017889705.1 Bacillota bacterium | reverse complement strand
TTTTGTGAATAGCGCCATATTTGCCCTCAATCGCATCTGTCGGACAAAAGGCCTTACACGAGTCACAGCCCTTGCATGTCTTGCGGTCAATTTCAATAACGCCGTTTAACTCCTGTTTCTGAAATCCTTTCAAGACTATACCTCCCTCATAAGATTTAAGATAACTTGCTCAAAAGTCCAGACTTGTCTACGTAAAGGAGCTAAGTTAACTTAGTAAATCAGAAAGCATTTGCCTTTCTGATTTACTAAAAAAACTATGGCAATCCGGCGTTATCCATTGCATATTACCGCTTTTACAGTAATAAATCACTGCCGCCAACCATTACAGCCGCAACCTCTTGTCCAGCCTGCAGAGGGCCGCTGCCTGCCGGCACGTCAATAAGCACATTACAGGCAACCATTGATTTGAGAACCCCATTACTTTGTTCCCCTGTTAATTTCACATAATTAATATCATTAAGCTTCTGCACCTTTGCTCTTAAAAACCTGCGTTGGTCACTTGCTTTATTAAAATCGTCTCCTAAAATAGCCGAAAATTTAAGCGGCAGTTTATTTTCGAAACCCATCATTTTTTTGATCAACGGTACAACAATTAAATCAAAAGTTATGAATGCGGCTGCCGGGTTTCCCGAAAGGCCAATAATTAATTTATTATTGTATCGCGCAGCTATAACTGGCGAACCAGGTTTCATATCTACTTTCCAAAAAACAATGTCTGCGCCGATTTTTTTTAGAGCAGCCGGTACAATATCGTAATCCCCGACAGAAACCCCGCCAGTAGTAATGACTAAGTCGGCCAGTTCCAGCGCCTGCGTAATGCGCTCCACAATGGCTGCTTCTTCATCCGGAACGATGCCGATTGTTAGCGGCGCTGCCCCTAGCTGCGAGCAATAGGCACCAAGGCTGTGCAAGTTGGAATTATAAATCTTCCCTGGCGTTAGTTCTTCGGCAGGATCAATTACTTCATCACCCGTACTGAGAATAGCAACCTTAACTTTACTAACCACCGGTATGGCAGTTACCCCTATTCCCGCTAACAATCCCACAAGCGGCGGAGTCAAGACTGTCCCTTTTTGGGCAATTACTTCTCCCCGGCAGACATCCTCACCAGCCCGAATAATATTGCACCCTGGTTTGAGGGGGTAAAATAATTCAACCTTATTCCCTGTTCTGTTTACATCTTCAAATTTGATAATTACATCAGCGCCCTTAGGCAGAGGAGCCCCGGTCATAACCTTAATAGCAGTTCCCGAGATTACTTGCTTTTCCGGCACATAGCCAGCCCGTACCTCTTCGACAACATTCAGTATTGCAGGATTTGATATGCTCGCATCTTTCGTATCTTTCGCCTGTAACGCATAGCCATCCAACGGCGACTTATCAAATGGCGGCAAATTTATGGTTGTCTGGATATCCTGGCTAAGAACCCGGCCAACTGCATTATCTAAGGTTACCTGGCACTCTTTGGCTGGCGGAATTAAATCCAGCAATAATGTCTGCGCTTCTTCCAAGGGAATACCTGTTCTCATTTTTCCACCTCCAGTTCTTTCATTATGCCCCTGTGCCAAAGGAACAAGCAGGATACTGACAAACATCACATTCCAGACACAAGCCGCCCATTCCCAGCTTTACAATCATTGGCCTTGTGACTGTCTGTCCTGTCAACACCAACGGTAAAACAAGATCAAAAACTGTTGTTTTATGGTACATTACACAGCCTGGCAATCCTAAGATCGGCATCTTACCCAAATAGGCCACCATAAGCATCGCACCCGGCAGTACTGGTGCACCATACGTTACAAGGCGGGCACCGGCTTTTCTAATGCCGCTGGGAGTGACATCATCAGGATCGACTGACATACCTCCGGTTGTTAATACCATTTCAGCGCCCTTAGCCTGCAATACTTTAACTGCCTGTGCGATTTTCTCGGCATCATCCGGAACAAGAATATGGTCAATTACCTGACAGTTAAAGCCTTCCACCTTTGACTTTACAACCGGCCCGAATTTATCCTCTATCCGACCGTGATAAACCTCGCTGCCGGTTGTAATAATCCCTACTTTATAGGGATGAAACGGTTTAACGGCTGCCACTTCGATATGTTTAGTTAAAGTCTCAATCATCTCGATTTTTTCTTCATCAATAAGTAACGGAACAACCCGGACAGCAGCCACTTTATCTCCCTTTTTCACAGGTCTGCTATTATTGCGGGTGGCGACAACGATTTCTTCAATCATATTAATCTGCGTCAAAAACTCTTCATTAACGGCAAACATCCCATCATGCTCGGCAATAAGATTAACCTTACCTTCTGCCGGTTCTGTCAAGCTAAGCCCTTGCCCTGCTACTGCCTGGGCAAGACGCATCCCGGCATCATTTTCATGCAAGAATCCTTTTCTCATCTCCCATACATAGAGATGTTCCTTTCCCAGCTTCAGAAGATCAGGGATGTCTTCTTCTGTAATGATATGTCCTTTTTTAAAGGCCTGCCCTTTAAACTCGCCTGGTATTATTTTAGTTATGTCATGGCACAATACATTGCCGATGGCATCTTCTACTCTGACAATCTGCATGGATTTTTCCCCTCCTGATTTATCCGATGACTAACCCGCTCTAAGACTCCCGCTCCTACAAGCGGGAGTAAGAGCGGCTAAGTCCCTGGATAATTTCGACTAGAATTCAGGCGGCGTCAAAACAACGTCTGAATTAAGTCTCCATTTAGCCCATTCAAAAATTCAATTAGCCAGTTCTATTTTGTCACCGGCCTTTATCCAACCCGGTGTAAGTACTTTAGTGAAAATGCCTTCTCTCGGCATAACACAGTCACCTGTTTGTTCTCGGATGGCACATCCTTTGTGACATTCCTTGCCTATTTGCGTCACTTCCATCAAGGCTTCACCGATCTTAAGCTGGGTACCTACCGGCAGTTCAAATAAGACAATCCCTTCAGTGGTAATATTCTCAGCAAAATTTCCTGGTTCAAGCTGATTAAACCCCTGGTTTCTGATCTTATCAATACTTTCATTTCCCAGCAGACTTACCTGTCTGTGCCAGTCACCGGCATGGGCGTCCCCCTGCAAACCGGAATTTACTGCGAAATAGCCCTTCTCAATAGGGCGCTTTATTTCACCTTTTTTTTCACTTATATTTATAGCCAATACCTTTGCCATGCTCAATTCCCCCTGTTTAGTAAAACCTGTTCCTAAATTTTATCCCTGCCCACATTCAGAAGCCGTCCCCTGCAGAATATCCAGTGCATGGTCAAGAGCAGGAATAATTGCTTCTAGCGACTCGCGTACTCCCTTGACACTGCCAGGCAGATTAATAATCAGCGTCTTGCCCCGGATTCCGGCTGTCGCTCTAGACAGCATTGCTTTGGGTGTTTTTTGCAAGCCATAATAACGCATAGCCTCAGGTATTCCCGGAACTGCCTTTTCAATTACTTCCCAGGTAGCATCAGGAGTCACATCACGATTGGAAAAGCCAGTCCCGCCGGAAGTAAGTAAGAGGGCCGGCGCTAATTCATCGCAGATATAACAAAGCTCCTTTATAATCAGTTCTTTTTCATCAGGTATGATTTTGTAATATTCAGTACTATAACTAGGTCCCAGAGATTCCTGAATCTGCTTGCCGCTTAGATCCTGCCGTTCCCCTCTGGCGCCTTTGTCACTGAGAATCAGGATACCGGTTTTATACATCGTATCATCTCCATATATTAGCCTTCACTCTACCGCTCGCTTAACATGACCACTTTTGCCGCCCATTTTTTCCATTAACTGAATGTCCGTAATTTTCATCCAGCGGTCAATGGCTTTGCTCATATCATAAATCGTCATGGCCGCTACACTAACCCCACTGATAGCCTCCATTTCCACACCGGTTTTTCCTGTCGTTTTAACCTGACAACAGATAATTATTTTAGAATTTATTTCGTCGATTTCAAACTCAATATCTACGGAAGTCAGCATCAGCGGATGGCACATTGGAATCAGAGCGGCTGTTTGTTTTGCTCCCATAATACCGGCTACCTGCGCAACTCCCAAAACATCTCCTTTTTTTATACCTCCACTCTGTATGGCCTGCAGGGTAGCCGGCTGCATATGAACAACCGCCTGTGCTGTCGCGGTGCGCACTGTATCATTTTTTTCACTGACATCCACCATGCGGGCATAACCGGCATTATTGAAATGAGTAAAATCCATTTTATCCTCCTATTTGGTACATCTTGCGCTTGTTGTCTTCGCCCCAGCCTTCATCCATATGATGGCGCTGCGGCTTTTCCCGTATTGCCTTGCTAAAGATATCTGACAGTATCTCATCACTAGCATGATTTTGCAGAGCCAATCGTAAATTAAACTCCTCTTTACCAAACAAACATCCCCGAAGTTTACCGTCAGCGGTCATACGAATCCGGTTACACTCGTTGCAGAAATGATCGCTCATAGCACTGATAAAACCAACTGTCCCCAGACCACCGCGCACCCGATAAGACTTAGCCGGACCATTCCCTTGAACATTAGCCTCTTTATACAATTCATATTTTTGTTCAATAATTTCTCTAATTTCGCTTACTGTCACAACCCGGTCTGTTTTATAGAATGGTAAATCGCCTACAGGCATAAACTCAATAAATCGTACATGGAGCGGCATTTTTTTTGTTAATTCAACAAAATCCAGTATTTCATTATCATTAATGCCTTTCATCACTACAGTATTAATTTTTACCGGAGCCATCCCGAGTTCTAAAGCCTTAGAAATGGAACGCGCCACTTCATGCAAGTTTCCTCGGCTGGTTATATATTGGAACTTCTCTTCTTTAAGACTGTCCACACTGAAATTTACCCTTGTCAAACCAGCTGCCTTCAATTCCTCAGCCATGTCGGCAAATAACATTCCGTTTGTTGTAATTGCTATATCATTAATCTTCGGAATACAGGCAATATCGGCAATAAGCTTAGTAATATTTTTGCGAACAAGCGGCTCGCCGCCTGTTAATCTTACCTTTTGAATTCCTATCTTGGCAGCAACTTTAACAAGACGAACAATTTCTTCCAGGCTTAGTATATTGTCATGACCAAGATCGTCGACTCCCGCTTCCGGCATACAGTACTTGCACCGCAAATTGCACCTATTGGTAACAGAGACACGCAAATAATCAATATTTCGAGCATAACTGTCAAACATAGCTTATTCACTTCCTTCCTCTATATAGCGGATACTTAGTCTCAATAATCAGAAAATAAAACTTCTGTGCAGATGCGCACAGAAGTTTATTGTTCAAACTCATGAAGCGCCTCCTTCCCAAGATTGGGAGATAGCAAAATTTCTTTCGCTACCCCGTGAACCAGTAGTTCAGACTGCCAGACCATGGATAACTTTAGGTCATGCAGTTCCGGAGTGCCAGTTTTCAGTTATATATTTTTATTGCAAAATTCGTGCCAATGGTTTTTACAGATACTCGATACTCGCAAAAAGCCTTATAACTACAACATTTTCTCTCATCCTGGCTCTTATGGCACTTTATTTATTTAGAAAAACATCGTTTTATTTGTATCATTTTTGTGTCATTTTGAAACTAACTGTTTCCTTTTAGGAAGACCGCCAACTGCCTATGCAACCAAAATGAAATCTTAGTTTAACCCACCATCACGCTTATCTATAAGTGCTAATCCGGTAGAATACGCTTGACCCAAATATTCACCAAACGCATAATAAGCACGATCGGAAGTGCAGCTAATTAACGGATTCACCAGGCTGGCGATCGGCATTCCATTATGGTCAAGAATTTCTTCATCTGCTTTGACGCCTAGAATTTGACCGATAAATTGCGTATGTGCTCCCATTTCAATTGCATGAAGCAATTTGCACTCAAAGGCTAAGGGAAACTCTTTTACATAAGGCGCATTCACATTATCACTTCGCACGGGAGTAAGACCAGTCACGGCAAATTTATTTGTGTCTTTTCCGGAAACAAGACCAATATAATCTGTTTCCGCTATATGTTTTACTGATGGGATATTAATCGTAAACGCTTTCTGCTGCAAAATATTAGTATACGTCACGCGTGACTTTCTCAGCGAGATCGCTATGCAAGGGGGAGCCGAACAACATATTCCGCCCCATGCAACCGTCATAATATTAGGATGATCGTCAGTATCATAGCTTCCAACAACCCATACCGGTGAGGGCATTGCAAATAATTTAGTTCCAAGTGACCGTTTCATTACTCCCACCTCTTATCCGTAAACCGTTTTACAGCTTAATACGCATTCCGTCATACGCGACACAAACATTCTCATGTGTGGCAACTTCTTCAGCAAGCTGAGCGGTAGTCACAGGTTGACTATAATGAACCGCCAAATGAGTCAACACGGTTTTTTTAGCCCCGATTTGCTTGCCAAGATCAATTGCTTGTTCAAGTGACATATGAGCGTGTGGAAACCAGTTCTCGCCATGGAAAGTCGCATCACAGACTAACCAATCAACCCCTCGCACCTTCACCGCACTAGCTTCAGGAAGCCCGGCGGTATCCGGGTAATAGACCAGGCTATTACCCACAGTTTCCAACAAAAATCCCGCCGTTTCTATCCCATGATTTGCTGGCAAAGGAGTCAACTGTACTTCATCCAAACAATACTTCTTGCCAAATTCCCATGCCTTAACTGCAAAAACTTCCCTCAAATTAGGAAAAGCATCGCTAAACTGCGGTACGGCACTTGGCGGTAAAAATAGTGGGATTGCTTTATTCCTTGATAACTTAACATAATATTCAAGTTCGCCAAGCCCGCCAAAATGATCGTAATGCCAGTGAGTCATAAATACACTCTCAACTTGCGTAATATTTTCCCTGATAAGCTGATGCCGCAAATCAGGCGATGTATCAAGCAATATTTTGCTCTTACCTGTATCGATGAGCGCGCCACTGCGTGTCCTTGCCAATTCAGGTTTACTTCTGGCTTCCTGACAACCTGAGCAGTCACAGAAAAACGAGGGCAAGCCAGGTCCCGCTCCAGTCCCCAGTAATAAGAAAGTTGCTTCCATGTCAGCGTTTCTCCTTGGTGCAATTATTCGGGTAAATATCAGTTATTACGACAGGCAGTCATCATCGCAACTGGCCTGCATTCTGTTTTGTCAGGACACTCTTCACATTGCGAATCATAGGGATAGGCTAGTTCCAAAAAATCACAGGAGGAAAAACCGTTTTTTTCATAAAAAGGTACGGCTTCCCCTTTGGCAACAGTTGTAACCTGGTAAGAATCAGCCACACTGTCAAGCAAAACCCGGCAATACTGCTCCGGCCTGCTAAGCAGCTCCTGCAGCAATTGACTGCCGACTCCCTGCTTACATCCATCTTCCTGCACTGCAAAAACCAACAAATGAAACAGCTTGCTGTCAATTTGCGCCAACATTGCCCCGGCCAAAATTTTATTATCACTTTTTACCAGCACATGTTCCTCAATATCGCCAGCAAGTCCCATGCCATAGCCGGCAAACAACTCCTGTAATTCTACTTCATCTTGGGTTGTAGCAAATACTATTTCGTTTCCCATAGCGATACCTCGGTTATTTTTGTGAATGTAACCAGCAAGCCTTTTCCTGCCAACGGTTTTCCAGGTCACTCGCTAGTTTGGCGATCTCTTTTCTGCTCATTTCGTCTTTTTCCTCACCAGGCAGAGTCACTCTCACGGCTGCTCTTAAGAAATCAATTCTAAAACAAATACCGCCAACAAGCGTTAGTACTGCAGCCATAACCAGCCAGTATACCGAAGTAAACAGCAGGTTAAATAGCATCGGGATTAATGTACCAAAAATTATAATTCCAACCCAAAAAGCCTTGCTGAATTCCCCACTCCACAACTTATTGGCACCCCGCCGGGCTTCCTCAGCTGACGACAGTTTCATGCCCAGCACATAGCCAGGTATCGCCAGAAGTTGGGCTATTAATACCGCGGCAGTCAGATCTTTAACGGCAATTGTATAAGCGCTTTCACTATAGCCAAGAATACACAGTATTAACACTAATGCAGATGCTCCGGTTGCTGTTCCGTTAATTAAGAAAACACCGACTAGTCCGCCACCGTTCCAAAAGGATCTCCCCTTGGCCTCACCCAGTTCAATTCCCGGGTAAGTAACATAGAGTAATGCAGTTATAATTGCCAAAACGGCAACAATAGTCTTGAGCCAGCCAATTCCCGCCCAGGGAATAAAGCTGAAGAAAAATGTCGCGTAGACAAATACCAACGGCATATACAAGCTTTGAATCAGTGAGCCGAAGCTCATAACTGAAGCGAAAGGACGGGCATTGACCAAATGTCCCTTGGTTTTATGCGTTAACTCTTCCAATAGTAACAAGGCACCTACTCCGGCTGCTGCCAACGACACGATACTCACCCAGCCGTTGGTTTGTCCGGCTATTTGATTTCCTGTCAAGTCTGCAACAGCAGCAATAACAAACATCATTGCTCCCATTGCGGCCAGAAAGAAGTACCACGCCGGTTGACTTCCCCAATATTCTTGCTGTTTTTCCATGCTATCCCCTCCTCCTACGGCATAATATAGTAGATCGATGGTTTAGTTCCTAAATGTGGGTATAATGGCTGCGCATTATTTTTCCGTATTAGCTTCACGATTTCACTGTCAGGATCATCAAGATCACCGACATACCGTGCCTTTAACTGGCAGGTTTCCACACACCGAGTAACCATCCCCTCGTCTAATCGCTCAAAACACATGGAGCATTTTTCAACAACACCGTTTTCTTTATGCATTTGACGCACACCATATGGACAAACTACCATACAGAATTGACAGCCTACACATTTCTCCGCATTGATGGCTACAATACCATCTTCACGGTGATAGCTCGCACCAGTAGGACAGCCGTCAACACAGGGAGCATCCTGACAATGCATACATCCGATCGTAATATTATAGGAAGTTAAATTCGGATACTCGCCAATCGGCCCAACCTTGGAAACCTTGCAATATTTCATATCAAAAGGCAAATTATTTTCATTTTGGCAAGCAATTGTGCAGGCATAACAGCCAGCACATTTTGTCAAATCAATTAGCATTCCCCAGTGCATTAGTTGTTCCCCTCCACTTTCGAAATCCGGCACATAACGCCTCTAGAGCAAAAGCTTCCGCAAAGCTCGTCTAAGGTATCCGGATCATCATCCACACATACGTTAATATTGGATTCAAATACGCCCATTAAGCTAGGGTCCTTCATTTCCTTTTCAGGGAACCACCAGCCACGTTCTGCCTGAATTACGTCAGGTGCTACGGCCGAGGTGATAAACGCAGTTTGCTTAACCTTGCCAGTTGGTGTTTCAATCCAAACCCACTCGCCTTCTTTAATGTCCATTTTTTGGGCAAGAGCCGGATTAATAGCAACTCGTGGATAAGGTCTTAACAATCTGATTCTTGTTATTTCTCGATGTTCAGAATGGAAGAACGGCATAAAACCGCCACCAGCAACAAGACTTAAGGGATATTGCTCTGCTAACTCCGGCTTGGCTTCGGCGCTAAACGGCGGTGCAACATAGTGGGGCAATGGATCATAGCCAAGTTGTTCAAAAGTAGAAATTTTTAATTCGATTTTGCCTGATGGTGTAGCCACACCACGAGTTTCGTATTTGCGATAATCACGATCAGAAAAATGCATTCTATAGAGCTGAACAAATTCTTCATAGCTCTCAAGTTCTAAACCGATTGGGTCAAGGCGGTATTTAAATATCTCTTCATCATTTTTCCATGGCCAATATTCCGCTTGCCCCATTCTATGCCCAAGTTCAGACCAGAAGTCTGTGTCAGACTTACGTTCATACATAGGTTCAATTGCTTTCTCGGAGGCAATCAGCCAATCTGAAACCCCGTACGTAGTCGTCATAACCGGTCTTTCTAACCAGCCGGCAGCAGGCAAAATATAGTCAGCAAGCATAGCTGACGGCGTCATCCAATACTCCATTACTACATAGAAATCAAGATTTTTTAGACCTTCATATACCAGTTTGGAGTTTGCATACGCTACTAACGGATTATTTGCCAAGGTGATACAGGCTTTTACCGGATAAGGATCACCTGTTGCCATGGCTCTAAATAGCGTTGAAGGGTTGGCTTCACAGAACCATTCTGCCGGGATACTTTTGCCCCACACGCGTAGCATATTTTCGGTTAGCATTTTATAGCCTGGCCACGAGTTCAATTTAAACCTATCTGCCCCCAGTTGTTTCGCCTGTTGCTCTTCCGGCAGCATATCGTTTAATTCCATTTCCCAGTCAGTGATAAAGGTCGGGTGAGGACCAGGCATTACATCGCCGCCCGGAACATCTAAATTACCACAGATAATACGCAACGCTACACGTGTTTGCGCTGAAGCTGCACTGCCTCTACCTAATTGGTCAGCCGCAACTCCCCATATAATACAGGCCGGTTTGCTCATCGCATACATTCTGGCAGTCTCAGCAATCAATTCTGGAGAAAGGCCAGTTTTTTCGGCTGCCCATTCAGGAGTATATTCCTCTACCCTTTCGCTCAGTTCATCAAAGCCTTCTGTCCAATTTTCAATAAACTCATAATCGCACAAGCCTTCATTAATAATAACGTTCAACCAGGCAAGTCCCAGCGCATTGTCTGAACCCGGTTTTAACGGCAACCAGATATCGGCTTTCGACGCTGACTCAGTAAAGTTAGGATCAATGACGATAATTTTAGTTCCGTTAGCTTTAGCCTGCAGCAATCCACGCATTTCCGGCAAATACGAAGACCCTGGATTATGACCCCAGAAGACAACACATTTTGCGCCAGCGATTTCTGGTTCAGAAGCGCACCAACCGTAAGAGGCAGCTTCAGTGAGGAAAGTAGGGATCCAACATACAGGAGCTGTATGCACAACATTAGGACTACCCAGAAGATTGAAAAAACGCCTCCGAGCAAAATCGTCAGTCCGGTTGGTTCCACCAGTAGTTGCAATGGTTTCGGCACCATATTTTTCTTTTAGTGAAGTTAAACGTGCCGCAATGTCATCTAATGCTTCTTCCCAAGATACGCGCTTGAATTCACCTGATCCACGTTCGCCCACCCGTTTAAGAGGGTAGTTAATCCGGTTGGGGTGGTTGAGATGATCTAATGCCGAAGCTCCCCGCGGGCATTGAGCCCCCGCATTAAATGGATGCTCCGGGTCTCCCACAACCTTTGTTACCACTCCATTTTCAACTGTTGCCAGCATGCCACAGTTCATATGACAGAAGTGACATGCCGCTTTTTTTACTTCACTCATCCTTTATCCCCCAATTTTTATTTGTTTACCGAAGTGTCAGCTGTATGGCTTTCTGTGGACACTGCCCGGCACAGGTATAACAGGCACAGCATTTCTCGGCTGCTGGTGCACTTGCTTTTTGCTGCCCGTTTACAGTCACCATCGTAATTACGGCTTCCGGACAAAAGGCTTCACATAAACCACAGCCGGTACACAGGTCGCCGTCAATACGGAGCTCGACCGAATTACCGCCTGCTTGTTCAGAGCAAGCAACTTTATCAATAACCGGCGGCATATATATCCGCCGCCGGGCTTCCGGAATACTTTTAACTGACAACTTTTCCAACGCCCCTACCAGTGTAGGCAGCTGTTGATATGGTACAGAAACATAGGCTTCAAAATCACTTATATCACTAATGGCTCTGGCTCCATAACAACCAAAAGAAATATTCATTTGCTGCGTTCTCATAACCTGTACCGTCAAATCGGCACAAGTCGAGTTATACCCGGAGGTATGAAAATTATGCCGTTCCCCGGTGCTATAACTTGATGCGCACATTAACCACATCATTTGTTCAGGATAAATTGTAAAAATAACCACATCAGGTTCAAAAGCAGCGTCTTCCAGCGGAGCAAGCACAGTTGCAGCATAGCTGCCGGCCTCAAACTCCTGCCGTGTACTGATCATCTTCTGCGCACATTCAATTGACGGTAATTTCTTAAACAGCAGATATAATTCGCCGGAACGCAGTTTGGGAGACATCGGAATCAGCCCCATAATTGCGGCACCGTCCGGGCAGGCATGCCTGCTTGGCGGCATATATAAGCTATTTCCGCGCCGGGCAAGAGTTATAGCCTGGCAGTGCCGCAGAGGAACCGAAGGCTGCGTTACGTTGTCCGGTGTTTTTTCACCTGGCTTTAGTAGTTTTACAGCAACTGGCGACCACCGAAGTGTCAACATTTTTGTAAGTGCTGTAGCAATTTCGTTATTATTCACCTTGCTTAATCTCCTTTTCGCAACTGTCCTCTGCCATAATTTGTTCCCAAAGTTTTTCCCCGTTCGCTCCAGCAAACATGTTAGCTACCCGTGCCTTCGCCCCGCTAAAATCTTTAGGGAAATCCAACAATAGGTGAAGAACATGGGTCACAGGAATAGTTGAAGAAAATACCTCGAATTTTAATACACAACTAAGACAATACCCTGCTAAGATATCAGCACCGGCTGCTTGGGCTTCCTGCACTCTTTGCTCCACAAGCGTTTCCGTTAATTCCGGGTTAAAGTGAGAAATCTGCCCGCCGCTGCCACAACAAATGGTTTGTTTTTTGTTGTGTTCCATTTCTACTATAGAAAAGCCACTCTGTTGCAGAGCCTGACGTACCTGACTGGCGAAATTAAGTTCAAACCTGTCCGGACAGGCATCATGAATAGTACACTTGATTTTATCTGTTCGCTTACCAGGTTCGAATCTTAATACTTCATATACAGTCTGCACAGCAACACCAGAGGACTGAAAGCTGCTTTTTAGTTGGTAATAACATCCCGGACAGGCAGTAATAATTCGGGAAATATTATGTTTTTTTACAAAATTCGCAAGCTCTGCCTGCATAGTTTCAAATCTTTGCAGTAGTCCCATTTGTGCCAGCGGCTTACCACAGCACGCTGTCCATATTCCCTGGCAATTGCAGTCAGCTTGCAGACGCTGAAAGACTTCTCGTGTTAATTGCGGTGAATACGTCAGTAATGTGCACCCGGGAAAAAACCAAGTGCCGGGATTACCTGTATTCTCAATATCATCATAATGAATGCCATAATAGTTACGGTACATGTTCATTACATTGTTTGGTCTGTCAGGGAACAAGTACCGGTATTGGTCAATATCGAATTCTTTATTTCTTATAGCTTCCTGCCTGCGCTTGGCAAACAGGTCCTTCGGGCTCAGTCCTAACGGACAAACAGCTTCACATGCACCACATAGTGAACAGCTAAAGGCTTCATCAACTTCAATTCCCTGTTTGGCTAACATTGCCGGTGTCTTGTCTAAACCTGCAAGGAATTGGCAAAATGCAGTACATGAGCCACATTCACTGCATTTTTCCGCAGTCATACATACACACTCCCCCCACCTGCCAACTTCTCAACGCTGCTCTATTAGCGGTGTGGTATCGCGGTGCTGCTTTCCAGGCCCAGTTCTCGCAAAATTCCCAGAGTATTTGCCGGCACCCTGATACTTTTATCACTGCGCGCAGCCAGCTCTAACGCCTTGACAACCGGAATCATGCTTGCCAAATCCACCGGAATATCTACATCTGAAGCGGCTTCCACGATGCCAAAGGGAATGTCCTGCTGCTGCGCTTTAGCAACCAGCATATCTAATGCGGTAACCCCATCGTTATTGTAAAATACCCGGTTAAAATCAAACGGTGTAGTACAAGTAAAACCAACTACAGAAAAACCGCCTTCCTGACAGGCTCCTTCCACTAAGGCTGCGCCTAGTTCCTGGGGTACATTTGCTAGCTTCTTAGCAATTTTTCGGCCATTTTCGCTTGCTGCCAGCAGCTCCAACTTGCAAACCGCATCTTGTATAATAACAGGCTGTAAACTTGGTAAGTCACCACCAACGATAATAACACTCTCGGCTAAGCGGTCAACAGCACCGTTTTTCAAGATATAATCGGCAGCATACTGCATACATTGGTCAAAATTGCCCCCCTTGTCCGGATAAACTTCTTTAATCTGTGCACGATCACACACCCTGGAGAGCAGTTTTTCAAGATATTCACGGTCGCCGTCATGATTATAACAAACCCGGATATCACCACAGTTTGCCTCGATACAAACATTAATCACATCAAGCAGACAGCCTTCGTAAAAAGCCATAGCTTCTTCCGGGCTTAAGATTCCGCCCCGGTCTGTAGTAAGCCGGGTTTTGGTTTCCCCAGCCTTAGGTACTTTAGTAAATACGACTATTGCATTGCGCATGCTTACTCCTCCTATAATCAAAACTTATTTGCCCGTTAATATATACCAAGCACATTTAAAATTCAGTTTCCTTACTTTTCTATGCTCAGTATTTCTTTCTTATCTTTCAGACATATTATTATCTAGATACTTTTTATTGCAAAATTCATGCCAAGTTATTTTTTTATTATCAAATCCCCCAATCCCTTATCGATAAAGCATTTACAATCATTTTGTTTCTTTCTCCTTATTTCATTTTGAGAAACTTTGCATTTTTATTGTCTCATTTTAAAATCAATAACAATTATTCTGATATGTAAAAAAAACATACTTGAGTCCTATAGTTATGTAGATATTTAAATGCATATTTTATGCCAATTTAAAGAAGCAGCAAATTCTGCCGATTTTTCACACAAATGCTGTTTTTTATCATTTAGCAAATAACCCAAATTGACTTGATTTTTCTATTTTGGGACAGCCGATTAAGCTCCCAAAGCTTACGTTTAATATTAACTAAACCTAAACTCTGAATTTATTGACTGCACTTTGCAGTTGTTCTGCTAATTCAGCCAGGTTTTGACTAGATGATGCAATTTCTTCCATTGATGCCGACTGCTCTTGAGTCGCTGCGGAAACAGTCTGAGCTTGACTGGATATATCACGGCTTATCGCCGCTACTTCCTTCACCGTTTCCAGCACTTTTTCACTGTTAACAGCCAGGACATCCATTCCGTCAGCCGCTCCCTGAGCAATATTGGCAACCTCTTGCACATGTCCGTTGATATCCCGGAAGGCTATACCGGCCTGATCAACAACTTCCGAACCTCGCCTAACTTCATGGGTACCATTTGTCATGGCAGCAACCGCTTCATTGGTCTTGCCTTGAATATCACTAATAAGTTCGGCAATTTTTTTTGCCGCCTCCTGCGATTGTTCTGCCAGTTTGCGCACTTCTTCGGCCACAACTGCAAACCCCCGGCCCTGCTCGCCTGCACGTGCCGCTTCAATGGCAGCGTTCAGCGCTAATAGATTTGTCTGACTGGCAATACCGGCTATTGTTTCAACAATTTGCCCGATTTCCTTGGAACGTTCACCTAATTCCGCAACTACTTGCGCCGAATTATCTACGGTCTGCCTGATACTATTCATTTGACTTACGGCAGTAGTAACAGCCTTATTGCCTTCCACCGCCGAATTTACCGCTTGGCTTGCAATCTCAACCGCATTTCGTGTTCTATTGGCTTGCTGGCGCGCCTCTCCGGTAATCTGCTGCATAAAATCTACGGCTTTAGTTACAGCACTTGCCTGACGTTCGGCGCCCTGAGCTGTTTCAACAATAGATCCTGCCACCTGGCTAGCTGCCTGAGCCGATTGTTCCGCATTGGCGGTAAGTTCTTCCGAAGAAGCGGCCACTTGTTCTGAAGTAGCTCCAATCTTTCTTACCAGATTTTGCAAATTTCCTACCATCGTCTCAAATGCTCTTGCCAAATGCCCCAGTTCGTCTTGGGAGTTGACATTAATTTTTGCAGTTTTAAGGTCACCGCCAGCAATATTGTTTGCCTCTATTTCCAGGATCTGCAGTGGCTTGGAAATACCGGAGGCTATCAGTAAAATTGCAAAACAGGCGACAATAAGCACAACTATGATAGTACCAATAGAAACCCAGGTAAACGTATCTAATTTGCTAGTCACTTCACTTGTTGGCACATTAACGCCAATTGACCAGGTCGTTCCCGTTACCGGTGCGTAAGCCAGATACTTGGCTGAACCATCATATTCGTAACTTGCAAGCCCACTCTCACCCTGCACCATTTTTTGTTCTGCCGCCTTCAGGGCAGGATTTGCATTAGGATCAGTCAATATATTTGTCTTGTTAGCAACGTCCTTATTAGGATGAATAATTGTTAACCCGTCTTCACGCAGTAGAAAAGCATAACCAGTTTTTCCAACCTTAATACCAAGAACTTTTTTTTCTATTTCCTCAACATTAACTGGTCCGGCTAAAACACCAATAACACGCCCGTTAGCCTGAATGGGAACAGCAACAACCACAATAAGCTTACCTGACCCTTTAGAAATAACCGGATCAGATATAACAGTTTCACCATTCATGCCGCGTTTAAAATAATCACGGTCAGACAAATTTCCAACTTCACCCTTAGAATCAAAATAATTCCCCGCGCCGTCAATACAAAGAATGTTCTCATAAATCTTATTTCTGGACAATTCTGCGCCAAGATAAGCGGCAATACTCTCACGCTGGCCACTAACCGCTATCGGCGATCTGGCGATGGTTGCCATCTCAGTAACAGTGCCTGACAGCCATAGTCCAATTTCCTTACCACTGTTTTGTACCAGGCTAGTAATTTCCACTTCAATATCTTGGGTCAGAATTTTTTTTGCCTGCCAATAATTTAGTCCGGCCAAAACAGCAAGTGTCACCACAAATAATGTAACAATTGCTGCCAGCAGTTTAACTTTAATACTTTTCATTTCATCGCCTCTTATTTACTATTTATTAATAGCTATTTGTCCTGATCTTGCCGGCAAAATTTCTCGGCATTTCTTGCAGTTCGCGGCACTGGCTAAATTATGAGATCCACACGCAGGGCATTTTACTATTTGAATCGGCGGTTTACATTTTCCGCACGATGGGTTACAAACCCAGCACATAATACTTCCGCCTCTTTTCTCCCAGCTTAAATGCACAGTTTGTTTTGTTTAGAAATTACGAACGTTTTTCTTGTATATCTCTATCACCCAGATTTTTTTTAGGTCCCTTAATGCCTATGCCAACATATAACACATCACCGCAGTTATCAGTACCAAAATCATTGAAATCGGAAAAGTAGTTTTCATTACTTTATTCTCTTCGCCGAAAGCATCTATGACATACGCTGCATTTTGCAGTTTTCCCGGTGAGCAAACACTGGCCAGACCTGCCCCTATACCTGTAGCGGCTGTAACAATCCGGGGATCAACGTGTATCATGTCAGAAGTTAAGATGTTATATTTTGCGAACATAGCCAATGCCGAAGCTTCACTCGAAGTCACAAAGCCGCCGAACATCCCCAGTGGTGCGGTAATCAACGGATAAAAGGAACCAAATAAATCAGCTGATTCCAAGGCCAAAACTGAGACCATATTATGCGTGGGATCAACATTTTTCCAAACTCCCCCAATATTTTCCAGGCCGGTGTTATTCATTAACAAGCCTAACATGAAAAATACAGCTAATGACAATACAGGTTTTGGAGCTCTTACCAGCCAGTTTTTTATGGTTTCCTGAACCTCTTGCTTGTTAGGCTTAAGGAAGATTGCCGACAACAGCGTGCTTATCAGCACCCAGGTATATGCGTTCCACAGCGGCCGAATTTTGATCACCTGACCGGGTACGATGGAAACTGCCATCTCAAATTCTTTAAATAATAAATTAGTTAATGGAAGATAAAAATTAACAATCAACAGCGATATAATCAAAATAATCCAGGGGGAAAATGCGGTAAGCAAAGACATCTCTTTTTCTATTTGCAATTCATCCGGCGTCAGACAGTCTTTACAAATAATTGGCTTGCCAATTATTTTAAGATAAAGCAACATTACCACTACGACAGCAATGCCGGCAATTATCCCTGTCAATACTACCCCTGAACTAAATACCGGAATATAGGCAATTGCCACAGCTGTAAATCCCGCCGTCAAACCGGCAAGCAAACAGGGAATAAATCCTTGCAGCATCGTCTTGAATCCACCTACAAGCCACATCATGGCAAAGGCAATTAAAGTTGATATCACAGGTAAGTACTTGGAAAAAACCTGGGCAGCTTCGTTTAAGGGCACACCCGTAAAATCTGAATAGGTTACCAGTGGCGCCCCTAACATGGAATAGGTACAAAGTGCGTCAAATCCCAACGCCGGCAAAGCAATCGACATAAATTTGGAATATCCCATCGCCACCATAATCGGTGGCAAAACAGTCACCGGTGTTGCTCCGGCTGCTACCAACATCATGCCTGCGCCAAGATTAATCGTCATTATTTGTGTAGCTGAGTCTGACGGAGCTAAGGTTTTCAAAAATACTGCAATTCTTTTCAATGCACCGGTGGCTTCCATAAAATTAATCTGAAGAATTGAAGTCACTGCCATTAGCGTAATGGGAAAAGAAGCAATAATCCCAGCAACACTTGCCCTCATACTAATCTCAAAAGATGTGTAAAAGAAAAAGTATCCTACCAACACGCATAATGCCCAGCCAATAAGTGCACTGGTATGCGTATCCACATTTTTCCAGGTTAGCAATAAAAAGATAATAATAATCGGTAGCAACGTTAAAAAACTCAACAACTCCACATAAATCCCCCTCATTTTTTCTCTTTACAGCTTAATGGCATAAATAGTTTTTTATACAGTAAGTCCAATCAGACTATGGGGAACGGGTAGCTTCTTCCATTTGAATTTTTTTGGAATATTATGGAGATTAGCAATTTACTGCATGGGTAATAAAGCGTACTTCGTATATTACGGGTACCCCGGCCTGTACTGTTATTAAATTGGAATCTATTATTGGTTTTATATTTTTTATCCCCGTCTCGTTTCCACTGTAGTCAGGTCTTAACAACTGACTACAGTGGAAGCAAGTTTGTGCTTGTATTTATATATATCGGAAAAATTATTACAAGGGGTTTCACAATCTGTTTCTGAAGTCGCTTTTTTTCTCGCTGTTTGGCAACACGTCAGCAAGGTTCGTCCAGTACGAACCTTACTGACAGGCAAACCCATTACGGCTTACCTTATTACTTCTTTTCAGCTTCCGGCTTAGGCAAATCGGCACCACATTTTTTGCATTTCGTAAGTTTGGGTGGATTAAAACCTTTGCATTCAGGGCACTGCGTCATCATTTTGTTTAATTCTGGCGGTCTAAAACACATGAAAAATCCCTCTTTTCATATTGATTTTTATTCTGCTATTTCTATATAAACCGCACTTTCCACAGCTAACGCCGCATTTAGCACGAAAATGCTTGTTTATTTTTTAGTATCAGAACTAGAATCTTTATTGCTAGCATCCTGGCTCGGCTTCTCTGCCCCACACAGCTTACACTTAGTAAGTCTTTGTGCATTAAAGGTTTTACAACTTGGACACTGCCACAAAAACTTATTAGGGTCTTGTCTAATATAGCCGCAACACATGAAGCTTCCTCCTTATTTATTGTGACTAACGCAGCGCATCAGCCACAATAAAATCAGATTTGAACTTATTTATTTAGAAAACAGCACCTTTTTAGGTTTTTCTTCCATCTTCTTGGCAAGTTCTTCAAT
>JAGGAB010000056.1 GCA_017889705.1 Bacillota bacterium | reverse complement strand
ATCATTTTCATATACACCAATTTTCGTTGAAGTAGATCCAGGATTAATGGCTAATACCCGATAAATGTTTTGCACGGTATCCCTCCTAACAACGAAGCCCGTTTTTGCTCTATTCACACCTTTGTCAAAAAATTCACTTTATTTATAAAAACGTTCTTGTGAAGTTTCTAAATTCCCTTCTTGCCTCTTACTTTTATTTTCTAATTCAAATGATATAAAGCCGGCAGACTTCTCTGCCGGCTTTATATCATTTCGACTCTATATCAGTTCACCAAAATACAGCAACTGCCATTTAGACTCATACTTTGAATAGCGATGCCATACTAGAAGAAATAGAAGAAGGTGAAGCCACTGCAGCAGCAGGATAATTGTTACTGCTGTAAGAGGCATTGTAGGTAAAATCAGCCCGCGCACTGAGACTCGACGGAGCTACATCAAGTATGTCTATCATCCCCAACGTCCCCTGTGCATCACCTAAACTAATCTCAACATCATCGAAATAGGTGTCCCCATCAGCATCGATAGCCTCTGAAATGAATACTTGCGAAGAAGTAAGCCCTCCCAGATTAATCTTGTCTTGTCCATCGGTGAAATCCATAATCGTGTTAACCCCATAATACACTTCAATAGGAGATGAATTTCCAATGTCAAAAATATCTTTTCCATCTCCCCCCCATAGAACGTTATCATTACCAACAATGGCTACCCGGTCAGCCCCAGCTCCGCCGCTCACAGTGTTTTTAATACCGTAGGCAACTACAATATCATCACCATCCCCACCGTCCAAACTATTATTATCCTCAGTGGACTCCCCATCCATACTTGAGCCATAAGCAACCAGAAGATCCTTATCCTCATCGCCATACAGAGAATTCCCCGTGCCATTAGCAGTTAAGGTATCCCTGTCACCTCCTCCAGACAGATAGTTTCCAACACCACCCGCAATCACCCTGTCGGTGCCCATTCCACCTTCAAAGTAGCTGTTTGAGCTAGTATAGCTAAGCAGCAGATCTGCGCCATCACCGCCATACAGGTAATCATTGTTACCCTCCGCCCACAGCAGTAAATTGTCATCCCCTGTTCCGCCATCCATGTAGTTGGAATCACTAACAGAACCATAAACCTCTAAGGTATCGCTTCCTGCCCCGCCTACTAGCTGGTTATGAGTGATATTACTGCCTGTTCCTCCCAGGGACATGATCCCTAAAATATCAGAATCACTCCCACCGTCCAGATAGTTTGACTCACAAACCAGACCCGTAACCACCAAAAAATCTTGGCCGGTATCACCCAATAAATCGTTATCGAGGTTGGTATCATTCCCTTCGAAAGGATAAAATTCATTGCCAATTATTAATGCGCCAATCATTAGTGTATCGCAGCCACTCCCGCCGTTTAGATAATTAGAAACATTGCTTACAGCGCCTACCATCTCCAAAAGATCTTGATCTTCCCCGCCGATCAACCGGTTCGCAATATTATCATTTCCCGGACCTGCGACAAATTGGGGCATAGTGTCATTGCCCATTGCGAAGAAAATAGCACCGGCCATTAGAGTATCGCTACCCAATCCTCCGTCCAGATAGTTTGATTCGCTAACATCCGCACAGATCATCATCGAATCTTTGTTGGCCCCGCCTAGCAACCTGTTATCACTACAATCATTCCCGTAAGCCAAAACGATGTCATTTCCAGTCCCACCTAACAATTGGTTGTCTGAACAATCTTCCCCGGCAGCAAAAATGATATCATCGCCAGTCCCGCCGTCTAGGTAATTATAATCAATAAATTGACCCATAACGAGCATAAGATCCGAATCTTCTCTGCCAAATAAGCTATTATGATTGACCTCATTTCCGTCGATCCACAGAGTGTCGCTCCCTTTCCCACCGTCCAAGGTATTATAGTTTACTATATAATCATTGTTCCCTGCCCCCATTAATAAATCATTACCGGCTCTGCCGTATAAAATATCGTTGTCAATACTGGTAGACAATGTATCGGTATCTTGAAAGTAGAGCGCATCATTTCCATCTCCGCCATCCAGCACATCATTGCCAGCGCCCCCGAATAACGAATCATTACCCTTTAGACCAAATATTTGATCGGCACTCGTTGTTCCTTCCAAATAGTCGTCGTAATTGGTTCCTTTTATATAAGCCATTTTTTTTGCACTCCTTTCAGCTATTGTTTTGATTTTAGTCTTACTTCACCCTACGAGAGATTATTATGCTTTCATCCCCCCTCTATTACACTCCCTTCGTGTTGAAACAAAAGACCGCCAAGCCGCAACCGGATATTTCCGATGCAACCTGGCAGTCCTAAGTTACAAACCCTTAGACCCAAGGCTTTGCGTCCTCTTCTTTCAAAGAGTTTGCTGAATATTCTTTTAATTCAATACGATTATATCACAAAATATCGTCTTTTGCACGATCAACTTTCTTCTAATTGCATCGCAAAACAACAGCCACGCTCTCTTTCAGATGTTTTTTTGACTGTGCAGGCAAGGGTCTCTCCAGTTCCGAACCGCACTTTCCACACATGCCGCCTCCCTTACACCGGAGGGTTCTTCGGCGGTGTTGTCCAAGTTCTTCCCGCCTTCCTTGACCTTCGCCAATTTTTGCATGGCTCGGCTCCCTCTTTATCCTCGTATCTCCGAGGGCCTTTTTAACGATGCGGCAGAGTTCACTTGATGTTACGGCCTGCGTGTTCGTTCGCCCTGCTGTTTAGGCAGGTACTTTATCCTCCCGCTTAGCACCCCGCATTTCTGCGACGCACCGGGATTTGCTACCCGGCCCCTTGGTGGTTACCGGGACGGGACTTCCACCCGTAAGTGCGGTCCAGCTTCGCTGGACGCGCCAAAATTTAACACTTTTATTCCAAGACAACTATTAATACAATGCGTGTTGCAAATGATGACGTAATCCCATGATAGCTATATCCAGTAATTCCTCATGGAAGCCATGAAAAGGAAAGGATTTTACTACCATCAGGAGACACTCCGTAAAGACTGTTCCCATAAGCCACAAATCGCGATCCTGGACCGCCTATTTTTTCCCATTTTTGTTCTGCTTCTGTATATTTGTAAATATCCCCACTGGTGGGGTATATGGCATAGAGATTTGCTCCACCACCAATAAGTTCTTTCGCAGGTCCACCTATTTTTGTCCAAGAATTAGAAGCGCCAGTTTGTACCCAGGAAGTGGGATGACCATTATAGCGAAAGACGCCCTGTTTATCAGGAGATAAACCATACAAGATAGGTCCGGCACCAACAAATTGAGCACCAGGACCACCTACCCTTGTCCACTTGTGATCTGTTTCTGAATATCTATAAATGTCACCACTGGCTGGGTCTATTGCGCAGAGGTCTATGCCGCTAACAAGTTCTTTTGCAGGCCCACCTACTTTTGTCCAGGAACCGGGAGTGCCATTATAACGAAAGACACCTTGTTTATCGGGAGATAAACCATACAAAGTATCTCCGCCATAAGCAAACTGAGCTCCAGGGCCGCCTATTTTTACCCATTTTTGTTCTACTCCTGTATATTTGTAAATGTCGCCACTAGCTGGAAATATGGCGCAGAGATATGGGCCGCCACCAATAAGTTTTTCTGCGGGCCCACCAACTTTTGTCCAAGAACCAGGAGTGCCATTATAGAGAAAGACGCCTTGTTTATCAGGAGATAGTCCATATAGATTAACTCCGGCGATAGCAAATTGAGCTCCAGGTCCGCCTATTATCGTCCAAGAACCGGCCGCAGATAATGTGCTTATAGGAATAAACATCAATATCGCCATAACTGCCGTTAATAGGTACGTTTTTAAGGATTTCATCTCTTGCTCCTCCTTTTTAATCTAAATCTACCTTTGATAAAAATTTGGATTAAATATATTTTTGTAGAGCTAGTTGCCCGGCATAATCATTGTCCTACGGAATAGATTCCTTTACCATCAGCAGCATACAAATTATTTCCACAAGCCATATAAGCTCCAGGTCCACCTGCTTTTTCCCACTTCTGGTCTGCTCCTGTATATTTGTAAATGTCGCCGCTGCCTGGAGATGTGGCGTAGAGATATGTGCCCCAACCAATAAGCGTTTCCGCAGGCCCGCCTACTTTTGTCCAGGAACCAGGAGTGCCATTATAACGAAAGACACCTTGTTTATCGGGAGATAAACCGTACAAAGTATTTCCGGCATAAGCAAACTGAACTCCAGGGCCGCCTATTCTTTCCCACGTCGTGCCTGATCCTGTATATCTGTAAATGTCGCCACTAGCTGGAGATATGGCGCAGAGATATGGGCCGCCACCAATAAGTTTTTCTGCGGGTCCGCCTACTTTTGTCCAGGAACCGGGAGTGCCATTATAACGAAAGACACCTTGTTTATCGGGAGATAAACCATACAAAGTATTTCCGCCATAAGCAAACTGAGCTCCAGGGCCGCCTATTCTTTCCCACGTCGTGCCTGATCCTGTATATCTGTAAATGTCGCCACTAGTTGGAGATATGGCACAGAGATATGGGCCGCCGCGAATAAGTTCTTTCGCAGGTCCACCTACTTTTGTCCAGGAACCAGGAGTGCCATTATAACGAAAGACACCTTGTTTATCAGGAGATAAACCATACAAACTATTTCCGGCATAGGCAAACTGAGCTCCAGGGCCGCCTATTATCGTCCAAGAACCGGCCGCAGATAATGTGCTTATAGGAATAAACATCAATATTGCCATAACTGCCGTTAATAGGTACGTTTTTAAGGATTTCATCTCCTGCTCCTCCTTTTTAATCTAAATTTATCTTCTATAAAAAATTATGTTAGTCTTTTTTTCACCTCCCTAAACAAATGATCCACCAACTTTCGGTTTGGTTAGCAAGCCATAGGTAAATTAGTCTGAAAGTGGTTCCTGTTTTTCGAATAAAAACTATAGCCTAACAGTCGGCACAATGGAAATGATAACAAAATTTAGTATTCAATTATTACAAAATATAGCAATAGTACAGCTATTGCAATACATAACCTAATATTAAACTATCAGAAATTAGTGAATTTTGCAATAATTTTTATTGGATTAAAAATATTTACAATCGAGTTCGTATCCTATCGCAAATTGCGTTTTCGACCATTGTCCGGAAATTTCCGTCCCACAATGGTAACTCTGCAACTATGATTGTATTCATTAATCTATCAACCAGCTTATTCCCTCTTATTCTATTCGCGCACAAAAAACGCTCCTAACTTCGCTGAAACATGGACCGCTCGAAGCGATTAATTTAAGGATTTTGGCCGCCATAATTCGCTCCTTATTGATCCAAAAACAGGCCTTTTATCACGAAAGCGCACGGTCTCGATTTTTTTATATGCTACATATATGCTACAGTAGAAATAAAAAAGCCTCGCGGTCAAACCCGCGAAGCCTTGTAATTCCTGGTGGAGATAAGCGGGATCGAACCGCCGACCTCTTGAATGCGTCTAAAACTCTTGTTTGCGACTGTTTATAAAAACGACAAAATGAGGAAACTACCCGTTGTAATATCCATTTTCCAATAGCAAGGCAATACCTTGTCCACCGCCGATACAAGCTGAACCAATTGCATATTTTTTAGAAGGATTATTCTTGAATTGATAACAAATCGAAGTAATGATGCGAGCTCCTGACATTCCCAAAGGATGTCCAAGTGCTACAGCGCCGCCATAAGGATTTAAACGTCCATAAAGTTCAGTACCAGGACCATTTCCTAATTCTTTTAAGCAGCCTAATGTCTGTCCGGCGAAAGCTTCATTAATTTCAAGAATATCAATATCTGCCAGTGTTAAGTTATTTTCAGCCAATATTGTTTTAATGGCACTTACAGGACCCAAACCCATTAACCGGGGATCACAACCTGTAATTGCATAACCCACTACTTTTGCCATAACTTCCAAATTGCGTTCTTTAGCCATAGATTCTTTCGTGAAAATTTCAAATGCTCCGCCATCATTTAAACCAGATGCATTTCCTGCAGTAACTGTACCACCGGCTTTAAATGCTGGTTTTAATTTAGCCAAACCTTCTAACGTGGTATTGGGTTTTGGATGACCATCTTTATCAACAATGGTAACCATGCCTTTTTTCCCTTTGATTTCCACTGGCACAATTTCCTGCGCAAAAAAGCCGGCTTCCATAGCTTGTTTCGCCTTCATTTGGCTATTGTATGCAAACTCATCTTGTTCTTCACGGGTAATACCATATTTTTCAACTACTAATTCTGCTGTAATACCCATATGAGTAATATCTTTGTTCGGATAACCGGATGCTGAACGGTGGCCTTCATCATTCGCGTCAATTAACTTGCTATCTCCCATTCTGAATCCTTCGTAGCGCATATTTGCCGGCAGATAGTATTCAGCGCGAGATAAGGATTCTGCTCCACCTGCAGCAATAAAGCTGCGATTCATTAATTGTAATTCCTGAATGGCACTGATGGCAGATTGAAACCCTGATCCACATATTCTGTTTACAGTAAAGCCAGTCGAGGCTTCTTTTAATCCGGCATTGATCCCAATGATTTTGCCTAAATTGTTTGTTGTTTGTGAACCTGTGACATGTCCAACAATAACTTCATCGACATCCTCTTTTTCGATCCCGGCACGTTTAATTGCCTCTTCAAAAGCAATACGCCCCAACTCTTCTACCGGTACTGTTTTCAAATCGCCTAAATACGCTCCAACGGGCGTTCTTGCCGCTCCAACAATAACGATTTTTTCCAATGTTTTCATGCGTTACCTTCCTCTCACTTTTTCAGTTTTTCCTTTTACCTGGGTCTCTTCTCGCCATCCGTAGCTGCAGCGATACTTGAGGAAGCAATTAGCTTTAATAGCTAATCCCCCCATTTACCACTCAATTCTACAACCACAACCAGCATGCCACTCAAGAGCCCATCCAACGACCTCATATCATATCAGCATGCAAACAACCTTTATAATATCCATTTTCCTATAACAAGACAATACCTTGTTCACCGTCAAAATAAGCAGATCCAGTTGCATATTTTGGGGAAAGATTATTCTTGAATTGATAACAAAGCAAAAGCTTCATTATACGTACATACCACCGTTAACATTGAGAACCTGCCCTGTAATAAACGCTGCCTCATCTGATGCTAAAAAAACTACGGCACTGGCGATTTCAGCTGGCTGACCGGCCCGCCCAACAGGGATGCGCGCAATCATAGCGTCTGTGATTTTTTTCGGGATCGCTTCAGCCATTTCCGTCAACATAAAGCCAGGTGCAATGACATTCACGGTGATCCCTTTTTTGCCCAACTCTTTACACAATGTTTTGGTCAAGCCGATGGCCCCCGCTTTGGCGGCGGAATAATTCGCCTGTCCAAAATTGCCCTCCACTCCAGCGATAGAACTGATGTTGATAATTCGTCCCCAGCCCTGTTCGATCATCGGCTTACTCGCCGCCTGACAACACAGGAACATGGATTTTAAGTTCGTAGCCAGTACCAAATCCCACTGTTCGTCCGTCATCTTAATCATCTGGGCATCGCGAGTAATCCCAGCATTATTGACCATGATGTCCACTTTGCTGAAGAGCTTAACCGTTTCCTGAATTAAAAACTCCACTTCCTCGCGCTTAGTTACATCGCACTTAATGGCTGCCGCCACGCCGCCTGCCTGCTCGATTTCACTTTTCACTGCAACACATGCGTCATAGTTAATGTCGCTCACTACGACTGCGGCTCCCTCAGCAGCCATCCGTAACACCATTGATTTACCCAGCCCCCGTGCCGATCCGGTTACCACAGCTACTTTATCTTTCAATCTCATAGTCTTCTCACTACCTTTTTTACATAGCTTTCAGTTAGACATGATCTTTTTCTATAAAGCATAACCAATGCAATCAAAGCACCTGCTACGTTCAACAGACTACCGATTATAAACGCCTGACTGTAATCGCCGTTGTTACTGGCCTTCACCGCAGCTGCCAATCGTGGACCTACATAAGCTGCAATTCCTACAGCAAGAAACATGATCCCAAAATTCACCCCTAAATGTTTTGAACCAAAACTATCCGCCGTCAATGACGCCATCATTCCCATAAAACCGCCATAGCATAATCCAACTGCCATGATAGTGCCCACAAAAAAGTAATAGGAATTGACTTTAGTCAGCAGCAACATGGCGCAACCTGCAATGATGTACAGAAGCAGTAGAATGGGATAGCGGCCAATTTTATCTGACAGCCCACCCCAAAACGCCCGTCCGGTCGTGTTCGCTGCTGCTAAAAAGCCGACGACGACAGCGGCCGTCTGGGGTGTAATTTTCAATATCTCCTGTGCAATAGGCGAAGCATGAGCCATGATCATCAACCCGGAAGTGGTACCAAAAATAAACATAGTCGCTAGAGCATAAAACAACGGCGTCCGCAGCATCTGATGCCAATCCATATTCGGCCCACTGGCAACCATTGCAGTAGCAGCAGGATTCCAACCAATTGGTCGATAATCGTGCGGTGCCGTCTGCACTAGGCGCGATAAGCCACAAATAATTATCACAAATGCAATCCCCAGGATTTTAAAAGCAGTCAAAACGCCATAATATTCAATCAGCCGCGAAGAAATCGGGGCGATAATAACCGCTCCCGACCCCATCCCTGCAGATAGAATACCCGCAGCAATACCGCGCCGATCAGGGAAAAACTTCACTATATTTGCTACTGTTCCCGCATAAGTAATGCCCGTGCCCAGACCGGCAATCACGCCATATGTAATATATAGCTGCCAAATTTCATTCGCCAACCCTGTACAAAATACTCCTGTTCCCAACAACAAACCACCCAGCAAGATGATTTGTTTCGGCGCGATATAATCCTGTGCTTTTCCTGCCAAAGCCATGGGTAGAGCGGACAAAACCACCATTAGGCTAAAAGCGATTGATACATCCATCTCCGCCCAGCCAAACAGATTAATAATAGGCTTCTGGAATACACTCCAGGCATACATGAATCCGACGCAGATGTTAATAAAGATGCAGCAGAGTAAAAAAAACCATCGGCGCAAATCGTAGTTCACAGTAGCCTCCAATCAGATTTTGCCTATACGATAGACACTCATCTCGTGTAATCACTCAGTATCCATAATTTGCTGCAATCGGCCCCATTTTTCTTGGAATATTTCTGTCGGCATTAATGTCAGGTTTGCCGAAATGCGTGGTTTAAAATCCATGGCGCCTAAAATATCCCGCTCCAGGTCAATACCCGGCGCAATTTCAATTAGGGTTAGCAGCCCTTCTTCCAACGTAAAGACTCCACGCTCCGTAACGTACAACACCGGCAAACCCGTTTGTTGGGCATAACTGCCGCTAAAGGTAATTTGGTCCACCTTGTTCACGAATTTTCTGGTCTTCCCTTCTTTAAGAACGGTCACTTTGCCATCCACAAAACTCAATTCCGCACCATTGGCAAAAGTCCCACAGAACACCACTTTCTTAGAGTTTTGAGAAATGTTGATAAATCCGCCGGCACCAACAACCTTTGTGCCAAACTTGCTGACATTAAGGTTCCCTTGCGCATCGGTTTGTGCCAGACCAAGAAAAGTAGCGTCTAGTCCACCGCCATCATAGAAGTCAAATTGCGCCTCGTGTTCGATAATGGCATCAGCATTATAGGCAGTGCCAAAGTCCGGGCCGCTGCACGGCACTCCACCGTAGGTTCCTAGCTCGGTGGTAATGGTAAGAAGGTCAGATATTCCTTCTTCTGCTGCCACACTGCCAATGCCATCAGGGACGCCGATTCCGAGGTTGATGACTGTATTGGGGCTTAATTCCATAGCTGCCCGACGAGCGATAATTTTGCGTGCATCGAACTGCATTGTCGGCAGGTTGCCTAAAGGCATCTTACTCTCTCCTGCAATTGCTGGATTATAATAGGTTCCTGCAGTCTGCATATGGTTTTCCGGCTTAGCGATGACGATGTAATCAACCAATGCCCCAGGAACTTTAACCTCTTTAGGGTGAAGCGTATTTGCTTTGGCCAAATACTCCACTTGGGCGATTACGATCCCACCTCTATTTTTAACCGCCTGCGCCATTGGCAGGGCTTCCAGCAACAACCCCTCTTTCTCCATGGTCAAGTTGCCTTTTTCATCCGCAGTTGTGCCGCGAATGACTGCAACATTTACTGGAAACGTCTTGTATAGCAACCATTCTTCTCCTTCTATTTCAATGACTTTGATTAGATCTTCGGTTGTAATGGTTGATGCTTTTGCTCCTTCAACCCGCGGGTCGACATAAGTTCCTAAACCAACCTTGGTAATTACCCCAGGCTTCTTACCGGCAATTTGCCGCCACATTTGAGCCATAACTCCTTGTGGCATCAAATAGGCTTCGATTTTATTCTCAAAAATTAGTTGCCCCATGGGCGGCGCCTGACCAATGTGACCAGAAATCAACCGTTTGATCAATCCCCCATAAGCAAAATGGCTCATCCCGCGAGTCTTCATGTCGCCACAGCCACAATCGTGGGCAATGGTTAAATTACGGGGCGACCCGGTTTCCTTGAAACGATTTTCCAAGGCGATAGCTACTTCTTCTGCAAATCCAGCCAGGCCGGCGGTCGTCCAAAGTACTGTATCGCCGTCTTTTATTAAAGCCGCCGCTTGTTCAGCTGCAATAACCTTACTCATCATCTTTCACCATCCTAAATTTTTTTTCAAACACTAAAGTACGCGATGTGCTAACCGCGAGAGATTAATCAGGCGGGGTAAGCCTCAACTAACCTCAACTGACAAATTGCAAAACGCTCGTTATTGTTTATTTGTAAATCATGATCCCCACCGGAATAATTACAATCAGAGCTAGCAAAGTAGCAATACAGTGTGTCATCCAGATATGTCTATACGCATTTTTATGCGTCAGCCCACAGACCGCCAACGATGTGATAACCACCCCATTATGAGGAAGGGCATCAAAGACACCTGCCGAAATTACAGCGATCCGATGAACAAGCTCTGGATTCAACCCTAATGCCAAATACTTTGGCGCCAATGTTTCCAGAACAATTCCCAAGCCTCCAGAAGCGGAACCAGTAATACCAGCCATAAGATTTACGGCCACGGATAGCGATAAAATGGGATGTCCCGGGAGATTAAGCAAGATATCCGAAACGACGGCAAAACCAGCAGTCGCAGCCACTGCCATTCCATATCCAACATCAGCACAGGTATTAATAACCGGAACAACCGTATTTAATGCGCCTTTGTTGACAGTGTCCATAAAGTTTTGATAATTGGGCCAGAAGGCAGCTATTGCTACTACAGAACCGATCACAAGAGCCCATACGATATCAACTTTGCCAACATTCAATGATAGTATCAGAGCGGCCGGCGGCAACAGACTAAGCCAGATATTTGGCAATTTTCGATCAGCATACTTATCTTCACCACCGCCTCCCATCAATTGCGGCTCTTCGTAAACTTCACCACGATTTGCCGATTTTTTGAGTTCCCGTTTGAAGTACCAGAGGTTGAAGAGAACAACTACTGCAATCCCTACCAAACCAATGACAGGCGCTGCCATGGGTGTTGAGGCCATGTATTTAGTCGGCATGATATTCAAAACCGATGGTGTTCCAGGCATCATACACATGGTGATAGCCCCATTGCCGAACATAAATGATGCCATAAACAAGTGCCAAGGAACATTAAGTTCTTTGAATAATGGACGGGCAATCGGTACGATTGCGAATATAACCACAAACAAACTAACTCCACCAAGAGTCAAAATCATACAAATGACCGAGATACTGACCATGACTACAAATGCACTGCTTCGTCCAACGACTTTAAGTAGTCCTTCGGCAATGGCCCGTGCAGCACCTGAATCTTCCATGAATTTTCCAAACATCGCCGCGGTCAGAAAGATCAAATAAAACTTACCGGCATAGTTAACAAAGCCTTTCATGTAAGGTCCACTTAAGGTTCCCAATATCGACATATTGGAAAACAAAGAAACAACTACTACCGCCAGTGGCGCAATAACTATAATTCCGACGCCCCGGAGCGCCAAGAAGATAATAAAAGCCAGTGAAACAAAAATCCCAATCAGACTTAATATTGTTGCATCCACTTAGTTCCACCCCTATCCATATATTTATCAACTTAAGACAACTTACTTGCCACCATACCATCCTTTACCGCTAGTCTTCTTACCCAATCGTCCGGCATTAACCATTCGCTTCATCGCAACCGGCGGTGCCCAGTTTGTTTGGGCAAATTCTGAGTAGAGATATTCCAGAGAATGATATGAGATATCAATTCCTGTATAATCCATCAAGGTAAATGGTCCCATCGGATAGTTAAGGCCTAATGTTATCGCTTTATCGATATCTTCCACAGAAGCAATTCCCTCTTCATACACCAAGCATGCTTCCCTGAATTGCGGTAACATCAATCTGTTGACAACAAATCCAGGCGTATCTTTCTTTACCTCGATGCTTTCCTTGCCCATAGCCCTTACCACTTGCTGCAATGCCGCAATTGTTTCATCCGAAGTATTATATCCTCGAATGAGTTCCACTAACCGCATTACAGGAACGGGGTTGAAAAAATGCATGCCCACAACCTTATCTTGTCTTTGCGTAACGGTGGCCATCTTCGTAATAGACATGGTAGATGTGTTCGAGGCAATAATGGTATTGGCTGGGCAAATTTCATCCAGTTTTTTCAGCAACTCACACTTTGCATCAAATTTTTCGATAATCGCTTCGATCACCAAATTTGCTTTTGCCAAACCATCTACCTCAGTGCTGGTCTGAATTTTGGCTAATATGCTTTGCTTTACGGTTTCTGTCATCTTTCCTTTGGCGATTAATTTGTCCAATACAACGGTTATGCTTTCAACAGACCTTTGCAACGCCTGGGCTGATACATCATTTAAAATTACTTCATACCCTGCTTGAGCAGCTACTTGAGCAATGCCAGTCCCCATAGCTCCTGCACCAACAACGCCAATAATTCTTATGTCCATTATTTTTCCCTCCTATTTTTTCATGCCCCTATAAAGTGCATTTGCTTAACTATAATTGCAACTCTCGTACCAACTTCAAATGAAATTGAGTATTGAGTCAATTAACCCTTTTAGAAATGCAAAAAAAGCCCACATCATGCGGCTTCGCATAATGCAGACTTTTTTTTATTATTTTCGAAAATTATTATTATTCTGTTTTGTCATTTTTTCTGTAGACTTTTTGCTACATTTTGTGTAGACTATTTGCTGCTTACCCTGTAGTAAAAAATCTACACAAATAGAATGTGCGGACAAAAAAATAATAAGGGAAAATTAACAGGTGTTGCATTTCACATTTTACAGTGAGCTGTTTTTTAGATTATAATGAATGATAGAAAGCTACGTTTCAATAGGACGGTGGAATAAATGATTTCATATGAACGCATGCCAGAAGTAAGCCTGATAAATTTAGAAAAAATTTTCGAGGCTTCTTATGACGGGATTATGGTGACGGATAAATTTGGTAATATTCTGCTGGCAAACCCTGCGGCTGTGAAATTCATGGAAAAACTAACGGATGAAGTTGTTGGTGCTAATGTCCAGGATATCGTGAAGAAAGGTGGCACCGACCGCTCGACGACCATGGAAGCAATCCAGAAACGCGCTACTTTTACCGGGTTGGTGACAGTATCGTCAGGGGAAAAGGTTATGTCTACCAGCATACCGCTGCTTGATGAAAACGGTGAAATTATCTTGGTGGTGACCAATGTCCGACCCCGAGATTTGATCGACCAATATATCGATGAACTAGAAAAAGAACGTGAAAATGCGCAGCGATACAAAAATGCAGTCGACTATATTGGCAAGAATTATTTAGCGCGGCGTGAACCTATAGCGAAAAGCCGAAAAATGCAACAAGTGCTGCAAACGGCAAAGAAAATTGCGCAAACAGACAGTACCGTGCTTATTTTGGGAGAGACTGGCACAGGCAAAGAAGTGATTTCAAACTATATCCATAGTCAAAGCCACAGGAACAAAGAACCATTCATCCCTGTTAACTGTGCGGCAATTCCCTATGAATTGATGGAATCGGAATTTTTCGGCTACGAACGAGGCGCTTTTTCGGGTGCTAATGCACGCGGTAAGCCTGGCTTATTTGAAATTGCCAATAATGGTACTCTTTTTTTAGACGAAATAGGGGAATTACCATTGGGATTGCAGTCCAAATTATTGCGAGTATTAGAAAGTGGAGAGTTTAAACGAGTTGGCGGAACCTCTTCGCAAAAAACAAACGTTCGCTTGCTTGCAGCTACAAATAAAAACTTACGTGATATGGTTAAAGAAAAGGTGTTTAGAGAGGATTTATATTACCGCCTAAATGTTATCCCTTTAGTACTCCCGCCACTGCATGAGCGGCCGGAAGATGTTGAAGCACTGGCACAGAGCTTCTTGGAAGAACTCAATCGCAAGTATAACTATAAGAAGAGATTTGCTATAATAACCCTGCAAGCTTTCCGTCAGTATGAATGGCCGGGCAATGTTCGGGAATTACGAAACGTTGTCGAACGGTTGGTCATAACCTCCGCGAGCGATGAATTGTTATTGACTCATGAGTTGTTAAATCCGGGGAATGATGTTACTGCTGAAGCGAAGGCGGATGTGGCTAACCAGGTAGCTCTTGAATATAATGGGGATCTAAAAAGCTTTATGAAAAAGATTGAGCATACTTACATTGAGAGAGTATTGAAAGAATGTAATGGAAAAATAGCTCAAGCCGCTCGGCGCCTGGGTATTCATCGTACACTACTTTATCGAAAATTGGGCAAATAAAAATGTGTGTTTTGTGCATGAAAATGATATAAAAACCATTTCTGAACGCACCGGTCAAAAATTAACAAGAACCATAGCCAGATACAGCTTATTCTCAACAAGAATGAACGGCAGACTGCCGACCTCCTCGACAATGTGTTGAGAAGAAATAATACCAGTGAACATGGAAAACAAAAACAGGCCTAACGGCCTGTTTTTGTCGTTGTTTTTATTTGTCTGCCACCATTTGCAACCCATTAAGGACGAAATAAGTGACAAGAATGCTACTTTTATGCGCCATTATGCTGTCAACTAATCTTTATTCAATAACTGTTGCACATAGAGTTATCATATCAGGTAGTAGATATTTTTATCGCCATCAAACGCTATGAATTTACGGACTGTGATTCGTATATTCTCCTACTATGCTGTTTATAAATCAGCCTATTGTTCCTTAGCCATCAAATGCTATCCAATAAAACCCGTTGAAAACTTTCATTTTTACCGATTGGTCCGCAACTTATCAAAATAGTCGTCCACCAGTGATCCCTACTCTTGATTGTCTTAGCCCTTTGGTTTTATCTCCTTTTCCTGATAAGATAAGCACTGCATATTAGATACTTTCTGCGTAACCAGATTGGGCATTAAGCTACTTTTAAAGCCCATCACCTTGCAGCCATAAGGAAAAGACTTGTTCCATGTAATATAAAAATATTTGCATTTTATACATTCAATCTGCAAACTACTCATCCTTTTTCTTCGCGCCTAAAAATAAATCGTCAACTTCTGCCAATCAATTAAGGTATCCCTGCCAGAATGAAGCACTACCCCAGCACCAGCAATCCCCGGCTGCTAATGTTCAAGGGCTAACCCTTCTGCTAATTTGCCAGTAATGCTTTCCGACTATTCAATGATTTTATTCCTGCTTCGTACAAAAAATAAAACAAACAATTGTAACAAAGGACACTGAATAAAATCTGAAGCCACCAAAAAGAAATTAATTATTCATACCGGACCGTTGCAGGGTTCCATACACCCGATACTTCTTGCCCAGAAACTATGCCCCTGAATACCGGCCCAATAAATTTATCAATAATCTCAACCACATCTCCAAATTCCAGCGGTATTTTAATTGTTGCCGTTGTGAAGCGCTTCCACTTTTGCCGCATGTCATCACTCTGCTCGAATGCGTGCACTCTTTCAACCGCGTCCTCACCATAGATTGTTTTTCGCTTTTGCAGCGTAGCCAATATGGCCACCTGAAGTTTCCGTGCTTCAAAATGAAATGTGGTGGCCAAAAAATATATATCATAATAATCTTTCATTCTGCTGCTGAGTTCCATGCGTGCAATAATGGCATCAAATTTCTCAGCGATCGTGGACTCGAGGGAATAAGTCAGAACTTCCGGTTCTGAAAAACCATCCAATTGGGTTAATAATTTTCGTGGTTCAGCTTTGGGAATTACCACGTCACCAACACCCGTGTCCAGTTCAAACGGCGTTCGTGTTTGTTTGATGTAAGCTATCATCTTAACACGTATGCCGTTGTACTCACGTTCTTCCGCAATTGGCACAAGCCCCTTGATTTCAAACCGAACAATGTCATTCTCCGTTACGGTATCCGAAATGTCGCCAATCATGGTCATTATATTTTCTTGAGAGTTAGGTGTGTCTCGCAATAAAAAGTCAATATCCATCGTTGGGCGGCCTTTAAACCTGCTCACGCTATAAAGAAACAAGCCGCCTTTCAACACCAGATTTTCTCTATACCTTGATCACTCAAGACGTCGAAGGAATTCTTCTTGGCAAAATAATTGCAAAAGCAATTGATAGCTCTTTCCTGTTTCTCTTGCTTTAATTTTCAACTTATCCAAAACAGATTGCGCAATATCAGCCATCAGAGCCACACCCCTATCCACAGCTGGACTTTTTTATATACCCTCAACTGCTTTGCATATTCGATAAGTCTTATGATGTTCTTGCCAGCATCAGCCAGATAGGCTTGGATCGCTTTATTTAATATTTCTCGATCAAGTTTATTGGCATAGCGGATGACATCACAAATTGTCCGGTCACGATCATAAATCCGAACATCTATGCCATTAATATTGCCTTCTGTAACGCCAATGTTGAGATACTTTGAATCCAAATAATGCGGCTTGATAAGCGGGTAATCAATACGGAAGCGTTTTTTATTGCTGTCCCGATCTACAGCAATATGCCATCTATCCGGGGTTCTATCTGTATATCCGTAGTAGTACAGCGCCGATTCCATGCAGAGAATGGTATCCGGCAACAGTTGGTACAAAAGTTCCAGTTCTTCGGGTTCTTCATCTCCAACCCATTGATAGTGGCCCTGTTTCAGGCGAATGACCTTGCCTTCCTGCATCAACTTTGCAAGCCACCGATTATGCAGCCCCGCATTCGTTATATCGGCTGTCCGAACCTTTCCACCCTGGGTTTTAAAAATATCTCGTATTTTTTCATGCTCATCCATATTAAACCTCCGTTAGAAGCATCCGCAAATTTATCGATATGCGGATACTTCTAACAATATAATAGCATTTTCATTTATGCAACGCAACGGATAAATAGGTCCGCACATAAATATTTTAGCGGACACTTTTAACCGCAAAAAACAATTCTGCGTCAAATAAGCGTCAAGATACAAAAAAGCTTTGCAATTATACGCCTGCAAAGCCTTGTTAATCTATATTTTCCTTGTGAATAACTAAAAAGGTTCCCGATTTAGGAAGCCAGCACTCTACCACTGAGCTACGCCTGCACCTATTAATGTTGCTGCGTTTATATGTCTATGTCTTTGTTAGCTTTGAGAAGTTTTTGCTCGTTTTTAGCAGCATTTAAGCGTCAACTATTCAAACTAAACCGACAATTATTAATATAGCATATCTGTGAAAAAATACCCAGCGGAACAACTGGCGGCGTTTCCACACATTATCAGCATTCAATCAGATCGTTGACCATAACCGGTTTTGAATTACGCAAAATACTACCGTTTCTATTACATAAGCCTTGATTTTACTTGCAGTGTTAAAAAAACGTGAAATCCGTGACCACTTCGATGTCAATTCTAGGAAACGAGTTTTCACTAGGTGTGACTAATTATGAAAACACAGCAATAACGTTACTTTCAAGACATGCGAGTAACCAGTAGCGTACTGTAAAATCGACATTTTCCGACTGCATTGTCGTCAAATTGTCGTCAAACCATCTCGTTGTCCTATCGCCGTATCATAACATCAGGCAGTTCAATTTCACCGGCATACTCTTAAACAGCTACATGGCCCTCTTTTCTATGGTTTTTCCCACTTAATTATTGCTCTTCTGGGAACGCTTCACATGGAAGAAAAGTTGTAGCCCATCCTGCCCTGCCCCATGAGCATTCTCTATTCAATTAACAGCACGTCGATCCTATAATGAAACGGACCACCGCCACTGATGTCTTCAATTGGTTTAAAAGTGCCATGCTTTTTAAACTAGAGCGTAACGTCCAATGCATCTCCAATTACTAATTCTAACATGCTTCCTAAATACTTTTCAATCAAGTTGCACCACGGTGAATTATTGTTTTCCCTTTGTGAGTACCCTCATTACCGTTGCTTCCACGTGGGCAAATGCTTTTGTCTGTGACAGCGAAAAGATAGTCAGTGCCAGCCAGATTAAACTAAAAGAAACCAGATGTGTCAAGGAAAACGGCTCATGGTACAAGAAAACACCGACAAATAGAGCAATAGTCGGCGATAGATATTGGATAAAACCCAGCATAGTCAGCGATATCTGGATTGCGCTGTTGGAAAATAGTACCATTGGCATTGCTGTGACGATGCCTGCACCGATAAGTAGCCCGGCAAGTACTGGCTGGCTGCAGTCGAAAGTGCCGGTGCCCTTTTGCTGCAGATAGGAGAGATAGACTAATGCCAGTGGCGTCATCAGTGACGTTTCTAGCATGATGCTAGTCAATGCTCCAATGTTTAATATTTTTTTTGCCAGTCCATATAAACCAAAGGATACGGCCAGTGACACAGCTATCCAGGGAAAAGTGCCGAAGTTGACGGTCAGATTGAGTACACCTAATCCCGCCAGCACAACCGCAACAGTCTGCCAAAGCGTTAATCTTTCCTTAAGGACGAAGACGCCTAGGAAGACACTGATCAAAGGGTTAATATAATAGCCTAAACTGGTCTCTACTATGTGGTTGTTATTGACTGCCCATATATAGATAAGCCAGTTTAGTGAGAGAATAACCGCGGCACTGATTAAGCCAAGAAATCGTTTACGCTGCCCCACTATAATAAGAGTTTCCTGTCGGAACGAACGTATTCGCCGGGTCGCAAATAACACTAGCCCCATAAACAGTAAACACCAGACGATGCGATGAGCTAGGATCTCAAGGGCCGGTACCTGCTGGATCAACTTCCAATAAATTGGTAGAAAGCCCCACAAAGTAAAAGCCCCGATAGCCGAAGCTACGCCCCCAATTTGTTCTTTTTTCATACGTGTTACCTCGCAAAAAAGATACCAAAATTATATGAGCTTTTGCCCAAATAAACAACAGATCGAACGCTATAAGTTAGAGTATTGAGTATTTCGGCAACATCCGGACATCGTAACGGCCATATCCAGACACCATTTCGGCGGTATCCGGACACCTTGTCAAGTTGATCCACCAACTGTTACCTTGCCTTAGAATAAGTGTAGGTGCAAAACAATGATATAACCAAATATATTATCGTATAATGCCATCTAAAATGCACTAGTTATTATTTCCAAGGATATTTCAATAACCCTAATGCTATCAATTCCGCAGTATCATCATCCTCTTTCTTCTGTTTTCTTTTCCGCATGATCATTTGCAGTTCTTTTTACTCCTGATATTATTGTTTCTTGCCATCATTCAATCCCTCAATGAATTCAGTAATCGCATCTTGTTTTAAATACATTTTGCTGAAATTTTTTTCTGCATATTTTTTCGTATCAAAATCTCTTCCGTTGCTTTCATATAATAAGTTTTTTGCGCGTATAAACGAAAGCCAAATACAAAAGTTGTTAATATTCATTAGACAAACATTAGACAAACAAAAAAGCCTGCGAAGTAAACACCTCGCAAGCCTTGTGTTTCCTGGTGGAGATAAGCGGGATCGAACCGCTGACCTCTTGAATGCCATTCAAGCGCTCTCCCAGCTGAGCTATACCCCCAATTGTCAGTGACGGTTGCCCGT
>JAGGAB010000019.1 GCA_017889705.1 Bacillota bacterium | reverse complement strand
GACGGTGTAATGGGAAAGATCGCCGCTACATCGGTAAAGGCGTAAGATATATAGGCTGCTGCCGTATTTCCGTCCATTGTTTTCATTTTTCTTGTCATAATAAATCCTCGCTCTCATTTCAGGTACACTAACATTTTTGTTCTCTTCTTCTATTCTATCAGTTCTTCTCTTTATCCTAATTCCACTTAAACTGTTTGTTTTGGTCTACAGGGATATTGCGACTTTCGATATCTTTCTTTAAGATCTTGTAAAATGACAAAAGCAGTAAAGCTATAACAAACAGCATCGGGATGGCAAAAACCGCAGTAACAGATTGGATGGTTTTTAAAACATTCAACCCGGGCACCATACGTTCCAGGAATAAGATGCTGACTGGCAGCAGCAAAACAAGAAATGCCCAAAACACTTTATACCATTTATTGGGTTCTTCGTCGTTTTTCAGATTTTTAGAGGTAAGAATCGATACAACCGTAGATGCTGCCGTAGCTCCACACGCTAAGGTAATGAATACCACCGCCATATACACAGCAATTGCTACGCCAGAAAAGGGCAGTGTCTTCAAAATAGCCAATATCGCCGCATTATTGCCGCTATCACTAACTATTTGCGATAAGTTGAGCGTTCCGGCGAGTTCTAAGCTCATTCCATAGTTTCCAAGCACAGCAAACGCCAACCAGCAAGCCAGCGATGTCCAAATACACCGTACAACAGCAATTTCACGGAAAGTACGCCCATAAGAAACACGAGCCAGCCACAAGCCATCAGAAATAGTGCAGCCCACATACCAAGCCCAATAAAAAACTGTCCACTCCTGAATAAATCCAGTTTGCGCAATCGAATCGGTATTAAAGCTCATATGAACAAACTCACGAATGTTGGTTCCAATCGCCATCACAAAATTGTTCAAGATAAAGGATTTGGGTCCTACCAGGAAAACGAAAAGGAAAAAAGCAATCGCCAGTTTAACATTAAAATCACTAATAATGCCAATTCCTTTAGCAATACTTTTGGAGGTCGACAAAATAAAGAACAGGCAAAATACGAGAATAACAGTTATACGCAGTTCAAAAGTAACCGGCATATTTAGCAAAGATCCAGCTAATTCGGCCAGAATAGAGGTTCCCAAACCTACCGTACAAACTAGGCCCCCAATATAGCCGAAAGCAACGATCCCATCTATGCAGGTTCGTACAATCCGGACCGGCAGGCTGTCCCCTTTCAAAACATTCTTGCAAAGATCTGATAGGTTTAAAGAGTCCACTTGTTTATTCCAAAAAATGTAGCCCAACGCCAGCGATGCAGGCAAATAAATAGCCCAAGCGGAGAACCCCCAATGGAACATTCCATAGGCGGAAGCGTATTCATAAGCTTGCACCGACATAGGAACAACCCCAAAAGGTGGAGTTTTAACATAATACATCCACTCTACCATGCCAAAAATCAAAATTCCCGCTCCCGCTGCAGAACACATATTCATAGCAGCCCACGTAAAAAATTTATACTGGGGTTTGGCATCAGGACCACCCAAGCGTATGTCTCCGTATTTGGAAAACATAATAAACACGGCAAATACCGCACTAAGAAAAGCAAGGATCAAGAATAGCCACGGCAAATCCAATGTCATGATCGAATAAAAGATATTAATAACGGCAGCACTTCCGTCTGGATATAACACCATGGGAATGACCATTGCGATCAATAACCCTACAGCAAGCAATGCTATTGGCATATTAATATTTTTTAGCATAAATAATGACCCCCCTCCAAAATTACACGTTCTCAAAGACTGTTAACGCTTGTTTAAAATCAGCAATTAAATCTTCAATCGCTTCTGCGCCGGCAGAAATACGAATCAACCCTTCTTCCATTCCCATCTCTTTCAGTTTTTGCGGGGTAAACTCGTTACGGAATGCGGTGGCCGGATGAGCGATACTTGTACGATATCCGCCTAATGTGCCAAGATATTTTACTAATTTCAACTTATGCATAAATGCATTCACTTTATCTCTATCATCTTCTACACGAAAACTTAGCATGGCCCCACAGCCATTTGGCATAAGCCTTGCCGCTAATTCACGCTGCGGATGATTGGGCAAAGTGGGGTAATTTACATACCGCACATGCGGATCTGCCTGCAGGACTTCAGCAATCTTTTTTGCATTCTCAAACTGTTTAGTGACACGCATCTCCATGGTTCGGATACTGCGCAGCATCAGCCAGGCACTGTTTGGATCCAGGCAGCCTCCTAAAAGCAAATAATCTGAATATATTTTTTTCATTAATTTTTTTGAGCCGGTAATTGAACCGGCGGTAATATCACTATGGCCGCCAAAATATTTCGTCAAGCTATGCATAACAATATCTGCTCCATGCTCTAGCGGACGAATTGCCAACGGTGTAGTAAATGTACTATCAACCAGCACCAGCGCTCCTACGCTATGAGCCAGTTCGGATAAAGCGTCAATATCTACGACTTCAATAAGCGGGTTGGCAATAATTTCTGTATATAATATCTTGGTGTTAGGTTGTAAGGACTTACGGACACTATCAATATTTGTAAAATCAATATAACTGACATCCACATCAAGCTTTTTTAAAATATTATCGAACAGCTCTATTGTTTCTCCATAAATCGAGCGACTGGCAACAATGTGATCACCTGCCTTGACAAGAGATAAAACTGCAGTAGAAATGGCCGCCATACCCGAAGAACATACAAGCGATTGTTCTCCTTTTTCTAAATAAGATACAGCCTCAGCCACACCATCTCGATTCGGGTTCGCAGTCCGGCAATAGTAATACTTACCGCCAGTGCTGGCAAAATCATAATCATCCATATCACGAATGATATTCGCTGTTGAATGATATATAGGGGGAGTCTCCGGCTGTTCAATCGGAAGCTTAGACTCACTTCCCGTATACAAAATGTTCGTCTCTCTAGTTAACTCCTTGGGCATCATCAATATCTCCTCCAAATAGTTTTAGTGGGTTATATGCTCAAGGTAAACCTTCTCCTTGGATGAATGTCAAGAATAATTTATTTAATCTAAAAAAAAAGAATAATCAACCACAAAACTTACAAAAAAATAAGAAAAGATGTGTTTTCTGTTATTTTTCAGAAAACACATCTTTTCTTATTTTTCGGCAACGCCGATAATCGTACTTACTTTCGCAAAACCAATTCCTATAGTAGCACTTGCACTTCATAATCCGCATTCATATATTCAACCAAATTATCCTCAAACTCTAACGCAACAATAGTTGATGGTTTAGGAAGAGAATCAAAATATTTTTCCAAAATTGTTGTATCCCATTTTTCCTGTAGCAATTTGGTACGAAAGCACAAATACTCACCAGCAGGAAGCTCTTTATAGTAGTGTGTAAAGAACTCAGGTCTATTTTTAACATAAATAAAATATGTTTTAGGTTCAAATTTACTTTGAAATAGGCTCGATGCGGTTAATTCATAACCGTATTGACGCCGATACGCCAAGTGATGTAATTCAGCCCGGCTACGCGTTTTAGCCAGTCGGATTTCCATATCTGCCAGCTCATCATCCTCATAACAAGGAACATAAATCAAGTGCCTCGTTTCCATATGCATGCGATACAGCACTTTAGATACATCCATTTTGCTTAAATAAGTAAAATAGTCAATATACCATTCAACATCTTTAATCCTAGCATGGATAGCTTCCAACGCCCGATTGGCAGCCTGCCACTGTTGTTCCAACGCCGGCAGCAGGCCATTAACCGTTCCTTTATTCATGATATTGCCAATTTCAGATAACGATAAGCCTAAATATTGCAGATATTTTATACGGTCAATGATATGAAACTGATTGAATTCATAATAGCGATATCCGTTTTTATCCGAAGTATGCTTAGGCGCAAGAATGCCTATTTTTTCATAGTGACGTAACGTTTGCGTAGAAACGCCAAGCAATTTCGCTGTTTCTCCAATAGTATAATACTTTTTCATGAGAATAACTCCTCGTATTAATCATACCGTACAATACTAGTTAATCCCGTAATAAGACATTGACCTTTTTCTAAAAATTTTAAACCTTATTGTTACAATAATGTCAATATTTTTTTGATATATAACTATTACTTTTTATTCTTTAAAAGTAGGAGAAGTCCTGTCGAATTATAAATATTCACACAGGGTAAGACGCAAGTTGTAGATATTATGCTAATCAATGAAAAATTGACATTGTATCGTCAAAATATACCTACTTACTAAATCAAAATGACTTTCTATGTGATATTTAAGTCATTTCATGTTCTATTAACAAAATAAAAAATAAGCTGATTCACAGATATTTCTGCAAACCAGCTTATTATCTTCTTACCAGGTCACTTTTTATTTGTGTCGCTGACCAAATTGGCCTGTATTGCATATGCGATAGCCTGTGCCCGATTTTTTAAATGCAACCGTTCAAGAATCTCATTGATATGAAATTTCACCGTAGCAACAGTAATATTGCAAATAGCCCCTACTTCCTTATAGGTCTTTCCTGATGCAATATGCAGTAAAATTTCTTTCTGTCGTGATGTCAGAGGGCTATGTACATGACTTACAGTTTCCGCAAGTTCGAAGGCTTCACCTATATCGTTAGTATCAAACTCTTGCAACAGCCAGTTGGCTAGCTCGGGAGAAAAAATGGTTTGACCTTGCTCTAAACTTTCCAACAAAGTCAACAACTCCCCGATTTCGAGGTTTTTTAATAAATACCCTGACGCTCCGTTTTTTATCGCACTGAATACACGCTCGTCAACATTCATTGTCAGTATTACAATCTTTATTGCAGGAAATTCCGTTTTAATAAATTGCGTAGCTTTTAGACCGTCACATTCTGGCATCTCAAGATCCATCAATACCACGTCTGGTTGATAATTTCGTACAGATTCAATAGCAGCAAATCCGTTTTTTACTGTGTCAACCACCGTAATGCCACTAGCCTCGAGTAGTTTTTGCAAACCACTGCTAAATAAGCAATGATCGTCTGCCAGTAATACTCTCATTCACTCCCCTCCTAAACCACACCCTTGCTGTGGAGTCCCTCAGTAATTAATTTCTCCCAAGTTCACTAGCATTAGGGGAAATTTACAATTTCCACAATAGAAACAGTACCCGGCTCATTCAAATCTATTAATTGACCATCGTTTTTCTGCACAATCGGTTTGACAGAAAGAAAGCTGTTAAAGCTCACCACTTTTGCTTGGGAGTGATCACTTAATAAAACAGTAGCGTTAATTAACGTTTTCAGGCTGTTTCCAATAAATATCTCACAGTATTTTCGTTCAAAGTGAGTAACGATTTCACTGGCTAAGGTATCTAATGCAACAAACGGCGTAACACTGCTTTTATAGACGCGATTTGATGTCATAGCATCATACACATCGGCAATAGCAAGAATTTTAGCAAAAGCATGAATTCCGTCAGCAGTAGAACCAAGAGGATAGCCAGAGCCATTTTCCCGCTCATGATGCTGCAAAATAGCCTGTTGAACTTCCAGTTCAATACCAGGAATACTCTTAACCATATAATACCCGTAAGTGGGATGCAGTTTAAGAGCATCCATTTGTTCCGTGGTAGGCAACTCTGGCCTTTCTAAGATATAAAGCGGATTTTGCGATTTGCCAACATCATGCATAACACCAGCCAGAATTAGTTTCTTGATATCCGCTTCCCCCAAAGCACACCATCTTCCGATTAATCCAGCAATAACACCGACATCGACTGCATGAAGATACATATAATCAACAGGAGCCTTTAAACGGTACAAATTGGAAAGCACATTTTTTTGACATGTTAATTCATATAAAGTACCATACGCCAATTTATAAAAATCAGAGTAGGGTACTTTTTCACTTCTCCTCATATATTCAAATGTCTTTTTAGCCTCTTGGACCGCTTGACCGTAAGGTTTAATAAAATCGTCATGAGAAGGATTACCTATCGACTCTGAATGTTTTCTGTGTCTTTCTCCCTTAATGCAAATTTCCTTAATGTTCCACCTATGCAGCAAGTTAATCATATGACTTGTCAATTCAATGTTTTCCTGCAATACAACCTTTTGATTAGCTGTTAAGACCGGAACCGCGGTGACCATGCCTGGATTGATTTCCTCCAAGGGGAGTGTTCTTCCCATATAAACCACCTCGTCTGCTATCATTTCTCCGCGAAAGATTTAAATTAATACATATTTCTTTTTTCCAAAAATCCATCATATTAGTATAATTATAGTAAAACCTTTAATATGCATTTTTAATTATACCAGCGGAAAAATAAAAATCTACTAGCCAAAAAGATAGGTTTTTTGCTTTTTTTCAACAAAAATCAGTATCCGCCAACAACATTGATGGAATTTCCCCCTGTGCCTTTGCAAGAGGTATTCTTACATTAAATATTACTTTCTGTGTCTGAGCCGCCCTCAGTGTGCAACTCCCTCCGATTTCCTTTGCCCGCTCCTCAATAATGTACAAGCCAAACTTATCAAAGTGACTAGCCCTAGCTTCCAGGCCAAAATCCCCGCATTCAGCAATAGTAGTTACATTCAACCATCTGGAAGAATTAATAAAAGTCATGCCCAAATGAATCACTTTTAGCTGTTTTGTAATTATACTTAAAGCTTCCTGTATTATCCATAGTAATTGCACCTCAGCAGCAGGCAAAATCCATTGTTCGCGATTAACCTCCAGTTTTGCGTAAGTTACTACAATGCCTGTGCTCTTTTGGAAGCCATACAACCACTCTTCCAGGTTTTTAAAAAAGTTCCAGTTTTCAGCGGATACTTTCAAACTGCTAATCACTTCCCGTACATCGGCAAATGCGTCATCTGCCATATCACTTAAATTTTTAAGCTGCTCACAGCTTTCTGCCAATTGTCCTTTTTCTACCAGTAATTTTATTCCCTGCACCTGTTTTTTTACATCATGCAGGAACTTCCCCTGACTATTTTGAACCTTACGGCTAATTCGATCCCGTTCAGTCAAAATAGCTACCGCCTTTTGATGTTCCAGTATTTTTTCCTGCCTTTGCTTTTGCAAGGTAATCTCTTTGATTAATATGACCATACCCCTCACCTGCCCTTCTTTTTGCAATGTGGTTTTCCGCAGTTGAAAATAATGAGTTTTTCCAAGAAACTTTCTCGTCACTGCTAGGGTCTGCTGGTTTAAACTTTTGTCGAGCTGCTGTAATGCCGGCCACATAGTAGTTAATTTTTCAAAATTAGTACCAACAAGGCACGGTAAACCACTGAGCACTCTTTCGGCAGCAGTATTTATTTTGACAATGTTACCTACTTCGTCTACAACTAACACAGCATCACATATATTGCGTACAACGGCATTTTTTGCAAAGGGCAAAATATCATATACATGCCAACGATAAAACGCCCAATTTACAAATACTGCAGATACTAGAAGAGATACTAGAAACGCTGAAATTGTATCCGTTTTGAAAATTTCTAATATGCCTCCTATTGCCAAAGATATATTGGCAATAGAAATCCATAAAGCCTGTTTTCGCCGCACACCGGTGGCTATTACTATCCAGCGTACACTTAATAACAGGATTAAAGTACATATCAAATAACTGCTGATCCAAACCACAACCATCAGTGGTCCCATATATATAACTATACCTCTGTCAGTGACTAAAATTTCCTGCCAGCATAGCCGGTGCCAGGGATTGGAGACAACAGCCAATAAATTAAAGACGGTAATACCCACAGCACCCCAGCTCATCGCACTACTTTCTTTTTGTTGGCTAATTTCCAAAATAAATATATACCAAATATAAGGCATCATAATTAAAAAAAAGCATGACATATATATCCAAAACACTCTTAATGCTGCCTCTCGGTAATAAAGCGCCAGCACTATACAGAGTAACCATGTTGCTTTACACACCAAGCCATACACGTGCGGCTTCGCTCCTGCGGTTTTTTTATATTGCCAGACATAAACAGCTAAAATCAACATCACTACTAAAACAAATATATAAGACGGTATATCCGAATACAAAATACCATAGACCATAATCCCCCTCCTCTTACCCCCATGCAACTATTGATCTTACAGCAATTTAACACATTAGACGGACTGTACCAACGGAACTCCTATACTAACCATTGTTCCTTGCGCTAATCCCGATCTTATCTTTAAAGTACCACCAATTTCCGCAGCACGCTCCTGCAAAATAGTAAGGCCAAACTTGGCAAGTCGACTATGATCTTCAACGTCAAAACCACATCCATTATCGGTTACAGTTACCTGTATCCAATTATCCAAAAAAGCTAGTACGACTTTTACTTGACTAGCACCCGAATGCTTTCTGGCATTTGTCAAAACCTCTTGAATCATACGTAATAGCTGAACCTCAGAACCTGGCAACATTGCACTTGGCGGTATATAATTGGGTTCGTTATAGATAACAGCAATACCCGAGATTCGCTGAAAATGCTTCAACCATTCCTGCAAAGTTTTATAAAAGTTCCATTCTGCCGAATTTAGTTTAAGACCAGTAATAGATTCCCGCACTTCATTAAGCGCAACATCCGCCACTTCGCCTAGTTGCTCTAATTGGTCAACGGCCTCGGTCAGTTGTCCCTTTTGTAAAAACAGTTCAATAATTTGGGTTTGTACTTTTACATAGCCGGGAATTTGCCCTTGGCTGTCATGAATTTCCCGGCTGAGACGATTCCTTTCAGTCAAGACCGCCAAGGCTCGTTGCTGTTCCATTGATTTACTCTCATCTTGCTTTTGCTGAGTAATATCTTCAAAGAGAAGTATCTTGCCTAAGATATTCCTTTTCGGTAGCAATAAGATTTGCTCTACTTGATAATAATACGTTTTATTGTTATATTCCCGGATAACCTCAATGATAGAAAATCGCTCAACCTCACTAAGATTACCTAATGCCGGCCAGGTATTAATCACATCTGTAAATTTGCCACCAATAAAAACCGGCAATCCGGCAAGAACACGCTTCGCAACCGAATTGATTTCGATAATATAGCCATCTTCATCTACAATAAGGAAACCATCTATCATAGTCTTCGTCACCGTATCCATGGCTATTGGCAAAATGTCATATACATGCCAGCGGTAAAAGCCCCAAGTCATGATGAGCGCGGATAATATGGAAAACAAAGGAAGTGGATGCATCCAGCTTACTTGGGGCAAAAAGACCAAAAATATTGTTCCTAACAGAGTAATTAAACCAGCAAACGTAAACAATAGTGCCTGTTTACGGCGCAGCCCTGAAGACTGCCAAATCCAGCGAACACTTAACCCCAATGGCAGAATACATATCAAGTAGCTGCTTATTTGGTTTATCGTCACCAATGGCCCCGCAACTAAATTTACGACAGAACCATCAAAAAAAACATCCCGGCAAAATATATGCCAGGGATTACAAATAGCCGCCAAAAACTCAACACCGATAATTGCCATTATTCCCACTTCTATAATGGCGGTTATCCGATTTTTTTGGTTACTGATTTCTAAAACAAAAATATACCAGCAATAGGGTAAAAGCAATCCCGATAAATATCCCACGTAGATCCAAAATATTTTTCCAGAGAAGGTTTGACTATAAGCAATTAACACATGGGATAACAGCCAGGTTACTTTACAAAGCAAGGCATATACCTGTATTTTGGCTCCAGGGCTTTCTCTAAACTGCCAGATATAAGTGGCCAACACCAGTATTGCCGCTGTCGCAAATATATAAAAAGGAATATTCCCCAGAGGCTGGTAATATCCAATTGCCATAAACCATCACTTCTTTGCTTATAGATTACGGGGTCAACACTTATTTTTTATGAATAATTATATTATTGGTCCAATACTTTATTGAAAAAAATAGATGGCACCAGTCAATTAATAGACTGATGCCAACATATACAAGACCTTTACCGAATTGCAGCTTGGCAGTCGTAGACCTATCTGTCCTAAGACCCATAGTTTTGCAAACTTATCTTTCGATAAGTTTGCCCTATGCATTTAATCATCTACAAAATGGTATCTTAGTTATAATCTTACATTAAGTTACTCTATCCGTCAATAAAAATGCAAGACTACAGTCTCTACTCTCAGGAGCGTAGTCGGTGTTCGTCGTCATTCTTATTTCTGGGCTAATATCCACCTTGTTTAACTGCAAATAGCTTTTTCTAATAAGATATTACCCATTCGCCAAACCGAACCCCGATAATGGATAATGAAATATCTTATCGGGGCTCAATTTACTAACTTACTATTGAGCGCAATTCAAACCCCTAAACATATCTGCCGTTACTCACACCCGCACTTATGTCCATGCCAAACATGCTTACACTTGCACATCCATTCCTGAATCTCATTAAGTGCCTCACCAAACCGTTGGAAATGAATGACTTCCCGCTGCCATAAAAACCGTAGGGTATCTTTAACACAGGGGTCTTCGGTACATGCAATTAAATGTTCGTAAGTTACACGTGCTTTTTGCTCGGCCGCCATATCTTCGGTTAAATCGGCAATCGGGTCACCAAGACAGGCAATATAGGAGGCACACCAGGGCACACCGTTGGCATCTGTCCAAAACAGTCCATGATTATGCTGGACATACTGTCCTTCCCAGCCTGCGGCTTTGAAATCTTCACAACTGGCACCGTCAACCAGTTTATATACCAAGGCAGCAATCATTTCCATATGAGCCAGTTCTTCAGTACCAATATCTGTAAGTAACGCTTTTGCATTATCGGTCGGCATACTATAGCGTTGGTTTAAGTATCTGAGCGAAGCACCCAGTTCGCCGTCAGGACCGCCATACTGAGTTATTACCATTTTGGCGAATTTTACGTCCGGGCAGGTAACACGCACGGGATGCTCAAGTTTTTTTTCATATATCCACATATTCACTGCTCCTTTATTGAAGAGTTTCCCGGAGTCTTATTTTATAATTCCCAGGGCCAAGGTCCTTGCACCCATTGCCAAGGCTCTCCGGACATTCCACCAAAACCAAAGTTTAATAGTGGTCCATATTCAGATTCATATTTTTCTTTATATTTTTTCAGCATCTCAACTGCGCAGTTAAAATCATGCAGCGCGTCCTGGTCGCACGGATGGGTGTCAAGATAGAGATTAAGCTCAATAGCGACAAATTCCATCTCCTGCACCTTTTTTAGAAGCGCTGTCTGTTTTTCATGTTTCACTTATTGACGCCTCCATTACAATCTATTTAGGAATTCTATAAACACCCCAAAGTTCGGGAAACAGGGTACCTTTCATAAGCGCTTCCGGTGGGGTAAAGGCTTTTTCATAGGTTTGCCAAGGCACGTAGGAATGGGCTAATTGGATACATTCAGGAAAAATCGCCCCCATTTCACTCATATGGTGATGCATCTTCATGCTTTCCATATAGTGCTTTTGGGGAGCCATATTCTCCATATCTTCCATTTCATCCATGTCCTCATCCATATCATCTATATCGCACATATCTTCCATATCTTGAAATTCGTCCTTCATTTTCATGACTTTACTTTTTTCAGGCTTATACATCTGGTGTCTGGTTTTTTTCCTCATAGCGAAGCCTCCTCTCATTGACTTAGTGTATTTTATGTGAATCCCAGGGCAAATGCTACTTCTTGCAATAAAAAAAAATCGATAGGCAAAAACCTATCGACGTTACTTTCAAAATATATATTAAGATGCAGGCATAACTAGAAAAGCAATAATATACAGAGCCAAGCCTGCTCCACGGTATAGAACCGATAGCGCCCAAGCCAGCCGAATCAAAGTAACATCCAGCCCGGTATAGGTGCTAAACCCAGCACATACGCCAAAAACCATGCCATGAGACTGGTCAAGTGCTAGATGTCTGCCAATTGCAGCCACATCCGGTGAACCCGTTCCCTGAAAAAACTGCCAGATTGTTAAACCACTAAAAAGATAGGCACCTGTCCGGATAAGCCAAAGCATAGAAAAAGGCCTCCTTCAGGAAATTGGTTAGTACCAGTTTCCGTAATAATAATTACAAGTTCATTAGTAATTATTACCGTAAAAGGAGACCTTTAAACATAGTCAGCGCGCGCTCTTTTTTACAAGTTTCAGCCGGGGACGGTCAGGGCTGCTGGTTCCCTCACCCGGATGGAATACTTTAGACGTCATTCGCCGGCCAACACTAATTAATAATCCGACAGCCGCGCAATTAACAATAAGCGAAGTGCCGCCAAAGCTAATGAACGGCAGCGGCACACCAGTAACTGGAATAATACCTGATACCATGGCAATATTGCCAACAGCCTGCCCAACTATCAACGTGGTTATACCGGCCGCCAACATGAACCCGTACCCGTCTGTTGCCCGGCTGGCAATCTGAATACCATACCAAGCCAGTGCACCCAATAGTATCAGTACCAAAGCAGCGCCGACAAAGCCCATTTCCTGGCATAGCACTGCAAAAGCAAAATCAGTATGCGCTTCCGGCAGATAGTTAAATTTGCTTGTTCCCATCCCCAAGCCTGAACCAAACATCCCCCCTGAACCAATCGCTAGCAGCGACTGCACAGTTTGGTATCCGGTTGTCTGTTGATATGCCCAGGGATCAAGCCAGGCCCAAATACGTTCGGCTCTATAGGAAGCCGCATAAACCAAGTACACTACCATAAAGACTGCCGTCATTGCCAAAAAGCACTGTTCTTTTCTGGGTATTCCGGCCAAAACATACAGTACCAGACTTAGACCAACAATAACTGCCGCAGTCCCCATATCAGGCTGTTTAAGCACGAACGCTCCCATTACCAGCGTTATACCGAGCGGCAGCGACTGCAGCGAAATGGCCCGTCCCCGGTCAAGCAGTGTTCCTAAATAAGCGGCGGTAATTATAATGGCAGTAAGCTTAGCAAGCTCAGACGGCTGGAATTTAAACCCGCCCAAACTAAGCCAGCGTCTTGCTCCATTGGCATCCACACCGGCAACATGAACAGCCAGGAGCAACCCCAGTGTCGTTACAATTGCTAGCAGCAGCCAGTTCCCTTTAAGCCGCCGGTAATCAATAACGGCAGTTGTTATCAGAACCAAAAAACCAATTATAAACGAAATTAAATGTCTTGTCAGAAAAAAATAACCGTCGTTGAATAACTGTCCACCCAACACAAAACTTGCGCTAAAAACATTAAGTGTACCAATGAGAAATAAAATCCCGGCAATAAAAAACACAGCCTCTGCCGGACTAACCCACAGCTTGGGGAAGCCTTTGGCTCTCCTCTCACTCACAAGCTGACACTCCCTCCAAAACACGTTAACCAATTGGCCGCAAGACCAATAGTATATATTATAGTGCAACCAAAAATGCATATCTGCATTTTTACCTGTCACTTAATAACAACCTACAGACCAAGTCCAAAACTTCGGGTAAAAAGAGGTGATCCCATGGGGGTAAAACCATATAAAATCATAGCTATCGATGCAGCCACCCCTGCCGTAATTATTGTCGACGGACCCAGCGGCGAGATTCTTCAGGAACTACGATTTGCCTCTGAATTAACACCTACCGAGTTAGCCGTTTCCAGCGATGCGACCAAGATCTATCTGCCCTGCGCCGCTACCAGCGGTCAAAACTGCATATTGACAGTCAACCTGGCAAGTTCGTCGCTATATAAGCTGCCCCTAACCGTTCCCTATCCGGCTCAATTCATTGTACCAGAGGCACCAACTTCTGTTGCTTATCTTGCCGATCCAGGCGGCAGCCTGCATCGGCTGGATCTGACAACTATGTCTATCGAACGGTTGGGCACACCTGCGGTCAAAGCCAGCTGTGTCGGCCTGGCTGCTGACAGCGAAGCTATTTATACCGCTTGGGAACACGCCGCAGGCGGCACGGTGATGGAACTAAGTACTAACGGCGATATCCATTGGCAATATGATATTGCCGGAATCCCCACAAATATTATTTTAGCAGATCAGCGCCTGCTTGTCCCCTTTACCAACACGGCGTTTACTGGCGAAGGCGTAGCTTTGTTTAATATCAGCAAAAAGAATCCCGTCCCCGCGGTTGTAACCATCCAATGCCCTAGTTGTCCCAGCGGACTTGCCGCCTATCCCTGTCATGCCGTACTTGCCGCCGACAACCGGACAGCATATGTTGTCAATGAAGACAGCGCCTCCATCTGTGTTATTGATTTGGCAACCGCCCAGGTAGTTGATCGCCTGACACTGGGTCGATCCTTGTCCCGCCTGTACTTACTGCCTGATAGTCAGTTGGCTATAGGCACAAGCAATTTGTTTGCCGACTTAAGCCTAGTTGATCTAAACACCGGCTCACTACTTGCAGTCACAAGCACCAAGCGGCAAATTCTTTCTACCATAGCTATCCTGGGGTAATATTCTCTATATCCAGCCAAAACCCCTCCCGCAATCGCAGGAGGGGTAATTTTCCACTGTCTACTTTACCCGATGACCAACCCGCTCTAATACTCCCGCTTTTTAAGCGAGAGCATTAGAGCGGCATCCCTGGAAGTTGGGCGACTAATCTTCAGATAGGGTTAAAACCCCACTGAAGCTAAGTCTACTTTATTATCTTTCCCAATTGCCGCGGCCAATTGCCGCCCCATTTGTATTTACCCTGTTTGGCTTTGGGATCAGCTTGCTGCTTGGCCGGAAATACCACTTTTTCTGTTGCCACGATTTTAGCCGCAACAACAACAGCGTCGTCCTGCTTTTCCTTATTGTCAGGTATTACCGGCTGTTCGAGAGCTTCACCGACTTCCCATTTAGCGCCAGTCACTTCGCCAGACAGCTGCTTTTCCCGGTCACTGCCCGGGGTATAATCAAGTTCCATATCATCAATAGCAGCTTCGATTTGAGATTTCGACTGAGGTACAGGTTCACGCCCGCCTCCCATTAACTTAGCTGCAGCCACCAGGTCGTCACTAAGCTCTTCGTCTGCCGCTTCGTCCAACGCGGGAAAATATTTGTGCGTAAAAGCCGTAACATCTTTTTCGATTTTGACAACACCCTTTTCCATCATGGACAGCATTAACAGAAAATGATCGGCCTCCCGGCGAACGTGATCAGCCATAGCTGCCGGAATGGTGCTTAACATTCGATTAGCAATAATCATGTCATACGCGGCTTGCTTAAAGTCCCGCAACCGCGTAGTCGCAACCCGGCTGTCTTGCAAAAACCGGTCAAACGCCGGCAGTTCCATAGGCCTATGAGTAAGAAAGCTGACATAATCACGCGCTTGCATGGATAAATCATCAAACTCAGCTTCATAATCTTGAACAACATTCATCAGGCTGCGCTCAGAGGGATCAAGCCTGGCAGCTATAAACTTGGTATGGTCTGCCATCAGGCGCAACCAAAAATCCGCTTCCAGCGCTCTGACAACAGCCAGTTTTTTATCGGCACAGATTCTTTCCAATATAACCATGAAATACTCAGCTTCACGGATAAGATGATCAAAAAACAAAGGCGGAAAAGCACTACCCAGCTTATTGGTCATAGATAATCCTAACAACAAGCGTTTATAACGGAGAAACTCCCGTAATGAACCCATTGTATCGGCAATCAGTTCTGCAAACTTTTTTTCACCTGAAATTTTATCGGCCCGTACCCGCAAAGCCTTAAATTCGCGCTCAAAAGCAGCAGCTTCTTCAATCAAATCAGCTTTATCAACTGGTAATCCGGTTCTAATGAACAGCGCATGTTCCTCCATAATATGCAGCCAAAACTTGACCTCCTCCAGATCAAGCGGCGCCACGGGTCGGACATTGCCTGTACCAACTGAATGACGCGGCATAATAACACACTCCTATACCAAAAAGGATTTTAGTGTATTGTATGCGCGCTCTGCCGGTAAGTTACATCAAAAATTTACTTCACAACGGTAGATGGGTTGCCCCAGAGAACTAAACTTGGTTTCATATTCAGTCATAATATTGCCGTCAAAACCGCTGTGCAGCAAATCATAGGTCACCTTGGTGACAGTTAGACCAAACTCGCTAAACTGCTCTAAGGAAAACTCAAACAACTCTCGATTGTCGGTTTTAAACCATATTTGGCCTCCCGGCTGTAACAATAGCCGGTATTTCTTCAAAAACTCAATATGAGTAAGCCGCCGTTTAGCATGGCGGTTTTTGGGCCAGGGATCACAAAAATTAATATATAGCCGGTCAATCTCTCCCGGCGCAAAAATATTCAGGATGTTATTAATATCAAATACCACCAACTGAACATTCGTTAACTCCTGTTCACGCACTTTCTGCGCGGCTGCATACAGTACCTCTTCTTTAGCTTCAATGCCAACAAAATTAGCAAGCTCCCGATGCTGTTCGCCCATGCCGACAATAAACCGGCCTTTGCCAGTCCCTAACTCCACATGCAGCGGTAAGTTTTTTTTGAATAAACCTTGCCATTTTCCTGCCAATTCTTCTCCGGAATTCTGTACTACTATATCACTAAAGCCTGTTAATGCTTCCGCTACCCATGGTTTTTTCCGCAGTCGCAACCAGCATCCTCCTTACTCTTTATCGAGTCCATATTTTTTCAAGTATCGATACAAGGTTACCCGGCTTACATCCAGCATATTCGCCAACCGGCTGATATTGCCGCCAGCCGCCTTCCAGGCATCGATAAAGGCAGTTTTATCTTCTTTCCACGCCTTGCTGATGCCCTGTTCCCCAGGCATCACAATGTCCGCGCAGGTAATAATCGAGCCATTGGTGCGGAAAAAGGCTTGCTCAACAACTCCCTGCAGTTGTTTAATGTTGCCTGGCCAATCATACTCCATAATAAGCGCTGCCGCTGCCGCCTCTAACTGCTTGACCGGCAAATTATGCAAGGCTGCCAATTCTTCAATAATATGATTAGCCAAACCAGGCAGATCATCCCGCCGCGCTCTAAGCGACGGCACCCGGACAACCGCCCGGGAAATAATCTCGTAAAACCTTGGAGAAAATACTCCTTTTTCCACAAGACGCTTTAAATCACTGTCACAGGCGGCAATCACCCGGACATCAATTGGTCTGACAACAGTTTCTCCCACGCGTGACAGCTGTTTGGTTTCCAGTGCTTCTGCCAACTTTTCCTGAAGCGCTGCAGAAAATTTCTCAACCTCATCAAGAAAGAGGGTGCCTCCACTGGCCAGTTCCAGTTTGCCCGGACGACCTTCGGCTTCACTGCCGCCCCGGCCAAATAGTTCAATTTCCAAAACCTCAGGCGGCAAATCACCGCCTTTTACCGCAATCAACGGTCCGGCCGCCCGAGAACTTGCCTGATGAATACCATGAGCTAACCGTTGCTTGCCGGTTCCCGGCTCGCCTTGCAGCAGCAAATGATAATCATGGCGCGCCGTACGGCTGGCCTTATCCTGCATCGCAGTAAAGACCGTACTTGTCCCAATCATGCTGGACAAACTGTACCGGGATGTATAGCCTGCCGTGTGGGCAACAAGGGTACGCAAATCTTCTATTGGCAGTGATACAGCAACAATACTGTCGATATCTTCATCATCGCCGGCAAGCGGCACTACGGTAGTAATATCCTCATAGGTTTTCCGCGGCGTTATCCAGGTTACTTCCCGGTTATAGGATGGAATCCCCAAAAATCCTTTATATAGCGGCGTATGCCGGTAGTTTAGGAGTACATTGCTTAATTTAGGGCCTTCATCCTCACTGCCAGGCGGCACAATCCCTGACAAACGGCTTTGCCCCAGTTTATTGGCATAGGCTACTTCACCGCCAGGCAAAATGTGATATACCGCCAGCGGCACAGCATCAAGAATGGTGTGTTTGGCAGTAAGACTTGCCATTAACTTAAGATGCTGCTCCATAGCGTATTTAATGCTAAGCACCAGCGCCACCACCGCGCTGTAAGGCAGCTCATTTTGCTGGACAGACACGACTGTTATAACATACTTTACCTGATTATCAACGATAATCGGCGCCGAGCAAGCATCACCGCCCTGGCAGTCCTTTATCCACATTTCCGGTCCGAACATTAAAAAAGGAACTTTATGCCGATACGCAATACTCACACTGGAGGTGCCGACATCGTCCTCCCGCATGCGCGCGCCTTCCAGCTCACCTGCTGTCTTTTGATAAAAAGGCATGGCATAGTTTTTTAGTACATATATATCCTGGTCAAACAGCAGCATGCTCAGATTATAAGTGGTAAAATGTTCTTTAATCTCTTCATACAGTCCGTCAAGAAAACCGATGGCCGTACTATATTTAGCCTGACGCTGGGCAAGTTCCTCAGCTGACAGTTTCACATTAAGGTGAAAGCTGTCTTTGCCTACCCCCAAGCTTTGACTGCGCTGCCACGATTCTGCCACCCAGGGGTGAATATTGGGGTCAATTACGCCATCGCGCACAAATTTTTCATAATACATTTCCAGTTTGGCTTTATTACGACGCTCACGAATCATAAGATCCCTCCCACAAGTTCTTAAATGTAATGGGATTTTACTTTTTTCTGCTCGATTAGCCTTAGCCCTACACACAAATGGAGGCGGGGTTCCCTCCCCGCCTCTGCTGTAGCTTACTTAGTAGCTTAGGTACGATATGTGTTGATATCCTCGCTAAAGTGCTGAATAACTGTCTTAAACTCAGTGATTTTGCCCATCATATCCTGCAATTTCTCATTGTAGATATGCACGGAAGCACTGACTTCCTCACTGGCAGCCGAGTTTTCTTCAGAAATAGCGGCCAGCGATTCGATCTTGCCATATACTTCGTTAAGACCGGTCATTTCCCCTTCCAGCTTGGTAATCATATCCACGATGTTTTCAGCCACCAAATGAATATTATCTACATGGCGGGTATTGGCAACCACCACTTCATTCAATTGTTTGCTCTCAGAATCTAATATATCAAACTCAGCCTCAATCATCTTAACAACATTGTCGATAATGTCCATCAATATCTTGAGGTCGCCGGTTATGCTTTCCGAGTGATTCTGCGACTGTTCTGCCAACTTGCGCACCTCTTCAGCAACAACGGCAAAGCCGCGTCCCTGTTCACCGGCGCGCGCCGCTTCGATGGCGGCATTAAGTGCCAGTAGGTTAGTCTGCCCGGCAATTGCCGCTACCATGCCGGTTATCTCATTAATTTTCGTAGCCTGATTCTGCAGATGTCCGGCTGACGATTTTACCTCGGCAAACTGCTCCAGGCTATGCTCTAGTTTTCGGCTGGAGGCCTGAACTTCGGCAAAACCTTTGTTGATTTCTTCCACCGCGGCTTCTAGTTGTTCCTTATTTTGGCTTTGCTCAGTTACCACTGTCCGCAAGGTTTCCAGGTTACCGTTCAAAATACCAACAGCGGTTTCGGTTTCAGTGGCCTGATTGGTGGCGGCAGTTGCCACATCATTCACAACCCCGGAAATTTCATCTGAGGTGTCTTTCATGCGTGACGCCAAAGTGTTAAAATCATCGCCATATTTATTCATTTCATCGGTTATCCCTTTAAACCCGATGAATTCGCTTTTAACCCGCTTTTTATAATCGGACAGCATCTCCATAATGTCTTCAAATTCATCGCTGGACTCCAGTTTGGTCTCGGTAAAATACTTCCGTTCCTGAATGGAGGCCAGTTCTTGTTTGATAGCGGTAAACGGCTGTAACAAGAGCCCGGCACTACCGGCCGCCACTGCACCACTAACCAAAGCCGTCCACAGCGGTACATTGACCCCGGCAGCCACAAGTGCCCCGTCTACCACTAGAGAAGCGGCCGCCACACCCACCCCGATTTTGACCGGTATACTCTTAACTACACCCAAGGCAAACAGCTTGTTAACGCGATATACCCTGGTATGTGTAATAGGCTTCGCGAAAGTAATCTTCATTTTCAAATGCTCAGCCGACGACTCGATAATCTCGGTCTTGATGTCTTCCTTGAAAAACTCGGCAGCACCTGACAACAGGCCTTTCATGTAGCCAAACATGCCGCGTTTGGAGCGGTAACTTAATATCGCACTATATTCTGATACCGGATCAATTAAAAGTTCAGGCGGTTTAGCCCCCGGTATCCGTTTAACCATAACAACATGGACATCATACATCGACCGCAGAAAAGAATACAGACTTTCCTGACGAAAGAAGGCCGGATAAGCCTGCGAAAAAGTCCTAACATTATCTTTACCAATGTTCAGCCATACTTCATCCTGACTTTTGCCGGTTTTTTCGGCCAAATACTTTACAAATGCTTTAGGCTTGGCATCATCAACTTCTTCTGTGGGCAAAAACATTTTATCCGGTTGCCAACCGGCATACTGCATTGCTTCGCTTGTTAATGAGTCGCCCCATATCTTCCGGGCCGTGTTGACCCATGTCCCAACAACCGTCCCCTTCATCAAATCCACTCCCATAATCCAAAAAGTATTGTGTTTCGTTGGAAATAATTATTCTTTTGTATTATTCGAGCTGGCTTTGATGTTTTCCTCTAAAAAAATTACAAATTTTGCAGTCTTTGCATGCAATATATAAATGGGGCAGGGGAAAATAAAGCTGGAGTATTAGTGCGGCTACTCATCGGGCAAACTAACACTATCACACAAAGCAGGAGGTGATAGCATGTCCAATAAGGAAGATTGCTTGATCTATAGCTTTTGGAATGGAAAAAACTTAAACGGTACTAACCAATGCTTTGATTACCGCGGCAGCAGCCAAAACTGCAGTCAATGTGAATTTACCTGTGTAGAGGGCACCGAAACAGTCTGTGCCGACGAACTGTAGAAAATAGAAAATCCGCACAGCTTTTGTGCGGATTTTCTATTTTCTACATTACCTGCCACCAAGCAGTGAAGTTGTGATAATCACGGGATCAAGAGCCTGAAACCGCGTATTTTCGAGGGTCTGCAGTTCAGCAGTCAGCCTGCCTATTTCTTCTTTAAGAACGGTCTTTGTATAGCCAAACTCCTCCAGCTTGTGAGCGGCACTAGTAAGTTCATTAATTTTATCAACATATTCCTGATGAATTCGGACAATTTCCAGACCTGACTTTACATGCATCCTTTATCACCACACCGTGCATAATCTATAGCTACAGTATGCCCCATTATTGTTTGCCTGACTCACAATATTTTGTCAGTTCCTAAGAAAGCAAACAACAGCCTGCACCAAATCCTTGGCGAAAGCTGTTGTTGTAATCAGCCTATTTTCTTGCCTTTCTTACCGCGCGGTGAGCACAGGACAAAGCCCTCTATTTTTAAAGCACTAACGTCTAGTTACAGTTGCCAGTTGTTTAATAAAAATTTCTTTAAAAGCACTATTCTCCTGCGACTTTTTCTTCGCGCCATCTGAAGTATTCCGCGGGTCGCGATTAGTAAGTTCTACATGAAAAATCGGCATTACTTTTGTTACCATCCTGCCCGCCCTCCTTGGCCTAAAATTTTCCTGTTATTATAGTATCGTGCTATTTTTCCCCAATATTAAGGAGGTAAAAATTCTTTGGTTTTCAATCCAATTCTTACTTCGTGTTGCGCTCATATGTCCTGGTTAAACTAGCAAATAAGGAGGTGGTATTTATGTTGTTTCATAAAAAAAGACGCAATTCACTGCTTGGCATGGATATGAATATGGATTTTGACATGCCCTCCATGTTAAAAGTCGTAGCCGTCGGCGCAATTATGTACCATGCCGCTAGATTTATGATTACCGAAATGATCGACGACTAAAAACGCCTCCCAACATCGGCAAAGGAGGTGATATTATGGCTAAAAAGCAGGAAAAAGGCTGCGGTAACTGCAAAGAGCAGAAGAATGTAGAATTCGGTAAAGAAATCTGCCCTGCGGCAAAAGTCGATAAAAAAGAAGAAAAATGCCGCAAATAGTTATCAAGGGTGGAAATTCCACCCTTGTATTTTTTTGAAGAAACAAGAATCCAGTGGTATATTTATCCACACAGGTGGAATACTAATTGTGGAGGTGAGTGGAATGGGATTTAAAGATCTGCCTGGCGCCAAACTCGCCAAACAAGGCCAGCCTTCTTCTGACAAGAACGCCTCACAGCAATTCTCGTCAGCCAGCAACACCCAGTCCAAACAGGAATCCCTTACCAGTATAAAATCTTCCCAAAATTAAAAATTACTTAACCCCACTAATAATAGAGTGGCATAATGCTGCTCTATTATTTTTTACAAGCAATTATTGAAACAATATGATTTGGGCACACTACCTCATAAGCATTAAAATTCTTTACATGAGGAGGGATTTGATGAAAAATCTTATTTCCGGCATGTTTTCCAGTGTACCTGATGCCCAGCTGCTGATTGCCACCTCTGGCTATGAAGAAGATGCACCTGAAGATGCCTCCGATAAGTTTGGCGGTAGCGGCACTGATCCCAGTCCAAACCGCACTGAAACTAACTCCTCTATTGATACCCCAGCCGGCAGCCCGGTCAATAGCAGCCTGGATGAATCTATTTCCTAACAACCAGACCTGCTAATGACAGCATCCCCACAAGCACTAATCGTTAGGGGCTGCTGGCGTTAGCAGGTCATTTTTCCGAACTAGGATTTCCTTGTAAATTGCAATAATATCTGCACTGAGACTATCCAAAACTTTAGGATCGGCATCTGGCGTCAGTTTGTAGCGCTGTTTCATCATCTCTAAGAGTTCATCCAGCCGGTTTAGATTCTCATCTGCACGTTCCATTTCTTCCCGATACCAATTCATACCACACATGTATGCCATCTCCTTCTGCAAGGTTTGCTGAGTAGGAAAAAAGGATGTATTTCCTGCATCAATTATCAATATCAATATTGAGTTTTTGTTTAACAAATTCTTTAAAAGCTTCCGTAGAAACAGCCATATCCTTAACATCACGCGCAAGCTGAATTCGTTTTCCCATATCGGCACAAGTACAATCAAATGGCATCTCTTCGTCGCAAAGCATACATTTCAATTATACCACCTCCTAAAAACTACATTCGCGCGAAATAAATATTTTCCTTCCTTGTAAATTAATTCAATATTATCCAGTATTCAGCATGGACATAATTGAAAAAACAGAATATAATGAAAATAAGAATAAGTGGGGGAGGATGGTACCATGCTTAAAGATTATCCTGCGACTCAACTATTTCTTATTTCAGCAGCTGTTTTGCTAGCGCTGGTTTTGCTTACCCCCTTGGTAAAAGAGATGGCCCTTGTTAGCGCGATGCTAAGCAGTATCAAGTTTATCGTAAAAGTTGTCTGCGGGTTCTTCTTGCTCTTTACAATCATTGATATTATTGATGGTTTTCATTCTCACAAACAGCATCATATTCATTAGACTAAGGACTTGTCTGATAGTACAACAAATTATGTAATTTTATATAACGTTAACAAGGCCGTGTTGAAACACAAGGTTTCAGCACGGCCTTGCTTATTTGTTTTTCTTTACACTTACTACCATCGTGGCCCATGCCAGTATCTGTTATCGGGATACCGATTGGTGCCCCAACTTTGCCGTTCAAGCGAAACTACATTTTGCATATTATCCTCATTGTTCTTCTTATACTTTAGAATAACTTCATTACCGGTAGGATGCCATCCTTCTTTGCCAATAATTATATATTGCGGGTTTATATCATTATCATCCATCATTAATTTGAAGGTCACTTTCTTTCCGTTTCTTATATGAAAATCAATTGCTCGCTCATCGCCCGAAGTTGTAATTTCATAGGTTATTTCCGTATATTTATCATTCACCTGAATGCATGTGTCGCCATCGTCTCCATATTTTCCAAAAACATCCTCAAATTTGCCGTCAGTACTTATAGTTCCACTGAAACTATGTACACTACCGTCGGTTGTCATTCGTAGATGTACGCCTTCTGTATCCTGCCACAGAAAACATCCTGTAATTTTACCAGGAATAAGCTCAATTGGACGATCAACAAATTTTTGAAAAGACGACGCAAATGCATTGTTAAAAAAGCAGCAACTCCCTAATAATACTATAAATAACAAATTCCATTTCTTCAAAACAATCGCCTCTCTTATCCTTAGTATGAAATCAGCAGAATTTTACTAATTACCTAATAATACTGCATTAATATTATAGCAATGTTTCAAAATCCATAGCACTTAGTAAGTCATCAATAAAAACAGGTTTGCAGACAATCTGCAAACCCGTTATTTTATGGAGCGAACAACAATTTAACCTGATATTTTTAACGAATATGCTAAGAGTCTCCAATAAACCAAATACCTAAACCTTAGTCGTAGAAGAAACAGTCACTTTGTCAGAGGGAGCATTACTCATAGCCGTTTCATATTCAGATTCAGTCAATGAACTTGAAGCATCTGTATCAAAACTATCAAAGAGTTTTTGGGACATTGCCTCTGTAATATCACTAGGACGTGCTGCCGAAAACTCCGCTACGCTCAATAAACCATCACCATCGGTGTCCATGCTAATAAAGCTTTTCAAATGTGCCAACATCACCTTTGAACTGTTTATTGTGGTTATCGTACCTTTTTCTTCTTCTTTTAACTGCTCCTCAAACGGAGGATGCTCAGATTCCAACGCAGTTACAAAAGCTGTGCTAAATTCAGTTATGCTCACTAAACCATCACCTTCGGCATCCATACTTTCGTAAATTTTTTCGGACATTTCGTCAGTAATAACATTGCCAAATGCAGATGAAAATTCCTCTATCGTCAGTGAATCATCTTCATTAGTGTCCAATTTGTTATACAGATATGCTGCTAGCTCGCCAGGTTCCTTATACATTCTTGTAGTTATTTGAAAGGTATCACCATCAGCATTACTGTAGACTACCCCATCCAAATTATTAGTTGATGTATCATTAGTATTATTTTTTGCGTTATTTCTCATAGAAGTTATTAATTCCGATGCCCATTTGTTACTTATCGATGATATGTTCATATTTCCCCTCCAGTAACATTTTTCAAATAAATCGTATAGATTTATTTGTTTTTTATTTAGAATTAATAAAGACTATAAGCTATACCTTCTTGTATTTACACCCTAGAGCAAGACGTAAAAACCTGTTAGTTTTAACCTGAGTCTGCCGGGACTAGCTAAAACAAACATTAACCCAACAGAAAAACGGTTATAAAATCGTACAAACCAAAAATAAAAAATCAGGTTTGCAATCAATCTGCCAACCTGATTTTTCCTAAAGTCGCTAGCAGGCTTTGGAGCTGTGACTCGCGCTTTACGAACGTGCTTAAACGCAAAATTCATTTACAACAAATATCATATTTAGGTTACTGAATCGGTTATTTGATCATTTACTGATGTTGGAAAAGCACCGCCGGTTACGTTGTTTAACTCACTATCAAGCAAATCCTTATTTGCTTGATTTGATTCTTCTTGAGCTATTTCTTGCTCTACCTTTTCCTTAGTTGATTTGGCACTCACAAAAGCCCCTCCTCTCTTCAAAATTTATTAAGTAAATTATATCATGATTAAAAAGAGATTTATAAGCGTAATTCAATAGTTAATTCTCCGATAAACCATTTCCTCCATCGCAAGACAGGTATACACGCTTATTTGCAATTCGGCAAATATATGTAGTATTAAAACTTCTTGCACATAGTTTTGGACACACATTAACGTAAAATCAAGCCCCCGCAGAAATGCGGAGGCTTGATTTTACTACATCTTTTGGAGCCGATAGCAGGATTCGAACCTGTGACCCACGCTTTACGAAAGCGTTGCTCTACCAGCTGAGCTATACCGGCAAATGAACACTATCATTTTACCCCTTGACATTAGAAAAGTCAACCAGACCGCGTGCTTGGCTACCGCCAGCTCCTTTGCACAACCTGCTCGCTCACACTGCTTAAGGTATCAATATCACTAAACAAATCGGCGACAACGCTTCCATCTAATTTCCGGTTGTCAGCCATGCCTTTCATGATTTTTTGGACTTGAGCCAGGGCAAGTGGTTGGCGATATGGCCGGTTTTCACTTAGCGCCACAAAAACATCAGCCACACTGACAATTCTTGAGCCCAAGCGCAGCGATGCTTCCGGTATACGGAAGGGATAACCCGCGCCGTCAAGGGTCTCATGATGAAAAGCCGCCCATTCGGCAACAACGGAAAATCCGTCGATTTTTTCAAGAATCCGGTAGGTGTAATAAGGGTGCTGCTTGATTATGGAAAACTCTTTATCTGTCAGCTTGTTGGGATTTTCTAAGAGTTCATTAGGTATTGCCAATTTGCCCAAATCATGAAACAATCCGGCAATTTTAATTAATTTCACTTCTTCCATGCTATAGCCTCTGGCTTTGGCGAGTAGTGCGGAAACCTGCGCAACGCCCCGGGAATGCATCCCAGTAAAGCTGCTAGTCCGGTCAATGATAGTGGCAAAAATCCCGGCAATGTTCATCACATCGTCCATATTGAATACCATCCGGCCATAGCCATCAATCTGCCGGAAAAAGTCCTGATAATAACTGGGATTAATTAAATCCAGCCAAAAGCTTTCCTGACGGGCAAACTCATGTAAAGCTTTGACCAAATCAGGATCAAACATCTGGCCGCTTAACTCCCGTATTGCAGATAAGACGTTAGGGCGCTGTTCAAATATGTAAACATTGTCTTTGAGCAAAATTTCCAGGCGGTCAGCCAGGTTGATTATTCGGCTGGTAATAGGAATATCTTTACCCGCCAGTCCGGATGGATTGGCGCCTTCCCAGTGATCATGATGATGTCTGATGGTTTCAGCCAGCATGCCTAATTGCTGTGAATCTTTTAATAGCTCATAGCCTTCTTCCGCATGGCGATAAATGTCCTGCGCCACCTTAAACTCCTGCAGCTTCCTTCTTTCCGCCCAATTGGACACAGCGCCTATATCATGCAGTAAGGCAGCATATACCAGTATTTGCTGCTGTGATTCCTCCAGGCCAATATGCTGGGCAATCCGGCCGGCAATCAGTGCTGTTCGCCAATGGTGTTTAGAAATGCCGTCTGTCGACAATTCCAGCGCTGTCGATAATGCGCTCACTAAATTACTGGGATGGATTGTAAACAACATAACTGTCCTCGCTCCTTACAGAACAAATAAATCCGCGGCATAGCCTATAGTGCAGATACCGCGGAAATCTTTGCTACATATGTGAAACTCTGTCTAATAATTCGGATTGTTTAGAAGCATTGAAGCGATCTTCTGTGCTTAGATATCCGGTTATCCGGCGTATCCGTTTAATCGGGGAACGCTCAATAGCCTTAACCTCGATTTCGTCATCCTGGATGCTTAACTGGACAGAAGCAAGGTCTTTGCCCCGCCGTTTCCACAGCTTAAGCTCCTCAGCAACAATGTCCCGGATTTCCTGGTCTGTAATGTCCGAATCTGCAGTAACTTTTACTCCATCAATTACCATATAACTTCCTCCATCTGTCAACTATTTATCCGTTAGTATTTATTCGCCGTTGTCCAGCAAATTCCTTCGCCAGGCTGCCGCTCATTTACACTAAACTCATGCCCAGCGTAAGCGCTTTGAGGTTTAACTCCACAAATTCCACCTTAACATTATCACTGATAATTTTTTTCCAGTCAATATCCTGGAGTCCCATAGCTTTGATAATGGTACCAAGCAGAATAATGTTCATTACCTTAGGGTTGCCAATTTCGGTGGCATGTTTCGCCGCATCAACAACTGTTGTCGGAGCCTTGCTTGCTAACTCTTCCAATATTCCGGACGGATAATCAAATTTTCCTGAAAGAATCGGCATTGAGTTTATTTGATAATCATTGACCACAACTTTACCTGAGGGCTTAAGATATTTCAACCAGCGCAAGGCTTCCATTTTTTCAAAAGACACCAAGATATCAGCTCCGCCAACCTCAATAACCGAAGCTTCCACTTTATCGCCATAGCGGACTTGCGAAGATACCGATCCGCCCCGCTGGGACATACCATGAATTTCGCTCATTTTCACATCATAGCCGGCTTCCATCAAACCGGTTGTCAGAAGCTTACTGGCAAGTATGGTGCCCTGGCCGCCTACTCCTACCAAAAGAATGCTTTTCACCATCTCACGCTTCCTCCTTTTGAATAGCCAGTTTCGGGCAAACCTGCAGACATACTTCGCAACCGACGCAGTCTAGGCCAATACTCGATTTTTTGCTGGCTTTGTCGAAATATATGGCCGGACAGCCGGTTTTAACACATTTCGTACAGCCAATGCAGGCGTCCTGGTCGATCTTACAGCGGGTGGTAAAGCTGCCTTTAAATTCTTCTTTGTCTTCAGGAGAAAATTTCTTTAATACACATGGCCATCTGGTGATGATTACCGACGGCTCGTCCAGGCTGAGCGCCCAGTCAAGTGCGTCTTCCACGGCTTTGAGGTCATTGGGGTTTATGACTTTTACCTGGTCAATACCACAGGCTCTTACCAATTTTTCAATATCAACGACTTTGGTTGGCTTGCCCTGCAAAGTATAACCTGAACCTGGGTTTTCCTGATGGCCTGTCATCCCGGTAATTCGGTTGTCAAGAATTACGGTGATAGTGTTGCTGCCATTATAGGTTACATGTAGCAGAGAATTAACGCCGGTATGGAAGAAAGTAGAGTCCCCAAGGACGGCAACCGTCCGCATCGGCGCGGGGTTCTGCATGGCAAACACCTGCTGCGCTCCGTGACCGGCGCTAATACTGGCACCCATGCAAATATTATAATCCATGGCATTATACGGCTCGGCAAACCCCAAGGTATAACAACCGATATCGCCGGAGATCAAGAGATTTTTGCGTTTGCCGATGGTGTAGAAGAAGCCGCGATGCGGACAGCCGGCACACAGGGTTGGTGGCCTGGGAACGACCTTATCCTGATCACAGTCAAGCGCTGGATTTTCTTTGCCAAAAACGGCTTTTCTAATAACATCGGGTGTTAATTCACCGCAGAATGGAAACAGGTCTTTGCCAAAACAATTGAAACCTAGAATACGCACCTGCTCTTCAATATACGGATCATTTTCTTCAATGACATAAACTTTTTCAACTTTACTGCAGAATTCTTTTATTTTCTCGTCAGGCAGCGGATGGGTAAAACCCAGTTTTAAATAGGATGCCGTATTGCCAAACACCTCTTTGGCATAACTACAGCAGCCGCCTGATGCGATAATGCCGATTTTGGTATCATTCCACTCAATATAATTAAGATTGGTTTCATTGGAAAACTTTTTAAGGGCTTGCAGCCGCTCTTCTACTTTCAGGCGCAGTATTCTCGCATGCATCGGTACAGTCAGATATTTCTTAGTGTTCTTTACATACGTTTTTATTTCAACCTCATTGCGGTCTTCACATTCGACAATGGCCTTAGAATGGCAAACCCTGGTCGTAACCCGGAGAAGTACCGGGGTGTCATATTTTTCGCTGATTTCAAAGGCAAGCTTAGTCATGTCTTTAGCTTCCTGGCTGTCTGTCGGCTCTAGCATCGCGATCTTGGCAAATTTAGCATAATTGCGGTTATCCTGTTCGTTTTGGGAAGAATGCTGACCAGGCTCATCAGCGGTAACCAGCACCATGCCGCCGTTTACCCCGGTATAAGCGTAAGTAAATAGCGGATCTGCCGCCACATTTACCCCGACATGTTTCATGGAGGCAATTGATCTCGCACCGGCTACTGACGCACCAATAACTGCTTCTAATGCAACTTTTTCATTAGGTGCCCATTCTGCCAGAATATCATCCTGGTAGGTTGCGATATTCTCAAGAATCTCAGTGCTTGGTGTCCCCGGATAGGCGGAAGCATATTTCACACCAGCTTCATAGGCACCGCGGGCGATAGCCTCATTCCCGGTTAATAACTTCTTCATCGGCAATTCTCCTCTACTTTTTTGAATAATTTCAACAGCTTACAGCTGCAAGATAGCGAGATCAAGCGAATCAAATGTTATGACTTTGGTATATGGTTAATAAAACTAAGTATCTGCTGCCGGTATTCGGCTTGATGCTTAAAATAGCCCATAACATGAGCGTCATTAGGAAATATCTGCTTGGCCTTATAGCCGCCGGTAGCAGCATACAGCTGCTCACACATGGCTGCAGGCACCAGCACATCTGCCCCTCCATGCAAATACAAAACCGGAGTAGTCACCGTCTGTACGGCCTGCACAGGTGAAACATCTGTAAAACGAAACCCCGATTGCCAGTTAGCGGCAATGCCGGCATACCATAAAAGAAGTTTTACCCAGGTAGGATTATGTAGCCGAACCGCAGCATCAATCTGCTGAACGAGTAATTCTTCAAGATCAGAATAGGCACTGTCGGCAATATAAAACCGCACTTTGTGCGTACTTTCATTCAGTTCAGCATGCATGAGCGCGGTGGCAGCTCCCATTGACATCCCATGAACACCAATGACGCCGCCGGGGTTATGCTGCTGCACCCAGTCAATCCATTGGTCAAGGTCATATCTTTCGTAAAATCCCCAGGTTACCGAGTCGCCCCCGCTTTCCCCTGATGCCCTGGAGTCATACACCAAAACGTTGTAGCCCAGCTGCCAGTATAACGGTGCATACCACAGTCCCATCAGTCGATTTGCCGCAATGCCGTGGACAAACACAACCGTATGCTTGGTCGGCCTGGGATTAGGCAGGTAAGTTCCTTGCAAGGTATAACCAAGCCTAGATTCGATACTGACATTTTGCCAGTTCTTGGTCCGAATACCCTCATCCAAAACTGCCTTCAGCGGCTGAAATCTCTGCAAACCATACCGGGTATGCCATACGCAGAATTCCTTATAAAAAGCATTTCCCGCCACTAAGCCGCCAACATTAACAAGGCTGAAGAAAACCAGCACAATTGCGAGCGCCACCAGACTGCTTTGCAGCCAAACCTTCCTTTTTAATGCTTGTAATTCAGTATCCTGGTACATCAAAATCTCTCCATATTAATTACGGCAAATACTTACATTTTCTATATTGCTACACCTTAAGATCAATTACTCCTTCTTGCTGCTTCACAGCCGGCTTATCTTCTTTGCCGAACTGCGGATTTTTTTGTTTTCTTTTTCGCAGGTCACTTTGATCAGGCAGCGGTTTAAAAAAACGAATGGGAAGTACCGGCGATATTCTGCTTAATTTTTCAACAGATTGCGAAGATTTCCTTTCCATTCTTACACGCCCTCTCTGCAGCTAGCATATATATTTTAATTATACCTGAAGATGTTTAACTTGCATACTCTGTAGTTCCAAGCAGGAGTTCAGGTGTTAAACAAAAAGACCTGACGCTTTTCCCTAACGCCAAGCCTTCACGCTTCCACTCTTTCTAATTTATACAGCATAACAATTTTAACATCATAATACTTAGTGCCAGCCATAGCTACCTTCCTTTAATCCCAATCGAATTCCAGCGTAATTACAAGTCCCCCAGCTTCTGCTTTTATGCTGACATACGAACAATATGACAGCATTTTGCTTAAGGAGCGCAACTGTTTGGTGGAGTCTCCGACTATCTCGGGAACTTGAATAGTTACCAGTGCCTTATTATTAAAGTTCTCAATGACACTTACATTATTGGAGATCAATTTTATCGCTGTTAAGATTCGGATAAAAGTTGCCCTGTTCATAGACATTACTCCTCCTATCGTACTTTCATTTCTATTATAGCAGATTTTCCTATCTTTGGAAATTGCAAATAATAATTAACAAGAACAAAAAAAGACCCTGATTACGGTATCAGGATCTTTGCCTTGCCTGCAAGTCAATTTTTATCTACATGTCCGTTTCTTTTTGGGTAGACAGGCATACGGATAAAAACTGCGTTATTGCCGATTTTTAATTACCTTGCAAATCAATAAAATCATTATGTTTGTCTAGCTCTTTCAGGATTTCCCTGGCCTCTTCAATTGACCGGCCAATCATTTTGCTGCTCTTGGTTTCTATATGGACAAGCCAGAATTCTCCTGATAATACTACTATGGCTTCTTTTTCGTCTTTGCTAATCCAGCGCTTCACATCAGCTATACTACTCATCCACCAGTTCACCTCTTTTTACCATTTAGTATATAATTCCCCAGCAGGAGCAAAATCCCTTTAAAAATGATAGTGACGCCAGCAACGGACCATGCTGACGCCACTATTTTACTAGCTTTTCGGTTAGGTGTCTGAATGCTTTTCGCTCGTTTTTTGTTCTCTCTCAAATTGCTTTAGCTGTGACACTTATTTTAAATTATTGGTTATTTCAGCTTTTCCGGCCTATACTCCCAAGTACTAGCCGATTTGTAGCCGCCAGTCATGTTTTTCACTGTGAAGCCGTGCTGGGACAAGATTCTGGAGGCAATATAACCGCGCAAACCAACCTGGCAATAACCCATGATCAATTTGCTTTTATCAAGTTCCTGCAGTCTGTCCCGCAGCTGATCAACTGGAATATTTACAGCTCCTGGCAAATGACCTTTGTTGAATTCAAGCTCTGTCCGCACATCAAGCAGCAAAATGTCTTCTCGGTTGTAGGTTGTCAATTCGTCAAAGGTATAGGTATCGGTGCGCCCTGCCAGGATATTTTCCGCCACATACCCGGCAAGATTAACAGGATCTTTGGCCGAAGAATACGGCGGCGCATAACAAAGCTCAAGTTCGGCCAAATCTGAAACCTTACCATTAAGACGCATCACGGTAGCAATAACATCAAGGCGTTTATCAACACCCTCAGAGCCAACTCCCTGCGCTCCCAATATTTTGCCGTCTGCCGCGAAAATCAGCTTGAGCGACAGTGGCAGTGCGCCCGGGTAATAGGAAGCATGGGATTCGGGATGGACATAAATCACTTTGTGCGGCATATTCAATTTTTTAAGTGTCCGTTCATTATTGCCGGTGCAGGCTGCTGTCAGCCTAAAGGCCTTAAGAATGGCACTGCCCTGTGTCCCCTTATAGCTAGACGTCAACCCGGCAATGTTATCTGCCGCAATTCTTCCCTGCTTGTTGGCTGGCCCCGCTAAGGGAATCGCCGTGTTTTGTTTGCTGACAAAATCAATAACTTCAACGGCATCACCGACTGCATAGATCCCTGGATAAGAAGTTTCCATTCTTTCATTGACAAGGATGTGTCCTTTGGCTCCTAATTTAATCCCGCTAGCTCTGATAAAGCCGGTATCAGGAATAACGCCAATCGCCAGCAGCACCAGGTCGGCACTAATTGTTTTGCCGCTACTGGTTACAACTTCAATTCCGTTAGCGGCTTCATTGAAGGCCTTGACGCCGTCCTCAACTAGCAGCTGCACTCCATTACCCTGAAGCTCACTTTCGATTACGGCTGCCATTTCGGAATCAAACGGCGGCAAGATGTGAGGTGCAGCTTCAATCAGGGTAACTGCCAGGCCTCTGTCTTTTAGGTTCTCAGCCATTTCGACACCGATAAAGCCACCGCCGATAACTACCGCCCGTTGCACTTCCTCTTTATCCACAAAGCTTTTAATCCTGTCGGTGTCCGGAATATTGCGCAGGGTAAAAATCCGCTTGCCGTCAATGCCGGGAATCGGCGGCTTTATGGCTTTGGCTCCCGGCGAAAGAATCAGGTAGTCGAAGCTTTCTTCATAGATTCCCTTTTCTTTGCTGTTAACTGTCACGGTTTTGCGGTTAGGATCTATGCCTGTTACCTCGCTGTGATTGCGGACATCAATATTAAACCGTGCTTTCATGCTCCGCGGTGTCTGCACCAGCAGCTTGTTTCGGTCTTTGATGCTTTCGCCAATATAATAGGGCAAACCGCAGTTGGCAAACGAAATATGCTCATCCCGTTCAAACATAATGATTTCAGCGGTTTCATCCAGGCGTCTAAGTCTCGCTGCAGCCGACGCGCCACCGGCAACACCGCCTACGATCAAAACTTTTTTGCTCATGAAAAGACCTCCTTCAATATTATTTGCAATACGGTCTTTCAGTTTAACCAGCTTACCACCCCAATTGCTTATAGGTTTCCAGACAAGAGCAGCACGTTTTTCTGATTAATAATTTCAGTTCGGTAAAGAAGATTTATTTCCTCTAATTTCACGAATAAACTCGACTTGATTCAAGCTTTGTGCAAACGCCGTCTGAATCAAGTCTCTATTTATTAATGTCAGGCCAAAAGGCACTCTAGTTGCCGTTGGCTCTCCGTATAACAAAACACCGCCGCTGCCGCGACGGTGTTAAACAACTATTACAGTATTCCATATTTTTCGAAAGCAGCCGTGCTGGAAAGTCCATTCTCAATATCCGTGCGCACCACTTTTTCTGCCCGGGCTTTTGCCAAGGCCTGTACAACAACTTCCCGTTCCAATTCCTGCGGAATAATTACCACCCCGTCAAGATCAGCAAACACCAAATCTCCGGGGTTGACCCAGACATCCCCAATCTCAATGGGGCAGCGGTAATTGGCAACCTGGGTTCTGACTCCCGAATCTTGAGCATACCGGCCACGGGAAAATACCGGCCAATTCTGTTCCAGCACCATTGGCGTATCGCGATGAAAGCCATTGACCACAGCACCATTAGCACCCCGGGTTTTGGCTGTAGCTGTCAGCAGCTCGCCCCAATACGCACAACGCATTTCGCCGCCGCTGGCGATGTAGATTTCTCCCGGCTGCAGTTGGTCAAGCGCTTCGGTCAACAAACCAAACGGTTTTTTCTGCTCACCATATACATCAATCATCAATACCGGCATAGCCCTGCCGACAAGCACCATATCTTCTCTCATGGGCTGCACGGCCTGCGGCAAAAACTGGTGATAGCGGCCTAATTTATCAAGAATATCGCCGATTACCGGTGTATAAAGTTCCTCGCGCATAATGTGAAAAAGTTCATTATCATTGTTCCACTCTGTCATCCCTGACCTCCTAGCTTGTTTCCGTATTACGGCAAACTAACCATGCTCCATAATGACGATCACTTTAATTTGCCATCTGCCATCAATGTTTTCAACATATTCCGCATCGGCAAAATTCTGCAGAACCTGCTGCAAGGCTTCCTTGGCGGTAATCAATTCTAATTTTCGGGCTGGCGGCGTAGTTGGATCATTGATTTGCTTAACAATGACATTGTAATCTTCAATCGTATTCAGTAAAGCTGTCTTAAGTTTCCGTTCCATGGCAATTCCCCTCCCTCAGCAGGTTATTTTCACAACAACGAAACTTGACTTTCTTAACGACAGGCTAAGAACAGCATACTTTTCAAAAATTGCCTGCTCCCCCCGTACAAACCGAAAATTCTTTGCAGCACAAAACACTTGGTTTTATTTTCTTATTACTATAATACTACAGAAACCAGTATTTACAAGCTGCCTAACAATTTTTTAAAAAATAAAAAGCCGTATCGCTAAGATACGGCAAACATCTACTCAGACGCAACAATATTAGACAACTTTTTCACTCATGGCAGTGAAGCATTCTTTACACACATTTTTACCTTTAAAAATGCTTACCTCAACAGCACTTCCGCAAAACAGGCAGGCAGGCTCGTACTTCCGTAAAATGATCTGGTCACTATCCGTGTATATTTCAAGACCATCTTTTTCTTCAATACCAAAAACGCGCCGTAACTCGATAGGTATTACTACTCTGCCAAGTTCGTCCACTCTTCTTACAATCCCAGTTGCTTTCATCTGTATTTCCCCTTCGTTTTTACTTTATTCGACAAATTGCTACAAGTTAAATGTACCAAATGTTATAATACCTGTCAATTATAATTTTATCTGGTAATTGCAAATAAAAAATCTCCCAAGTTTCCCTTGAGAGATTTAGATTATCGTTCCGAGCAACGGAGCCCCACCAAATCAACTGGGTTTCCCCAAACCCAGCAGACCCACCACTCCGTTGCACCAAAATTATTATACTACAATTCACGCAAAATAAAAAGATGCCGGAAAAACTTACTTCCCGGCAGAATACTATCTTTTAAATTACAACCACCAACTTAGGTGATAGCGATCGGACCAATGGATTCAATTTGCGCTGTATTTAGTGCAACAACTTCCCCTATCGTATACGGGCCAACCGCGGTTGTTAATCGGATAAATAATAATTGAATTCTCTGGCTGGATTCATTATGATGTCTAATACCCAGCAAAGTACCTGCAAATACGTTTCCTGACTGGGTAACAGCAGTAACCGCCTGCCCAAAAGGAAATGCAAATGCTTGATCGTGAGCCATATAGTTTACTCCTTTCAGCAAATAAATGAAGACTTGATTCAGACGATCTCTTAACGCCCCCTGAATAATAGTCATCAACTAATAAAGCACCTGCTATATACTATGCAAACAATCTATAATGGTTCCCTTCGCCGCTATCGTTAACAAAATCTTTAACAAATATAAACAAAAACAAGTAAATTTTTCGGTATTATTGAAGTAACTATTTGACGGAAAGAAGGTGAGCTTATGAGCAACAACCAATCACCATCTCAGGATTGCATCACTGAAATAGAAGAAATCTTAAAAGAGTTTCCCGCCATCATTCTGGAAATTACCGGCGTAGATATTAACAAGGCATTACTAGACTGTGATGATTCTGCGGCCTAGGTTCGCTCAGTAAAAATCCCCCGATTGCCGAGGGATAAGAATCATGGCTGCCGGTAGTACATGTAAACCAGCGAACTCAATGTAATAATTCCCACAGCCATCAGGCCATAAACAATTTCCAGCAACGTAGTCCCTCCTCCGAACATAATAGTATATAGTATGCCCGGAATCAGATTTGTTGAATAAAAAAGTGCCTCGCCTTTGGACCGTCAATTCACGCCGATCCAAAACCGACTGTCTCAATGTATAAGGCAGCAGCAATAAGCATTATCTTCCTTGCTCCTGTACTCTACCAATATTAAAAAACAGGTTCACCCTGTTCAGAAAGGTAGCCAAACTGCCGCATAACACGCCTGTGCTCACTTACCAGGCGCAAAACCTGCTCCTGCGTTAATGCCGAGCACCAACTGCCGACCTTGCCTTCCCGGAAAAAGGCTGCCATATTTGCCGGTTTCTCTTGAAAACCCGCTTGTTTTTCTTGTTGTTGCAAATTTTTAAAGGCGGCAGCGGCTACTGCCTGTTCAATTTCTGCCGGCTTTGCCGCCAGCTCCATAAAAGCTGCTACGGCGGTGAAAGTTTCCACGGGGCTGGCATGCATATCTTCATAACGGATTATTTTTACCGGAAACTTAGGTCCCTTTGTCCAGCTTTCCACATGCTCGCTCCAGGACAGCAATTTTTGCCGCAGTTTACTGTGCAAGTGGCGCGAACTTCCGGAAAAACAATATTCAGAATCTCCCATGTGAGCAATGGCCGTATCCAAATTGCATCCCAGGTGAAAGGCCAGCGACACCGCGATATCTAGTGGATTACGAATAATATAAACTGCCCCTCGGCTGCCGCCGGCAGGAATTAAAGGCTGCCCTCCTGGCAGCAAGGTATATGCATCATGGATTTTAATATGTAACGGTTTGGGGGCCTGAGCAGCCATATAGGCATATACCTTAGGCCGCAACTCATCAATTTCCGCAGCACTCAAATCAGAGGCCTCAAGGCCTGTTATATAATCAAAGATATTGCGGGAACTGGCAATTCCGTCTGTCCTTAAACAGTTTATATCTAAAGCTTCCTTGTTTTGGGATAACAGCCGACTCAGAAAGGCCCGAAACCAGGTATTACCTGATTTCGGATAAGAAGCTAACCAGAAGATACCCTTCATTTGTCAATAACCCCCTCAATTTTCTTTACCATATCCTCAAGCCAAAAGCCTTCTAACGGCCAAGACATGCGGAAACCATTAACTGCGGCAGCAATTTGTTTACAGCACTTCGCCTGATGCACTTGGTCCCGGCCCGACAAAAACCAGTAACGGTGGGCGTTTGTTTCAATTGAGGTAACTTTCTCAGCATCTGGCAGTTTGGCAATACTAACTTGTTTGCTATTATCACGTCTAAGCTCAACGCACCAGCGCAGCGGCACAGCAGCTCCCGAAACTTTCTTGCCTACAGGCACTTGGTATTTCTCCAGCCTATTGCGCACCCGCCGTAATAAGCTTGTCTTTTCTCCCAACACTTCCACAGCATCCGTCCACAATTTAACAAGGGGATAACCGGAAATAAGCTCCGGCTTCCCCTTTCCGTCAAAACTGACCAAACACATATCATCAGCCAACAGCTCATGTCCTTGCCGACACAGAGCAGCTGCCAGCGTAGATTTGCCGACCGCCGAAACGCCGGTGGCTATAAGAGCTTGCCCATTTATATTCACTGCCGCGCCATGCAAAACAAATCCACCGCGCGCCTGCAGCAGCACCCCCAATACCGTTCCCAGCAAAAAGGCTTGCACATCTGTCTCATCAGCAGTTGCACAAGGCTCAATAATAATTTCATGGCGCCCGACAATGAGGTAACGGGCAATGCCCTCTACATTGAGAAGAAATTTTGCTGGCGCAACCTGAAATACAATTGCAGTAATAATGGCATCTTCCAGCGACTCCGGTACTGCGCTATAGCGAATAATTACATCAGGCAGCCCTTGCGACTCAGGCAGTCCAGGTATGCAAAAATCAGCGGCAAAGGTTAAGCCATAGGCCTTATACATAAATTGTTTATTATTCATTTCCTTGTCACCAGCTTTACTTTGGTTTTCAACTTATAACCATCTTATTGACAATTCTCAACAAAAACCTCTTAAATGTTATAATTATATAAGGCATTTATTAGAAATCGCTTGGTAAACGTGCAAAAAAATTAAAAACTCCGGACAATTCCGGAGTTTTTAACGTGTCTACGCTTATAGTACTTTGGCCGCAGCCGCTGCCATCACCTGATAGCCGCGTTCATTCGGATGCAGCACATCAGCATAATAGGTAAGCTCTGACTGCCTGCTTCCTGACCGCAGAAAAGCAGCATGAAAATCAATCACAGGCAACTGGTTAGCCAGCGCATATTCCCGCATATCTTCACGATACAGCGCTAACATATATTCATCCTGCTGATAATTACAGGGTATCGGCAGCCCGATTATTGGCGTGACTGCCCGCTGCTGCGCAGCTTCTATCATATAGCAGATATTCGCGGCCACTACTTCGGCTTCCATCCCGCCACAAGCATCATTCGTACCGCCCATAATAATTACATGCGATGGCAAAAGCCGGAGAACATCGCGTTCAAACCGCGCTACCATTTCACCGGTGGTGTTGCCGTTGATGCCTTTATTAATGATAGGAATACCCAGTGTTTCACTTGTTAACTGCACCCAGGAAGCGGTCGGCAAATAGGGAAACCCATACGTAATCGAGTCGCCAATGGCAACTATTTTCTTCGTATTATCCATACTCTCCAAATTACAGCAGCTTTTCAATGTCTGCTTTCATTGCCAATGGTGAAGTTGTTGGTTCATATCGGCCTACCACTTCCCCTTGCCGATTAACTAAGAACTTGGTAAAGTTCCATTTTATAGAGTCGCCTTCAAGCATCTCCGGGAAATTTTCCTGCAATACGGTTTGCAGCTTGCTACCAATAGGATGGTTTAAGTCAAAGCCTTTGAATGGCATTTTTGCAGTCAAATATGTAAATAAAGGATGTGCATTTTCTCCGCGCACCTCTGTCTTTTCAAACATGGAAAAACTAACGCCGTAATTAATCCGGCAAAATTGTTCCACCTCAGCATTACTTCCCGGCTCCTGTTCAGCAAATTGGTTGCTTGGAAAACCAAGAATCTCCAGCCCTCTGGCCGCATAGTCATCATACAATTGCTGCAGTTCTTCATACTGCGGAGTAAAGCCACATTTGCTGGCAGTGTTAACAATGATTATCACTTTCCCCTGGTACTCAGCAAGCGTGATTTCTTTACCACTGATGGTTTTTACATTATAGTCGTAGATACTCATATTACCCCTCCTAAATTTTTAGTGATTATTCTCGGTTTTATGGTAGTAAAATTTGGCATAACAGCCTGTTTCTTCTTTATTATTTTTAGATGCCGGAATGTTTTTTAGTCAACATATATTGCTGCCAGTTGCGTCTATGAGCAACTGCATAAATCCGATTTTCATTTTTCCTTCTCTTGGGCTGCAGTTAGTCTTGCCAGCATCCCGCGCAGTTGATTTCGCATATCAACTGCTTCTTTTATTGATAATTGGGAAGCACAAAAAACTTTTTGCGCAACCTCATAGGCGTCATCCTTTAGTGCTTTGCCTTTATCAGTCAGTCTTATACATAAAATCCGCTCATCGTCTTTGCTGCGCTGCCTGCAAACCAAACCGGCAGCTTCCATTTTTTTTAAGAGCGGCGTTAACGTTCCCGAATCCAGAAACAGCTTTTCCCCAAGTTCCTTTAATGCCAGGTTGTCTTTATCCCAAAGAGCCAATAGCGTAATATATTGTGTATAAGTAATTCCCAAGGCATCTAAAAAGGGGCGATATAACCTGACAACTTCCTTAGAGCAGGCGTAGATTGCAAAACACAGCTGATTATCCAGTTTTAACAGGTTGTCTTTATCCATCATTCGTATTTACCCTTTTCACTGTTTGATTAACGCTTGTCGGTTAGCTATGCCAGGTTACTTGCAGCGGATTTCTCTCTACCAGCCGTTTATAGAAATATTTCGGGAAGCCTACCATCAAGCCACCGGTTACAGCTAACTGGGGTGGCAAATTCAGCAATTCCAGCAAAGGCTGATAGCCACTTGCTGCACACGCCCCGAAGAAACCAGCCCAACAGGTCCCTAAACCAAGTGTTGGCGCATATAGCTCGGCATATGCTAGGGAAAAATGTGTATTATCCCGGCCGCGATCAAGAAAACGCTTATTGGTAACAGCTATCACCAAGCAAGGTGCTTCCCGTAAGATGACGTCTTCCGCAGTTTTACGATACACGTCAACTAAACCGTCAAAGTATTTGGCCCAGGCAGTGCCTTGCTCTACTTGCCCTTCCATCCAATCAACAGTGACGGCTGAAATTTTACGTAAGACTGTAGCATTGTCAATAACATGGTAGGCCACGCCCTGCGAATTGCCGCCAGTTGGTGCCAAGCGTGCAATCTCCAGCATCTGCAAAACCTTTTCCCGCGGAACGGCGGTCTTTTTATAACAACGAATTGAGCGGCGAGTGCGCATAAAGCGGGCTGCAGTCTCAGCATCAAGCACAGGCTCATTGTCCATCGGCAATTGCTTGGCAAGCGGCGCTTTCCTATTATCCAGAGCAGCGTGCGGACAGACTGCCACACAATGTCCACAGGCAATACAACTGGGATTTCCAGCTTCAGGCCCCTGACTTCCCATGCTAATAACCCTTGACGGACAGACCTGAACACACAGGCTGCAACGTGTACATTTTTCTTGATCCACTTGAATTAAATCCATACTTTTCATCCTCCAGTTGTTCTTCTACCTTCTGTTAGCGTTACCAACAAAAAGTTTATTACATCACCAATAACATCTCTTGCACAATTAAATTTTATACAATTTAATTATCTGCAATTATATTTCTTTTGTCAATAAAATTGTAAATCCGGAATGACCACCTACACTCGGCCAACGCAAAAGCTACCCGCTTGCGTTAGTCCTGTAAGAATATGTATCTATAGGAAAGTGCACCGCAAGTGTTAGATAGGTATCTAGCACTTGCGGTGCACTTTCGCTTTGGCTCAATCTGCTCATTGTTTCATCGCATTCTTTAATACTTCACTGAAAGAAACCGCTTTTTCCTTCTTCCTTGACCCTTCCTTGGGCGAAGTTGAATCTTGCTTATAATTGGGAATAGATTGAATACCTGTTACTTTTAAGTCCATAATTACTCGCCCTCCTTGGCTCATAATATTGTTGCTTATTTATAGTATCGTAAAGATCTCGATTTTTCTTAAGACTAAAGTCCTAGTTTCTTGGCCGAAAGTCCTAGTCCTAGTCCTAAAGCTATTATTGCAAAAACTCTGCAGGTTTGTTCACTACGAACAGCAGCACGCAATAATTTCTTTGATATTTTCGCTAGGCAGTCCGTCAAGCCACACGCCGCCGGTTCTTTGCAGGAAAGCCTGTACTTCCTGGGCATCCTTTAATTCTTCTTCAATACTTTCCGGCACAATGATTACTTTACTGTCATCCATCAGGTGGGCAATGATGATTCTTTGCGCAAGAATAGAAACAGTAAACGAAAATGGTGCGAATGTTTTACTGCCGCTAGGTGCAAATGATAACTTTATTTTTTTGTCTGCCCCCTCGGTTACACAGAACACAGAGATAGCTATATCTGCACTGTCTAGACATAACCCGGCAATTTCTTTAATACCGGAAACTTCAACAGCATTTACGCCAGCTATCTGAGCAACTTGAACACAAATACTCATACCCCAAGATACCTCTCTTTTACCAAATTTCTAACCTTTTCGTCACGAAAACAATCAATCCCTGCAGCTTCTCACGCTGCCGCGACAAGAGTAATAATTACTGCCTACCACTGACAAATCGCGATACAAAGCGACTTACAATACTTTAATTAATTGTAAAAACTTAACAGAGTCTTCATCTACTCTTAAAATACTTTTTACCGTACTATGCTACACTTTTACTGTAATCAATTGGTAAATAATTGATTGCAACCAACAATATCAAAAAAATATGTGGCAAACTTACTGAAAAGTAAGGACGCAAAGCTATGGGTCTAAGGACTATTGGTCTATGATTGCCAGGTTGCCCTTAAAATAGGTATATAAGCCCTGGCATTTCAGGGTTTTTGTATTTATGTAAGGTATGCTTCCTACAGCAGTCTTGCCCATGACCACAGCCACACTATGCTATTGGCAAAAAATTGTTGCAGCTATGGCAGTTTGTTATTGTGGGGATCTGGTTCTATCAAATTTCTGTAGGAGGCAATATTCTATGAAGAAAAAAATTATCATCTTACTCACACTCATCAGCGGCATCCCCTTACTTGTGTCCATGTTTATTTCTCATTTTCTGTTTACCAAGCCGCTGGAAGCCGACTATTATGCAGTTAATGCCGGCAAGGTGGAAGTTTTCAAAACAGAAATCAAATCCTACATCAACAAACACATGGAAATTATTAAAGCCGTATCCCGCACCGCGCCGATAAAAACCTTTGATCTGAACGCTGCCAAACAAGAAATTGCCGATGTACAAAAGGTATATACTGATGTCGGCATGGCGCTTTCAAATGATAAAGGCTTCCAAGTCGTACGCGGCGATGACACCAAACTTGGTAAAGTCGCTGACCGGGATTTTTATAAAGAAGCCATGAGCGGCAAAGATGAGGTTGCCTCTAAATGGCTTGTAAGCACTACCACAAACAAACCCATTGTCATTCTTGCTACACCAGTGCGTACCGATACCGGTAATATTGTCGGGGTACTACAGGGAGCGATTAATCTTGATGCCTTCAAGGATTTTGTTACAAAAATATCGGTCAATGGCATTACCGCTTACATACTGGATCAGGAAGGCAATATAATTGTACATCCTAATGATCAATTATCCGGCGAAGCCAAAAATATGAGTCATGTTCCGTTTGTTCAAAAAGCCCTGCGCGGCGAAAGCGGCACCGAAGAAATTGCCAGCGAAAACGGCGTTCGTAAACTTGTCAGCTATGTGTATGATCCACAGACCCACTGGACAATTTGTATGGAAAAAAATTACGAAGAATATAATGCCATCACCCAAAAAATGCTGCTTAGCAATTTCCTAGTCCTGGCTATTACGATGACTGTGGTCATTCTCATCAGCCTTGTATTCTCCAACAAGTTAACCAAACCGCTTATTCAATTGGTGACAGCCACCGAAACCATCAAAAATGGGAATCTCAATGTAACTATTACAAGTGATAGTAATGACGAAATCGGCAAACTCGCCCAGAACTTCAATGCCATGGTTGCCGGACTCAAGGACCTCTTGCGCCAAGTCAACAGTTCCTCTGAAGTTGTTTCAGCAGCTGCCCAACAGTTAAGTGCCGGTGCCGAGCAGTCGGCAGCTACCGCCGAACAAGTAACAACCTCCATTGACGTAATTGCCGACAGTGCGGAAAAACAGGTAGCCTCTGCCGAAGAGACTGCATCGCTTGTCACCCAGGTTGTTGCCGATATCGAGCAAATTGTTGCTGATTCCACTACAGTCGCATCAGTATCGGAAGGAACGGCGCAGTTAGCTACCAGTGGCGGCATTGCCATAGAAAATGTCGTGGTGCAAATGCGCAATATTGAAACAGGGGTCACAACTTCGGCCAAAGTAGTGACAAAATTAGCAGAACGCTCTGCAGAAATCGGTCAAATCATTGACACGATTTCCGGCATTGCCAATCAGACCAACCTGTTGGCACTCAATGCGGCCATTGAAGCAGCCCGTGCTGGCGAACAAGGCCGCGGCTTTGCCGTAGTGGCCGAAGAAGTACGCAAACTGGCCGAGCAGTCGGAAAACGCAACTAAGCAAATTTCTGAGCTTATCGGTGAAATACAGACAGATACTAATAAAGCTGTTGTCGCTATGAACAAAGGCACTGACGAAGTTAAAACCGGGACCGGTATTGTCAGTGAGGCCGGACAGACATTTAAAGAAATCATTGCCATGACAACTCAAGTATCCGAACAAATTCAAAGTATCTCGGCATCAATAGAAAATGCAGCAGCAAACAGCCAAAAAATCGAAACAGCCATCAAGGCAATGGATACGCTAAGCCGAAATAACGCCAACCAGACACTGCAAGTTTCGGCTGCTACCCAGGAGCAAGTTGCCTCTGTAGAAGAAATTAAAAAAGCAAGTCAGTCTTTAGTAGAAACAGCTGATAAACTCCAAGGTGCCATTACTAAATTTTCGATATAGACCAACTGAGAAAAACGTTTCCCCCACGTTTTCCCCTACCGGCTAATAGACAGGCTTCTTATCACAGAGCCGTCTTGCTGCAATAGAAAATACTACGAATGGAGTGATGCATAATGTCAAATGTCGGAATGCGTATTTTCTCGCATATCAACAGGCCAGCGCCAGCGTTAATTGAGAGTTTTGCCGGTCTGCCGGTAGCCAACATCGCCGATAATATGAACCGCATGTCCTGCATGGATGCCAAACTTCGTCCCCTTAATGACATTCCTTTACTTGGGCCGGCGTTTACTGTAAAATCTCGTCCCGGCGACAACCTTATGCTTCACAAAGCCCTTGACCTTGCTCAGCCTGGCGACATTGTCGTCGTTGACGCCCAAGGTGATTTGTCCAATTCCATTATGGGTGAACTAATGGCGTTATGGGCCAAGCAGCGCGGCCTTGGCGGTTTTATCGTGGATGGTGCCATCCGTGATGTTGGTGCACTGAAAAAAATGGGTATGCCGATCTACGCAGCCGGAGTAACCCCTGCCGGCCCCTACAAGGACGGCCCTGGCGAAATCAATGTTCCTGTCGTTTGCGGCGGCGTTGTTGTTCACCCCGGCGATATTTTGGTCGGCGATGAAGACGGCATTGTGGTCATCAATCCACGCGATGCTGAAGCGCTGCTGGAAAAATCCAAGGCAAAATCCCGCAAAGAGCATAAAGATGTAGAAGATATTACTAATATGGCCTGGGATCGCACCTGGGTTGATAAAGCGCTGCAAGAGCGCGGCGTGGAAATTGTAAAGTAACGAACCAATCGAGGAGGGAATTATGATGAAGCTAGATATTACAGCCATAAACAACTGGTTGGGAAAAAGAATGTTTTTAGTAGTTTTGTCAGCACTCCTAATAGGTTTTGCCATGAGAGTTCCGGATAACCAATTTATCCGGTCTCTCCTTATTGTATTATTTGCTTACATGACTTTCGTAACTTCACTTGGCACCAGTTTAAAAAGCTTTATCCAGGTTATGGGCAAACCCTGGATTCCTTTATGGATATTACTGCTTATTCATATTGTGACACCTCTTACCGCCTGGATTTTAGGCAACATATTTTATGTCAACTCCCCGGAAATGCAGCTTGGTTTATTAGTGGCAGCAGCCATTCCGGTAGGAGTGACCTCAGTCATGTGGACAGCACTTACTCAGGGCAATATCCCTATAGCCCTTGTGGCAGTTACACTTGATACTCTAATTGTTCCGGCTTTGCTCCCGGCTTACTATAAACTTATTGTCGGCCAGACAGTCACCATGGATTACACAGCGTTGGTTATCCAACTGGTGTTAATGGTAACACTGCCAAGTATCGCTGGCATGCTGCTGTATGATTGGACCGGCGGCAAAACTGTGTCCTTTTCCAAGGGTCTTGGCGGCCTAACGTCCAAACTGGCCCTATTTGTAGTAATCTTTTTTAACGGCGCCTTTGTCGCCCCTGCCATCCAGTTGTCCTGGGACACTCTCCAAATGGTAGCCGTCGCCTTGATTATGGTGGTGTCGGCCTATGGCCTGGGATATGTAGGTTCGTTCTGCATACCTAACCGTTCCCGCGAGACCACCATGGCCATGATTTACAGTGTCGGCATGCGCAACGCCACTTGCGGCCTGGTTATTGCCATTACCTATTTCTCACCGGCAGTGGCTGTTCCAATTGCGCTGCTCATGTTATTCCAGCAGCCGATTGCCGCATCAATCCCCAATATTTTTAAATACATTGAGGAAAAACGGACATTGCGCCCGCAAGAAGCAACCGTTCATCTTAAATAAAGGCCAACAAAAATGAGGCTAACGGCGAACCGTTAGCCTCATTTATTTTTACTTCACAATATCTGCACCAAACCACTGCTTGGAGATTTTTGCCGAAGTTCCGTCTTTTTTCATTTCATCAAGTGCTTTTTGCACCTTGTCACGCAGTTCTTTATCCTCTTTTCTAAAGCCAACACCATATGTACCAACCTCGCCCAGCGGCTTTTCAATAGCCACATATTTGCCTGCTTCTTTTGACATATAATATCTGCCAAGGATTTCGTCGGTAACAACAGCATCTACCCGCCCGGCTTTAAGATCCATAAAGGCCGCAATGCAGTCAGGATATTTTTTGAAGTCTTTTAACGATGCTTTCAGTTTTTCATCTTTAGCCACAACTTCTTCACCAATACTGGCTTGCTGTACGCCCACAACCTTGCCGGCTAAATCGGCCACACCTTTAATTGGCGACCCTGCCAGTACAAAGATAAGCTGCTTACTTTCCATATATGGGTCACTAAAGAGTACGTTTTTCTTACGTTCTTCGGTGATATTCATACCATTCCACAGAGCATCAATACGCTTGCCATTCAATTCGGCTTCCTTGCTGCTCCAGTCAATGCCTTTGAATTCTACTTCCATCCCTAAACGTTTAGCAGCTTCTTTTGCCATGTCTATATCAAAACCAACAATATTATTTTTGTCATCTTTAAAGCCCATCGGCGGAAAACTGTCATCCAAACCAATTACAATCTTCTTGGCAGGTGCTTTCGTATTTGTGTTTGTGCTGCTGCACCCGGTAAAAATAACGCCTACCATCACAAATAACAGAATCAATCCAATAACTTTCTTCATAAAAACCCTCCACCCCAAATTATCAATCTCCTCATTGACAATTATATTTTACTTTAGTTAGCTAAAATAAAAAAGCGGCAAATTAGCAAAGGAGCAAATTTATAAAGCGTTTATCATTCGTAATCTTCATAAAGCTTATTATTTTGCATATTTTAATATAATTATTTTTATACAGGAAATTTATGAATTTACTTGAAGAATTTTACATTATCCGCTAGAATTATAACGTGACAAAGATGTTAGCCTCGGGCTAGTCATAGGAGAGGATTGTCATTGAAAAGCATTAATTTCTACTATGAGACCTTTGAAAACTTACAGAATTTTCTTTCAGAAAACCATAATACCCTTTATGAATCTAAACCTTCCGCAATTTTAGTACAAGTCTTTACCTGCTACGACGATCGTGATTTTCTTGCTAAAGTTACCGCTGAAGTGTCTATGCTAATTCCTACTGCCTGTGTTATTGGTTCTTCAGCAGGCAGTGTAATCATGAATGGCACTGTTGGCGGAGAAAAAACAGTTATATCTTTCACAACATTTTATCATAGTAACGTGCGCTGCGCTTTGCTAGCAAAGGATGGCAACAGTGACTTTGATTTAGGAGCGGCACTGGCTTCATCCCTAAACAGCAATACGGCGAAAGTGCTCCTGGTATTTACCGCCAGTCAATTAATAAACGCTAATGAACTGTTGTCAGGCATTAGCAGTATTAATCCCTTTTTACCGGTTGCCGGCGGCAGATCCGGCGATCCCTGTCATGGTATTAATGCCATCATCAGCTGTAATGACGAAATTACTGAAGTTGGGGTTGTTGGGGTTGTCCTTGAGGGGGAAAAATTGACAGTCAACCGTTACTGGCATTTGGGCTGGCAGCCAATCGGCAAAGCAATGACGGTGACCAAGGCGGCAGGCTTGCGGGTATATACCATCGACCACATGCCTGCTTTTGAAATATACAAAAAATATCTTGGCTTGACCAGGACCGGTCCCTTTAGCAATGCCGTCGAATATCCGCTTATCGTTATTAGGGATGGAATCCAACTGGCCAGGGTGCCTGTTATTCACTACGAGGACGGTTCTATTACCTTTGCCGGTGATCTACGAACAGGCGAGGTTGTCCGGCTAAGCTTTGGCAATATCGGGATAATTCTTGATGGTGTAGAAAGCCTGTGCACAACAATTAAACGCCAGCCGGTGGAAAGCTTGTTTGTATATTCCTGCGCCTGCCGCCGCGGGTATTTACAAAGCTTATGCAGTCTCGAAACCAAACCATTTCAGGCTATCGCCCCAACTGCCGGTTTTTGTGCAAGTGGCGAGTTTTTCCACTATGACAATCAGAACCATCTATTCAATGCCACAATAACTACTCTAGCCTTATCAGAGCAGCACGATGCCTGTGCAACCAGAAGTTCCGGAGTAATACAGCTTTTTAAGAATAATTGCCAACCTGACACTGAAACAGCTAAAGACCCCATAGCCGCAAAGGACGTTGGGGTCTTTAGAGCGTTAACACACTTGGTAAATACCGTAATCAGCGAATTGGAGCAAACCCAAGCCAAGCTTCAATACAATGTTATTGGTGAAATGGCAGCCGGTATTGGTCATGAAGTACGTAATCCTATGACAACCGTTCGGGGCTATTTGCAAATGTTTCAGAAAAAAGAAGAGTTTGCTGCCTATCACCACCAACTTGCCGTAATGATTGAAGAACTGGACAGAGCTAACTTAATTATTACCGAGTTTCTATCGCTCTCTAAACACAAACGGGTGGAAATGAAATTAGGCAATATAAATAGCGTGCTAAACAGCCTGTTCCCACTGCTCCAGGCCGATGCCGTTCAACATGGTCATGAAATTCTTTTAACACTGGAAGACACGCCGGATTTTGATTTTGATGATAAAGAAATTCGCCAGCTTATTGTTAATCTGGTACGCAACGGCTTTGAAGCCATGCACGCCAGAGGCGTATTGGTTATTAGCACAAAGTATAGCGGTCACCATGTGATTTTAAGCGTTAAAGATACCGGTTCAGGCATCCCGCCGGAAGTCCTGGAGAAATTGGGCACTCCTTTTGTGACAACGAAAGATGCCGGAACTGGCATCGGTTTATCTATCTGTTTTCGTATAGCCGAACGCCATCGAGCCTCTATTGATATTACCACCGGTGAGCAGGGAACGGTCTTTTCAGTAAGTTTTAAAATGACTCACCTCTAACCGGCTGCATGCTTTTGACTTAAGTGGCAGCTATTAAAATCCATGCCAGTCAGATACAATGTACTCTAGGCCTTCAGTATGGTATATCCCTTACCGGCAAGCGCCTTTACGGCAGCATCAAGATCGTTATCTCTAACAAGAATATAATCGGTATTGTAAGTGGAAATTGCAAAAATACTTACACCGACGTTTGCCAGCACCTCTGACACCACCGATAATATACCAACCAGACTAAAATCCAGTATTCCGGCTATTTTGAGAGCCCGCCACCCTCTTTCGCAGAGCGCCTCATCAGGAATAACAGCTTCCGAGCATACAATAGACAACTCCTCAGTTGTTTTGGTAACTGAAAAAAACTCTCCCTGGCAAGCCCACAGTGGCACAACCTGGCTTGCGCTCAATTTGCAAACTCCAAGTGTAGTTGGCAGGATCTCAAAAGTTAATTTGTGTTTTACCATCCTGTTCTCTCCTTAACCTCATTATAAGGCGCTTATGTAACTCAAAAAGACGGAAAATCCTTATATTACAGGATTTCCCGTCTTTATTTTATATCTTAAACTTGCTGACAGCAATTGTCAGTTCTTCCGCCATTTTAGCCAATGCCTGACTGGAAGACGCAATTTCTTCCATGGTGGCTGACTGTTCTTCGGAAGCGGCCGAGACAGTTTGTGTCTGCCCTGCTGCCTCCTTGCTGATGACATTAATATCATGTACGGAGTCTACAATTTTCTGACTGCCGGTTACCATTTGCCGGATAACATCTGATATCCCGCCGATTTGGGTAGTTACTTCAGTTATGGATTGGAATATTTCTTTAAAGGTATGACCGGCATCATTCACTACTTCGGTCCCAATGCGAACTTCTTTGGTTCCTTCAGCCATGGCCACTACCGCCCCATCAGTATCTTGTTGAATTATCGCAATTAATTCAGCAATCTGCTTTGCTGCATCATTAGATTGCTCCGCTAATTTCCGGACTTCATCTGCAACAACAGCAAAACCTCTCCCCTGTTCTCCCGCCCGGGCTGCTTCTATGGCAGCATTTAACGCCAACAGGTTGGTCTGACCTGCAATGCCGGAGATGGTGTCCACGATTTGCCCGATTTCTTTAGACCGTTCCCCCAGCGTTGTAACAACCTGAGCCGAATTGGTAACAGTATTTTCAATCAGCTTCATCTGATTCATAGCCTTTTCCACCGCGCTACTGCCTGCTTGCGCTGAACCGGTAGATTTTTTCGAGGTATCTGCAGCCGTATTAATGTTAACCGCGATCTGCTGCATCCCTGTCGACATTTGTTCTACCACAGAGGCTGTGTTGTCAACCGCTTTTAACTGCTGTTCAGCACCATTGGCGACTTCGGTAATAGTAATAGCAACCTGATTGGCAGCCTGAGCGGTCTGTTCCGCACTGGCTGTAAGTTCTTGGCTTGATGCAGATAAATTCTCCGCGATTGCGCTCACCTGTCTAACCAAAGCTTTAAGGTGATCCACCATTGCATTGAAGTGACCTGCCAACACACCAATCTCATCACCTGAGGTAATCGCTACTCGTTGCGTAAGATCACCGGCCGCCACTTTGCCAACCCCTTCCACCAAGCGGCCGATAGGAGTTGTAATTCCCTTGGCCAAGAAGAAAGTTAACACCACGCCCACTCCCAACGCACAAAGTGCAATTGCGCCAATTGTCAGCATCATCTTGTTTTTTTCTGCATTAAGTACCGAAACATCCTGTCCGGAAAACAAAATTCCGATAGGCTTATCTTCCGGCCCCAGCAGCGGCAGATAGGAGGTTATATATTCCTTGCCGACAATGTTCGCATGACCCATATATTTTTGATTTTGCTTTAATACCTTTTCGGCAATTACCGGGTCAAGTTTAGTTCCGACTACTCGTTTACCATCTTTCATAATTGTTGTGGCAATCCGCTCGTCATCCAGAAATAATGTGGCATCAACACCAAACATCTGCTTGACCTTGTCAACAATTTCATCCCGGCTGGCAGTATAACCTGGTGTTATTACGCCAACAATCTGTCCTGCCGCATTATATACCGGCGCACCGGCGCGAACCGACAGCTTAACAACCGTACCCGATTCAATGGCCGCAGATGTCGTGCCTTTAAGCGCCTTTTGCACATTAGCCTGATTCATCACACTATCACCTTTTTTGGCATCATGCGTTCTGGCAATGACCACGCCTTTCGCGTCTGACACGGTAACCGAATCAAGCTTAGCTTCTTTTGCCAATGGTCCAAGGATTCTTACGATGGCAGCCGAATCCCCTGCTTCCATAGCTTTAATAACCTCAGGGTGACGGCTAAAAATCATGGCATAAATGGCTGCATCATTTTTATAACTTTCCAAAATACTATTTAGACCTTCTAATCCCTCATTTGTCTCTACTTCCATTTGTTTTTCCATATTAGTAGTAAAGAAATATAGTGCGGGCACCGCAACAGCCAAAACAGCAATAGCGATGAACAAAGTAGTGTAAACGACTAATTTCTGCTTTATTCCCAAATTTTTTCTCATTTTCCAGCCCCCCGACTAGTGCCTACTGTTATTCTTTGTATGATTTTATCAGTTTATTGCCTATGTAGACATCATAACATATAATTCTTCGCTTTACCTGTCAATTATTGATTTTTTTGACAAAGAACAGGTAAAGTTTTTATTAAATGTTAACACCTATGCAAAAACCAATTGACGTAACATCAATTTAACGTTACAATTTAGTTAGATATTCAAACAATAAGTTAATCAAATAATTAACTCAGAGGTGTTTATTTTGCCGATAGTACATGAAATGACTGAAGAATTGTTTACCTTTTTTGACGGTTTTGCATCCTGGGAAAACTCAGTCATTCGGGCAAGTGATTTAACCGTTTCAGAAGTTCACGCCATCGAAGTCCTTGGGAAGTATGGGCAAGTGAATATGAAAAATTTAGCAGCCAAACTAGGTGTCACAACAGGCACAACCACGGTAACGGTCGACCGCCTGGAAAAAAAAGAGTACGCCTACAGGCAGCCTGTAAAAGAAGATAGGCGGGTATACTTAATTACACTGACAGAAAAAGGCCAGGCGGCTTTTACCGAACACCATCAATACCATACAGACTTAACTGCTCAGATCTTATCTGTTCTTACCAGTGAAGAAAGCGAACAATTGCTACACATCTTGAAGAAACTAAATCAGGAAGCGTTCTAAGGAGGAGCGAATAAATGAGTGATCATACTCATGGCAAAACACTGAACAATAAACAGGGGCTGAAGATCGCTATCTTTATTACCGCTATTATTATGTTCCTTGAATTCTTCGGCGGTTTGGCAACAAACAGTTTAGCACTGCTTTCGGACGCAGGCCACATGCTTAGTGATGTAAGTTCACTGGTTTTCAGTCTTCTTGCTATGTGGCTTGCCGTAAAACCGCCCACAGCAACTAAGCATTTCGGGTTTCACCGGGTTGAAATTTTAGCTGCTTTATTTAATGGAGTAACGCTTTTTGTCATTGCCGGACTCATCCTGTTTGAAGCCTATAAACGGTTATTAGTTCCCCAGCCGGTTAGCAGTATTTCGATGATGGTAATCGCCACAGTGGGAATGGCTGCCAATATAATAAGCGCCTGGGCCTTGGTGCGCCAAGGCGATATCAAGGATAATATCAACATGCGCAGTGCCTATTTGCACATTATTGGGGATGCCCTTGGCTCTCTCGGAGCCATTGTGGCAGGGCTGCTGATGTACTTTAGAAACTGGTATATTGCCGACCCTATAATAAGCGCAGTGGTAGCCGTAGTTATCCTAAAAGGGGCTTTCGGGGTCATCCGGCAAGCAGTTCATATCCTTATGGAGGGAGCCCCTCAAACAATCGACGCAAACAAGGTCATAGCCATGCTTGAAACCATAGATGGCGTTATTGGTATCCATGACCTGCGGATTTGGACAATTACCTCGGGAGTATATTCCTTAAACTGTCACTTGCTTATTGACGATAATGCTGACTATCAAACTATCCTGCGAAATGCAACCTGCCAATTACAGGATGGCTTCAAAATTAACTACTCTACCCTACAGCTGGAACCTCAGGATTTTGAAGCCACACTTTCCGCATTACCTTCCTGACACCAGACAACCCCTTCCGTATAGATCCGGAAGGGGTTGTTTTAGCTTCTTCAATATTAGAATGCAGAGACTTTACGCTGCTGCCATGCATCAAATTGGGTTTGTTGATTGGCAGTAAGTTGCTCACGCACAGTCTTTGCTGAAGCTTGCTTTATCTTTTTTATTTGCGTAACCTTTTGCTCGATTGAAATCGCACTGTCACCAAAAACATCCCAGATTTGAACCTTTGATTTTTCATTAATTTTCGCTATTTCCTGCTTTTGCTGGCGTGTTAGTTCTAAGTTTTTCAACAGTTCTTTCCGGTTTTCACCGGCTCCCTTCCTATTCGCGATAAACTGACCAAATGTTGTCTGTTGACTTGGAGTTAACTCTTTGCGTACATTTTCCAGCGCATTGGTTCGTATTGTCTGGATTTGCTCCCGCAGCTCCCGTATTTGCTGGTTTCTTTGTTTGCCACCAAAGGGATTTTGCTTAATCTGGCCACGTGTATTTTTCTTTAGCTCTTTGATCTCTCCACTAGCCTGGCGAAAGATTGCCTCAATTTCTGTTTTTTGCTGGCTGGTTATATTCAAATCTTCTACCGGACTTGCCTGCACTATTTTGAGCGTTCCAGGCAAGCGGTTATCACCGCCCGCAGCCATGATCCCCACCAACATAATAATTCCGGCAAACACAGTCGCTACTTTAACCATCAATTTTTTCCCTGTTTTCAGCATGGATATTACCTCCTTTAGCTTACATACTCATGCCTTGGCAATTTATCCTCAGCATCAATTATCAGTATAAAGAGCTATTATGGCAGCAAGAAGGCAAACACCCTGCTAAAATTTTTTTATTAATTATCCGCGAAATATAAAATCTTGCCATATCTGTGCCATGTTTTTGTATTATACTGGATAAATAAAGGCTTAATCTTTTACTAAACTTGTGAAAAAAGGGTGAACAACCGCATGTTAAAAATTCTTATCGCTGACGACGAACAGGATATACGTGACATTGTTACCTGGTATCTCAGCCGTGAAGGCTTTCAGGTTTTTGCGGCAGCAGACGGCGAAGCCGCTCTGGATATAGAGACTTCCCATTCACCCGATCTTTTACTGCTGGATGTAATGATGCCCCGCTTATCAGGCTGGAAAGTTGCCAAAAGCGTTAAGCGTCATGTGCCGATTGTATTTTTGACAGCCTTAAGCGAAGAAAATGACAAAATCACCGGCTTTAATCTAGGAGCCGATGATTATATTCCTAAACCCTTCAGTCCACGTGAATTAGTTGCCCGAGTACGCGCGATTTTACGCCGCAATGGCAAACTTGCATTGACCGGCGATGTCTTGCATTTTCCGTCGGTTTCCCTTGAGCCGGGAACACAAAAAGTTGTGGTTGCCGGCGAATCTATTGAATTGTCTACTAAGGAGTTTGAATTACTATACTTTTTGGCCCGTCATCCTCAAACTATTTTTACCAGAGAAAGTCTGACAGTCAATTTGTGGGGCTACGACTTTGAAGGTGATGAGCGAACCGTTGATACTACGATTAAAAGAATTCGCAGGAAAATCGGCCTGGCCGGCGATTTTATAAAAACAGTGCGCGGCACCGGCTACAAGTTTGAGGTGGATAACCAATGATCACCCGTTCGCTGTTTTTCCGCCAGGTAGCTAGTCATCTGGCCATTATTCTCTTTATGGCACTAACCTTGCTACTTTCGGTTATGCATTTCGCCTATCAGGGCAATAAAGGAGCTCTGGCAATACGGATTAGCAGTATTGCCGACTTTTGGGCAGAGGATTTACAGGCCGGAAACATCCCTACTCTGCACGAATGGCAGTTAGCAAGTCAAGCGGCTGGCGCAATACTCTGGCTGGAAAACGGCGATAGACAAGTTCTCCAGGGAAGCCCGCCTGAACAGTTAGACGCCGACTCCTACCAGGTCAATACTCCGCTGGAATTTTCCCGACAAGTCCTGATTTCTCCCGAAAAACAGAATGCCATCCTTATTTCCGTGCCGGTAACAATAAAAGATACACCGGGACGACTGTTTGCTTATTACTCAGGAAACTCTGTCTATTTTATTTTTGAGCGGGTACTCCGTTTATCGCTGTTCCCGTTTATTACCGGCCTGATTGCCGCCTTTTTACTGGCACTACTGTTGTCGCGCAAATTAACCCACTCCATTGCCGACATTGCTGCTGCCGCCAAACGTTTCTCAGCCGGCGACTATGCCAGCCGTACCAGCTCTACCGGCAAAGATGAAATCGGCGCACTGGGCAAAACATTTAACTCCATGGCTGACGCCATTCTTCATACCCAGCAAACCAGACGTGATTTTTTCGCCAATATTTCGCATGAGTTAAAAACGCCGCTCAGTTGTGTAAAGGCCACTGCCGAAGCGCTTATTGACGGTATTGCAGTCACCGACCAGGCAAGAACCCACTATCTGGAGAAAATATTAACTGAAACTGACCGAATGTCGCGCCTGGTGCATGACATTACCGATACCGAACAACTGGAGTCCGGCAAAATGCTGATCAAACAGGAACGGCTTGATTTAGCCGCCCTGCTGCTAAACCAAGCCGACAAGCTGGAACTATTGTTAAAGCAAAAAAATCTTTCGCTGACACTACGCCTGGAAACCGATAAACGTTTTGTTTTGGGCGATACCGACCGGTTATCACAGGTACTGGATAATCTCGTGAGCAATGCCAGCCGTTATGCTCCACCTAATTCCCGGATTGGGCTGGCGCTAACAGAGGAAAACAACTGGCTCCAAGTCAGTGTAACTGATCAGGGTGAGAGCATTGACCAAGCTGAGTTACCCTTGATCTGGGAACGTTTTTATCGTATTGACAAATCCCGCAACCGCGCTACCGGCGGCAGCGGCCTAGGCCTGACTATAAGCCGCGGCTTAATTGAAGCAATGGGCGGAACGCTCTCGGTAGAAAGCCAAAAAGACCAAGGAACTACATTCAAAATCTGCCTGCCCTGGCAAAAGTAAATATAACCTACCTACAAACAAAAGCTGCAAGCTAATGAAGTTAGCCTGCAGCTTTTGTCTGTAGCAAATTCAGGTTATCTTTGCCATATTCATGACACTTTAGCAGATTATACTGTATTTGTATGATTTCTTATTACACAGGAGGAAACTGCAATGCTTATCAAAATTGCCAAAAATGTAGAGTTACTGTTAAACCATGCGCAGGTGATGTATAGTCTGTTGTTTTTTCTTATAACCTTATTGCTGTACTCTATCTTTGTTCTAAGTGGCGTTATTGTAAAAAACTTGTTCTCTACACCCTACCACCTGTATTGGTAAGCGTACAACTACTAATTAATAACGTTGGAGATGGTTTTACATGAAGTTCACTAAGAATATAAAGCTCTTTGGGGCAGTACTGGCGCTAAGCTGCCTGCTCGGTTTTGCGCTCTATGAGTGGGGCGGGCTGGGGCCGCCAAAAGTGGTTGCCGCCAAAGTCACAACTGGTACTCTCTCCCCCACCGTGTTCGGCGTAGGTACCGTTCAGGCAAAAATCAGTTATACTGTAGGCCCCACGCAAACTGGCAGACTGCTAAAAGTCTATGCCGATCAGGGCGATATGGTGAAGACCGGACAAGTGTTAGGGGAAATTGACCCGGTTGACCTCGAGCAGCGTATCTCGGCCAGCGACGCCGCCCTAGCCGGCAGTCAGCATAACACCATAGCAGCCAGGGCACAAATTGAGGATGCCCGGAGTCGAAACGACCTGGCCCAACTGACAGCTGTCCGCTATACTAAGCTGTTTGCCAGCGGCGCTGTCAGCAAAGAGTTATTAGAAGCCAAACAACATGATGCCGAAGTAGCGCAGGCTGCATTAGCCGCTGCGGTTGCCAGTTTTCAGTCGTCACAAAGCAAAGTAGTGCAAGCTGCTGCCGACTACCAAGGCCAGCTTGAACAGCAAAAAAGTCTGTTGCTTATCAGCCCGGCAGATGGCATTGTCGTTACCCGTCAGGGTGAAGCCGGCAGCACAGTGGCTGCCGGCCAAAGTGTTTTTACTATTATTGATCCCCAAACGCTCTGGGTGCAAACCCGTATTGACCAAACCCGCTTTAGTGGGATCGCACTGGGACAAACCGCTGACATTGTCCTTCGCTCCAACCAAAACGAGACCGTCAAGGGCATTGTTGCCCGCCTTGAAGTCCAGGGCGACACCGTTACCGAAGAACGATTTGTTGACGTAAAATTTGCAGTGACTCCTACCTCAGTTTTCCTGGCCGATTTGGCCAATGTAACTATCTATTTGCCTGAAGCCGCCAATACTTTGTATATTCCGGCTACAGCCGTTAAAACCACCAATAGTCAGTATGGCGTCTGGGTTATCCAAAGCGGCAGAGCGCAGTATCGACCGGTCACAACTGGCGTACGAACCAGGGACGGCAACGTCCAAATTATCAGTGGCCTTGCCCAGGATGAAACTGTCATTGTCAATTGCAAGTCGCCGCTCACCGCCGGGGCTCGCGTAAGGCTGGTGACTGCCTTGTGATTAATTTGGCAGTTCGGGATATTCGCTATAGCTGGTGGCGCTACTCTCTTACCGGCATGGTGTTAGGCTTACTCATTGCAGCCACAATTACGCTGTGTGGAATTTATCGCGGCATGATTGCCGACGCCCTGTCACTGCCTTCAACCTCAGGCGCAGATATTTGGGTTGTGCAGAAAGATACGTTGGGGCCTTATGCGGAAGGATCTTCCCTGTATGCTGATGAATACCGCGGTTTAGCCGGGTTTCCCGGCGTTGCCGACGTAGCTAATTTAATTAATTTCTCTCGGCAGGTGCAAGTGGGAACTAGTGATGTCCGGGTAATGATTACCGGCTATGAGGATGGCAAAATGGGCCAGCCACCAACCATCATCGCCGGTCGGCCTATTATTCAGTCCAAATATGAGGCCATCGCCGATAAAAAAAGCGGCTTTAGCGTAGGCGACAAAATTAAAATTCGCGATTATGAATACACCGTTGTGGGATTAACCGAGCGGATGGTCAGTCCCTCCGGCGATCCCGCCCTGTTTGTTCGCTTAAAGGACGCCCAGGAGCTTCAATTAAAAAAAGACACTACCTCGGTGTACAATGATCGCAAACGCAAAAATGCGTCAGACGATACCAATCAATTCGCTAAATATAAAACCAATGCCGTCCTGGTTAAGGTGGCACCCGGCTGGGACATAAACCAGGTAGCGGATAATATCAAACAGTGGAAACACTTTGAAGCCTACACCTACGCTGACATGGAACATCTGCTGCTGTCCAAGATTATCAACAAAGCCGCCAAGCAGATTGCCTTTTTCCTGGTCATCCTGGAAATTGTCAGTGCCGCCATTGTGGCGCTCCTGATTTACACCATGACCATGAGCAAACTAAAAGAAATCGCCGTCCTAAAGCTGATTGGCGCCAGCAACTCCCTGATTACCTTAATGATCTTGCAGGAAGCCTGGGGCATCGGCATAATCGGCTATTTGATCGCCTCGGTTGTATCTGACCTCTGGGTACCGATTTTTCCGCGATATATTGCCTATAGCACCGATATCCGCGTATTTACGTTTGCATTAACAATGGGAATCTGCACACTCGCCAGTCTTATCAGCATCAGGGCGGCAATCAAGATTGAGCCGGCAGCGGCAATTGGAGGCTAAATATGAAACCCGCGATAGTAATGGAAGCAATCACCAAGCGATATGGCAAAGGCGACAAGGCCGTTGATGCCCTGCGCGGCGTAAACATGACGGTTTACCCCGGCGAAGTAATTGGCCTTATCGGTGCCAGCGGCTCAGGCAAAACAACTTTGCTGCAATGTCTGGGCGCAATTATTGACCCAACCTCCGGCCGAATAGAGCTAGGCGGCAATGTAATCTTTAATAATGGCTGGCTGATTGACGACATACGCACACTCAGACGCGATAAAATTGGCTTTATGTTTCAAGCTCCTTACCTGATTCCCTTCCTGACAAACATTGAAAATGTCGCTATGCCCCTGTTACTCGCAGGTCAGCCCTACGAAAAAGCACGGCAGCGAGCGCTCGAACTCTTAACCACCCTTGATATTGCCGATAAATCCGACTTTAAAGCTTACCAGCTCTCCGGCGGACAGGCCCAGCGGGTTTCTATCGCCCGGGCACTGGCTAATAACCCCCCGGTAATATTGGCGGATGAACCGACAGCCCCGCTTGACAGCCAGCGTTCCCTGTCAGTAATCAACTTATTGAATGAACTAGCTAAACAATATGACACAGCCATCATTGTCGTGACCCATGACGAAGTCATTATCCCGATCTTTAAACGCATCTACCGGATACGGAACGGCCTGGTTTTTGAAGAAAAGCGCGAAATCCGGGACAAGGGGACAGGTTATTTGTCCCAAATTTCTTCATAATAATCTCTTACCTATAATCCAATTAGGGTATCACCTACTGTTTGAATGAGTTCAATACATTTATTATCATTGCGACCACGCCGCCTGCAATCAGTGGTCCGATTGCTAAACCATGCAAAAAGCAAACACCACCGATTGTGCCGACTATCAGGGCAGTCGTAGCCTCCGGTGACGCTTTCAAAAAATACATACCTTGTGTTGCCACCCAAGATACAAGTACCCCGACGATAATAGCAATTAGGCCTGTCTGGGTTTTGATAGCCACCATCATGTCTCCTATGGAAATCCGTCCCTGTGCCAGCGGCGTTAATACTGCCATTGTCAAAATGGTAATGCCAATATTTAGTCCATAGGTTTCGATGCTAGGCAACCAGGTTGCCAAACCCATTAATTTTAGTATTAGCAGCGCCGAAACCGCTAAGGATACCGAATGATTGTTGCCAATAACCGACAGTACAAGAATAACTACTAACGGCATATTGTCCCAGTTCATGTTTTTTTCACATCCTAAGTTCTATATAATTCTATCGTTACAGAGATAAGTCTCTGCAATTCCTTTGTTGTTAGAACATGCAGATATAATCCTTGCGCAAAAAAAAATGGCAGCCACCATATAGTTAGCGGCTACCGGCATAGTGAAGAGGAGTCTTCCCCTAGTGCGATAGCTCACCATCCGAAGATGACAGTACCGTACCTATTCAATACGGCCCCAGTGCCGGGAATTAGCAGTCCTCCGCCACTTCGGCAAGCCACCCTTTTCTTACAGCTCATCACAGCAAGCTCCCTGTAAGTACTCTTGCGTCTCGCGCCTCTACCATACCATTTTCAAATTATTCACTTTCTGTTGTCCAGAAATCAAGCAACCTTTTCGGGTATTACTTATATTACTTATATTACTTCCACAATGTTCTCTGCCACCAAAAAATCCATCCTCCTGAGAGATTCCAGGGTATAGGAACCAACATGCGCAGTAGCCACCACATTATCTAGTCCACCTGTGATAAGAGGATCATTGACTGCCGGTTCTTTTTCAAATACATCAATGGCTGCGCCGGCAATTGTTTTGTTTTTGAGCGCAGCCAGAAGCTCACCCTGATTTACCAGACCGGCTCGGGCTGTGTTAATTAAATATGCGTTTGGCTTCATCAAGGCAAACTCTGCAGCGCCAATCATATGTTTTGTTTCTTGCTGCAACGTGCAATGCAAACTGACAAAGTCGGCTTTATCCAGCAGTTCTGCCTTGGAACATACAGTTATACCATTTGCAGCAACAAATGCCTCATCCGGATGCCGCGTGGCCACCAGAATATTCATATCAAAGCCCTTTGCTCGCTTAGCAACTGCTTTTCCGATACGCCCTAATCCAAATATGCCAAGTGTTTTTCCCCAAACATCACTGCTAACCGGGCGATACCAATCGTTTTTTCGCAAGGTAGAGTCAATTTGCGGTACCTTTCTTGCCAATGCCAGCAAGAGCGCAAAGGTTAAATCTGCAACCGTCTCATATCCTGGCATTGTAACGGTTGTTTTAACGGCCACACCTGCTTGCTGAGCTGCCGTGACATCAATGTTTTCAATACCTACGCCGTGCCGTGATATTATCTTTAGGTTTCGGCAGTGCTTAAAAACCTCCCGGCTAATTTCATCGGAACTGGAATACACCAAAATAGCATCAAGTCTATTACGAATATCTTGCCTGATGATGTCTCCGGCACTCATCGCTGAACCCGCCGGGTTCCACACGATCTGCCAGCCGTTTACAGTAAAATATTGCTCCAAATTTTTCCTGTGTTGGCCATCGAGTTGGCTGCCAAATTCTTTTGATGTGATCAAAACTGTTTTCAAAATATCCAATCCTTTCCGCTCTCGCATAGTATCGTTCCGGTATGTCACGCTGCCAAAGTACAGCAACACACTTAACCGGTTTGAGGATACTTTCAATAAGTCGAATAGGGTCAGATTCTATCTTCACTATGCAACTATAACCAAATTCTTTGTTTTTTACATATTCACTATATTTTCCGGCTGTTGACCACAGATACTTCTTGCAATATTTTCTAAGCCAGCCTGCAGCATATCATGCATGGCCCTGACGGTAACACCCGCAATATGTGGTGTAACTAACAGCCGTTTTTTAGCAGCCGGTGAAAGCTTCAACAGCGGATTTTCCGGTTCTGGTGGTTCTGGCGCAAACACATCAAGTGCCGCACCCCCAATGCACCCATTTTCCAGCATCTGCGCTAAAGCTACCTGATCAACGATTTCACCTCTGGCGGTATTAATCAGAAAACTGCCAGGAGACATACGTTTTAGTTCTTGCTGCCCAATAAGCCCACGGGTAGTCTCATCAAGTGGCACATGCAGACTTACGATATCACTTTGCGCCAATAAAACCGCTAATGGAGTATATGTTACCTGCAATTGCGCTTCTGTCTCCGGCGATTTTTGCCTGTGAGTATAGTAACTGACTGACGCTCCAAGGACAGTTAGAATTCTTGCTACCTGCTGACCAATCGCCCCAAAACCAATCAGTCCGATTTTGCTGCCTGCTATTTCTCCCAGTCCCTGCTCAAACATGCTTTTTCGTATTTCTTGGTACTTGCCGGCCTTTATCTCCTGATCAGCCAAGAGTATCTGGCGTTGCAGCGCAATCATCAGGCCCACGGTAAATTCGGCTACTGATCTCGCATTTTTTCCGGGAACATTAGCTACCGGAATGTTTAACGCCGCTGCTGCTTGCGTGTCAATGCGGTCAAAGCCTGCCCCTACAGACTGAATTAATTTAATATGCCTAATGTTTTTCAAGATATGGGCGTTAATCTCGGGAGTACTGGCCGGCACCAACAAGTACTCAGCTTGTTTGCAGGCCGCAATCAGTTCTTGGTCTGTTGACGGCTGAATAAACCGGATGTCCCAGTCTTCAGGCAGCGCAACCTGTGACGCAGCAAACCGCCATTTGGGCATGGCACTTATTACGACAGTCATGTCAGTCCCTCCCAACTATTGTTTTTGTACAAGCGCTTTCATCGCTGACGCGATACGTTCCAGCCCGTCACGGCAATCTTCGTATGACACGGCGTAGGATAGCCGGAAGTGTCCGTTGCCGCTTTCACCGAAAACCGAGCCATCAACTACGGCAACTCCTGCATAGTCCAGTAAATAGTCGGCTAACTGCGCTGAAGTAATACCTGGTAGGATAATGCGGGGAAAAACATAAAACGCACCTTTAGGCTCTCCTTCCAGCTCCAATCCCGGGATTTGGCGAATCGTTTCCACCACCAGTTGGCGACGCCGGTCAAATTCTCCAGCCATGGCGTGGATACAATCTTGCGGACCGGTAAGTCCCGCTACCGCCCCATGCTGAGCGAACGTACACAAAGATAACATGATATTTTGCTGCAGGCGGACGGCGGCGCCGATGATTAGCTCGCTGGCTGCAATATAGCCAATACGCCAGCCTGTCATGGCATATGTTTTCGAGAGGGAACCGCACAGTATGGTTCGTTCCCGCATTCCTTGGAGCGCAGCCGGTGACAGCCGGCAGCCTTCATAAACCAAATGATCATACGCGTCATCGCAGATTAGCCATAGCTTATGCTCACAGGCAAAAGCAGCCACTGCTTTTAGCTGGTCTTCTGACAAAACACCGCCTGTAGGGTTATGAGGTGAATTTACCACAATGGCCTTAGTCCTAGGAGACAGCGCTTGTTTAACGGCCTCCCAATCATAACTGTAGTTTTGTTTGGGCTGTAATCCAATTTTTACGGGAACACCGCCAGCCAGACTCACGGCTAGGGAAAACGGTCCAAAACAAGGATCAGGCAAAATTACTTCGTCACCCTCGTTAAGAATGCTTAAAAAGCTTAGATACAACGCTTCTTGCCCTCCGGCTGTGGCTATGATCTCAGAATTAGGGTTATATGTCAGATTTTTATCGGCCTTTAGCCGTCCTGCGATTGCTTCTCGTAATGCCGGAATTCCACTATTTGGCGCATAGTGAACAAAGCCTTTGTCTAATGCCTGCTTGGCAGCTTCTTTAATATGATCTGGCGTATCAAAATCAGGTCGCCCTATTTCAAAGTGAATGACTTTTTTCCCCTGCGCTTCTAATTGATTGGCTTTTTCAAAGACCTTGCGGATTCCGGCAAATGCAATCTTCTCCAGTCTCTTTGCTACTGCATTTTCCACAAACAACCTCCTTTCGATAAGAAAAGACTTGGCTTGTGCCAAGTCCCTCAGGACGTAGGCAGAAGCCTTAGTCGTTCTTATGTCAACAGAATTTTGTTATAAATTCTGGTAGATTAATAAAAACTCTCTACTTACCAGTGAAGGCTTAAACTAGACCAGGCGCTTTGAAAAGATCCCACTCATATTTGTCTGTGTAACCTTTCGCTTTATTGCTTCAATACTGGTATTATAAAGATTTTTCTTTTTCATGCTCTCAAAATACACAGAACCAGAGAAGGTGTACTTCTTAGTTAAACCTTCTTCGGTCTGCATTTTTTCATTTACATACGCAATTGCATCACCGCAAGCCAATTCTGGCGAGATTTCAGTTGGAGCGAGTCCTAGCGCCGTTCTTGCCGCATTATGCCCTGCCAGCGTTCCGGTTACAATGGCTTCCGTATGTCCCACAAGCAATCCTGCTTTTTCACCGGCGCAAAAAACATCGGTCAACCCGTTTACCTGCAAGGTATTATCCCTGGGCAACATACCAAAATAGCGCATAGAGTTGCCTATCCCACCGGCATAGGGGTCTTCAAACCGGGCATTGGCACAACCCGGTATTTGCCGCAGCAAATTAAGCGGATAATACGCCGACATGAGTTTGGCGTGACCGGTATCTAACAATACAATGTTCTCGGCAAACTCTTTGAGTGCATACTGCTGACAAGCCTTTTGTCCAAGTGATTCCAGGCTTTTTTGCAAATGCGGCGGAACCGCAATAACGCAAACACCCGCTCTTTCGAGTTCTTCTTTAACCGCAGGAGCAAGAGAATCTTTGTGGAGTTTACAGGAGCCACTCATTGCCCCTAAGGTACCATCAGCCTTTTTCCCGACAAGCTCTTTGATACCGGCCTTCGCAGCAATACTGAGACGCGGTCCAAAGCTCGGACAGCGATAAATACACATGGCACAACCATTGCCGTACTTCATGCAATTGCCCTGGGGACCTGCTGTACCTGTTGCATCAACAAAGCTGTCACCACAAACCTCGACCTGCTCTTCTTTGTGCAGCACACCGGCAATCACTTTGACAATTTTCCCGGCCTCTATGATAACATCCTGGATGCGAGCCATTAGATGTACTCTTATGCCAGCCTGCAGCAAGGCATTGCGAACTGCCGGTTCAATACTTGATACATCATATAAACTGGCATGCTTATGGCCGGGAAAATCAATGTTTTTATGGCGTGAGCAGGCATCACAAATCTTAAATAACTCCCCGCCACCCATGGCAATCATTTCCTCAGTAGCAGTAAAGCGACCATTATTACGCATAATCCCGCCGACCAATCCGGTGCCAAGCAGCATATCTGTCCGTTCAAACAGTTCTACTTCACAACCCGTGTTCCGCGCGGCTAATGCAGCGGCACACCCAGCCCAGCCGCCACCGACAATTATTATTTTCTTCGTCAAGCTTGCACCTCCTTATTACAACTGCTGTACCTATTGCTATTATCCTTTGCACCAGGCAAATTAGTTTTTTGTATCCTCCAAAGCAACACTGCTGGTAGCCGCCACCACCGGGGAAGAGACAAGCTGCTTCTCTGTCAGTTCGTCTAGTGATTTATTCATCGTTTCTTTGCCCAAAAACAGGATGTCCATTGCAATGATTGCCAGTACAACAGTAAACATGGTGAATACTGTACCGTACTGGTCTGATCCTGTCATCAGCGCCCCCACAGCAATCGGCGCAACAATGCCGCCTATCCGGCCGCAGGCCGCAGCCCAACCCACACCGGCAGCCCTTGCATGAGTAGGATATTGCTCTGCAGAATAAGCGTGCGTTATTCCCCATGCACCTAAGTTACAAAAGGACATGACGCAACCCCACAGCACAATATCTTCCGCAGATTTTGCATTGCCAAACATATAAGCAGACACGGCACAGACAGCCAACAACGACCCCATAGTCGCCTTGCGCCCAATCTTGTCCACAAAATAGGCAGCGGCAAAATAACCGGGGATTTGGGCCAACGTCATATACAACAAGAATTCAAAGGAGCGAATAAGGGTATGCCCGCTTTTTACCAATAAGGACGGCAGCCACGTGAATATGCCATAATAGGAATAAACCATACCAAACCACAATACCCATAGACAAATGGTACGCCGGATATACCGCGAAGACCAGAGATCCATAAAGGTAAACGCTTGGCTTTCGGCACTTTCGGTTTCTTGTTT
>JAGGAB010000107.1 GCA_017889705.1 Bacillota bacterium | reverse complement strand
TGAACAAGTTCCTGAATTAAAGGTGCCGGTATATTTCTTTTTGGGACTATATGACTATGTGACGCCAACACCTTCGGTGGAAGAATACTGCAAGGTATTAAAGGCTCCTTATAAAGAAATTATCTGGTTTGAGTTGTCCGCGCACCGAATGGATGTAGAAGAGCCGGAAAAGTTTCAAAGTGTTATAACTGATATTGCGCGAAAACACAAATAGCAGAAAAGGAAAGCGAGCGAATATACTAGGACTATTCAATGACTTCCAGTATTATAATTCCATATTTCACGTATCAGTATAACGTTTCGATCAAAACACACATCGAGTGCATCGCGGTGATAAAGGCGAAAAAGACGCGGTTTGTAGATTATCGCGGTTTGGAAATATTTTAACAAGCTTAAAGCAAATTGCATTCTTAGCGAAATGAACGATGTTATCGCAGGTATGAAGCTCATGGAAGAACAAAAGTGCGACCGTGATATCAAAACGGAGCAGAAAAAATTTACGCATCGTTCTATATCAGATGGCGGTTCCTACTACTATATGTTCATCTCGGATCGATGAAATGCCTGTTGTTACGGCGATTAAATCAGTCTTTCCTTAGAGATTGGACAAACTCAAGCCTTGTTGGTCAGAGCCAATAATTCGGAACTGCCGCGGGCAAGCACAGTTGTGAGGTGGGTGTAATAATACCTAATACCTTTATCTAAACAGAGGGTCGCATTTTCAAAATTGCCGGCTGTGCCTGCTGTTTTTCCCGCTTGGATGATGGCTGTAAAAGCCTTATTCATAGCTTCTTGAACTACGGGATGCCCCGTGGCGCCCGGATAGCCCAGCGATTGCGACAAATCAGACGGTCCAAGAAATATTACATCTATTTCTTCCACTGCGGCAATAGCATCAACATTGTTAAGCGCGTCCTTATCCTCAATTTGGACACAAATAAGCGTCTGACAATTAGCTTCTTGGGTATAGTCACTAAGGCTGAGCCGAAAGCCGTAGTTCGCGGCACGCGTACCCACCGCCAGACTGCGTGCACCCAATGGGTAATATTTTATGGCGGAGACGATTGCCTTGGCTTGCGCCGCATCGCTTACGTGCGGCGCTTGTATGCCCATAGCTCCGCGGTCCATGTACTGGAGAATAGTCTCCGGATCGTTATTCGGCGGGCGTACAATTGCGGTGATATTGCTTGCGTCTGCCGCCATGGTCATAAGTTCAACCGTTTCTAAAGATATTGAGCCATGCTCACAGTCTATCAGCACCCAGTCGAAGCCAAGCATTCCCGCCATCTCAATCAGCTGCGGCGAGGGGATCATGATGGAAAGCCCCAATACCGGCTTCCCCTGGTGGATTTTTTCTTTCATCCGATTACGCAAAGCTAATCATCCCTTTCACAGTCCGAATTAATTATTTAATCTTGGATAAGTCCAAATTTAGCGCTTGAGCAGTATCACGGATAATCTGGAAATTATCATCGCTGGCAATAACATATTTGGTTGCGCTTAGCGGTTTTAACGCTTCTGGTCTTAATTCGTTTACTTTAATCATGGCTTCAACAAATTTAGCCTTTAAAACCGGATCGATATTTTTGGAAACGGCAAAGGGGGACTGGGGAATGGGTGGACAGGTATGAACGATGATAACATCTTCTTTATTAATTATACCTTTGGCTAGCGCGCGGGCATAAGACATTTCGTCGACAGCGGCTGCGTCGATCCTTTTATTTTTCACTGCCAATATCGAAGCATCATGTCCGTTAGAGTAGATGACTGAGGCGAAATCTTTGGCTGTAATGCCATTGTCCAAAAGTACTTTTGCCGGAATAAGATACCCTGAAGTGGAAGCGGGATCAGTATATGCAAAGGTTCTTCCCTTTAAATCATTCAGAATTTTTATTTTGCTATCCTTATGGGCAATAATATAGCTATTATAGGTCGGTGAACCATTATCTCCGACCCGTACTACTACGACTTCGGCGCCCGCTCTCTTGGCTGCCATGATGTACGAAAACGGTCCAAACATCGCTGCATCAATATGCTTTGAGCGCATGGCTTCTACAACGGCATTGTAATCCGTGGCTACGTAAGGCTCAACTTTCACTTTCATATAGTCTTCCAAGTAGGACACTAATGGCGAGAATTGTTTCAATGTCTCTTGGGCGTTTTCAGATGGAATAATTCCCAATCGAAAAGTTTTTGGCGCTTCAGCAGTCTGGCATCCAGTTAGAGCCAATGAGATTATCAAGCATATAGAAAAACCAAAAATTCCCTGTAACCATAGTTTCTTCATTTTTTTATCCTCCCTTTTTTCTTGTCAAGTAACAGCCGGCTTAGCCGTTCTATCTTAACAACTCTAGAGCGTTATCCAGCTTATCCATCGCGCGTTCGAGGTTAACCATGGAATTTGAATACGACAGGCGAACATAATTTGGCGCTTGGAATACTTCTCCAGGTGTCAACAAGACATTGGCTTGGTCTAAAATGAACATCACGAAATCAGTTGAATTCCTGATGAAAAAATCTTGGTATGACTTTCCGAAGTATTGTGAAACGTTGATCATTATATAAAAAGCTCCTTGCGGCTTTACACAACTAAGCCCGCTCATGGCATTTATCCGCTGCAAAACATACCTTCTGCGGCGATCAAATTCCTGAGCCATCTGTGTGATTGAATTTTTTGGCCCGAGTAATGCCGCCAGTGCAGCTTTTTGACTGATGGAATTCATATTGGAAGTTGTATAGCTTTGGATTAAGCGCATTCCGTTAATCACTGCCTTGGGTCCGGCAGCGTATCCGACTCGCCAGCCAGTCATAGCATAAGACTTGGACAATCCGTTGATGGTGATTGTTCGTGCTTTAATTGCAGCACTGATAGAGGCGATAGAGACGCAATTTTTTTCGTAAGTCAAATACTCATAAATTTCATCGGCGATAATATAAAAATCATATTCAATGGCCAGACGGCCGATTTCAAGCAGAAGCGTCTCGTCGTATACCATTCCGGTTGGATTATGCGGATTTGTCAGTAATAATGCCTTTGTATTATCTGTTATCGCTTCTCGAATTTTATCGGCGGCTAATACAAAATTTCCGTTTTCTTCCACATCGACAAAAACGGGAGTTGCCTGGACCAACTTTACCATTTCAGGGTAACTTCCCCAGCAGGGAATCGGGATAATGACTTCATCACCTTTGCCGCATATAGCGAGCAACGCATTGGCCAGCGCTTGTTTTGCACCTGTGCTGACCACAATGTCATCAGGTGAATATTCGATCTGATTTTCATTTTTTAATTTGTCGCAGATGGCTACTCGCAGATCGTAAATGCCTTCGACGGAGGTGTATTTGGTAAACCCGGCCTCGATAGCGTTGATAGCCGCTTGGCTAATATGTTCCGGCGTTTTGAAATCCGGTTCGCCGATATTAAGCGCAATTACCGGCCTACCGCTTCGTTTGAACGATTCCATTTGGCTGCGAAATTCTGCTCCGACATTGGCATCCACATTGTTTAGCCGTTCACTTAAACTTAGCATGATGCTACCCCCTAAATTATATGTGCCCGCAGACGACTGTTGATTTGATCAATGATCGCCACTGTTAGCAAGGTCAGGATAATAATGGCCGAAGTCTCCTGGTATTGAAACAATCTTATGGAAGTGATGAGATCAAAGCCAATTCCTCCTGCCCCAACCATTCCCAGCACAGTCGCGGAGCGAATATTAGTTTCCCATCGGAACAAGATAACGGTAATAATTTCAGGCAATATCTGAGGCAGAACAGCATAACGCAAAACTTGACTCGTTGTGGCTCCTGTCGCCTTAATGGCTTCAATTTCACCGCTGTTGACATTTTCAATGGCTTCAGCGTAGAATTTCCCCAGCATACCTGCCGAATGAACTGCTAACGCCAATAATCCAGAAAACGGCCCCAGCCCTACCGCCGTAACGAAAATTAGCGCGACAATCATTTCCGATACTGAACGGGTAAGATTCAATAGTGTTCGACAAGTCCAATAAATCACCGGATGGGGGGAAAAATTTCCTGACGCCCCTATACCGATTGGAACGGCCAGTATGATGGCTAGAAATGTGCCCGCGATCGAAATTTCAATGGTTTGCAGGATGGAAAGCAGGAATTCGGATAATCGGCTATAATCAGGCGGAAAAGCGTCCGAAACAAAATTCGCCATCTCGGGCAGACCATTGATGAGCTTCATTAACGAAAAGTCAGCCTGCTGAAAACTCAGAACAACAACTATCGCCAGACCTACTGCTGGCCAGAGATATTGGGGCGCCATTTCTTGCCGGACTTTTTCGATGTCGTAAACTGTCATAAGCTAGCAAACTTCCGGATAGGTGTTGTAGACATCATCTATTTCTCTAGCGCTGGTATTGCTGGTATCGTATTGCGCAATAATCCGGCCGCGGTTTAGACCGATAATCTTCCGAGAATATTTCATAGCCAAATCTACATTGTGCAACGTTAAAACCAAGCTTATTTTTTCTTCTTCACGGATATTTCTTAAAAGATCAAGGATTGAAATAGACGTCTTGGGATCTAAGCTGGCGACCGGTTCATCAGCCAACAATATTTTTGGCTGCTGAGCAAGCGCTCGGGCGATTGATACCCGCTGCTGCTGACCGCCGCTTAACTGACCGGCTCTTTGGAGTCGTTTGTCATACAGACCGACCTTATCAAGGTAGTGACAGGCGAGTTCATAATCAATATTAGTGAATTTAGTAAACAGTGACGGAAGCACAGGAGTGTATGACAAACGTCCACACAACACATTTTCCAACACCGATGCCCTTTTTATCAAGTTGAACTGCTGAAAGACCATGCCAATTGATTTTCTGAATTCACGCAATTTCTCGAGATTGCTGGACAGCGGCATGTTGTCAACCACAATTTCTCCGCTATCAATAGCCACCATACCGTTGATGCAGCGAAGCAGGGTAGATTTTCCGGCGCCGCTTGGTCCAAGTAACACAGTGGATGTATCCCTTTCGATACGGCAAGAAATCGAGTTCAATACCACTTCACCGACATATGATTTGCTCACTTTCTTTATCTGAATCACAACTCTTACCCCTCCCCTCAACTATTCATTTTCTGAGTTCATACTATCGCATTAAAGCGCACACAATGTTAACGTCGCGTTAAAACAATGTTAAAACAATATCAAAACAATATCAAAACAACACGGCAGGGAAATTGGCGCCAAACTAGAATGAATATACTCAGTTGCTTGTGCAGTTGAATTAACCGGCAATAAAATTTCTAAAGTAGGGTGAACATAATGCTTTATAACTCAATGGAAGAGCGCAGGAATAAAATAATGGAAGAGTTTAATGTAAAAGACAAGGTCTATGTCAATGCCCTGTCAGAAAAGTTTGGCGTAACCATGGAGACGATACGCCGAGATCTTGACGCCTTGTCCACGGAAAATAAAATCAAGAAAATCTTTGGTGGCGCTATTAAGGTAAAAAGCATGCGATTTGAGTTCGCCTATAATGAAAGAGCCAAATATAATCTTGAAGAAAAACAGAGAATTGCCGCCACGGCAATCGCGCTCATTGAAGATAACGATACCGTTGCCCTACTGGGGGGAAGCACAACCGAACTATTCTTGCAGCATCTTTTGACTAAAAAGGGATTGTTTGTGGTGACCAATTCTCTGCCGTTATCCTTTGATTTGCTTAAATGTAAAAAAGAAGGAACCTTCGATGGAAGATTGGTAGTCATTGGTGGCGAAGCAGGTTCTGCCTCCATGTCAACCAGTGGCTTCTTTGCTGAAAACATGCTAATGAAAATATCTGTCAACAAGGCATTTATCTCTTGCGCCGGTTTTTCACCTCTCAGCGTTAGCACCTTAATGGAAGAACATATCCAACTTTCGCGAATATTGATTGAACAATCAGAACTTCGGATATTAGTTGCCGATTCAGCAAAAATGAATGTCAGTCATCTATACCACTTTGCCAATTTATCCGATTTTGATATCGTAGTTTGTGATCAGAACATGCCGACAGACTGGATAAGCGAAACAAATGCCGAACGTTTGCAGTGGATAATAGCAAAATAAGCGCAGTATCGAAAAAATCAATGCTGGACAAAATTCTATATTCAAACTAACTATCACCTTGGCGATTCCGTTGTTCAAACGTCGAAGTGCAGGGGGGGCTATGGCAAGTACAGCCGCTTTTCTTTTGTTACCAAAAAACATAAAATAATTTTAACTTAGTCTCCCGATCACCGGGGTACAATAAACAAGCCGCCCGAAGGCGGCTTGTTTATTGCGAAACGAAATATGCAGTTCCTTGCCCCAATCTGACCGTCACCCTATACTTTCTCGTCCATTC
>JAGGAB010000151.1 GCA_017889705.1 Bacillota bacterium | reverse complement strand
ACTGCTTCCACATATTATCAAACGAAAAAAAAGTAAAAAAGTAACAGTTCCGAATCCATTTTTTTCATTCGGAACTGTTACTTTTTAATTCTTTCTGAGACTAAGTCTACTTTATTATTATGAAGTTTCCCTGTTGCGCCTGTAAATTCGCTACTTTTTCTGCAGCCTTAGTTCTTTTGTTGACCATTACTAACAGACAGGACAGCTTTACCAGCTGCCGCCACCACCGCCGCCGGAACCTCCACCGCCTCCGCCGCCGTCACTGCCAGAGGAATCATTATAGGTCATATTGCTTTCAAAGGAATTCAGTTGATCGCTCATTAAATTACTAAAATACAAGGTAGAGTACAGGTTAATAATCCTACCGCGAAACCATTCAGGCGGCCTAAGTTCTATTCCGTTAAAGACCTGAGCCCATTTTTCCGACATGCCAAACATATAGGAGTAGGGCATCAACGAATAGAACTGATCAGATGTTGGCGTTAGACTTTGGCTGCTGCTTGCCATCTGTTGTTTCAGACTAATAACCTGGTTGAGCAGCCTGTTGCCAAAATCAGTGCGTTTTCTGATAAAGGCCCCGACAAACCCGCTTACTCCCATTGCCGCAACAATCAGCACGCTTTCCCTATCAAGCACATCTGAGTACGCGGCCAAACCTAAGAGCGCAGCCAGCATGAGCAAGAAACCGCTAATATTAATGGCCAAACCGGTTTTCGAGCCTGTACCGTTTTTGCGCACATAATAATCGACAAACAGGATGAACGGAAAAAGTACGAACGCCCAAACACCTATCAATATAATAATAGTAATAGCATCTGTCCACGAATATACATCGCCAACGATCTTGGCAGAAAATAGTCCCATGCCGACCACGGTTAATAGATAACAGACCTGCCGGGCTTTGCGGCTTGCCGCTGTATACACCTGCCGGCTAGGTTCATCAAAATAAGCTCCCAGCTCACGATCCACTTTGGGCATAACACCGGTAAACTGGGTTTTTAGCTGCTCGGCTGTAACCGCACTGCCATTTACAAACAATGCATTAAACATGGTCTGTTCATAAGGTTTCATGCTATCATCAGCATCTTTACACTTAACCAGGGTAATATTGTCCTGTCCGTCATTTTCAAAACACAAATAACCTTTGTCTGCCCAGTGCAGCAAGAGTGCTATTCTGCCCTGCTTTGCGGCATCCCCGCCCAGAATATAACCGGCTTCAGCCGAATTAAAATCAGGACTTACTAGCTTGCCGTTATCCATCTGCAGGCGCGGATTGCGGCCAAACAAGAGGAACAACACCACACATAGAGCGATAATAGCGGTAGGAATAGCTTCCCCTAGCCAATTGTTGTCAGCCACAACACCGCTGAAGTAGCCTTCAGGCAGTTCCAGGCGGATTGTCAGACCTCGCCCATTGCCAATCACATCCTTGACCATACCGGAGATGACATGTCCTTCAACTTTGTAGGAAACTGACTGGCCGGCCGGTTCTGTTCCCAGTCGAAATTCCAGCTGCTTTGCATCAAACGCCTTAGGCATTTCAACAGTAAATGAGCTATTGCCAATATAGGTATCCCATTGGCTGCCGATCAGATTATAGTAGAGTTCGTCAACCTGCTTTGTACCGTCATCGCCAAGCTCATAGCTGTAACGAATGACATAGGTTTGCTCACCGGTTAGGGTTTTGCCTGCATCCCCAATTTTGAGCAGCAGCGTTTGTGATTTGTTTTCTTTATCGACCGGAATAACCTGCCCGGCAGGGTCGGTAACTAAAATATTACTAATTTTCGCCTTTTGCACATGGGTAACCGGTTGTTGGTTTATGACCCAGCGCAAATTATTGACCAGCGGGATATTCCGGTAAATACCATGTTTAGGCTCATTAAAATGCGCGGTAATGCGTTCGGTAACATCCAGCACAACCGGCACTGCCGCAAAAGCTTTCCCATAGCCAAAAGAATATGCGGCTACAAAACAGACCACAACCAGTAATAGTAATAGCAGCTTTTTCCCCATAGATGTCACCACCGTTTCAGATAGATAGGCTAAAATCCTTTTCCGTTAAAAACAACGCCCTAACCTGCTGAGCCGGCGGCACAGGCCTTATCCCGGCAAGCATATCGTCTTCCTGGATAATCTTCCAAAATGACTCCTCATCGGCCGCCTGCGACAACGCTACCCACGGTTGTCCATACTCGGATTGCGCCAGCCAGAAATCCACCTGAAAACCGCCCTGCTCCTGGTAGAAATCCTCACCTTCTGGCCAACCTTCCATTTTGCCGATAAGTGTTGCATTGCCGCCGTTCTTGACAAGATATTGGCGCAGCATCTCATCGCGTATTTGCTCCATAACAGTTTCTGCAGCTTCCGCTTCAGGCTCCACCGCATTCCGCCAGGCCGGACGCAAAACTTTCAGCAAAATATGTTCAGGATTTGAACAAGCAGCAGTACCTGACTTTAACTCGTACAAAAAATATACATCCATGTCAATTGCCATGTTGCACCCCTACACCTTTGACCTATATTTCGCTTGACGCTTCTGCAGACAGTACCTGATCTGTCTCGATGTTTTTAAAAAAGATATTGTTATTCTCAACTCCGGTAAATGTATAGCCTTTAGCTCTCTCTATTTCCTCTACCTTACCTTCGGTTGCGGCTAAGAGTGCTTTTAATTCCCAAAACCTGGAATTAGTCATCGGAAAACCATTGCTGTTTATCCGGCTCTGGTCGCCATAACCTTCAGCTCCACCGGTTAGATAAAAGCGAGCTGCCTCCAGTTCCTTGCGAACAAACCAGATTGCTCCCGGTTTTGCGAGAAAAGCCTGCGGACTCTTTTTGTATTCGGGATACATATTTTCATTGATCGAGGTCAAACGCTTATTGGTATTTTCAAACTGTATGTCCAGACTATTGTTGTTGGTTGTTTCGGTGTTACTTGTACCTAAAAATTCCTGGATTGTATTTGAAATTAATGAAAAAAAGTCAGCCATTATAATTCCTCCTAATGTAAGTGTTGTTCTTATTAATTATTGTAATAATTGCAACAGCATTTGTATTGTAAAAAACGACATTGTCGCCAATGCCGTTTTAAATCTTTGTAAATATTGGAGTTGGGTTTCCAGAACCCAATTACAACTCTACGTTTCCTTCGGGTTTTAATATAACCCGCGCGCCATCAGTTACGTTTAGTTTCCGCCAATAAGACTTGCGGCCAAACTCATCTACCACCATGATATTCCAGGTGGGTTTATCCCCCTTGTCCCAATGCACGGTAACTGTTTCATCATTTAAAATGACGTTCATATTAAGAACATCATCACCCCAGCGACTGTCATTGCCTGGAGCAAAATGCACTTCATAAAAATCAAAACCCGCTTTGTTGGTAATTTGCAAACTGGCAGCAGATACTACTCCGCTAAACATTACCAGTGCTAATGTTAACACTACTACTGCTATTTTTTTCTTCATAAGTTGTCCTCCTCCCCAATATTAAGCACCGGCAATCTTCCTTAGATTTTCTCTTATCAACCATTCCTGAATTTGATCGCCGTGATAATTTTCTCGCATAGATTTCTGCCATCCGGCTCGCACTTTGTTGATATTGTTAAACATTTCATTTTGACTAAGCTGAGCTGGCGTTATTCCCGCCATGCGTTTAAAATCTCTGCTCATGTGAGACTGATCCCAGTAGCCAGCATGAAGCGCAGCCTCTGATAGATTGCTCCTGGCTAATTCCTGAATGGCGCTGGAAAATCGCAGCATACTGGCATATTCTTTCGGGGTTACCCCTAGCACAGCTAGGAAATCCCGCTGGATCTGGCGATAGGAAATGGAAAACTGACTGCTCAGCCTATCCAGATCCGCATTCC
>JAGGAB010000106.1 GCA_017889705.1 Bacillota bacterium | reverse complement strand
GACTAATATTATAGAAGGGCTGCATAGACAGTTTCGTAAAGTTACAAAAACCAAAGCGGTATTCCCTAACGACGATGCGCTACGCAAGATGCTATATTTAGCTTCAGAAAATATCGTTAAAAAATGGACTCAGCGTTATCGAGATTGGGAGATGGTTTTAAATCATTTAGCACTATTGTTTGAAGACCGCTATGTGATCTAATTGCTCTCCAAAATATAATTTCCCGGGCAGGTCGGGGCATTCACGCTAACGCGTGCATACCTCCGCCCTTCCCAGGGAAAACAGTTGCTAAGGGGCAATGGATAACCTTGCATTGCAGGCAGAGCCACCTAATTCTTGCCATGGGAATTCCTAATTACACAAAATTAGACGCGGCCCCAAGCTGGGACCAACGGCAGATAGCAGTTGACCTAGTATCACATCATTTAAATAGTTTTAGTTCTGATACACATCCATCACACGTGATAATAAATACGCAGAAATTTGTTGAGAGCAGCGATGTTGGCTACCTTTTTAGGCTTTCCTTCAGATTCTTTTCAGCATATAGCGGTAAACGGCGGCATCTTGAGACGGTTTTGTTGTATTGAGGCACATCATGACTTCATAGCCCAGCTTAACATTTTGGTAAATGTCAGGGAAATTTTAGTTTGGTGAGATTTTTGCACCATAACCAAGAAAAAGACTGGCTCTCGCCAATCTTTTGTATAACAAAACGCAACCGTCTCGCTTCTATGAATTTTACTGCTAAAATATCCTATTCAGATATCGTAAGAGCTGCATTTCGGTTTTCAATTTAGGCAAGTCTTTTTTGTGAAAACAATTTAGAAGGTATTATAAAAAAGTTGTCACTGATGCAAAAAGTTGTCAGTAAAAGTTTTCGAAATACCTGTACATTGAAAAAAACGATTGAAAATAAGGCCACAAAATGAAATGCCCCCAAAAAGTTAGACAAAATTGTTAAGCGGACTGAAGGGTCTGAAATCTGTGTTGAGCAGGTGTCAGGCCTTTTAGTTTTACTTTTATGCGACGATTGTTGTAATAATCTAGATAATTGATAAGTTCAGCCTTAAAATCCTCTATGGAATCGAACTCTTGCAACATTAGAAGAGCAATTAGCTGTGATGGAACATAAAACAGTACGTTGGCGCAATAATTGCATAGTAAGATAATTGAGTCCGGACCTCTATTAATTGAGAAAAAAATATAAGGAGGAAAGAAAGTTATGGCAGACAGTAGACTAGCACTTCACGCCCAAGGAAAGGTTTATATTGATGAAGTTTTTGATGCTGTTGCAGCTGTTGGGCAGGCAAAGGCAAAATATGGCCAAGAAAATGTAGTGGATGCAACGATTGGCTCACTTTGTGATGAAGATGAAAAACTGGTGCTTCTACCGACAGTGGAAAAGGTTTTTCGTGGATTGGGCAATAACGATATTAATGCTTATTCAAATTCGAGGGGGTTGCCGGAATATCACTCGGCAGCCATTACCCAGACCTTTGGAGATAACAAACCGGAAGCCTATATTGAGGCAGTAGCTACTCCCGGTGGCAGCGGAGCAGTACATAATTTAATTTGGAATTATGCGAATATAGGAGATGCGGTTTTAACGCATGATTGGTATTGGCAGCCTTATAGCGTATTATGCAGTGATAGCTTGCATCGGTTAGAAACTTTTTCTTTTTTTGATGAACAGCTTCAGTTTAATATTAAATCTTTTGAAAAAAAGGTTTATGAATTATTAGCGAAGCAGGAAACTCTCGTTGTTATTTTAAACACACCGAATCATAATCCAACGGGATATACTCTGACAGATGCCGAGTGGGATCAGGTGTTGCTAACAATTAATCAATGTGCGAAAGGCAATAAGACAATTACACTTTTGGTAGATATAGCATACATTGATTATTTGGCTGAGCCTAACAAAGGCAGGAAATTTATGAAAAAATTCAGCTCTTTGTCCAAAAATGTTTTTACTGCATTTTCATTTAGTATGTCAAAGGGGTTTACCTTGTATGGACAAAGAATGGGGGCTCTTATCGGCGTATCGCAAGACAAAAATGCTATTGAAGAGTTTGTTAATGCAACTAATATAACTTGCCGTTCTCGTTGGTCAAATCTGAGTCGTGCCGCTATGACGACGATGATAGGGATATATAAAGACCAAACCCTTTTAGATCAAGTTGGCCGGGAACGTTATCAATATGTCGAGATCATGAGGCAACGTGCAAAGGTTTTTGTGCAAGAAGCAAAGGATGCCAATTTAAAAATCTTACCCTATTGCGGAGGCTTTTTTATTACTGTGCCAGCGACAGATCCAGTGGCAACAAGTAATAGGTTGCGTCAAAGCAATATATATGTTGTGCCAGTTGCGAATGGAATGCGGATTGCTGTTTGTGCAGTACCGACCAAAAAGATGTATGGATTCGCAGGAAAAGTAGCTGAAGCTCTAGCTAATAGTTAATTGGAAGTAGAGACAAATTTCGTCGGTCAGAGCAAAAATACCGTGATTTAAAACTAAAATAATAGTACTCTACAGGGGAATTTTATGAAAAAGATATTAGTTATTAACCCGGGCGCGACATCTACAAAGTTTGGTGTCTTTAATGGCGAAAAGTTAATTTTTGAGGAGACGGTGCAGCATTTTGCACATGATTTGGGTCACTTTGAACGGATAGTTGATCAATTGCAATATCGGTTAGACTTAATTATACAGGTCATGATAAATGCTAATATAGCCTTGACTGCACTTGATTGTGTTGTTGCGCGAGGAGGTTTACTAAAGCCCTTAACTGGCGGAACCTATATTGTTAATGGAGACATGCTAACTGATCTTAGGGAAGCCAAGAGAGGAGAACATGCATCTAATTTGGGCGCACTGCTTGTGGATATTTTAGCGAAACAGCTCAATATTCCAGCATATATTGTTGATCCGGTTTCGGTAGACGAACTAGAACCGGAAGCGCGTATTTCGGGCTTGCCGGAACTGTCGCGCAATAGTATGGTTCATGCCCTGAACTCTAAGGCGGTTGCACGTAAGGTCGCCGCTAACATGGGGAAAAAATACGAAGATATTAATTTAGTGGTAGCTCATCTTGGTACAGGCATATCCGTTACGCCACATATAAAAGGCAGAATGATTGATGTAAACAACGCCTTGGAGGAAGGTCCGTTTTCACCTGACCGCTGTGGCGGATTGCCGGCAAGATCTTTGGTAAAGTTATGCTACAGCGGAAAATACAATGAACAAGAAATGCTGAAAAAGCTTTCAGGCTCAGGTGGTCTGTTTGCTTATCTTGGTACTAAGGATTTACGGGAAGCCGAAAAAATGGCATCTGAGGGCAATGAAAAGGCCGAACTAGTCTTAAAGGCCATGGCCTATCAGGTAGCAAAGGAAATCGGCGCTATGGCGACAGTGCTGTCAGGAGTGGTAGATTCTGTTGTTTTGACAGGCGGCATTGCCTATTCGGAAAAAATTGTACAAATCATTACCGACAAAGTGAAGTATATTGCACCAGTGATGGTATTTCCCGGTGAAGAAGAGTTGGAATCGCTGGCGGCGGGTGCATTGCGCGTGCTGCGGGGCGAGGAACAGCCGCAGGTCTATTAATGATGCTAAACTCAGCTAGGGTGTATCTGCATCGTGGTGACGTAGCTCTGGGCTTTTACGTAGTTTAAATACAAGGGAGGAATATCTATGCTGCGTGACTTTCATGATGTTCTGGAAAAAGCTAAGAATTGCGGTAAGATGACCATCGGCGTGGCTGTCGCCCAGGATCGGGATGTATTGAAGGCATTAAAGCTCGCCTATGATTTCGGCTTGGTTCAGCCCATTTTAGTTGGTGACGCTACTGCTATCAAACCGCTGCTAGCTGAAATCGGTTTGCCAATTGACACTGCCATCGTAGATGAACCGGATATAAAAAAAGCCGCGCTTACTACCGTTGCACTGGTACATAAAGGCGAAGCCAAAGTGTTGATGAAAGGGTTGATAAACACCAGCGATTTTCTAAAGGCGGTATTAAATGCCGAAGTGGGACTAAGAACCGGTCATCTCTTAAGCCACTTGGCTGCTTTCGAGGTGCCTGGTGAAGCTAAGTTGATTTTTCATTCGGATGGCGGCATGAATATAGCTCCGTCTTTAGCGGAGAAGAAAGACATTTTGACAAATGCAATGTTTGCTTTGCAGGCATTAGGGGTCGAACAGCCCAAGATTGCCGTGCTGACGGCCAACGAGCAGGTTAGTCCTAAGATGTCGGCTACTATTGATGCAAAGGCATTAGCTGATATGGCCGCAGCAGGAGAACTGCCGGCTGGGGTGGTGGAAGGACCTATCTCGCTAGATGTGGCTATAAGCCCTGAAGCTGCCATGCATAAGGGGCTTGCCAGCAAGATATCAGGACAGGTGGACCTTTTCCTTATGCCCAATATAGAAACCGGCAACACACTAAGCAAGTCGTTGATTTACTATGCCAAGGGCAAAATGGCCGGCATTGTGCTTGGTGCTACCAACCCTATTGTTCTGACTTCTCGTGCCGAGACCCCAGAAGGGAAACTTCATTCTATCGCACTTGCCTGTTTGGTAGCAGGGAAATAAAAAAGTGGTGAATGGCAATGCAAAGAGTAACTAGTTTATCTGAGTATTGCAAAAAAATGCGGTTCGGATTGGCAAAAGTATACGGATAGGACTTTATTAGAAAAAACATTGAGGGGGATTTTGACATGACTACAAATGCTAAAAAGTACATTGACGAACTCTATCGCCGCGTTGTTGAACGGAATGCGAACGAACCGGAGTTCCACCAAACAGTCCAGGAAGTGCTGGGGTCATTGGTGCCTGTTCTTGAGAAAAATCCTGAGTATATTGAGATGGGAATTGTTGAGCGGATCGTGGAGCCGGAGCGGCAATTTATATTTCGGGTGCCTTGGATGGATGACACCGGCAAGGTAAGAATGAACCGCGGATTTAGGGTGCAGTTCAACAGTGCAATTGGACCTTACAAAGGCGGCTTGCGTTTCCACCCGTCGGTTAACGTTAGCATCATTAAGTTCCTCGGTTTTGAACAGACCTTTAAAAATTCACTGACAAGTTTACCGATGGGCGGCGGCAAAGGCGGCTCCGATTTCAACCCGAAAGGAAAATCGGATGCAGAGGTAATGCGCTTCTGCCAGAGTTTCATGACGGAACTGAATCGTTTTATCGGGCCGAATACAGATGTGCCGGCCGGTGACCTTGGCGTTGGCGGCAGGGAGATTGGCTATCTTTTCGGACAATATAAGAGAATCAAAGGCTGCTATGAAAATGGCGTTTTGACTGGCAAAGGCCTTTCCTTTGGCGGCAGCCTGGCCCGCCCGGAAGCTACGGGCTTCGGGATTGTTTACTTCTGCCAGGAAATGTTGAAGTCCAAAGGCACATCTTTTAAAGGTAAAACTGTCGCTGTTTCCGGTTTCGGCAATGTTACCTGGGGAACAGTCAAAAAGGTTACTGAATTGGGAGGCAAGGTTGTTACTCTTTCCGGCCCTGACGGATACATTTATGATCCTGATGGCGTCAGTGACGAAAAAATTGAATATCTGCTCGAAATGCGAGCGTCCTGCCGTGACCAGGTAAAAGATTATGCTGATAAATATGGTGTTAAATTCTTCCGGGGTGAAAAACCGTGGGGTGTTAAAGTTGATGTTATCATCCCCTGTGCGACGCAGAACGAAATTCTTATTGACGATGCCAAAAAAATTGTTGCAAATGGCATAAAATTTGTTTGCGAAGGCGCAAATATGCCTAGTACGAACGAAGCAATTGAATACTTCTTAAAAAACGGCGTGTATCTTGGACCTTCCAAAGCTGCCAATGCCGGCGGCGTAGCTGTTTCCGGCCTTGAAATGTCGCAAAACAGCATGCGGCTAGCTTGGTCTTTTGAAGAGGTAGATGCTAAACTCAAAACGATTATGCTCAATATCTATAAAAACGCTAGCAAGTCGGCGGAAGAATATGGTTGTAAGGACAACTTGGTTGTTGGCGCTAACATCGCTGGCTTTATTAAAGTTGCTGAAGCAATGAAAGCACAAGGTTTGGTATAAGAGCAAGGAGAAAGACAAGGTTCCGGCTACAAACAAAAAAATGGCTACCGCCTAATTGTTGGCGGTGGCCATTTTTGTAAGTCGTGCGCCCGGCATGGGCGCAGTCTAACGGGTGAAAGTCCCGAGTGCGAGTTTAGTGCCAAGTACATAGCCTAAGGCAAGGGTGTCCATCGTGAGATGGATGAAATAGGCGAATTCCAAAGAAATTCGCCCCTTCCCGAACCGTACGGGCATCTTTCGATGCATACGGCTCTCCATTCCTATTAAGCTTTCGTTTGAGAAGATGTTAAAGAG
>JAGGAB010000055.1 GCA_017889705.1 Bacillota bacterium | reverse complement strand
TTGAACTCTGCATCGAATCGCTGACCTTTCATGTCGGACACCTCCTGGTTTTATTGTACCAGCCATTCTTGGTGTCCGCAAAAGGCATTACGGTTCAATGTGATAAAGGATAAAATCCCCCTTCCTGTACTAATTTGCCTCTTATCCGGCATACATTGGTATATGAGGGGGGATTTCGCATGCTGCGTCGTAGAGGGAAATTGCAATCCCTGGCGGGATATCTGGAAATACCACAAGATATAGTGATGGATTTGCCGCGAATAACTATGCTGGGTAATAAGCAGCTTTTGGTAGAAAATCATAATGGGATTATTGAATATACCCCTTCACTGGTTCGCATAAAACTCAACACTGGTGAATTGTTTATTTTGGGAGAAATGCTGGTTCTGGGAAATCTTCAGGCTGAACAGATTTTGGTTGAGGGCGTAGTTCAGGAGGTCAAATATGATATTTAATACCAAATACCTCCAGGGAGCTGTGAAAATTCGTGTTAAGGGACCAATGCCCGAACGGTTTATTAATCTTTGTGTTATGGAAGAAATAACGCTTTGGGGTATAACAAAAACTGATGACGATTTAATTGCCTGGATAAGGCTGCAGGATTTCTTTCGTATTCGTCCACTGGTGATATGCAGCCATACTAAAGTAAAAGTATTGGCTCGCCGGGGACTTCCTTTTATTATTAAACGGATAAAACAACGAAAAATGCTGATGGTCGGAGCTTGTATATTTTTTGTGTCATTATATATATTGTCTTCCTATATCTGGTTTGTTGAAATTACCGGTCTTAAAAATATTTCAGAGCAAGAAATACGCTATGTGGCTGAACAATACGGGCTTCGAACCGGCAGTGGCAAAAGTGCTATAAATATTAAAAAAATTGAAAGAGAAATTCCGCTACATATTTCAGGAATTGCCTGGGTAGGCGTTAATTTTACGGGAACACGTGCAGTCATAGAAGTTGTTGAGAAAACAATGCCTAAACAGGAAGACAAATTACCGGCACATATTATTGCTGCAAAAGATGGCGTAATCACAGAGATTATTCCTTTAAATGGCCAGGTGTCAGTTAAAAGTGGTGACACAGTTAAAAAAGGGGATTTGCTGATTAAGGGCATTACACCTCAACCTCCTGCCGTAGTTGAAGGACAACTGCCTAAAGCTGCTGTACCGGCAGAACCTATCCGGGCTAAAGGTATTATAAAGGCGCGGGTGTGGTATGAAAGTTATGCGGAAACCGAACGTATACAAACTTTTACTAACCGCACAGGAAACTACCAAATGACAATCAATATGAAAATGAATGATATTGAAATGGCATTTAATCGGCTGAATGGGCAGCCATTTCCGGAGTTTGAAACTGTGACTATATATAAACAATTACATTTATGGAGGAATAGCGAGCTTGTTGTCGAATCAACTATTACGATATACCGTGAAATTAATTCGCAGCATACAGAGAAAACTTTTGAAGAGGCGTATGGTGAAGCCTATACTAAAGCCGCCCAAAGTGTACAGGTTAATATTCCGGAAACAGCTCACATATTGTCCCGTAATTATGAAGTATTAAAAACTTCGGAAGAGAACATAGTTAGAGTAAAGGTAAATGTGGAAACTATTGAAGATATTGGGCAAACTATAAATATTTATCAGTAAACTGACAGTAGGGGGCATTAGTTTTTTGGAGAGACGGATTTCTTTTATAGATACTAAAGAAGCAATAGCTGTTTTAGGTAAGAATGATGAACACTTAAGTTTAATCAGCCAACATTTTTCTAGCAAGATAACGGCTAGAGGAACAGAATTAATGCTGGATGGGGAAGTCAGTGATATTGAACAGCTTACGCGCTTAATAAATGAGCTTATTTATTTGTACCGTGAAGGTGATCCGGTAACCTATCATGATGTCAGATACAGCATTTCGATGATTCTCCAGGGGCAAGCAGATTTTCTTCATCATATGTTTGCCGACACTGTTTTAGTCACAGCCAGAGGCCGCCATATAAAACCTAAAACAGTCGGACAAAGTCAGTATTTAGAGGCTATTCGTCGCAATTATATTACCTTCGGAATAGGGCCGGCAGGAACTGGGAAAACTTATCTTGCTGTTGCAATGGCAGCATTTTCCTTGAAAAATAAGCAAGTCGAAAGAATTATTTTGACACGACCGGCAGTTGAGGCCGGCGAGAAGCTTGGGTTTTTACCGGGAGATTTGCAGGAAAAGGTTGATCCTTATTTAAGACCCTTATATGATGCCATGAATGATATTATGGGGACAGAGACTGTACAAAAATATATGTCCAAAAATATAATCGAAGTGGCTCCGCTAGCTTATATGCGGGGGCGAACCCTTGAAGATTCGTTTATTATTTTAGACGAAGCCCAAAATACAACGGCTGAGCAAATGAAAATGTTTCTAACAAGAATGGGTTTTGGTTCTAAGATGGTAATAAACGGCGACATTACTCAAATTGATTTACCAGCAGGCGTAAAATCAGGACTTAAACATGCCCAAGCTGTGTTGGCTGAAGTACCTGGCATTGCACTGCTGACATTGAATGAAAGCGACGTTGTACGACATGAGATCGTCAGCCGAATCATCAAGGCTTATGCACAATACGAAAAAATATAATCTGTATTACTCTCATAATGCAGGTTAGTATGGAGTGAAAGAAAAAGATGATATCGGTTAATAGTAAGTTGCGGGATTTATTTGCGCAACCGGCCAATATACATGCACATTCATTAGTGCGCCGAACCGTAGTGTTTTTCGTTTTCTTTGCATTATATATTGTCTGTTTGTCTGCTGATTTCATTCCGGAAAAAATTTCACTGCAGGTTGGGCAGGTTAGTGACCGGGACGTAATTGCACCGCGAACTGTTTCTTATGTAGATAATGTCAAAACCAAAAAGCTTGAGATGGAAGTAATGGCCAGTGTAGCAAATGTCTACGATATGGACATTGCGGTTATGTCTAAAGCTGAGGAAGATGTTAAAAATATTTTTAAGATAGCTCAGACTGTCAAAATGGATACGAGCCTGACCTTGGAACAAAAGCAAGATAAACTTGCCCGAGAATTGCCGGTTACATTGTCTGCTTCTGTTATTGGCGGACTATTATCCTTAGAAGATACCGATTCCTTGAAGACTGAGGACTATACTAAATCTGTTCTACGTAAATATTTACAACGCGGCATCAGAGATGATGATCTTGATGTTGCCAGAAAACAAGTAGTGCTTGAAGCAGAAGAATTAGGTCTTGGGAAAAAAGCAGAATCTGTTGTGGCCGGCATTGCCCAAGTGCTCATAAGGCCTAATTTTATTTTGAATGTCCGTGAAACAGACAAGCGCAAGCAATCAGCTCTGTCCAATATTGAATCAGTACGTGAGACTGTTAGAAAAGGTCAGATATTAGTAAGACGCGGTGACCTTGTTACTAATGAACAGATTCATGTCATGGAGGAATTAGGACTGTATGCCGGTAATATCAGTGAAGTAAGAATTCTTGGGCTTACGTTGTTTGTGCTTTTAATTATGGGGATTTCGTTGGGCTACCTATATAGGTTCGCCAATCCTATTTACACCAATGATATGTACCTAATTTTACTGGGGATAATTGTATTAGTTACGTTAGTTATTGGTAAAGTGGCACACTATTACTCTGATTTCTCTGCGCCAATTGCCACAGGTGCATTGCTAACGGCCATTTTAATTGGCCCGAGGGTTGGGCTTTTAATTAGTGTGATTATGGCGCTGCTGTTTGGTGTGATGGTGGATCACGATCTGCGCGCAGTTTCATCTGCCCTTATTGGCGGTATGGTCGGGGTTTATAGTGTAACTAAAATGGCCCATGGGTACAGTTTGTCAAGGGGTGGGGTATGGATTGCCGCAACTAATTTTTTAGTTATTGCTTCAACCGGACTCATCCAACAACTTAATGGGACAGAAGTATTATTTCAAGGGCTGCTTGGTGCTATTAACGGCATTGCTTCAGCAGTAATTACCATTGGGATTTTACCGTATCTTGAACATGCTTTTACGATAACTACACCAATCAAGCTGCTCGACTTGGCAAAGCCAAACCATCCGTTATTGCAACGGCTGCTGTTAGATGCTCCTGGAACTTATCATCATAGCGTGCTTGTGGGCAATTTAGCGGAAACTGCTGCTGTTACAGTCGGGGCTGACCCAATCGTTGTAAGAGTTGGCGCATATTATCATGATATTGGCAAAATAAAAAGGCCATACTTTTTCATCGAAAATCAGGCAGGCTGTGAAAATCCTCATGACAAAATTGCACCGTCACTCAGCACACTAATTGTTACTTCTCATATAAAAGACGGTGTGGATTTATGCAAGGAATATAAATTGCCGCAAGTTATCGTAGATATTATTCAGCAACATCACGGAACTACACTGGCGTCCTATTTTTACAAGCGGGCTACAGAGACTGAACATGGCGAATGTGTTATCGAATCTGACTTTCGTTATGAAGGCCCTACACCGCAAACCAAAGAAGCTGCACTTGTCATGCTGGCTGATTCCTGTGAGGCGGCAGTACGTTCAATTAGTAAGCCTAATGTTAACCGAATCGAAGCTACTGTTAGAAAAATTATCAGGGAAAGACTGCAAGACGGGCAGCTTGATGACTGTAATTTGACTTTGAGTGATCTTAAAGTTATTGGTGATGTATATATTCGGCTATTATCAAGCATGTTTCACAGCCGGATTGAATATCCTGAGGCTCTCAAAGAGCTTGAGAGGAGAAAAATGAAAAATGGAAATAGTAATAAACAACTTGCAGGAAAAGATGACAGTAACGCCTGCAATGGAACAAATGCTGATGCAGGTGTTAAATAAAGCGGCTGAAGTATATGGCCTTACACCTCAAAATGAGGTTAGTGTGGTATTAGCCGACGATGAGTACATCCATAAACTCAACCGCCAATATCGCAACAAAGATGTACCTACAGATGTGCTTTCTTTTGCTATGAATGACCAATCTGCCGACGACGCTGAACCGGACATTGCAGATACTCCGGAGGATATTGAAATCTTGTTGGGAGATATTGTAATATCCTTAGAAACTGCTGCAAGACAAGCCGTAGAATTCGGCCATAGCCTGGAACGTGAACTGGCTTATTTGACAATCCACGGAATGTTACATCTTTTGGGCTATGATCATGAGTGTGAAGAAGACAAAACAGAAATGCGCCAAGAAGAAGAGCATGTATTATCTCTGCTTGGAATTACCAGGGAACAGTAGGGCGTGCTTATGCGAATAGCGGCTGCTTTTCGCCACGCCATATCAGGTATTATTTATTGTGTGTGCCGGGAACGAAATATGAAAGTTCATTTGACGGCGGCACTTGTAATCCTGGGCTTGGCTTGGTACCATAAGCTAAGCGGTATCGAACTGGGAATTTTAGTTATAACCATTGCCGGCGTTATTACTGCTGAAATTTTTAACACCGCATTAGAAACAATTGTTGATAAAGTCTCGCCTGACTTTCATCCATTGGCTAAGGCGGCGAAAGATGCAGCGGCCGGAGCCGTTCTGATTCAGGCAGTGGCTGCAGTAATCATTGGTTATGTTTTATTTGGGAACAAAGTGTTGTGATGGTGGGAGCGAAAATTATGGATGAATTGATAGCCTGTGCTGTCAAGGCTAGAGAATATGCCTATGCACCCTATTCCAAGTTTAAGGTAGGGGCGGCTGTACAAACTAAAAGTGGTCGCATTTTTAGTGGTTGTAATATTGAAGACTCTTCCTATGGATTGTCTAATTGTGCTGAGCGTACAGCTATCTTCAAGGCGGTTTCAGAAGGTGAACAACAGCTTACTACTATAGCGGTTGTGGCTGATACAACCGAACCGGTATCGCCTTGTGGTGCTTGTCGGCAGGTTATGGCTGAGTTTGGCATCGAACAAATTATTTTAACAAACCTAAGTGGCAAACGAAAAATTCTAACCCTTGAAGAAATTCTTCCCTTTCGTTTTGCCAATGGTGATATTGTAAAAGATGGTGAAAAGAATAATGATTAACGAAAATTACAAATCTGGTTTTGTTGCGGTTATTGGCCGTCCTAATGTTGGTAAATCTACTTTGATGAATAATTTAATTGGTCAAAAAGTGGCTATTATGTCTGATAAGCCACAAACAACCAGGAATAAGATTATGGGTGTCTTAACCCAAGAGGATGCGCAAATTCTTTTTATTGATACTCCTGGTATCCATAAGCCCAAACATAAATTAGGGGAATACATGGTACGGGAGGCAGAAGGGTCTTTACGTGAAGTAGAGGTTATTCTGTTTGTTGTTGATGCTACTGAAGAGATAGGGCCGGGAGAACGCTATATTTTGGACAACCTTGGCAGTACCCGCACGCCCGTTATTCTTACCGTAAATAAAATTGACAAAATCGATAAAGCTAAGCTGCTTCCTATTATTGAAAAATACACATCGCAGTTTAATTTTGCCGCAGTGGTTCCCATTTCGGCACTTGATCACACTAATTTTGAAAACTTAGTTGGTGAGATAAAAAAATATCTTGAACCAGGTCCACAATATTATCCTGAAGATATGATTACTGACCAGCCAGAGCGGCTCGTCATTGCCGAACTGATCAGAGAAAAAGTACTGCATTTAACCAAGGAAGAGATTCCCCATGCGATACTTGTTGATATTGAAGAAATTACTACCAGACCAAATGACGATTTATATGTTAGAGCGGTTATCTATGTTGAACGTGACTCGCAAAAAGGGATTGTGATTGGTGCCGGTGGACGCTTACTCAAAGATATTGGACGTTTGGCGAGAGCCGATATAGAAAATCTCTTAGGCTCAAAGGTATATCTTGATTTGTGGGTTAAGGTAAAAAAAGACTGGCGCAATAAAGCAAATGTGTTAAAAAGCTTTGGATTTGAGTAAATTTTACATAAAATAAGCTATTGCTGTGCAATAGCTTATTTCCGTTTATTGACCAAAACGGCGCTTGATGGTATCATTTGTAAGAGAGGTGAATTAATGAAGTGGGCTTCTAAGTATTTTATCAATGGCTTGATTGTCATAGTACCTATTGCCATCACGGCTTTTGTCGTTATTAATATTTCTTCATTTACTGAGCGGTTATTAGGCCAATATTTACCTGTTCATTTTCCTGGAATAGCACTAATTGTTGTATTGTTTTTTATCCTTGTCGTTGGCTGGTTATCTTCCCACTGGTTTTTACAGAAATTGATCGAAATTGGTGAAAAGCTGGTTGGATCTATACCGGTAGTAAAATTTATTTACAATAGTGTAAAACAAATATCAACTGCCGTATTTGAGTCTCAAGAATTGTTGAAAAATGCAGTATTAGTACCTTATCCTCATCCGGGTGTAAAGGCTTTAGGCTTTGTTATGCCTGAACTCTCTGCACCATTAGCAGATAAATTTACGGAAGAGCATGTGTGCGTTTTTGTTCCAATGAGTCTTAATTTGACCTCCGGCTTTAATATTATTTTGCCGAGACGGGATATAATACAATTAGACGTAACAAGCGAAAGCGCACTACAATATGTTATTACTGCCGGTGCTATCATGCCCCGCAGTAATGATTCCAATAACTAGGGAGAGATGTCTTATAGATTCGCCATTATTTAGTTTGGCAAAATTGGCGGCCGCTCTGTTACTCGTCTTTATTAATGGTTTTTTTGTATTGGCTGAGTTTTCGTTAGTAAAAATTCGTAAAACACGCCTGGAGGAATTGGCTCAGCAAGGAAATGCCAGGGCTAAGCTGGCGTTAAAGGTAGTAGCTTCGTTTGATACTTACTTAGGAGCTACGCAACTTGGGATTACCTTAGCTTCTTTAGCACTTGGTTGGTTGGGAGAACCGGCAATATCTTCTCTGTTAGAACCTGTTTTAATTAATTATTTCCCAGCATCAGAATGGCTAGTTACTGCCATTAGTATTGCATTAGGCTTTATTATCATTACGTTCTTACATATTGTACTGGGAGAATTAGTTCCTAAGTCAATGGCAGTACAGCGTGCGGAAAATATGGCATTAACCAGTGTTTGGCTGCTTTATATTTTTCACAAGGCTGCCTATCCTGTGATTTTTGTGTTTAATCGTACGGCCAAGTTAATTTTAGGACTGCTGGGAATGAAGGCTGCCAGCGAAGCTGATTTAGCTCATTCGGAAGAAGAGTTACGCATGATTGTAAGTGCCAGCCATCGCGGCGGCGTACTTAATCAGATGGAAAGCGAACTTATTGATAATGTTTTCGACTTTGCAGATCGTTTGGCGCGGGAAATTATGGTGCCAAGACAAGATATGGTTTGCTTGTTTGCGGATGATCCATTTGAAGAGAATATGCGAGTAGTGCGTGAAACAGTACATACGCGCTATCCTTTATGCGTAGAAGATAAAGATCATATTATCGGCATGGTTCATATTCGTGACTTGATGGATTTCGATATGTTCCCGAGTGGGGAACGTGATTTAACCACCATTGTTCGTGAAATTTTAGTTGTCCCTGAAGGTATGTCGGTAGCTCATCTTCTACAAGTTATGCGTCGCAAGTGTACGCATTTGGCGGTTGTTGCCGATGAATATGGCGGCACAGCTGGACTGGTAGCAATGGAAGACGTGATCGAAGAAATCGTCGGTGACATCCAGGATGAGCATGATGAAGTGGCCGATGTAGAAATTCAACGTTTGCCTGACGGCAGTTATGAGTTTGATGGTGGCGTTCTGTTAGATGATGTTACCGACCTTTTGAATATTCGTTTAGAAGATCATGAAGAAGATACTTTGGGTGGATATATATTTGGGATGTTAGGCCGTCGCCCGGAAGTTGCCGACAAAGTTAATATTGGGGATTATTCATTTGAAGTGCTTCAAGTTAATGGTTTCCGAATTGTAAGGGTTAAAGCGACACCGCTTATTCCCCTGCCGGCGGTGGAACAAGAATAAGTTAATAGAGATGTGGCTAGTCCTGTTTGTCAATAAAAATTGGAAGGATGATGTCGAGTGTTATTACGGGAAACATTGTGGGAAATTTTTTCTAGTACCGGTAATATCGATGCGTACCTTGCCTATCGTGCTTGTTCGGAGTATCCTAACAATTGCCAGAGACAGTTAGAGGATGAAGCCACAGAAATAGTGGGTGTGCCCAATTATTTTTCCAAACACATATTATGTGAGGTAAAATGGCATTAGAATATCCAACAGAAGCCATTCTGTTGGCAGCACGTGATTGGAGTGCTGCCGACAGAATGGTCACTTTGTTTTCTCGAGAATATGGTATCATTACAGCAATGGCATATGGTGTTCGCAAACCCAAAAGTAAGTTAAGTGGCGGTCTTCAGCCGTTTACCCACTTGAATTTACTAATGGCAAACACCAGAGGTATGGATTCTGTAAAACAATGCGAAGTACAAACTTCCTTCCGGGAACTTCGTGAAGATCTAACCAAATTGGCTTATGCTAATTTTATTGCAGAATTAACGCTAGGTTTGTGGCCGGAACGGCAAACAGAACCGGCGGCCTTTGAGATGCTGTTAGTGATATTTTCGCTTTTGGTAAAACGCAATCCGCGGATTGCAGCGCTTGCCGGAGCATGGCAACTAATGGCGCTGGCCGGTTATCAGCCTGAATATGAGTATTGCGCCCAGTGTGGCTGTCAATTAAATTTGCCGGCATGTTTTAAATTTAGTGAAGGTGGAGCTACTTGCCTAAGGTGTAGTCCGGTAGGGACAATTTGCTTTGATGAGTCTGATAAGACTTTTTTAACGAAGCTGCTAGCCATGGACTTGCAAGATCCTGAACAGTTTACAGTTAACGCCAGAACATTGGCGGCAGGTGAGAAATTATTATACGGCTTTGTCAGACATCAATTAGAACGACCGCTAAAATCATTGGAGTTCATAAGTAAGATTAATACCCTGTAAGCAGAATAACAGTTTTTCATCAGGAAATACTAATTTTAAACTATTGGAGGGTATAAGAATGGAAATTACTTTAGAAAATATTGATTTGATTCGTGAACGTACAGGCATCTCATACCGTGAGGCTAAAGAAGCATTAGAACGTAATGACGGCAATATAATTGACACGTTAATTGAACTTGAAGACAAAAATAAAAGCAGCACAAAATGGACAGAAGAGTTTTCGGTGCGCTCAGCTGAAGTCGTAGACAAGGTAAAAGAATTGATTCGCGAAGGTAATGTAAATAAAATCCGCATCAAACACGAGGGACGGGTGTTGGCGGAAATACCGGTAGCTCTTGGTGCCATCGGGGCTGTGGTTTTGCCGCAACTTGCTGCGGTAGGCGTGCTGGTTGCTGTATTTAAACGTTGTACTATTGAAGTGGTGCGGAACGACTCTGAGAATGCTGAACAAGGCAGCGAAACAGATAATATGGATGAGGACAAGCCTTCCCACGGTGTGTAAAGTGCCGGTTAGGTTACTTTGTTAGTACTATTTGACAATGCGTAAGATATTTGTTATATTTTAAATTAAATCATGGCGATGAGGGAAATGAGTAGCCTTTTCATATCAGCGAATCAGGGACAGTGAAAGCCTGATGCTAAAAGGCGAATGGCATTCCTAAGCTGTAAGAGGAAATCTTCCGGTTGATCCAGAGTGTAGAAACATTGTCTGCATTGGATCAATTAGCGAGAAAGTAAAACTTGCTATATTTTTAAGGTGGGGCATTACTAGTGCCCAATCAGGGTGGAACCGCGGGTATAACATCTCGTCCCTGTAACTTAACTATAAGTTACGGGACCAGATGTTTTTATTTTTAGTAAAAACAAGCAGGAACTATCAAGAAGTTTCTGCTGCTGCTTGTAAGACTTGACTACAGCCAGTCTTATCTTATTTTAGGGAGGTAAAATAATATGACATTCCAGGAGATAATCCTGACACTGCAAAATTTTTGGGCAGAACAACACTGTATTATTCAACAACCATATGATGTGGAAAAAGGGGCAGGAACTATGAATCCGGCAACTTTTCTGCGGGCATTAGGGCCAGAGCCGTGGAATGTGGCCTATGTTGAGCCATCGCGTCGGCCGGCAGACGGCCGTTATGGCGATAACCCCAATCGGTTATTCCAACATCACCAGTATCAGGTTATCATGAAGCCGTCACCTGCGAATATTCAAGAATTATATCTAGCCAGTCTGGCTAAACTTGGGATTGATCCGGCCAAACATGACATTCGTTTTGTGGAGGATAACTGGGAGTCGCCAACTTTAGGAGCTTGGGGACTAGGCTGGGAAGTATGGCTGGATGGTATGGAAATTACCCAGTTTACTTATTTTCAACAAGTTGGCAGTATTGACGTTAAGCCGGTTGCGGTAGAAATTACCTATGGCTTGGAGCGGTTAGCCATGTATATTCAAGGTAAAGAAAATGTCTTTGATATTGAATGGGTTAACGGCATTACCTATGGTGATGTTTTTCACCGTAATGAAGTAGAACAATCCTACTATAATTTCGAAATTGCTGACACTAAACTGTTGTTTACCCTGTTTGATATGTATGAAAAAGAAGCGATTCGCGTTATTGAGCTTGGTTATGTGCTGCCTGCTTATGATTATGTATTGAAATGTTCTCACAGCTTCAATCTTCTGGATGCCCGTGGTGCTATCAGCGTCAGTGAACGCACAGGCTTTATTGGCAGAGTGCGAAATTTGGCAAGGCTGTGTGCTCAGGGGTATTTGGAGCAACGCGAAAAGCTGGGGTATCCACTCCTCAAAGGAGGTAAATAATCATGCAGAAAGACTTAATTTTAGAGATTGGCACAGAAGAGATACCTGCCAAATTTATGCCAGGCGTCTTAGCACAGCTCGAAAATATAACCAAGACCAAACTGACAGAACTTAGAATTGATCATGGTGAAATCCGTGCTGTAGGGACGCCGCGCCGTATGGCTGTTATTGTGAAAGCAGTTGCTGCCTCACAAGACGATAAACACAGTGAAAATAAAGGCCCTTCCGTGAAAATTGCCTTTGATCAAGCTGGTGCACCAACCAAAGCAGCTATCGGTTTTGCCCGTGGTCAGGGAATTGATCCGGCGCAATTAGTTGTAAAAGACGAGTATGTGTATGCCATTGTCCAGGAAATTGGCCGCCCGGTTGCCGAACTCTTACCGGCATTGTTTACTGATATTGTAGAAAGCATATCTTTTCCCAAAACTATGAGATGGGGCGACCTAGATATGCGTTTTGTTCGCCCGATCCGCTGGATACTTGCTTTGTTTGAAAACGAGGTAGTTACGTTTACCGTGGCGGGAGTAGAAGCCGGCAAAACTACACGCGGACACCGTTTCCTTGGTCAGGCCGAAGTAGAAGTGAATTCAGTTGCAGATTACTTTGCCCGTCTTAGCGAGAACTATGTTATGGTTGATCAGGATGAACGGCGCCAGATAATTAAGGAACAAATCGAAAAGCTAGCTGTTAGTCATGGCGGTACAGCGACTATTGACCAAGAGCTTTTAGAAGAAGTGGTTTATTTGGTAGAATACCCAACAGCTTTATGTGGCACTTTTGAAGAAAAATACCTTAGTTTGCCTCCGGAAGCGATTATTACACCCATGCGTGAGCATCAGCGATATTTTCCGGTAACCGGTAAGGACGGGAAACTGCTGCCGATGTTTATAACCGTAAGAAATGGCGGACAGGACCATATTGATATTGTGCGTCATGGCAATGAACGTGTTCTCAAGGCTCGTCTGGCAGATGCCCGCTTCTTCTTTGAAGAAGATCGCAAGATCCCGCTTGCAAATCGGGTAGAAAAACTCAAAACAATTGTTTTCCAAGAAGGTCTGGGAACGCTACATGATAAAGTGTTGCGACTGGAACACTTGGCAACCGGTCTAGGTCAGATGCTGAACGTTGACCAAGATGAAATAAGTATAGCTAAGCGTGGTGCCCAACTAGCCAAAGCTGACCTGGTAACAGGTATGGTCTGTGAATTTACAGAACTGCAAGGAATTATGGGCCGAGAATACGCAAAGCTTAGCGGTGAACGTACAGAAGTTGCCGAGGCTGTATTTGAGCATTATTTGCCGCGCTTTGCCGGTGATGAGTTGCCGCAGACAACAGCTGGCCGCCTAGTTAGCATTGCTGATAAAATTGACAATATTGTTGCTACCTTCAGCCGGGGACTTATTCCTACAGGTTCTCAAGATCCCTATGCACTCAGACGGCAGGCACTAGGAATTGTAAATATTTTAATTGAAGCTCAGTACCCTGTTTCATTAACTGCGCTTGTCTCACAAGCTATGGATTTACTTGGTATTACAGAGCAAGAGCAGCGGACAAAGCTGCTCAGTGATATTCAGGAATTTTTCCGTTTGCGCATAAAAAATGTTCTAACTGAAGACAATTTGCGTTATGATATGATTGATGCAGTATTGACAATAGGAAACGATAATATTTATGATACTTGGCTTCGGGCTAAAGCCATGGCAGTTGAGGGTGGCACTGAAGCAATGCAAAAAGCTGTGCAGGCTCTTGTCAGAGTGGGAAATCTTGCTAAGAATGCTACTTCAGATGCTATTGATACCACTTTGTTTATAGCCGATGCTGAACAGGCCTTGTATAATGCCTATCATGAAGCGCAAGCCATAATAACCAAATATCAAGCAGAGAAGAATTATCAGGGAGTGCTTGCTGTACTTGCCAATATGACAGGGCCAATTGATGCCTTTTTTGGTGCGGTTATGGTTATGGTTGAAGATACTGCAGTCAAAAATAATCGCTTAGCATTATTAAAATCGATAACAACACTTGCAACTCAGACTGCCGATTTAACTAAAATTGTGGTTTGATTAACGCGTAGGCAAAGGGGGAATAGTGATTGGGCTTAACGTCGCGGCAAGAAAAAATTGCGGGGATGGTTAGAACCTTAGGACCAATTACTGGTGAACAAATTGCTGAACGCCTAAATGTAACCCGTGCGGCGCTCAGACCTGATTTGGCAATTCTGGTGATGTCTGGTATGGTGGAGGCTCGTCCTAAAGTAGGCTATTATTATACTGGCAAAAATATAATGAGTATGCTTACCGAAAAAATAAGCAAGATTATAGTTCGGGATATACAATCCGTGCCTGTTGTTGTTACAGCAAGTACAAGTGCCTATGACGCAGTTGTCACGATGTTTCTTGAGGATGTTGGTTCAGTTTTTATTGTTGAGCCGGCAGGTATTCTTACCGGAGTGGTATCCCGCAAGGACGTGTTGAAAGTAGCCATGGGGGGCAGTGATTTGCATAAAATGCCTGTTAAAGTACTTATGACCCCTATGCCCAAAATTGTGGTTACAACTCCTGAGGAATCAGTATTAATTGCTGCAAAAAAGATTATAGATAATGAAGTGGATAGTCTGCCAGTCGTAACGATTGCTAATGATCAGGAAACAAAAGCTTATGAAGTAGTCGGACGACTAACCAAAACCAATATCGCCAGATTGTTCGTTGAACTTGGCGAAGGACGAGGAGGAGAACAGCTATAGCTACCCTACCGATTATTTACGCAATATCTGATTCAATTGGTGAAACCGCCGAGCAGGTAGCACGTGCTACTGCCAGTCAGTTTAACTCTGGAGAATTTGATATTATTAGAATTCCGTATATTAACTCAGTGGAACAAATTATCGAGACCGTGCGGGAAGCGTCGAAACATACCTGCATTATTTGCCATACATTAGTGTCGCCCGATTTGAGGGATGCCCTGCTGGAACAGGCTCAGCAATATAATATTCAGACAGTAGATATTATGGGGCCAATGATTCATGCGGTTCAAAACATTACAGATATGGTACCGCGTTTAAAACCAGGGCTTGTACACAAATTGGATCAGGAATATTTTAAGAGGGTTGAAGCTGTGGAATTTGCCGTGAAATATGATGACGGCAAAAATCCATTAGGCTTATTAAAAGCTGATATCGTTATTATTGGGGTCTCGCGTACCTCAAAAACTCCTCTTAGTATGTATTTGGCGCACAAGAAGGTAAAAGTGGCTAATGTGCCGCTTGTACCGGAAGCCCCTTTGCCGCAGGAACTGTTTCAAGTACCTTCTCACCGCATTGTTGGTTTGATTATTGATAAATTCAAACTCAATGAAATACGTTGTGAGCGGTTAAAAACTATGGGCTTGGCACCAGATGCCAGTTATGCTAATTTAACCCGCATCAATGACGAACTTGATTATGCACGTTCCATTATGAGACAATTGGAATGTCCGATTATTGATGTATCGAACAAAGCCATTGAAGAGACAGCCAATCGAATATTAGAAGTAGTTCAAAAAAATAAATTGGCAAAAAGGTAATAAAAGAACTCCCTGGCAAGCACTTGTGCTTATTGCCAGGGAGTTTGCTTCAGTCTACCAGAATTTATAACAAAATTCTGTTGACATAAGAACGATTAAGGCTTTTCTTATCTTATAAAAACTTATTGGCATCTACATTATAACTTACAGAATCAGCTGTCCATTCATTATAGCCTTGCGTCACATTAACATTGCCATTGAATAGTGCAATACGGGTATCCCAACTAAAGTCTACTGAATCAGCGGTAACTTCCAGGCCGGTACGGGAAAACTGAATACCGCCGTCAATCTTTGCCCGGTTTTTAGTTCCGTAAACATAGACATTGCTGCCGGTGAAATAGATATCATCTTGTTTTACTGTTATACCACCGGAACCCCATACTTCTAAAGTAGCTAAATTTACTCTGGCTTCGCCAGCGGTAATCACTCTGTTTTTAACTTCGATGTAAACATTGCCTTTTAGGATATATAAGCCTGAACTAACATCAAAGTATGTACGATCAGCAGTAATAGTCGGTTTAGCGGCAAAAGCAGTGCCGGTCAGGAGAAGAAGCAGCAAAAGCGAGACTGCAATTATTCTACGATACTTCATTCTTTGACCTCCTTTCTTATTATCTATTATATCAAATATTAAGAACTTCTGCTCGCCTGCTGTGTAAAAAATCATAATGGTTACTACCGGTAAATAATGCTATAATATATACATATAAAAGGAGGCAGACACCTATGAAAGTCCGCGAACGGGTTGAAGAACAAGAGTTTAAAATATTATCTACTTATGCAGCAAAAAGCCGTGATGCTGTCCGAGATAAAGAAGAGGAATTATGTGATTTCCGCACCGCGTTTCAACGTGACAGAGATCGCATTATTCACAGTAAATCATTTAGGCGTCTTAAACACAAAACCCAGGTATATATAGCTCCGGGCGATCATTATCGTATGCGTATGACACATAGCCTGGAAGTGGCGCAGATATCCCGAACGATAGCGCGCGGCTTAATGTTAAATGAAGATTTAACAGAAGCAATTGCCGTAGGGCATGATGTTGGCCATACACCGTTTGGACATGCCGGTGAATATGCACTGCGCGAACTTATTGGTCATTACAATCATAATGAACAGAGTCTGCGGGTTGTAGAACATCTTGAACGGGGGGGGCAGGGACTTAACCTGACTGCCGAAGTGAGAGACGGGATCTTAAACCATACTGGTGATAATATACCCTTTACATTAGAAGGAAATATTGTTCGCAGGGGAGATCGAATTGCCTACTTATGCCATGATTATGATGACGGCATTCGTGCGGGTATGCTAAGGCCACTTGATCTTCCCAAAAATGTAAGCAGTGTTTTGGGGACAAATCCATCTAATATGATAACAGTAATGGTATCTGATATTATTACAGAATCAGAGGGAAAAAATGAAATACTCATGTCTCCTAAAGTACAAGCAGCAATGGATGAATTTAGGGAGTTTATGTTTAAAAGACTTTATCATTCAGCCGAACTTGAACCTGACCGAAAAAAATCCAAATATGTTGTAAGTAAGCTTTTTAAATATTATCTGGAGAATCCTGGCGAGTTACCGGAGGAATTTTGGGAACGGGAAGAGCGTTGGGGGCTGCAGACAATCGTAGTTGATTATATTGCCGGGCTAACCGATTTGTATGCAATTAAACAATTCGAAAAATTATTTATACCAGCCACATGGGGGATGACTCAAATGTAGGCAGAGCTTAAACAAAAGCTCTGCTTTTGTATTGCTGAGCAAATATTAATACTTTTGTCAAGATGTAAAAGAGGAATTTTGTTATTCATATTGAATAATAATTACTAAATTAAAAAATGATAAAGACTGTAGATACAAGTTTGCGGGTAGTTGCCTGCAGCGGGCAGGAATATCAGCCCGGATGTAGAATTAAGTCAAAGCTTGGAACTATTTGCTATTGTATAAACTAAAAAACACAGTAAGGTATTTGTCATTGCCTGGATAAGGTGAATTATATGAAAGATGCAGTTTTCGATGAATTTATCGATAGATTGCGCTCAGAAAGCGATATTGTCAGCATTATTTCCGATTATGTACCTTTAAAAAAGAAAGGAAAGAATTTTTGGGGCTGTTGTCCCTTTCATGGCGAAAAAACACCTTCGTTTTCAGTTACTCCGGACAAAGGTTTTTTTTATTGCTTCGGCTGTCAGACTGGCGGCAATGTTTTCAATTTCATAATGAGAATGGAAAACATTACTTTTTTTGAAGCGGCAAAATTTTTAGCCAAAAAGCTAAATATTCCCGTGCCGGAGAGAGAAAAAACGCCGCGTGAGCAGGCTAAAGAGCAAGAACTTGCTAAAATATACCAAGCAAACGAAGTAGCCCGAGATTTTTTTCATGCTTGTCTGACTAAGACTAAGTATGGAGAACCGGCGCGCGAGTATTTGCTTAATCGGGGGATTTCTGCTGAAGTTATTGATTTTTTGAAACTTGGGTTTGCTCCGCCTTTATGGGATAAATTATCGCTAACATTACGTGAGCGTGGTATTGCCCTTGATATTTTGCTTAAATCCGGTTTATCTGCCCCTCGTAATTCCGGCGATGGAGTGTATGACCGCTTCCGCAATCGTATTATGTTTCCTATTAACGATGTACGCGGAAAGACTGTCGGTTTTGGTGGTAGAGTTCTGGATAACAGTCAGCCCAAATATCTTAATTCACCGGAGACTGAAGTTTTTAACAAACGGCATGTGTTATATGGCCTGGATAATGCCTATAAACATATTCGTGAGTTAGGCGAAGTTATTATTGTTGAAGGGTATATGGATGTAATCACTCTCTATACTCAAGGCATTAAAAATGTAGTAGCCTCATTAGGAACGGCGTTTACTCCGGAACAGGCCAGACATTTAATCAAACTTAATGCAAGACTATTATTTTCTTATGATAGTGATGCTGCCGGACAAATTGCCACTGTTCGAGCATTAGAAACCGTTCGTTCACTGGGAGCCACTATTAAAGTGGTGACTATTCCTGACGGCAAAGATCCTGATGAATTTGTTCGAAAACATGGTAGTCAAGCATTTCAAGACCTGACAAAGAACGCTCAGCCATTACTGGATTATCAGCTGGATCAAGCGATGAAATCTGATGACTATTCAACAGTACAAGGTAAAATTGCTGTTGTTGGCAGGCTAACTCCGATTTTGGCTGAGACTGATAATGCGGTAGCTGTTAATGCTCATATTACCCGTTTATCACAAGTGCTTGCCATTGATGAAAGCGCTTTACGGAGTGAGATTACCAAGTATATTGTGCAAGTTAAAAAGGATAAAAATGTAAAACTGGGAAAAACTATAAATATTGCACTCTTATGTAAGCAGCCCGCTCCGGCAGTAATTCAGGCGGAGCGCCAGTTGATTCGGATGATGTGTGATGATTTGTCACTTGTCCCGTACGTCTCCGAAAAACTTTCATCAAACGAAATTCAAGGAACTGTTCAACAAGAGATAATTAATTTTATATTTGATGCGTATAATATGGAAAGCACTATAACACAGGCAGCCTTTAATGCCGGGATAAATGCTTTGAGCGAAAAGGCAAACAATGAGTTTTCACATATTATGTTGTTGGAGAGTCAATTTGATGATGTACTTAAATCAGTTGATGATTGTATAAAAACTATTCGATTAGCACATTTAACTACATTGTATGAACAACATCGGCTTAATGCTGATGAATTAGAACGCATGGGGGATAGTAACTTTCTGCAGGAATTAGCAGAAAGTCAACGAATTAAACATGAAATTAGCAAATTGCATCATTAATAAACAAGTATGGATAAGTTTACTACCGTTAATTGCCAATGGAAGGGGGGAGAATTATGGCCGATAAAAAAAATGCGCCGGGCGAACACGTAAATGATCTCTTACACAAAGGAAAAAAGCGCGGCGTATTGACGTATGCTGAAATTATGGACACCATGCAAACTGATGACATGAGTCCTGAAGAAATTGAAGATATGTATGAAATTTTCAGCAATAAAGGAATTGAGATTGTTGATGAAGCTCCAGATGCTGAATTAGTTGAAGATCCAGAATTGGAAGCTACGGCCGAAGAAGTAGACATCGATCTCACCATTCCAGAAGGCATTAGTATTGATGATCCTGTTAGAATGTATCTTAAAGAAATTGGCCGAGTGCCTCTTTTAACTGCTGATGAGGAAATCAAACTAGCCAAACGTATGGAACAAGGCGATGAAGAAGCTAAGCGCAGGCTTGCCGAGGCAAATTTAAGACTGGTTGTTAGTATTGCGAAACGTTATGTAGGTCGAGGTATGCTGTTTTTGGATCTTATTCAAGAAGGTAACCTAGGCTTAATAAAAGCTGTAGAAAAATTTGATTATAATAAGGGATACAAATTCAGTACGTATGCTACTTGGTGGATACGTCAGGCAATAACCAGGGCCATAGCTGACCAGGCACGTACTATTCGTATTCCTGTGCATATGGTTGAAACTATTAATAAACTTATCCGGGTTTCACGCCAACTCTTACAAGAATTAGGCAGAGAACCATCTCCCGAAGAAGTAGCTAAAACTATGGAAGTTTCGGTTGAGCGGGTACGGGAAATCATGAAAATTGCCCAAGAACCGGTATCTTTGGAAACTCCAATAGGGGAAGAAGAAGATTCTCATTTAGGTGACTTTATTGAGGATCAGGATGCACCTGCACCTGCAGAAGCTGCTTCTTTTATGCTGCTCAAAGAACAGCTGGAAGAAGTGCTGGAAACTCTTACCCCGCGGGAAGAGAAGGTATTGCGTTTGCGGTTTGGCTTAGATGATGGGCGCGCACGCACATTAGAAGAAGTTGGACAATTTTTCGGGGTTACACGCGAACGTATTCGTCAAATTGAGGCAAAAGCACTTCGCAAGCTCCGCCATCCTAGCCGCAGTAAAAAATTAAAAGATTTTCTAGAGTAAAACATAATTACTACTTGACGTAATACGTACATTGCTTTATAATTATCAACGTTGGCAATATTCCTCGAACCTGTTTTAATATCTCTAGGGCCTATAGCTCAGCGGTAGAGCAGCCGGCTCATAACCGGCTGGTCCCTGGTTCGATCCCAGGTGGGCCCACCATTTTGATACTAGCATATGATCTACGATGTTTGATTAACCATATCGAACACTGTATATATGGCCCGTTGGTCAAGCGGTTAAGACACCGCCCTTTCACGGCGATAACGGGGGTTCGATTCCCCCACGGGTCACCATAAGCATAAGCAGCGAACCAGGTTCTTACGAGCCGATAGGCGAAATAAGAACCTGAGTGAGTCGCTTAGTTCTGAGCGATAGTGATAAGCAGAGAACCAAGTTTTTAGGAGCGAATGCGACGCGGAAACTTGAGTGAATCGCTTAGTTCCGAGCGGAGTGAGGAACATCCTTAATTAATTTCGGGCGATTAGCTCAGCCGGGAGAGCGCCTGCCTTACAAGCAGGATGTCGGCAGTTCGATCCTGTCATCGCCCACCATTAAAAAACCTGCGAAGTATTCGCAGGTTTTTTGTTGTTCACAAACTGGCAGGATTAATTATCCATTACGCGAAATACTAACAAAGAAATCATTTGGAGGATTATATAAGTGAAATTAGGTGAACGTTTACAAACAATAGCAGCTATGGTCCCTGAGGGAGTAGCCTCTATTGCTGATATTGGTACAGACCATGCTTACTTACCCATATATCTTGTTAAGAATAATATTGTTGCTCGCGCAATTGCCGGCGATATTCATCAAGGACCATATTTGTCAGCAAAAAATGCTGTGATTTCTGCACGGTTAGAGCAGGTTATTTCTGTAAGATTAGGTAACGGTCTTGAGGTAGTCAACCCAGGAGAAGCCGAAGTTGTCGCAATTGCTGGTATGGGGGGGCAAAATATTATTGATATTTTACGTGCGCGCCCAGAGGTAATAGCTGCCGTGAAGCGACTAATTGTACAGCCGATGATTGCAGCGCCGGCTGTACGACGTTGGTTTCAGGACAATGGCTGGCAAATTGTTAGCGAACAACTAGTACGCGAAGATGGCAAACTCTATCAAATTATTGCTGCTGAACCTGGAGAAAAACAATCCTTTGAGCCTATATTATATGAAATTGGTCCGGTGCTTTGGCAAACAAGACACCCCTTATTGCTAGTGCATATAGAAGAGCTAATTGCACATTTGCGCAATGTGCTTGCTTCCATGGCAAGCAGCGCTGAGGCTGTTCATTCGGAGAAATACAAGGAATTTTCCGTTAAACTTAAGGAATTGGAGGCCAAGCACGCATGCCTGTAAAATGCCACGAGCTTATTGGTCAAATTGAAAAATGGGCTCCTAAATATTTGGCAGAAGAATGGGATAATATCGGGCTTCTCCTTGGCAGTCCTGCTCAAGATATCCATAAGATTTTTGTTACCCTAGATGTAGACCAGGAAGCAGTACAACAGGCTGTCTCTATAGGGGCTAATCTAATTATTGCTCATCATCCCCTGATTTTTAAAGGTATTACTAATATTCGCACTGACTTACCGACCGGAGCGCTGCTTAGTGATTTGATTAAACATGGAATAGCTGTATATGCTGCCCACACTAATTTAGACAGCGCAGTTGGCGGCGTAAACGATATACTGGCACAAAAATTTAATCTTAAAGATATTCAGCCACTCACCACGGTATATCAGGAAAAACTACATAAGTTAGTAGTCTTTGTTCCGAATTCCCATGTTGAGATAGTACGAAATGCTATGGCTAAAGCTGGAGCAGGCCATATTGGCAACTATAGTCACTGTACTTTTGTGACTCCAGGTATTGGAAGTTTTTTGCCATTGCCGTCAGCTAATCCTTTTCTTGGAGAGTCGGGTAAACTTGAATATGTTGATGAAAGCCGCCTTGAAACTATTGTGCCTGAACACTTACGATCTCCGGTAATTGCCGCGATGTTAGCTGCTCATCCTTATGAAGAAGTTGCTTATGATGAATACTTGTTACTTAACAAGCATCATAACTATGGCCTTGGGAGAGTTGGCCGACTTGCCGAACCGGTTGCTTTAGCGGATTTTATTAAACAAGTCAAAGGGGCATTACTGATTGATTCTCTAAATATGGCAGGATCTCCCAAGAAACTAATTAGGCAGGTAGCCGTGTGTGGTGGTAGTGGTGCAAGCCTTATTGGCAATGCTCTTAAAGCCGGAGCTGATGTTTTAGTAACAGGTGATGTAAAATACCATGAAGCACAATATGCTATTGCCGAAGGTTTAGCGATCATTGACGCCGGTCATTTTGCTACCGAACTGCCGGTTGTCGAAGGGATTAGAGCCTATCTAACCGAACAGAGCCAAAAAAATGGCTGGACAGTAGAAATATCAGTAAACAATTTGAGTAAGGATGTATTGGCCTCCTATTAAGCCTGAGTCATTGACTTGTTGGTTTTTTGGTGTTATGATTAGTACTCGATTTACCCGATGATTACCCCGTTCTAATACTCCCGTCCTCTTTAGGCGGGAGTATTAGAACGGGGTAATCCCTGGATAATTCGACTAAGATTCAGGTGGGGTCAAAACCCCATCTGAATCAAGTCTCCATTTATTATGGTTCTGAGTAGGAAAGATGATCGCAGATGTTTTTTCATCTGAGGAAAGTCCGAGCTCCACAGGGCAGGGTGCTGGATAACGTCCAGCGAGGGCGACCTTAGGGATAGTGCCACAGAAATGTAGACCGCCTGACATTTGTCAGGTAAGGATGGAACGGTGCGGTAAGAGCGCACCAGCAGTCAGGTGACTGGCTGGCTAGGTAAACCCCACCTGGAGCAAGACCAAGTAGGGAAGGGATGAAGCTGCCCGCTGAACCTTCCGGGTGTGTCGCTAGAGCCGGCAGGTAACTGTCGGTCCAGATAAATGATCATCGCCGCTAAACGCGGAACAGAACTCGGCTTACTGACTACTCAGATATGCAAATAAAACCCGCAGCTTTCACAAAGTGTGGGTTTTATATATTTTTATTTACAAATTAGATTTCTTTGTTTATGTAATTATTTGGGTTTGAAATATAGAAAAAGATTGGTCATACTAATAATAACACCGACGGTTTAGGAGGAGACTCTTTTGACTGCATTCATTACCGCGCTCTCATTTGTTGTCCTTGCGGAAATGGGAGATAAGACTCAACTCTTAGGAATGGCTTTTGCCACTCGTTATCCCTGGCCTACCGTAATGTGGGGTGTTTTTGCAGCTACATTATTTAATCATTTATTTGCGGTGCTTGTTGGCAATTATATCACTGTGTTTATACCGTTACAGTATGTGCAAATTGCTGCTGCGGCATCTTTTATCCTTTTTGGATTATGGACAATCCGTGGTGACGAACTCAATGGTGAGGACAAAGAAACCCACCGCAGTCCTTTTTGGACAGTCACGATTGCCTTTTTCTTTGCCGAAATGGGGGATAAAACGCAATTAGCAACCATTGCCTTGGCTGCTCAATTTAATGCTCTTGTCCCTGTTTGGCTGGGAACTACTTTGGGAATGATGATAGCGAATGCAATTGGAATTCTTATTGGTATAGTATTAGGTAAAAAAATTCCAGAGCGATTAGTGAAATGGTTTGCTGCAACAATCTTTATTTTCTTCGGTGTATTTGGGCTATATGAATATTTGCCGCGTGATATTTTAACAACGCCGGTCATAGCTGGTGGTCTAGCTGTGCTGCTTTTAGCGATCTTCTTAGTAGCGCAAATGAGTAATAGTAAAAAACTTTCAGATAATTAGTAGTAAATATAAACTACATTTTTTTAAAAAAGTAATTTAGTATCTAGACAAATGCGATTTTCATGCTATAATAAGAATATAAATTAATAGTCGAGTCAATGATGACTCCTTCACATACTAAGATATGTGGAGGGGTCTATGTTTTTTTACTGATGTTTTATAAGGTTACTGCAAAAACGAAAGGGGTTTTACTAATGAGCAACTTAAGTCAAATTTTTGGGTCAAATGTATTTAACGATGCGGTTATGAAAGAACGTCTTCCGAAAGCTACTTACAAAGCTTTAAAGAAGACAATTGAAGAAGGTATACCATTAGACCCTGCAGTTGCAGATGTTGTTGCCAGTGTAATGAAAGACTGGGCACTCGAAAAAGGGGCAACGCATTTTACTCACTGGTTTCAACCAATGACAGGTATAACCGCTGAGAAACACGATTCTTTTATATCGCCAACTGCTGATGGCAAAGTCATCATGGAGTTTTCAGGTAAAGAATTAATTAAAGGCGAACCAGATGCTTCTTCATTCCCATCCGGTGGTATACGGGCTACCTTTGAAGCCAGAGGCTATACTGCATGGGATTGCACGTCACCTGCTTTTATTAAGGATGGTTCCTTATGTATCCCCACTGCTTTCTGTTCTTATACCGGAGAAGCGTTAGACAAAAAGACTCCGCTGTTACGTTCCATGGAAGCGTTATCCAAGCAGGCTTTGCGTGTATTAAAAGCTTTGGGAAATACAACTTCCAACAAAGTTATTACCACTGTTGGTCCGGAACAAGAATACTTTATTGTTGATAAAAAGACATATGATCAAAGAAAAGACTTAATTATGACTGGTAGAACACTTTTCGGTGCGAAACCTCCTAAAGGTCAGGAATTAGAAGATCATTATTTTGGTTCCCTCAAAGAAAAAATTTCTGCTTACATGAAGGAATTGGATGAAGAACTCTGGAAGCTTGGTATTTCTGCAAAAACAAAGCATAACGAAGTGGCTCCGGCGCAGCATGAGCTAGCACCAATATTCACTACTACCAATATAGCCACAGATCATAATCAACTGACCATGGATACTATGAAAAAAGTCGCGTTGCGTCATGATCTTGTATGCTTGTTGCATGAAAAGCCGTTTGCCGGCATTAACGGATCAGGCAAACATAATAACTGGTCAATGGGTACCGACGATGGAATTAATTTGCTCGATCCAGGTAATACTCCTCACGAAAATGAACAATTCCTTGTATTCCTTTGCGCAGTAATTAAAGCCGTAGACGAATATGCAGATTTACTAAGGGTTTCAGCTGCTAATCCGGGAAATGATCACAGACTTGGTGCTAACGAAGCTCCGCCCGCTATCATTTCAATCTTTTTAGGTGATCAATTACAAGATATATTGGAGCAGCTTGAAAATGGAGGAGCTACCAGCTCTAAAAACGGTGGCAAAATGGAAATTGGTGTTACTACGCTTCCTGCTTTGCCAAAAGATGCAACTGACAGAAACAGAACTTCACCATTTGCATTTACCGGTAACAAGTTCGAATTTAGAATGGTTCCATCTTCCGCTTCAATCGCAGGACCAAACTATATGATTAATACTGCAGTTGCAGAAATATTAAGCCAGGTTGCCGATAGATTGGAAAAGGCTAAAGATGTAACAGCTGAAGTCAAAGCGATTCTTACAGAATATGTAACTAAACATAAACGCATTGTATTTAATGGCAACGGCTATTCAGACGAATGGGTAGTTGAAGCCGAAAAGAGAGGCCTGGCAAACACCAGGACTACCATCGAAGCTACTAAAGCGCTGATCGCAGAAAAGAATTTAGCATTGATGGAAAAATATAGTGTGTTGAGCAGGGTGGAAATGGAATCCCGTTATGAAATTGCTCTGGAAAACTATATTAAAACCATTAACATTGAAGCCTTGACCATGGTTGAAATGGCAAAAAGACAAATATTGCCGGCTGTAATTAAATTCGCCACCAATATTGCAGGCTCAATTAATACAATTAAATCTACCGGTGTAGCAGCCGATGTAACTGCGCAAACGGAATTGTTAACAGAAGTATCTGCTTTAACTGCAACGTTGAAGAAAAATATTGCTGTTCTTGAAGCTGCTGTAGAAAAAGCTTCCGATGCCCATGGTGATACTTATGCGCAAGCTTCGTTATTCCGGTTTGACGTTTTTGAAAAAATGGGTACATTAAGAGAAGTTGCCGATAAACTTGAAACTCTGGTAGATGAAGATGTATGGCCTATGCCAACTTACAGTGAACTGTTGTTCAACGTCTAACTCTTATAATTAAAGTTTTATATGCAAAAAGCACTGGCTGTGAACCAGTGCTTTTTGCATATGTTTATTTAGAGTTTGTTTATTCCTCGTTTGGATTGTTCGGACCAAGAAGTCGGTATTGGTAAAACGCCAAGTCAAGCCACTTGCCAAACTTATATCCCGCTTTTTCAATAATTCCCGACTTAGTAAATCCCAGTTTTTCATGTAATAGTTTACTGCCTTCATTGTTGGCATCAATACCGGCCACCATTGTCGCGTAGCCTTGGTCATTAGCAATTCTAATTAACTCCTGGAGCAGAATGGTTCCGATGTGTTTTCCTCTGTGATCTGTATGAACATAGACGGAATGCTCAATTGTATATTTGTATGCCGGCCATGCCCGGAAATAACCAAAGGTTGTAAAACCGACAACAACATTATTTTCTTCAAAAACCAAAAGAGGAAAACCATCTGCCTTTTTTTGCTCAAACCAGGCAGTACGTTCTTTGAGAGTATGCGGTTTATAAGAATAAACGGCAGTTGTGTTAAGTATGGCATCGTTATATATATCCAGAATAGCTGTTAAATCTTCGTAGTTTCCATGACGAATCATAGTGTATAACCAGCCTCCAACCAAAAATTTTTATAGTAATTAAGCCCGGCCAAAGCAGTATAGCATATATTTCGACAAAGGATAAAATGCATCCTGCCTCAATGAGATTTTATATACAATTGTGTATACTACACAATTGTATATAGACCGTAGACAATTTGTGTTTTTGTGCTATAATATATACATATTTTTATTCTGTGTTAATACTCTTTACACTTCAAAACAGCAATAAGCCTAGATGTATTGACCAGAGTAAAATGTGCAAAACTATATGGTAAACATTTTGTATATGAGGTGAAGGAGAATGGCAAAAGAGTTGTTATACCTGATTCCAGCCGGTAAGTATGGCAAAGAAGAGCTCGTTAGTTTGCTTAAAAATCATCCAGAGATTAAGTTTGCGTCACTGGTTGGCATTGATTTAGCCGGTAATGATACTGATGAAAAAATCCCTATTAGTATTTTTATTAAAGATATGGAAGACTTTTTTGATGGCACTGCTGTGCAAACAGATGGTTCATCTGTTGTTCTTACTGGTATTGCCGTATTAAATAATGCCAAGGTAGATATGCTTGCTGATGATAGTGTAAATTGGTTTATCGATTATAATTATGAACATATTGATGAAGAAACCGGCAAACCAGTTGGTACCTTACGTATTCCTGCGTTTCTAGTACATAATGGCCTTAGGGTTGACTCGCGCTCTATTTTGGCGCAAAGTCTGGAATACATTCAAGCAGAACTAAAATCTCTCTTCAAAAAGAATGCCAAAATTGCCGGACTGGAGCATATCAATGGTGCTGATGTGGAAGAAATTCTTTTTACAGCCGCTACCGAGCTTGAATTTTGGGTAAAAACCCCGACCAATAAAGCGGAAGTGGAAGAACTCTCTGCCTCGCAGGTTATGCAGGAACAATATTGGCAGCGTACTCGCGGCAATGTCCGCACTGCGATGGAACAAGCTGTACTAATGTTGGCCAACTATGGTCTTGAACCCGAAATGGGTCACAAAGAAGTTGGCGGCGTTAAGGCGCAGATTGATGAAAGTGGGCATTTAAGCCATGTTATGGAGCAGCTCGAAATCGACTGGAAATTCTCAAATGCGCTGCAGTGCGCTGATAACGAACTTCAGGCGAGAATTTTAGTAAAAGAAGCTTTTCGGGCTAATGGCCTAGAAGTAACCTTTAAAGCTAAACCAATAATTGGTGTTGCCGGCAGTGGTGAGCATACTCATATTGGTATTGCAGCTAAATTAAAATCAGGCAAAATTGTTAACCTATTCTCGCCAACTGATATGAAACAGTATTTCTTAAGTGCCATCGGCTATGGCGCCATTATGGGACTATTAAAACATTATGAAGTTATTAATCCTTTCGTTTCTGCTACTAATGATTCACTTAACCGTTTAAAACCAGGTTTTGAGGCACCTATATGTATTGTAACTTCCTTAGGCCATACTCCGGCAGTACCTTCCCGTAACAGAACCATACTGGCTGGTCTTGTTCGCGATGTTAAAAATCCAATGGCTACCCGATTTGAAATGCGTTCACCCAATCCATATACCAATACGTACATTGCCTTAACTGCATTTTATATGAGCATTCTTGATGGTGTTAAAGCAGCCGTTAATTCCGGCAAAACAATTGAAGAGTTGGATGCTGAACTTTCTAAAGATGCTGGTACACAAGGTTTTTACCTTGAGACAGACAGGGCTTATCGCAGTGAACACGATGTGTTTGACGATTATTCTGAAGAAGAACGTAACCGTCTGTTCGGCAAACCACCGGCAACTGTCTGGGAAAATATGCAAGGCATCAAAAAATATCCGGAAAAAGTAAAAACACTTTCGGCCGGAAATATTTTCCGTCAAGAACTTATTGAAGCTTTTTCAGCCGGGGCGCTGCACCGTTGGAAAACTGAGCTCTTAAATCGCATCATTCCAGAAAATCTGAGTATTGTTAAAGAAGCTAAACCGCTGCATGATGCTGATTCCGCCAGTGATCTTGACTTATCTCACTGGGATAAAATTAATGCTCTTAGAATCTATTTGGCTAAAGACCATTTATCACACTTAAGCTTGTTTACCCGCATTAAAGAGGCTATTTGGGCAGGGAATTTTGATGTTGCTTCTGCAATGCAAATTGAAATGTCAAATAAAATGGATGAGTTAAAAGTGCTTTATCGTGAATATAAGAAAAATATGATTCATCTCTGCTAAATACTTTATAATACAAAGATTCCCGGTGACTATTCACCGGGAATCTTTGTATTATATAATGCTTAAAAATAAAAGTTAAAAAAGTCACAAAGCTAAAAGGAGTTTTTTAAAAAATATTGAATATATTCAGTATATTCAAAGTGATTAAGGGGGTATACATATGGAAAAAAACGCCTGTGATATGGGCAACTTGTTCAGCGACTTGGAAGGATTAAGAATAGCCATTGACATGGAAGCTCGTGGCCGCGATTTTTACAAAAAAGCCTCTGAACAAGCAACAACTAAAGAACATAAGGCATTATTTTTACTATTAATGAATGAAGAAATTGAACACTACAATCAATTTTCACAACTTTATAATAAAACCAAAGAAAACAAACTTGCTGATTCGGATGACTATTTGTTTGACCCTGAGAGCTCCAAATATTTGACAGTGCTTGCTGAGCCTCATATTTTCCCTAAAAATAAGGCAGATAAAGCAGTAACTGAGCTTAACTCCGTTTCGGCTATTCTGCAAGCCGCTCTTCAAGATGAAAAGGATTCCATTTTATTTTATGATGCATTGGCTAAATGTGCCAAATTCGAAGAAACTAAACAGGTATTCAATTTACTGAAGGCAGAAGAACAAACCCATGTGGTTAGACTTCGCGAAATGTTAAATACGATTGACGCATAATATCAAAAATAGCGCTTGCGAGCGCTTTTTTCTTTAAGTACTTCCGCCTACAAAGGACGGGCATATTTGATCGGGTTAGTCATCAGATAAAAAAATATATAATTGAGCAGGAATTTAACATTTAACATCTAATTGTAATCATATTCCACAACATGTGATTATCTTATGGGAGGTTTTACTATGGAAGTTAAAACAGATTTACTTGAAAAGGGCGCTATTGTTCAACGAGATAGAGAAACTTATGCTATTGCGCCACATATTCCTGGTGGCGTTATTCTTGATGTTAATCTACTTAGAAAAATTGCCGATGTCTCTGAAAAGTATGGTGCTAAAGCGCTTAAACTGACTTCGGCACAACGGATTGCTATTGTTGGTATTCCTGAAGAAAAAATCGATGCCGTATGGGAAGATCTGGGCATGGATAAAGGGGCAGCAGTAGGTCTGTGTGTTCGTAGTGTAAAGATTTGTCCGGCAACGCATTTTTGTAAGCGTGCACAACAAGATGGTTTAACCTTAGGGCTTGGCCTTGATAAAAAATATCATGGCATGGAATTACCCGGTAAGATGAAAATGGGAGTTAGTGGCTGTACTAATTCGTGCGGCGAAAGCTGGGTTAAAGACATTGGGCTTGTGGGTACAGTAAAAGGCTGGAAAATTGTGATTGGCGGCTGTGCCGGTGCCAGAGCGAGAATAGCCGATTTGCTAATTGAAGGAGTTGCTCAAGAAGAAGTTGAGTCAATTATTGATAAAATAATTGCTTATTATAGCGAAAATGCCCGTAAACATGAACGACTTGGCATGATGATCGACAGACTTGGCCTGGAAACAGTTAAAAAAGGCATCTTAGGCTAGATGCATATTTAATTTAGCTACTTACCAGATAAATGGAGACTTAATTCAGATGGCGTTTTAACGCCACCTGATTCTACGAAGTTATCCAGGGACTTAGCCGCTCTTATTTCCGCTTGTATAAGTAAGCCTTGGGCCCGGAGACCCTTAGAGCGAACTTATTTCGAGTTTTACAACTGGTTCCCTGGCCGTCAAGGACAGGGCTTACAGGTTGTTAATGAGATGAAGCGGGAGTTTTAGAGTGGGTTAGTCATCAGACAAAGCGCTTGAGATTTCAGGCGCTTTATTCTTTTGAAAAGAAGATTTATAGAAATTTTGCTTAGATAGATGTATACTGTCAATAAGGAGTTTAAAGGAGGCGATTGCTATAGAAACTAATCATCAACAGGCTGTGAAATGGGTTCTTGAACAACTAGAACATGTCGCTCAGTTTGGCAAAGAACAATCTGGCGTTACCCGTCTTGCTTTCACTCCGGCCGAGCAAGATGCGCGGAACTATATTATTACGCTTATGCAAAATATCGGTCTTACCATACATATCGATGCTGTTGGCAATATTATTGGCCGTTATCAGCCAAGTGGAACAGACTCTGAAAATCCGGCGGTAGCAACCGGCTCGCATCTTGATACAGTACCTTGTGGTGGAAAATATGACGGTATCCTTGGTGTAATATGTGGGTTAGCTGCAATTAATCATTTAAAAGAACAACCACTTAGAACCCCCCTGGAAATAATTGTTTTTGCTGCTGAAGAAGCTAGCCGGTTTAACATGCCGACTATTGGCAGCAAAGCTATGGCCGGTTTACTTACAAATACCGCTTTAACTAATATTAAAGACGAAAATGGCATCAGTTTGTCTTCTGAATTACATAAGCTCAGACTTCCTGTTAACGATATTTCAGCCTTTTCTCATCGACCTAGCAGTATAAAAGCTTTTGTCGAGCTTCATATTGAACAAGGTTTGGTGTTAGAACAAGGCAGAATTAATATTGGCATTGTTGATAAGGTTTTAGCTCCAACCAGATTGAAGATAGTGGTAGTAGGGTCTGCTGGTCACTCTGGTGTTGTTCCCATCGAGGAACGTCAAGACGCCCTTGTAACCGCTGCTGCCATTGTTCTGGCGATTAGGAACATTGCCGCAGAATATGAGTATCAAGGGGCAGCGGCAACCGTAACAAATCTTAAGACATGTCCAGGGACTGTCAATGTAATTCCTGCCCAAGTCGAAATGTGGGTAGATATCCGTGGTACAGAACATGAAAGTATCATTGAGATATTGCAAGAAATTAAAGATGCAGTCAGTTCGATAACTGAAGATTATGATACGCCGGCTACCATTGAAGTCTTATCCTCGGAAAGGCCTGTGATACTTGATTCGACTATCAATCAAGTAATAGAGAATGTTTGTTGTAAGCTGTCGCTAGCCAGCATCAGACTTGATAGCCGCGTTGGTCATGATGCTATGAATATCGCGCATATTGCACCTGCTGCACTACTTTATGTTCCTTGCCAAGACGGCATTAGCCATAACCCGTATGAGCAAGTTGATAATGGTGATATCGAAAATGGTCTTAAGGTATTAATGGAAACCTTATATCAACTGGCGAAATAGACAGAGTTTGATGAACGAGGTGTCTTTCTTTGAAGCTTGATGTTTGTTTTACCCCTAACGATTTTAATGCTGAAAAATATAGCGGTTATTATGCGGTAGTCATTGATGTGCTGCGCGCAACTACCAGCATTGCCACTGCCTGCGCTAATGGCTGTCAATGTATAATGCCTGTAAGCTCTGTAGAAGAAGCACGCGCAATAAAGCTCCAAAATCCGGATGTATTATTAGCCGGCGAACGTGAAGGCCTGTTGATTTCAGGCTTTAATTTAGGAAACTCACCTTATGAATACAGCAGGGAACAGGTAGCAGGCAAGACTATTGTTATGACGACGACAAATGGTACTGTGGCTTTGAATAAAGCTGCTACTGCGCCAAAGGTATACACAATGTCTTTCGCGAACGCTTCTGCCATAATTTACGTTTTGCAGCAGGCTAAGAAAGACGTCGTATTTGTATGTGCCGGCTCAGATGGCAAGTTTTCTTTAGAAGATACTTTATGTGCCGGTCTGGCAGTTGAGCAGTTACATCATATTACTGAATTAAGTGATACTGCAATGGCTGTGCAAGCGATGTATCGGGATTTTAGCGGTAACCTGCCAAACCGGGTACTACAATCATCACATGCGGCCTATTTGTGCCGTATAGGTTTTGAAAATGATATTGCGCTGTGTTTACAGCAAGATATGCTTGATGTTGCTCCGGTATTTGCAGCTGGTGTTATAGCTTTATAAATAAATACTAAAGGTTAGGTTGTTTGTCCGTTGCTTGATTTTACCGCTAGCTATTATGGGCATTTTATGTTAAACTCACCATCGAACCACCCCATAGCTGGAAGGAGTATTCTATTTGAAGCAAAAGATAGCTGCAATCATGTTGATGCTGCTGGGAGTGCCTGTGTTTTCAGCAAATGTTCCTGGGGCTCAGGCTGCTTTTTGGGAGGATAGACTATCAGAAGTCGTTACCGGGAAAACAACTGCCGACCAAATACAAGAATTAATAAAAATGCCAAAAACATTAACACAAGATGATAAGCAGTTGTTAGTAAATGTTCTTGCCAAAAATGTGCTGGAGCGTGCCGGTAAAGCTGATGTGATTAATGAGCTTAGTGCGCTGGCTCAGCACCAACCTTTGCAAGAAGTCGTTGCCAATAAAGCCGATATTATTACAGCCGTTGAGACTGCTATGCGCAGTAACCTGCAAAATAAAGCTAAAGAAGAACTAGACAGCCGTTTGGCAGGCTATCAGGATAAACTTACGCTACTTGCTAATTTGTTAAATAGCAACAACGTACTAAAGCCCCAAGCCGTTCAAAATAATAGTTCACTTACTGGTGATCCCCAAAACTACCGTAAGCTTCTTGATATGACGGCTACGGCATATGCCCCAGGGCCTCTTGATAATGGTAAATGGAATGACCTAACTTATGTCGGTGGCAAAGTAAAGAAAGGTGTAGTAGCTGTAGATCCTGCTATTATTCCTATGGGAACCAAACTTTGGGTTGAAGGTTATGGCGAGGCTGTAGCCGACGATCAAGGTAAAGCCATTAAAGGAAATCGTATAGACTTAGCGTTTAATACCAGGCAAGAAGCATTAGACTATGGAATTCAAAAAGTTAAGGTATATATTCTAAACTAACCGGCTATTACAGCCGGTTTTTTCTATTTATAAGTAGTGAATAGCATATTTACTCTTCTGCATTGTTATAGTTGGAGTGGGTCTTGTTCATATTATTTTGGGTATCGGCATATATTGGGAGAGAATATTATGGCTGCAAGGAGGGGCGTTGGGTGAATTTTATTTTACCGTTACGGTTTAGACAAAAAACGCTATTTTATGGTATAGCTATTTTGGCTGTAATAAGCATTGTTTTTAGTATCATTGGCTTTGAGTATATGGATGAACAAGATTTAGCAGCACTTAATACCGAGCATTCCACACAAGCACCTACAGGCAACGTGAATGTGATAATTAATACGCAAGCCAAAACACTTGAATTATATAATGATGGTCAAATATACAAAAAATATCGGATTGCAGTTGGCAAAAGTAAAACTCCCACTCCGATCGGGGAATGGAATGTAGTCTGGAAAGATTATAACTGGGGAACAGGCTTTGGAACGCGCTGGATGGGGTTAAATGTACCATGGGGTACCTATGGCATACATGGTACCAATAAGCCTTGGTCAATAGGGCAGTTCGCAAGTCATGGCTGCATTAGACTACGCAATAAGGATGTCGAAGAATTATTTGAATGGATTCCTATTGGCACTCCGGTACGTATTGAAGGCCGAACCTCCAAAGTAAAAAGAGATTTAAAATATAAAACTTCGGGGCCAGACGTTGTTGCATTACAACTAAAATTAAAAGAGCTTGGCTATTTTCAGGGGAGAGCTGATGGATTATTTGGCACGATAACAGAAGATGCTATCAAAACGTATCAGACTGATAAAGGACTAACTTCTACTGGTATAGCTACCAGTGAGTTTTGTGGAGCGTTAGGGATATAGAATCATAAGCATTTTTGCTAAAACAACTAGCAACTGCCGAAAATTAGTGTTAATTGTAAATTATAGCCTTTTAACGAATTTGACCAAGCTATGTTGTGCGTGTATCCTATATATAATGCCGAATCCTTATAAGGTACGGGGGAACCATAAAATATACAGGGGTGAATTCGCTAACATGCGAGGGGTGATTCTCTTTTCCTTCTCTTTGACCCTAACCCGACAGCTAACCTCGGAGGCATATGTTTAAAGAGAGGTGATTTCTTGAAGACTTCATTTTTAAAGTCCTTGTTTATTTTGTTTGTTTTGTTAGTGGTTAGTATTCCGCCAGCAGCGTTTGCTTTGCCGGTCGCGCCAACAGAAAAACCACAAGAAAAGCCGGTTGAAAAAGCTGTGGAAAAACCGGCGATAACGATTGGGGCTCGCGGCGATGAAGTGCGGGTTATCCAAAAGCATTTAGCCGATGGCGGCTTTTATGCCGGAGAAATTGACGGTATATTTGGGCCAATTACCGCTAAGGCTGTGAAAGAGTTCCAGAAAAGCGTCAACCTAACTGTAAATGGCATTGTTGATAAAGAAACTTTTACTTATATCGGACGTATTGCTGGCGAGCCGAGCAGATACAGCCGGTCTCTTGTAATGAAAGCATCAGCCTATTCGGCATATGATCCCGGTAATGGAAATTATACATATGGGGGTAACTTGCTGCGTAAAGGTTTAGTTGCTGTCGATCCGTCGGTTATTCCGCTAGGAACCCGATTGTTTGTTCAAGGATATGGCTATGCAGTAGCTGACGATATCGGTGGCGCAATCAAAGGCAATCGTATTGATTTAGCTTTTGACAGTCACGGTGAAGCCTTGAATTTTGGTGTTCAAAGAGTAACCGTTTATGTACTTGACTAAAATTGCAGGCTGCGGCCTGCTTTTTTATTTTTAAACAGCAATTTCTGCCGATATCCTCTCGAATATTAAAAAGCTCTCAGTATTATACTACAGATAGAATTTTAATATTTTACGGAGGATTTGGCATTGAACTTTATTTCAAATGAAATGCTGCCCTTAGTGTTGGCATGTCTTTCAGGAGTATTGATGGCGATTCAAGGTTCGCTTAATACGGCGTTAAGTAAGGTAGTTGGCCTATTAGAAGCTACTTTTGTAGTCCAGCTTACAGGCACCGTGTTAGTTGTGATTTTGCTGTTTTTAGGCAACATGGGTAAAGGCAATCTTTATTTATGGCAGGAAGCTCCTTGGTATTCTTGGTTAGGAGGGATTGTAGGCGTAGCCATAATCTATCTTGTGGCTGCCAGTATTCCCAGTGTCGGAGTTGCTAATGCTACAACTGCCATTATTGTAGGACAAGTACTAACTGCCATTATCATTGATTATGTAGGAGGCTTTGGCCTTGAGCGTGTAGCATGTAGTCCAAAACAGGTATTGGGTTTGGCACTTCTAGCAATAGGTGCCAGATTATTATTAAAATAGAGTTTTTTCACTTATTTATCAATTTGGGTGTTAACAAAAAAAAAAATATGCGGTATACTTAAGATTAGGATTTTTTGGTAATGTCACTACCACAAGGAGGCAAGGCATGGATTTTAACTTTACTCCCGATCAACTTGATCTGCAAAAAATGGTAAAAGATTTTGTCGCTAAAGAAATTACGCCTCACGCTTTGGAAATGGATAAAGAAGGCGTTGTTCCAGCAGATTTATGGAGGAAGCTGGATGAGGCAGGTTTGCTTAATTTGACAGTACCCGAAGAATATGATGGACCAGGTCTTGAGGCGCTTTCCATTGCACTTATTTATGAAGAACTAGGTAAAGGTTGTGCCGGCGTAGCTACTACTACAGCTGCGAATGCGTTGGCTTCCTATCCGGTTGTTCTGCTGGGAAGTGAAGAACAAAAACGCAAAATGTTTGACGTTATAAATGACGGGAAATTGGCTGCCTTTGCGCTGACTGAGCCAGGTGCCGGTTCTGATGCAGGAGCTGTTGCGACCACAGCTGTAAAAGACGGTGATGACTATATACTTAATGGCACTAAATGCTTTATTACAAATGGCGGTATTGCTGAAATCTACGTTATTTTTGCAAATACCCGCAAGACTGCTGGTATTCGTGGGTTAACTGCCTTTATTGTTGACCGTGGCACCCCGGGTTTCTCAGTAGGTAAAGAAGAAGAGAAGATGGGTATTAGGGCTTCCAACACCTGTGAATTGGTTTTGGAAAACGTACGTATTCCTGCCACTAATAGAATTGGTCGCGAGGGAGAAGGCTTTAAAATTGCCATGAAAACACTTGATGCTGCTAGGCCATTTGTTGGTGCAGTATCTGTAGGCTTAGCCCAAGCCGCCTTTGAATTGGCTGTCAAATATTCCAAAGAACGTGTACAATTTGATAAGCCAATTGCATCATTCCAACTTGTGCAGGCTATGTTGGCTGATATGGCTATGCAAATTGAAGCAGCCCGGTTATTGGTATACAAAGCCTGCTGGTTAAAAGACCAGGGAGTTTCTTATACTAAAGAATCAGCAATCGCCAAATGTTTCGCTGCCGATACTGCCATGAAGGTTACAACCGATGCTGTTCAAGTATTGGGCGGATATGGTTATTCTAAAGAATACCCAGCAGAAAAATACATGCGCGATGCCAAGATCATGCAAATTTATGAAGGCACTAATCAAATTCAACGTCTGGTAATTGCCAATAATATTCTATACTAATTTTATTTTGCTGCTTGACTTTCGTAGTTGACCGTAATATAATACATATGTGTTTAGGGACTATAGCTCAGTTGGTTATAGTACTACGTTACAAAAGCTAGTCTGTTTGTCTTATCTTAAATGTAAGGGGTAGTCCTTGCTACCCCCTTCTTATAATTTATATGGGGTTATAGCTCAGTTGGTTAGAGCGCTTCGTTGACATCGAAGAGGCCAGCGGTTCGAGTCCGTTTAACCCCACCAAAATCAAGCTTCGCAGATTTCTGCGAAGCTTATTATTTTGCTCAGGATAGGTAGATGTAGTCAGAGTTCCAGCACATGCCTTTGGGGGCATATTTTCTTAAGTGCTATTTTTGTTTACGATAGTTGAAGAATAGGTGAAAAGCTTATAAATCAATGGTGCCTAAAGAGTTATTTGTATAGAAAACACCGCTTTGTTTAGTAGGGAATTATGCAATTACTCAATTGAAAATGTGAAGGAGATTATGGTAATTAGAGAGAACCCAATAAAGTACCGTTTATGAACAGTTACTGTTTTTCGCTAGGAGGAAAAATGTCTAGTACTTTAGTTTATGTCATGTTGGTTTTAATGGATCTGTTTTTCTCAGGAGCCTTTATTACTGGGAAATTAGCCGTCATGGAATTTCCGGCATTTTCTTTAATTTTTTTTCGCTTTATTGTTGCTCTGCCGTTTATTTTTGCTGTTTTATACTGGAAAGAGCCTAAGCATCTTATTCCTGAAAAAGCAGATTGGCCCTGGCTGATTTTGCTCGGTGTTATTGGTACTTTTTTTTATCATGGGCTATTTTTCATCTGTCTAAAACACACAACAGCCATTAACTCTTCATTAATTGGCGCAACTAACCCAATGATTACGGCATTAATGGCGTATTTGTTTTGCCAGGAAAGAATGGGTTTGACCCAAGTAATCGGTATAGCACTTTCTTTTTTGGGAGTGGTTATGGTCGTAACAGACGGGGGGACTCTGTTTGCCAGGGGGATGCAGTTTAATCCGGGGGATGTCATGATGTTTCTTGCGGTATGCTGCATGGCAGTCTATTCATTAATTAGCAGACGTGTAATGCAGAGGCATGGATTATCGCCCATCATGATTACTGCTTATACCTTTTTGGTTTGTACGGTTGTATCTATCCCTTTTGTGTTATGGGAAAATCCCGCTACTTATTTGAATTCGGTCACCCTTGGCGGGTGGCTGGCAGTTTTGTATATGGCATTGTTCGCCTCTGTTGGCGGTTATTTATTCCAAATGATTGGGATTCAACAAATTGGAGCACCGCGAACCGCTGTCTTTATGAACCTCGTTCCAGTCTTTGCGATCGTGCAGTCCATTGTTTTTTTAGGTGAGCCCTTTAGCCTCGCCAAAGCATGTAGCACCCTGTTAATAATTCTTGGCGTTTATCTGACAACGCGTCCAGCGAATCCCAGATGTGAGGCTGAAAACGTCGACAACAAGCTATGAGGATTTCAGTAGACAGAGTTGGTAAATAAAAATATTTTTTAACACAAGTAGTAATCACCTGCGTGGGCATTTTAGTGGTTATTGGTTTAGGATACGAAAGAGACTTTATAAAACAGAGGTCTCGAGTACAAAACCCGGCATAGGAGATCGTCATACAACGCTTCGCCGCTGGCGCTTAACCTCCGTTTATGCATAACGGCCGCCTGTGCCTCCGTAGTGTTTATGCTCTGCACCCTCGTAACCACCCGGCCATTGCCGGAAAAAGCGTTCCGCAGGAGAAAATTGAAGTGAACCCGAAAATGGGAAGATGAAACAGAAAGCCTCCTATGGTAGGATGAAAATAAC
>JAGGAB010000105.1 GCA_017889705.1 Bacillota bacterium | reverse complement strand
GTTTAAATCCATTTTCATTTTACGCAACACTATTTTTTCGATTTTCATTATAAATCCTCCTTATTTTTTCAGTACATTTATAAATTAATTTCTCTTTTCCCGCCTCTAATTGTCATACTGGATACCGCTGACAAACAAGCCGCTCCAATTAAAAACCAAAATGCCGCATCGTAGGAACCATCAAAAGCACTAATCATAAACCCGATAATAACTGGTGAGATAAAACCTGCCGATTGTCCACCTAAGTTAATCATACCACTTGCTGATCCAGCCACTGTTCCTGGAAGCAATTTCATCGGTAACGACAGCGCTGCCGCCAGCACAAAAGATTTAAAGAAATATACTAAACTCTGAAAACCAATCACCATCATGACCGTTTCAGCCGTGTACATAAAATAAAGGAAGAAGGCTGTTAACAAGGCACTAAACATCAATAAATATTTTTCTTTACCGTCAAAAAAACGATCCATCACCCAGCCACCGATTGCCGTCGAAACCCCTGCGGCAATAAAGGGCAATGGTGTTAACAATCCAACAGACTTCAAATCCAGATGACGCACCGTTAATAGATAGGTTGGCATCCAAGAGTCCAAACCTTTATTTACCAAGCTGAGACCAAACCAAGCAATGACAAGCTGCCACATGAGGGGCATTTTTAGTAGTTCTTTCATATTTACTTTTTGAAGTGGTCCAGTTTTTCCTTCCCCTCCTTCACCCTGTTCTTGAACTTTTGCAGGCTTTACAACAAACCAGTAAATGACGACAAAGGCGATACCAAGAACACCGAATGTCAGAAACATATGCCTCCATCCGAAATGCAACATTAAAGGAACAATGACAATGGGAGCAATTGCGCTTCCTACATAATTAGAAGACAGTAATGCAGCTGTCATTTTGGGTCGTTCTGCCTTTGGAAAATACTCTGCCACCCCTTTTAGACTAGCGCAGGGAAAAGCCCCTTCGCCAATCCCAAATAGGAAACGGATGACAATTAATGAAGTTAGTGACCAAGCAAAACCCGTAGCTACTGTGAATAGTGACCACAAAAGCAATGAGAAGATAATTACTCTTTTTGAGCCAAACTTATCAGCTAGCCATCCACCGGGAAGTTGCATTATCGCATACCCGATAAAAAACGTACTTAGTACTACACCCAATACTGAAGGATTCAAGCTGAATTCCTTGCCAATTGATGCTAGGGCAATATTGATTGCCGCACGGTCAATATAAGAAATGCACCAACCGAGATACAGTAGAACAAAAGCCACATACTTTCCAGTAGTTTGATTCCCTTTATTTAGAATATTTTTCATTGCTATTTCCCCCTATATTTATAAGTCTTTGTAACATCTCTCTTTATAAGAAAACTGGATCTACCTCCCATTTTAAAAATAAAAGTAGCCAATAAGGCTGAATATTTCAGCTTTATTGGCTACTTTGCCAATTTTATAACTCTCGATAAATCCCCTATATGTGCAAATTATTTACACAAGCTTACAGATTATACTAGTTCGGATACTCGAATTGGTTCAATATAGTTTTCTATTTTTGTGCTATTATATAAATAAATTGATGACTTTAAAAGGTCTTTATATTGTCTTTAAATATTTTGGTAAAAAAGGTGATAAAACATGAAGCTAGGTATTATTGGACCGTTGGAAATCGTCGACAAAATCATGCAGATCATCAAACGAGAATTTCATCAAATTCAGCCAGTAGCCTATATTTATAAGGTCTATACGGAGACTCCCATGCTTATTCAAGATCAACAGGAGCACTTGGATGTAATCTTGTTTGCGGGTTCCACTCCCATGTCTTATGCTGAAAAACATGTCAAGGCAACAATACCTTGGGAATTTATTCCCCGCAGCGGAAGTTCACTGCTGCGCTCACTACTGCAGATCACCCTGTTGAAAAAACATAATCTCTTTCGGGTTAGTTCTGATCTATATGACCTGAATCAACTGTCCGAAACCTATGAAGAAATCGGTATTAACAAAGATCAGTTTAAAATTTATGCCATTAACAAAACACCTCTTGATGAAAATTACATCGATTATGTATGCGCTTTTCACGAACATAACTATCTATGCAACCAAGTATCTTGTTGTATCACGGCATTGTATAACGTTCATGAAAGGCTTACAGCCAAGAACATCCCCTGTTATCGTATTGATGCTACCGCTAATATTATTCGGCAGACATTACATAAGATGCAATTACATTATCTTGTACAAATCAGTCAACAAAATCAAATTGTTGCCATGTATGTTCAGATAGATTCTCATAGTGAATATTCTTTGTTAAATGACAATGAATACCAATACATTATCAACAAAACCAATGTCGCCAGACAAATTTATCTATTTGCCCAACGAATAAAAGCTGCAGTTATTGAGATAGGAGTACGAGAGTTTCTCCTTTTCTCCACCAGACATTTGTTGGAAAGTGTGACAAATAACTTTGAAAATATTGATTTACTTCAATCAGTACAGAAAAACACCTCCAGTACGATAAGTATTGGTATGGGCTACGGGCAAACTGCTCAAGAAGCAAAATTCAATGCCAATCTAGGCATGGAGAGAGCAAGTAGCCTAGGCGGTGATCTAGCATTCATCGTACACAACACAAATAAAATCATCGGACCAATCCGCAGAAATCAAGATCAACAGCAAGAAAAATCGGACCATAAAATTGATAAAAAATTCCTTACTGTATCCGAAAAGTCTGGTATTAGCGTCAACACCGTATATGAACTGTACTGCATAGTAGAACAGCAAGGTAAGACACGATTCACCTCCTTTGAGTTAGCAGATCTGGCAGGGGTAACCCCTAGAACCATGAACAGAATCTTGTCGAAACTAGTAATGCATGGCTTTTGCTTCGACGTAGGAAAACGAATATTGAAAAATGCTGGTAGACCCAGCAGGATCTTTGAAATCAGCATTCCATAACAAAGAATGCTCTGTACACTTTCAAATTACAAGAGAAAACCTTCTATGCCCAACAGCAGGCTACTCATTATCCAACTTGAGCACGCAGGCGATCAGCAGCTTGGCTCTTTCGAACAGAGTTTCGACAATGGCATATTCTTCTGGACTGTGGTTCCGTCCGCCTTTTACTCCCATCGCGCACACGGTTGGCACCCCTGCCAATACGGTATAAGCAGAATCAGAGCCACCGCCCACATACTTTGCATAAGGCATGCCAAAACCGTTTTCTTCGTAAGCTTCTTTCACCAGTTCAAACAACTGCTTAACCCCGTCTGTTGTTTTCATCGGCTTTATGCCATCCATAAAGGTAACAGTGGTCGTTGTCCCTGCAACATAAATCCTGGTCGCAGCGGTCTTTACCTGTTTGATAATTCCAGGTAAGTCATCAGGGTCTTTATAACGCACATCAATAAAGATTTTTGCATAATCGGGAACAGCAGTAGATGTCGTCCCGCCTTGCATTACGCCCACATTAAAACTGACCCCTTTTTCCCAATCAGTCAAGTTTTGAACGTCAATAACCTTGTGAGCCATTTCCAGAATAGCGTTCCTGCCATTTTCGGGGTCGTTGCCCGCATGAGCAGCAATTCCTTTGACTTCCAGCATGAGTCGAGCCACCCCCTTACGTCCGACAACAATCCCATTGTCGACAAACCCCGTTTCCGTGTTAAACGCTGCCAGATATCCCTTGGACTCCTCAATCAATACATCAGCTGCGTTAGAATTGGCGTGTAAAACCTCTTCATCCCCGGCGAGAAGAACTTTAATCGACCGCGAGTCATAACCGACAGCATGTAACGCTTTTATGGCGTAGAGAAAAGCAACAATACCGCCCTTCATATCAAGAACGCCTGGCCCATAGGCGATTCCATCTTTAATGGTAAAAGGCCGCTGAGTGATTGCACCCGCTGGACAAGCAGTATCCATGTGTCCCATGAAGATTACACCTGACTTGGTGCGATTCTTGCCAATTTCTGCGATCAGCATATTACCGGCTTTTGCGAACTCAACTGTGCGGCAAGCTGCCCCTTCATCATCCAGCACCTTTTTAAGCCTGGCAGCAACGGCATCAATCCCGGGCTTGTCGTGGGGTCCACTTTCTATAGTGACTATCTCTTGCCATAGCGACACCATTTCTTCTCGGTGGTCGTCCACAAATTGAAATGCCGCCTGTTTTTTGTTGTCCATTTTTTATCCTCCTCATCTGTAAAGTAGTCTCTTTCGAAAACAACTATCTATAGCCACAAACAGGCAAAGGATGAGCATAACTATAAGCGTAGGTTAAGTACAACGGCGAAGCGTTAGCTATGCTCATCCTTTGCCGTCCTAAATGAGACTTCCCGAGAGACTACGTAAAGTTCAAAATAAAAAGCGCTTCAAACAAAGATATCTTTCGATATTCTTCATTTAAAGCGCCTTTGCTTTATCATCTATTTATTAATTAATCAGCATCACTAGTTTTATTGTTCATCTACTTGAAATCTACAATGCCTATACCATAGTCTGTTATTATTTTCTTTACCTCTGCAATCTTAGTGGCATCGGGCGTTGTGAATGTCTGACATGCAGCTCCCACAGCGCTGTATTTCGACTCGCCAAAATCATGATAGGCAAGAAGCTCAATTCCTGCCACCCGTGCATTCTGACGAAGGAATTCGCACATCCTGCTAATATTGTTCTCATCGGTGTTGACTCCCTCAATAAGTGGGACGCGAATGATTATCTGCGGATGCATTTTGGATAGCAAGATTATGTTTTCCAAAATCCTACTGTTACTGACTCCGGTCAGCCTTTTATGAACTTCGTCATCTATGTGCTTGATATCCACAAAAACAGAGTCCAAAATTTCAAAGATATCCTTAACCTGCTCCCATTCAAACCAGCCGCTAGTTTCAACGGCAGTATCAATGCCGATGCGGTTGCAGGCTGCCACAAGCTGCCGCAAAAATTCAGGCTGAGCGAATGGCTCGCCACCAGAGAATGTGACCCCGCCTCCGGACTCCCGATAGAAAATAGCATCTCTTTTGATCACTCTCAAAACGTCTTCGACAGTCATCGTAGAGCCAATTTTCTTTCTGGCATCAGTAGGACACACATCACAGCATTTGCCGCAACCACAGCATCTTGCACGATCTAAGCCAATGGCGTTATTTTCTATTGTAATTGCGTCGGTATCACATACATGGGCACATTGACCGCATCCACTGCACCGCTCACGAAAAAACAATACTTCCGGGTTAAAGTTCCAAGACTCAGGATTCGCACACCATTTGCAGCGCAATGGGCAACCCTTGAGAAAAACAGTACTTCTGATCCCTTCTCCATCATTAATAGACCAACGCTGTATCTGAAATATATTTCCGCTAAATGGTTTCATAGGTAGTTCTTTCAATAATGGCATCCTGGGCTTCACGGGACAGGTTGACGAATTGTGTGCTGTATCCGGCTACTCTGACCAGCAAATCTTTGTACTCTTCCGGTCGTTCCTGAGCTTTTCTCAACGTCTCGGTGGAAATCACGTTAAACTGAACATGAAACGCGCCAAGAGCAAAATACGCCCGAATAATAGCTGCCAAATTCTTGAGATTCCGCTCTGACTTCAATAGCTCTGGTGCAAATTTTACATTCATCAATGTACCGCCAGAATGTATATCATGATTGATTTTAGCAACAGAACGCATGGCAGCGGTAGGACTCGTCAAATCAGTACCTGCATGTGGTGAAACGCCTTCAGTCAAAGGGCTCTTCGCTTTTCTGCCATCTGGAGTCGCGCCAATCACACTTCCAGCCGGAATATAGTTGGAAATACCCATGAATGCTGAGTTGAAAGGTGATCCGAAATAATCTTTGTATGATCTTACTTCTTGGTGATAAAAGTCGGTTATTTCTACGGCAATTGCATCCACGTAATCGTTATCGTTGCCATACTTCGGGCAGGCAAGCGCCGCTTGTCTAAGCTCTTCATACCCTTCCCAGTTGACTGCCAGCGCTTGGCTGATCTCTTCTAATGTATACTTTTCTTCCTCAAATACCAGCCTCTTGATCACAGCCAGGGAATTGGCCGAGTCGGCCACACCGATGCCGGTAAGTACCGGTCCGAGATTGTATTTAGCGCCGCCTTTACTAAGGTCTTTCCCCTTTTCCATGCACCCGTCCACAAGCATAGAAAGATAAGGTCTTGGCACTATTTCAGCATGGATTTGCTGCGCCGTAATTGATCCTACAGCCGAATGTTTTATCAGATACGCCAGTTGTTTGTAATAAGCCGTTTTCACTTCTTCGTAGCTCTTAAACTCAGCAGCAGGCTTTTCATTCAGTCCCATACTCTTTCCAGTAATGCGGCTTTTGCCATTATTTAGTGCATATTCAATGGCTGCAGCCAAATTAATACTAACCGCCGATGTCCACTCACCGACCTTGCGGAAATGAGGCACTACGCAGCCACAATTGCTCCA
>JAGGAB010000104.1 GCA_017889705.1 Bacillota bacterium | reverse complement strand
CGCCTCTTGCACAACCAAACCGGCTGGTTTTTACGAAATACTCTTATCTGGAAAGAAAATGTCATAGTAACTACCGTACCCTATCATTTGAAAGTATAGTAGAAAAGCCTTCCAGAGCTTTAGGCACTGGAAGGCTTTTTTGTAAGATAAGAGTTTTTGAGAGTCGTGGAGGTCTTATAAATCAAGGGATGTCAAATACGAAACCCGGAACAGGTGGCTGTACTGTTTGCGTCCCGTAACTCCTGTAACCCCCCGGCCTTTGCCGGAAAAAGCGTTCCGCAGGAGAAAAGCCGGGCGGTATTCCGTAAAAAAATTCGTACTGTTTGAGCGTAGCGAGTTTACGGATTTTAGGAATATCGCCCGGCTTTTCAGCTTTTGGAGGCTTAGGGCCTAGACCTTTTGTTACTTTTGAGGCAATGCCAAAAGTAAAACCCTTCTCGTTGTATTCCGTTGACTCAACTTTCGCCAAAGGCTCAGCGCAGGTCGGGTTTTCAAAATATATCAGAGAGTATAAAAGTGGAGAGCCTACTTATCTTTTACCCAGTCTTCGGTAACGCAAACATATTTAATTACCTGTCTAAAATAGGTAAAAGTAATATGAATTTTCCCATCGGCTGTTTGTTTTATGGATGGATAGGAATATTCACGATTCAGTTTATCTTTGGAGTTATTGGTTAAGCAATAGCCGTCGCCCACTTCCAGGTTTCGGATGTAGGGCCATGTGTTACCGTTATCTTGGGAAATGGCAAGGGTCATTGGCGCTCGCGGTGCACCCCAGAAAGCGGTCTTTCCATTCAATTCGGGTTTCGGAGCTTCTTCGGATTCTGCTATTTGAGGCATTGGTTCATAGTCATCTTCAATTTCATCATAAAGGGATGCACGGCGTTCTGCGCAGTTTTTCGCATTTACATTATTGAATACAAGAGCCAGGTGTCCATTGTTGAGTACTGTGAACTGGATGGAAGAGTTATTGTTGGGAAGTACTGTCGGGACAGGCTGAGTCCAACTTCTGCCGTTGTCGTTCGAATGACTTACATAAATATTATCCGCCCAGCGGCTTCTGAAAAGAGCCAATAAAGTCCCGTCCGTCAGTTTCTCGACATTCATATGCACACATCCGGTACTGTTCGGAACTTGATACTCTACCCAAGTCATGCCATTATCTGCAGAAATTTTTACTGCACTGGTATCCTGATCTCCTATCCATTTCCTGCCTGGAGCTGTTTTGCAGTAGAAGATCGGGATAAGCCATTCACCGTTGTCTAATACAACAATCGGCTGACGGATAAAGGTGCCTGAAGTATCAAATAAGGTGTTGATAGAACCCCAGGTGTATCCGTTATCTGACGATATTCGGTATTTCACAATTGATGTATTCTGATTGCCGGATTTCTGCGCTGTGTATAACAGCCATAACTTGCCGTCTGGGGCGAGAAAGAGGATGGGATTTTGTTCCGAACGTGTGGCATCCTCAGATAATTTGACGGGTGTTGTCCATGTGGATTCGCCGTAGTTTAGTCTGGACAAATAAATGGATATATCGGCAATGCCCTCTTGTGTTCCGCCAAACCATACGCACAGCAAATCACCATTCGCCAGCGGCATAATGTTTGAGGCGTGGTTTTGCGGACATTCCGTCGGCAAATAAGCTTCGGTACGGGCTATGTTTTCTACTGGATGATATAGAATACCTGGATTTTTACCGTAGCTGTTATTCATAACCATCACCTCTACTACTCAAATAATTTTTTGTATATTTCCCGGATATCATCCTTATTCATGGGTTTTGGATTGTTATTCAGCAATCGCGTTACTTTCAAGGAAGCTTCCGCCATAGAGTCAATGTCGCTTTCGTGAATGCCTTTTTCCCGCAGGTCTACTTTAAGATTTAAATCATAAATAAGAGAATATAGGTTGTCAATCATTTTTTCGGCTGCCTGTCTGGCTGAAAGCCCTGTTGTCTCCAATTCCATGGCAACGGCGATGTCCTTGAATTTTTCCTCAGCCGCATCCAAGGTGAATTTCATAACATGAGGTAACAGAATGGCATTTGACAAACCGTGAGGGATATGATATTTACCACCTAGAGGATACGACAAGGCATGTACGGCGACAGTGCTTGAGGTGGCAATCGATATTCCCCCGAACATGGCCCCAAGGAGCATATCTTGGCGGGCTGCAAGATCCTGTCCGTTGTTGTAAGCCTTCCGAATGCTTCGGGATATGAGGTTGATTGACTTTAGTGCAAAGGTATCGCTAAAGGGATTGGCCTTTTTTGATATATAGCATTCAATGCCATGCGCTAGAGCATCCATTCCTGTTGCGGCGGTAATAGCTTTGGGTAGATTGACGGTCAGCTCAGGATCGAGAATAACGCAGTTTGGCAACATTTTTTCGCTGACAATTCCTATCTTTATTTCCTTTTCTGGTACCAAGAAGATGGCATTGGGAGTCGCTTCAGCACCTGTTCCGGTCGTAGTCGGAATCATTAATGTGGGAATACCGCGCTTTGTAATTTTGGCCCCGTCCAATAATTCCCGTATGGAATGGCCATTGGTCAGCATGATTGCCACAATTTTTGCGACGTCCATGGAACTGCCGCCGCCAAGGCCGACAATCATTTCACAGCCAGAATTTTTGGCTGTTTCAAATATTTGACTTACCTGATCGGCATTTGGCTCTGGCGGTGTGGTATTGATGATTTCCACCGCAATCCCGGCTGATTCCAGCAGGTTTTTAGGTTTTTGAACCAGACCTGCATTCCATACTCCTTGGTCGGTAATCACCAACACCTTTTTTGCCTGATAATCTGTAACGATATCACTAATTGTTTTTATGCTGCCGGCACCTGCGACAATCTTGCCGGCGTTTACCAAAGAATAAACTTCTGTATTCATCGTCTCATCTCCATGCTTTATTTATAATGTGCAAGAGCTTTTTTGATCTGCTCGTCCGCTTTTTCGCTAATACTGACAGCAGGGCGGCGTGCCGGGCCCGCATTATAGCCTAAGAAATTCATCGCCCTTTTTACTACAGAGTTAGGATTGCCTAATTTTAAAGTGTCCCGAATAGGACGTAAGCTGGCTTGGACTTTTTGTGCTGCAGCAATGTCGCCCTTTTCCCAGAGTTGGTATATTGACACCAAAATCTCCGGGAAAAGATTGGCAATGCCAGAAATAGCCCCCGTGCCTCCGGCCATCAATGCCGACAGGATAAGCGAATCGTTCCCGGAAAGAACGGCAACACTGCCCTTGCTTTCTTCGATATATCGCAGCATATTGTCAAAATTGCCGCTGCTGTCTTTAATCCCGACAATATTCTTTATTTCGATCAGGCGTAGGAGCGTGTGATAATCAATACTATTGCCGGTACGCATGGGAATATTATAAAGAATGATAGGAAGGGTGACCGCTGACGCAACTTCTTTATAATGGTTATATATTTCATCTTGGGAGAGTGCCGCAAAATATGGAGTGATAACGGAAAGTGCACTTACCCCCAGCTCCTCGGCCTTTTGGGATAAATGGATTGTATCTCTGGTTGTAACACAGCCAGTACCTGCGTACACGGGCAATCTGCCGTTGTTTTCACTGACTACTATTTTTATTACTTCTAGTTTTTCCTCAAAACTTAACGCATAAAATTCTCCATTTGTACCCAGGCAAAACAAACCATGCACTCCGGCCTGAATCATTCTGTTTACCTGGGAACGCAGTTCCTGTTCATTAATTTTCTCGTCAGGAGTCATTGGGGTAACTATAGCTGAAATTATGCCTTTCGGTATAAACATGTTGTACAACGCCTTCTCTCTTTATTTTATCTGCGATCGCAAGCACTATCAGTCAATCTCATGATATATGTTATATATAACATATATCATGTTAATGTAAATACTAAATTAAAACATATTGTTTGTCAATATTATGCTATGTGAATTTTCAAAAAAAGAATAAACTGATTTATTCATCTTTTTTATTGACAATCTAATTTCATTATAGGTAGTATATAATATACATGATGCTAGATTATGAAAGGAAAAGGTTCTATTATGAATTTACCCAGAATTGATACTTCTAATTTATTAGATAAAACATATAACATTCTAAAAGATCGCATTTTGAATCGTCAATTTAAACCTAATGAAAAATTGTCGATTCCAGACTTATGCAAGCAACTTGGAGTTAGCCGCACTCCGGTTCGCGATGCCTTAAACCGTTTGGAAATGGACGGCTTAGTAAAGACTGTTTCCAAAGTGGGCACTTTTGTTAATACGGTTGATACACAGGATGTTCTTGACTCCTTTGATACCCGTCTAATGTTGGAACTTTGGGTTGTCGATAAACTTGCTGATTTGCCAGAACCGAAGCTTATCGAACTGACCCATACTCTTGGCGTCATCTTGGACGCCGCCAACGAATTATTGCAGACAGCTACTTTCGAGACCTTTCTAAAATCAGACTATAATCTGGCTTTTCACATGGAATTCATTAAAGCAGGAAAAAATAAAAGAAACGAAGATATCTATCTCAATGTGATGAATTACCACTTATTGGCGAGTCAATACTCTTTAATAAAAAAGAACATGGTAACTGCTGCTTTAAATCAGCACTATTTGATTATTAGCGCTTTAAAAGAAAAACGGGTTAATGCCCTGAAAGATGCAATCAAAATGCATTTGGATGATGCCAGACAGCAATTAATCAGCGAACTATCAGAAACGGACAAATAATCAGCAAAGGGGTAACCGTTTTTATACTTTGCCTTAAACGTAATGTTGCCATATTGTTGTAAATAAGCCTGTACCGCATAATGGTACAGGCTTATTTATTGATAAATTAATTATATTTGGACAATTTGCTCTACTCTATTGACAAAAGATATTTTCCAAATTAGTATTATATCATGATATATGTTACATATAACATATATCATGATTGCTTGGCATTGGGCAATTATATTTGAATATTGAATTATTTCTAGCTCTTACTGATTTAGCGGAATCATCAATGTTGCGAGGTGATAAATCTAAAAAGAAACATACCAATATTCTCAGTTATTGGAGTTTTGCAAAAAAACGAGTACGGTGCAGAGGCTAAGTAATAAATCTTTAGCTGCAAAATATGAAATAATGGGGGGAAATTTATGGATAATAATTTAACACCAAGTGTTGAAGAAAAAGGAGCGCCAATACCAAAGGGTTTTTTTGGTTACTTAAAGTCTTTCGGTCCAGGAATTGTTATCGTGCTTACCTGGCTGGGAGCAGGAGATTTGGTCGATTGTTCTGTAGCGGGAGCAAATTACGGGTACGCGTTGATGTGGGGGCTTGCTCTCGCACTTTTTGCCCGGTTTGCCATGGTAAACGTTATTGCTAAGTTCCAACTGATGAATCCGAACAGATACTCGATTATGGAAGGATACCACGAAGTATCACCCAAGTTTCCACTGATATTGGTCTTCGGTTCAGTACTATACGGACATATAAGTGCGGCGTATTGCCTTTCCGGGGCTGCTAACGCAATTTACGAAATTACGGGTCTGGGCTCTGTTATGATGTGGGCGGTTATAAATTTGCTGATAGCAGTTGCAATCACTGGCAAAGCTGTATACAAACAAGTTGAATTAGTTCAAAAAATAATTTTGGCTGTTATGACCATTGCACTCCTGACCGCGACGGCTATGGTAAAACCAGATGTGGGCCATATTATCTCAGGATTAGCCTTTGAAATGCCAGAACAAATGGGATCGTATAGCGCTATATTTGTTGTAATATCTCTGATCGGCGCGATCGGCGGGTCGATTGCCAACCTTTTATATCCTGTATGGATGAAGCAAAAGGGTTTTATTCGGCCGGAACATAGAAAACTTCAGGTATATGATTTATTGTTTGCTATTATTATGATGATCATTATAAATCTGGCTGTGTGGGTTATTGGCGCGGAAGTATTGCATCCCAAAGGCTTAACCATTAGTAATGTTAAGGACCTCGCAGGGCTTTTGGGGCACGTTGCCGGCCGCAGCGGCGAACTATTAATCTACCTTGCTATATGGGCAGCGACCTTCAGTACGGTTGTCGGTGGTTCTGACGGTTATATGAGACTTGCAATGGATGGTTTACATACTGCTAAATCGGAACGTAAAGTACAATACGGCGATAACTATATTAAAGATCCGCTCTTTAAAGTATTTTATGTTATTGTGGTCATTCTGCCGGTATTTTGGACATTACCTGGCATGCCCGGATTTGTATCTTTAACGGTGTTTGCGAATGCAGCTTTGATTTTTTTCCTACCGCTGATTTCAATCGGCTTGCTGCTAATTATCAATAACAAGAGGTTAATGGGCAAAGATGTCCACAATATAATGGATAATTTTCTCCTGGGTGTGCTGACCATTTTGGCTCTATACGGAGCCTATCACATGGCAGTCGAGTTTTTCAAAAAGATTGTTGGTTAATTAAACTGCCCTCTGAGCAGTAATACTAATTTTGC
>JAGGAB010000103.1 GCA_017889705.1 Bacillota bacterium | reverse complement strand
CAGACTGCTATCCCCCGTAAGCGGCAAAGCTTACGATGGGATAGCTTATTTGTAAGTCTTAAAATATAAAATTACTAGTAATTATGTTGTTTCGCCCACTCTGTCCAAGATATCGACAATTCCGGGTTCTCTACCACATATTCATAAAAATGTTTTGTAAAAGCGGCACGTCCTTTATATGCGTCATTCTTCCACGGATCTTTTGAAGTCGCCGTGCGAATGTCTTGTCCCCCAAGTAACCACTGCCGTATCATGATATCATCATAGCTGACCTTTTTGGCATTGTGTATCATATCAATCATTGCCATAAAAATGGTAGTACGTCCTTCGCCAGCTTCACAATGTAAATGCAGCCAGGCATCCTTTGGGAGAGCTTTATAAAAATTCAAAAATTGATCGACATTTTCATCAGTCGGCTTTGTATAGTCAGTAACCGGAATACGGACATACTTTACTCCCATTAAGTCGGCTATGTCCCTTTCAGTGGTAGCACTAACAACCGTTAATTCATTCTCAGAAACAATAGACTTATCGTCACCAAGATGAGCTAACTTGACAACGCCCTTCAACGAAGCATCCAATAATTTTCTTTCCGCTGCCTCCACTTGCGCGGTATTTTTACCCCAGTTTGCTCTTTTATACGCACTGTACCAACTAACTCCGATCCCATTTAAATAACCATGGGATTCTGCTCTCAAATCCAAAATCACTAACCGATTAGTTGGCAATTTACTTAACAATTTTACAAATTCCAACTGCGAATAAAAGCTACTACCGGAAATATTCAATTTTTCCAAGCCTTTACGCGATGGGATTTTTCCATCTGAAGGAGTCGTTTGAAAGACATCCTTTGCTGTTCTAAATCTAGCTGGCAATTGCAAAACATCGTCCCTGTCAACCTTCAGAATAAGCACTCCCGGGGCAGGCTCGGCAGCCGACACAAACAAGGAATTTGGGCAAAATGACAGGATCATTACTAGAATCATAAAAATTATGGTTTTAGTAGTTGTCCCTTTATTCATAAAATGTCATCCCCTATTCATTTATATATTTACTATTAATAATCATGTTTTTTCGCCCACTCCGAGTAGCTTATCAGAAAATCAGCCGGACTTTCTTTCACATATGTATAAAAATGTTTAACAAACTGAAGTCGCTCAATATAAGCTTTTCGCTTCCAATTCATTTTAGATGCTGGAATATTCCGAAGATCAACCGGACCAATCAAGCCTTGCCGCCCTACTATATCGTCAAAACTAACTTTCTTCGCATTAGCCAATATGTCATACATAGCAAGAAATATACTAGTACGTCCCTCTCCAGCAAAACAGTGAAAATGCAGCCAGGCATTTCGCGGCAGCTGCTTATAAAATTTAACAAACTCATCTACATCCTTATCTTCTGGTCGAAAATGATCAGACAAAGCCAACCGATAATACCCTGCCCCATGGCTTCTAACCATTTCTTCTTCGGTACGCGCGCTATCTACAATCATTTTCTTACTCGTGGTAGTAACATTTTTCTCATCATCAAAATTATAAATATTAACGGGCGAATCTGCTAACGTTTGATCCAACAAGGCACGTTCAATCTTTACAACTCCATCGAGAGTCTTTCCATCATTACCCCAGTTATTAGCCGCGAACCAACTTACCGCTGTTCCATTTATATACCCATGAGATTCTTGGCGCAAATCAACGACAATTACATCTTTACTTTGCACCGGAAGCGTGTCCAACATTTTGGTAAACTCCAGCTCGGAAAATATACTGCTCCCCGACACTCTTAACTTATCCATGCCAATTCGCGACGGTACGGTACCGTCTTTTAATGTTCGTTGAAACGAATCAGTTCCCATTCTAAAGTTTCTTGGTAATTGCAAAACATCTTCGCGATCAATTTTTAAAACCGGAGCATTGGTATTCTCATTTGCCATTACCAATATTGAGGCCTGAAAAACAAGTAAAATGATAAACAAACTGACAAGAAAATACCTTTTACCAACTAGTATGTTTCGCATAAACACTCTCCTCATAAAAATATTATTTACTGATAAACCCCTTAATGGATAACGTCGGTATACTCCTCAATCACCTCTGTCCGCCTTAGCGGTTCAAAGCCTACAGCCCCTTCCATGAGTCCCTTTTCCCAGTCGGCCCGCGTTCCCCACTTCAGCGTAACTTTTTCATTCCCAAAAACAGCTTCAATTGCATAAAAATCAAGTTCAGGTATATCGCACCCCTTGGGACCAACCACAGAACTAAACTTACTTACAATACGAATGTACTGACCTGGCGGTAAATCCGAAATATCCCACGTTTGTTTTCCTCTTAGCAGAACAATTGTTTTTGATCCTTTTACCGTTTCCTCATCGTCAGACACTTCAATTATTGCTGCTAGACTCGCAGATTCCGGTATCTTAGTTTCTGAAGTCAAACAATTAAATTTCCAATACTGCTTATGTGCTTTATACAAAGGCTGAAAATGTGCTGGCCTCCGCCACTCGGTTGTATGTTTTCCTTCTGTTTCAATATCATGAAAACTTAACCAAACAAGCATATCTTCTTTTTTGGTCCCAGCTTCATAGGGATGCTCCTTAATATATTGGTTTTCTTCCGCCGACAGTTTAGCCGAGTAAAACCTTATCTGCCCGATTTCCCCTGGGAAATGAGTAAAGTATTTGGTTCTTTGAAGCTCTTTAATTATATGTCCTATCCCTGAATAACCTACAAATATAGGATATCCTTTCCAGCATCTCAATTCAGCCTCTTTGCTGATGCCTGTAATCTCAGCGACTTTTTGACTATTAATATACGACACCCCGCCTGCTTCCCTATTAAAGGTTGACGTATATTGCGCCCACTTCCCCAGAGGTACTGCCCCTCCATCCCAGGCATATTCCGTAGTATCATAGCAAGTGCCCCAAGTGGCTATTCCAATTCTCTTTACCGCCATCCTGATTAAATAGTTAACCCCCCATCCGGTAGACGGCCCTTTAACCATAAGTGGATTATGTCCTTTTTCCTCAACATTTGCCAAACGGCTCATATTGGCCCAAACCATACCGGTAAACCCGTCTTGAACATGCAAACTTGAATTATCCGGAATTTCGATATAATCACCGTAGTTATCCAAAGCTACCGATATTGAACCGTCCTCGTTGCCACTGATCCTAGGGGTTCCCCTAATAATACCGTCGTTCCCATGCCCAGAAAGATCTTTTGCAAGAGGAGTGCCTTTTATTGTACCCTCAATATATACCTCTTTTATCTCCAGCTCGCCTATTTTTACATAATAAGTACCCCCACGAACAAATCTGTGTGCAAAATGGATTAGTTTCCTTTCCAGCGGATTTAAATCAACTGTTTGAGAACTAACAACTTTATCATTTATATGTAAATCAACACAGGCTGTTTGTTTAACCTTATGAGGATTAATAACTTCCACAGAAACAAAAACAGCATTAGAATCTTCTCCCTGTCCTACACGCGTTATCATGTTACTTAAATAGAACATTTCAGCAATTTCAGCAATTTCAACGTTCTTTGACGCATCCCCAATCCGCACAATATGCTTTCCCGGGGTAGTCAGCTTGATACAGCCGCTAATTATTTTCGTTTCACCGGCATCTATGACAACGACCCGCTCTTTACCCTTTTTACCAAACAGATTTACCAATGTGTCCTTATCATTGTCGTGTATGGTAACCACGGCTTGAACTAGCCCATGGCCTTCATTCTTCATCATGCCGGAAAAACAAAGCATCGCAGTGTCATTTTCATCATTCCAAATAGCAACATCCGCCAACCTTAATTGAGGCTTTTCCTGCACCAATACTGTTTCATCCAGCAACTGCGGCGGGACATGCCCTTCAGAAACTCCATAGGTTCTATATACTAACTGTTCATCCGAAATATCCAAAGTACTATATATGGATTTCCCCATTGCGACTACCTCAGGATATTCGGAGAGTATTCTTTCATCTTGAGTTCCAAAATCCATTTCCCCGACCAAATCCTGAGCACTGCCCTGCGTAATATACAAAATTCTTGCGCCTACATTCGGATCAATGGAAACGTTCTTTTGGTAAAAATGAAGATGACCGGAAATCATTACATTTACGTTGTTATTTTCAACTATATTTACGACATGTTTTTGCGTAAAATGATCGGTATAAGGATGATGCATCACTACGATTCGCCATTTCGCCTGCCTCGCAGCATCTGATTTTAACTCTTGATCCAACCATTCCATCGACTCTTTGACACATTGCCTTATTTTTACATCAACCGGCAACCCTGAATTAACAGCGTTCATCTCAAAAAGTCCCCAGGGATTACTATTCATAAATACAAAATAGACATTCCCGTAGGAAAAAGAATAATGTAAGCCATTAGGAGAGGCATGGTATATACTCTTTTGCACTTGCATAAAATAATCTTCAAAATACGGTCCGTCATCATGATTTCCATCTATATACACCACAGGGATATTCTTGAGAAAATCTTTACCCCGATCAAACCACAATGCTTCATACTGATCTTTCTGATATCCGGTACCCAAGGCAATATCGCCGGAATGGATCATGAAATCCGGCTTGTCTCTCAACACCTGCGCAGCAACCACTCCATTCGCATCAAAAGCATGCGAATCACTAACCACACATAACCTAATTTCATCAGGAGTTGCCTTTAGCGTAGTAAAACTTCCTTCTTGGCTCTCTCCAGTGGCTAATTCCACTCTGTATTGGTATAAAGAATCCGGCTGTAGGTTTTTAAGAACCGCTCGGTAGAGACAAATTCCTTCTAAATTGTCTTGCCAACGACTCCCCCGTGTACACAGTACATCTAATTGATAATCTAGCCGTTCATTAACCCCATACCTTATCCTTGCTGCAGCCGAAGATTCTAACTCCCATGCAACTATAATACTTGTCGAAGTCGGTGCAAGTAAAAACGGACCGTTCATATCACTTTTCTCCATCTGTTGTATAAAACGCGTACTACTTTCACTGTTTTCCCTCCTTGAAATTGTAAGCGATACTTGCCTCTCATCTTCCCATTTTAACATATGGTATTCACGGCTCTTTAAAACTCAAAATTAGATCTCACCTAAAATCACTTGTCCTGATCTACTTTTCACAGCTCGGGTTTTCCAGAACTTCTTTGTCTTTTTTCTTAGCCCATAAGGTTGGTACAATTAACGTCACCATTATTACAACTGATCCAATCCAAAACAGCATAATATTATCAAAATTATATATTACTTTACCATTAACAACGGTTTTTGCAAGATCCATCATCCAGCCATTAACTACGTCTTGTATCGCAGCACCAGCATAAGCTAAAAGTCCGACAGTACCCATAGCCGCACCGGCTCCCTTTTGTGAGGAAAGATCTACTGCCAGCATCCCGCCGATAAAGCAAAGGATAACACCTAATCCAAAACCAAAAACTGCAACGGAAGCGATATCCAACCACGGATGGCCAGGAGGAGTAAAGCATAATCCTAAGATACCAACTAGCATTATTAAGCCAAAAACTATGGTTGTTAACGAATGATTGGATTTAAACACTTTGTCTGAAACGAACCCTGATACAAAAGAACCTAAGCCTCCCATCAATGGAGTTATTGCCAAAACACTACCAGCCGCTACTAAATCATAGGACTTACATTCCTGTAGAAAAATTACTCCCCAGCTATTTACCGAGTAACGGGCGATCCCCATGAAAGCCGCACTCAAAGCAATTAACCAAATATATGGATTTTTTATTACCTCAATTTGAGCTTCTTTAGTAGACTTTATTTTTTCTTTTTTTTCTTCGTTTAGCTCCCCTTTATACTCATTGGCCGAAGGCAACCCATAAGCTTCAGGACGATCATACATAAATTTGTACATCACATACGCCATAAGTAAACAAACTAGTCCCGGATAAAGAAATGCAGATTGCCAGCCAAAATGAACTATTAGCATTGCTGAAATTATAAAGGTTGCACCTTCACCGATATAGTGAGCTATACTAAATATACCGTATTGAGTAGCTACTTCGCTTTTAGAAAACCATTGCGTAATCGAGACTATACAGGGCGCAGAACCCATGGATTGAAACCAGCCATTAACAAACCAAAGAACTAAGAATACATAAAAGTAAGGCGTAAATCCTAAAATCACATTTACTATCGCGCAGCCTAACAAACCAAGGGGAACAATTTTTTTCACGTTACATCGATCAGCAATAAACCCGTGCAAGCATTTGCCTATGGCATAAGCAATCAGCAATCCCGCACCAATTAGACCTAACTGAGAAGCAGTAAATCCTGCATCAATCATCGGTTTCTTGGCAACCCCTAGGGTCAATTTGAGTATGTAATACATACCGTAACCAACGATCATCGCGGTCATTCCTTGCCACATCTTTTTTACAACTGCTTCATCTTGAATGCGAGGTTTAGGATCACCTGATAAGAACCATTTAAGCAAATTCATAATTCCACTTCCTTATAAATATCATTTCAGCTCACTGAAATCAGAGTTACCTACCTTTGGGACAAATCAAACGATTACAAAAATTTTATTAATATTGCCCAATAGTAAAACCATAAGTGTAGAACTTGTATATGCTTCGTTTGACTAGTTTGTATTTTTCAATAATTTGCAATAGTAAGTATACTTTTCTTTGCATCAAAATTGCTATTAGTTATTCTCGCTCATCGAGATCTATTACCGCCATCTAGCAATGCGCCCCGTA
>JAGGAB010000102.1 GCA_017889705.1 Bacillota bacterium | reverse complement strand
ATACCGCAGCACATCCAGCACACTAGAGGCCTGATCAGACATGGGAAACACCTTGCCGGCTTCTTCTACTTTATGGGCAATTCCTAGTTCTTCAAAAAATTCTATGGTTTGCTGTATGCTAAAATTCTGCAGGGGAATATAGGCAAAATTAGGATTACTTCCTTGATAATGTTTACTTTCAGCGTGAATATTAGTAAAGTTGCAGCGGCCATTGCCAGTAGTCAACAGCTTTTTCCCCACGCGGGGATTGCGCTCTAAGATAGTCACAGTTGCTCCCAGCTTGGCAGCCGTGATAGCAGCCAGCATTCCGGCAGCACCGCCACCGATAACCAGTACACGTTTTTGGGGCTTAGTCATAATTACGTACCTCAACATTTCTAAGTTAAATAGAATTATATTTTATACTATTTCCCATATGCAAAACAAAACTCCTGCCGAATCCCTCCAGAGTTTGTCAGGAGTTTGTGGCCGCTATCCTTGCAGGTGGTAATCGCCCTTATCCATGAATTTTCTTCATTGGGCTGTCCACAGCAGGCTAAAATAATAATCCAGCACATCGTGCCGGATTATTATTACTTGGTTTATTCTTTTACTGGTGTTGTTGGTTTTGCCCATTCATCAAGTCCTTTAAGTGTAGCTTCCTGGGTTTGCTTGCAGATTTCAGGCAATTCGCCGCCCCAGGCTGCTTCCGCTGCTTTGTAACCTTCTACAATAGCATTTTTCAGCAATTCAACCTTAGAAGTATCACCGCCTGAAAGAGCTATGGCAAACTCAATTGCCCGCTGTGAAGTCTGTTTAACACCCCAAAAGCCATCTTCTGCAATCTCTTGCTGCGCAGCAAGACTAGTTTTTTCATCAACCTCTAGATTTTCATAAAACTCTTTTAATTTTCCGTTATATTTCTCCATGATTTGCTCGTACGCCAAGCCCTGCGCTTCACCGGTTTTGACATTTTGCATAGAAAAAAGATTCTCTACCGTTGCCCGCAGATAAGCGAATTTCTCTTCTACTTGTTTAGCAATCTCATTCAAGGTTGCAGTATCCATGGTATAACCAGTTTTTGCTGAGGCTTGCGTTTGGTCTGATTTTTCATACACAGCCGCTTCACTTACCATTACCGTTTGTGAATCCTTGGCAGTAGTGGTAGTCACACCGGCAGTCGCCACATTACTAACAGCAGCTCCTTTTGTTAGACCGCTTTGTCCTGTTGTAACCGGGTTAACAGCCATAAAACTCCCTCCCTTGTTTTTGAAATACTCTTACTTTATATATCGCTACTTTTTTACCAAAATTTAATATCGCTCACTTTACCAAATTTGTTATCAGCATGTGTTGTTTAAATGTTGACAATATTGATGGGATTTGTTACTATTAATGCAGAGTAAATTACTAGGGTTTAGGTGGTGATATTGTGAAACTATCGACCAAAGGACGTTACGGAGTAAAAGCTGCGTTACATCTTGCGCTTAACTATAACAATGAACATATTTCCATAAAGTCTATCGCAGAAAAAATTAATGTTTCGGAATATTATTTAGAACAACTCTTTTCGCAACTCCGCCGGGCAGCCATTGTCAGGAGCATTCGAGGCGCGCACGGCGGTTATACCTTAAGCAGGCCGCCTAATGAAGTAACTGTCTATGACATTATTGAAGTGCTCGAAGGGTCTATTGAAATATCGGACTGTATTGAGGACACTACTTGTAATAATAGTGACTCTTGTGCCACAAGACTACTGTGGATCAGGTTCAAAGAGAGTATTGACGGAGTGCTGAAATCAACCACTCTACAAGATATGGCTGATGATTATAATAAGTTTAAAAAAATCAAGGATGGTGCCAACAATGAGTGATAAACAAGTTTATCTTGATCATTCTGCAACAACGTATATCAAACCACAGGTATTTGATGAAATGCTGCCTTATCTAACTACCTACTACGGAAATCCTTCCTCCATCTATACCATGTCACGGATAACGGAAAAGGCTATTGATGAGTCAAGAGAAACAGTAGCGCAGATACTTCATGCAGACAAAAATGAAATCTTTTTTACCGGCGGCGGTTCGGAAGCCGACAACTGGGCATTAAAAGGTGTGGCCTTTGCCAATAAACACCGTGGCAATCATATTATCACTACACAAATCGAGCATCATGCTATTTTGCATACTTGCCAATTTTTAGAGAAAAACGGTTTTGAAATCACTTATCTTTCTGTGGATTCAGAAGGCTTTATCAAGCTTGATGAATTGCGCCAGGCGATTACCGATAAAACAATCCTGGTTTCCATTATGTTCTCTAATAACGAAATTGGTACCATTCAACCAATAAAAGAAATTGGCGCTATTTGCCGCGAAAAAAAGGTATTGTTCCATACAGATGCCGTTCAGGCCGTGGGCCATGTGCCTATTGATGTAAAAGCTATGAATATTGACCTCTTGTCCCTTGCCGCTCACAAGTTTTACGGTCCAAAAGGAGTAGGCGCATTATACATCCGCAAAGGTGTTAAACTGGAAAATCTCATTCACGGCGGTGGCCAGGAACGCGGCAAACGGGCAGGCACTGAAAACATTGCCGGCATTATCGGTTTAAGCAAAGCACTTGCACTTGCCACTGAAGAAATGACGGCCGAAAACAAACGGCTGATATTCTTGCGTGATAAACTAATTAACGGACTATTACGCATACCCCATGTCAGATTAAATGGACCTGTAGGCGAAAAAAGAATGCCGGGAAATGTCAATGTCTGTTTTCAATTTATCGAAGGTGAAGCTTTACTGCTGCTGCTAAACAGTAAGGGAATCTCGGCCTCCAGTGGCAGTGCCTGCACTTCGGGTTCGCTTGATCCCTCCCATGTATTACTGGCAATCGGTCTTCCCCATGAAATTGCCCACGGCTCCCTCCGCCTCACTCTTGGAGGCAGTTCAACCGAACAGGATATCGACTATGTGCTCCAAGAATTACCTAGCATTGTAGAGCGACTACGCGATATGTCGCCACTGTGGAAAAACTTCACCGACGAACAGCTGCACGCGAATAAGCAAGCCGTTTGATAAAATTATAAAAGACCACTGCATATCAACCAATACTGCAGTGGTCTTTGTGTTTCAATAACTATACAATTATTACTCCTGCACCGGAATAGGCAAAACATACTTTAATATCGTGATAAAATGGGTAATGCTGCCAGCAAGAACAAATACATGCCAAATTGCATGATGGTAGGGGATTTTATGGGCCAAATAAAAAAGTGCGCCCACTGTATAAAAAAGCCCCCCCGCCACTAGCCAGTATATTCCTTCAATCGGTACAGCTGCCAATAAAGGCTTTATCATAACAACTGCAAGCCAGCCCATAAAAAGATAACAAAGCGTTGCAAAAATCTTGAAACGTTTAACAAAAAACGCTTGAAAAACAATGCCGGTTCCAGCAAGTGCCCAGATTATACCAAAGATAGTCCAGCCAAATGTGCCATGCAAAGGTATTAAAGTAAAAGGTGTATAGTTCCCGGCAATAAGCACATAAATAGCCGAATGATCCAGGAATTTAAAGGTATACTTAAGTTTTTCATTAGTGAAGCTGTGATACAGTGTTGAGGCACTATATAAGAGTACCAAAGATATTCCATAAATACTAAAGCTTACTACATGCCAAACGCCACCATTGAGATACGCTGCCGCAGTAAGAATGCCAAGTCCAATAAGTGCAAGTAAACTACCCACACCATGAGTTACCGCATTCAATATTTCTTCTAAATTAACCCTTGGGGCATTTGCTGTCTTTATCATTTATTCATCCCCTTTACTTATCCAGAAAACTTCAAATTACATTTGTCATTGATACCATGATACTGCTAAATTCATTAAAAATCCAGGTATACAATTTTAGTTAAGCTATCCTAGTTTCACATACCCCAGAAAGACAAGATAGTACTACCATCCAGCAAGTGTTTTTATTTTTTTATACTATTCAGTATTGTATGATTAAGTTAAATTATTATGTACTGAAAGGACTGATTATATGGCAAACCGTATCATTCTTAATGAGACTTCGTATTTTGGCCCAGGTGCTATCAGTGTTATCCCGGAAGAAATTTGTCGCCGCAATTTCGAAAAAGCTTTTATCGTAACCGATAAAGATTTAGTTAAATTCGGTATTGCAAAAAAAGTTACAGATGTTTTAGATCAGGCAAAAATCTCTTATGAATTATATGACAATGTAAAAGCTAATCCGACTATCGAAAACGTTCAAACCGGTGTCAAAAAACTAGCGGCATCTGGCGCAGATGTTATCGTAGCCATAGGCGGCGGTTCGGCAATCGATACGGCTAAAGGTATTGGTATTATTGCCACCAATCCGGAATTTGCCGATGTAAAAAGTCTGGAAGGTGTCGCCGATACAAAAGCAAAGTCTCTGCCTATCATTGCTGTTGCAACAACAGCCGGAACTGCTGCTGAAGTAACTATCAATTATGTTATTACCGACGAGCAGGCTGTCAAAAAGATGGTTTGTGTCGACCCTAACGACATTCCAATTATCGCCATTGTTGATCCTGAGCTCATGGTTTCCATGCCTAAAGGCTTAACTGCCTCCACCGGCATGGATGCGCTCACTCATGCTATTGAAGGTTATATTACCCGCAGTGCCTGGACAATGACCGACATGTTCGAACTCAAAGCCATTGAACTTATTGCCAAACATCTGCCAACAGCCGTTGCCGAACCTAACAATATGGAAGCCCGCGACGGCATGGCCTTAGCCCAATACATAGCCGGTATGGGCTTCTCCAATGTCGGCCTTGGCATTGTTCATTCTATGGCACATCCACTGGGAGCTTTCTATGACACTCCACATGGAGTTGCCAACGCGCTGTTATTGCCTTATGTAATGGAATATAATGCTCCGGCAACAGGCGAAAAATATCGGGAGATCGCTAAAGCATTAGGTGTTACCAAGGTCGAGACCATGGACCAGGAAGCTTACAGAAAAGCAGCTGTTGAGGCAGTAATCGCCTTATCTAAGCAAATTGACATTCCGCAAAAATTATCGGAAATCGGCGTTAAGGAAAAAGACCTACCGCAGTTAGCCAAGTCAGCTTTCGCCGATGTATGCACTCCCGGTAATCCACGTGATACGAGTGAAGCTGAGATTTTGGCGCTGTATCAAAAAGCATTTAAATAATAATGAAAAAAGATCGTTAGCTACTTGATCAAACAGATCTCCTAGCTAACGATCTTTTTTGTTTACCATATTACTGCTAATGTTTACCCTCTTCTTACATTATCAGTTGGTTCTGGTTGCTCTTCTTTTACAATGTTGGGTTGGGGAGCTTCTTCAGTTACAACCTTTGGGGCATCCGGGATAACTTGGGCTACAGGTTCAGGCTTAACGGCACTCTTACGACCGAGTCTCCAGGTTACGCCTAAGCGTCCCATATTTTCGCTACCACTGATTGCCCAAGCTAAATTGTACAAAGTATCTCTATTTGCATAATGATATACGCCAAGTGCAAATGCCTGCTGACCGCGATAGGTGCCTATACCCGCTGAAAGCTGAGTTGGTGCAGCTGGATCATAATCTAGTGGCGCCAAAGCTGTCATCGCAGCGGTAAGCGCGCCGATGTCTTCGATACGGTCAGACAGCTCTTCAATCCGTTTGTTATTCCAGGCTTGATCCAAATTATTTTGCACTTGATCGCTGTTATTTTTGGATTGATCTTGATTATTTTGGGATTGATCGCTGTTATTTTTGGATTGGTCGCTGTTATTTTTGGATTGGTCGCTGTTATTTTTGGATTGGTCTTGGTTATTCTGGCCTTGCTGATAGTTATTCCCGGCTTGCTGCCAGTTATTGCCAGCCTGTTGCCAATTATTTTGGTTCTGCTCTCGATTATTTTGCTTTTGCTCCCGGTTATTCTGGGTTTGATCCTGGTTGTTTTTATCTTGCTCCCGGTTATTCTGGGATTGGTCTTGGTTGTTTTTGTCTTGCTCTCGGTTATTTTGGGTTTGATCCTGGTTGTTTTTAGCTTGCTCCCGGTTATTCTGGGATTGATCTTGGTTATTTTTGTTTTGCTCTCGGTTATTCTGGGATTGGTCTTGGTTATTTTTGTCTTGCTCTCGGTTGTTCTGGGATTGGTCTTGGTTATTTTTGTCTTGCTCTCGGTTGTTCTGGGATTGGTCTTGGTTATTTTTGTCTTGCTCCCGGTTATTCTGGGATTGGTCTTGGTTATTTTTGTCTTGCTCTCGGTTATTCTGGGATTGGTCTTGGTTATTTTTGTCTTGTTCTCGATTGTTTTGAGATTGGTCTTGGTTGTTTTTGTCTTGTTCTCGGTTGTTCTGATCCTGCTCTAAGTTATTTTTCCCCTGTTGCCAATTGTTTACTGCTTGTTGGATGTTGTTTACTGCCTGCTGACCGTTGTTTGCTGCCTGCTGGCCGTTGTTTACTGCCTGCTGGCCGTTGTTTGCTGCCTGCTGGCCGTTGTTTACTGCCTGTTGGCCGTTATTTGCTGCCTGTTGGCCGTTGTTTGCTGCCTGCTGGCCGT
>JAGGAB010000018.1 GCA_017889705.1 Bacillota bacterium | reverse complement strand
ATAGATTAAAACTATTGCTTTGGAGGGTATGCTGGTGGAACTGCGTCAAATGGAATATTTTCAGGCTGTCAGCCGGCTGCAAAACTTCACACGGGCAGCGGAAGAACTGCATGTGGCCCAGCCGTCAATAACAAGTGCCATTCATAAGTTGGAAGAGGAACTCGGCGTTATTCTGTTTGACCGCAGCCAGAAAAAAATCACCCTAACAATGGAAGGGGCGGCTTTTGGTGCCAGAATAGAAAAGATACTTTTTGACATTCGCCAGGTTGTTGAGGAAATGGACGATTTTAATAAACTTAAGAAGGGCAGCATCAAATTTGCCGTGCCGCCGATGATTGGCGCTTATCTCTTTCCCAATATTTTTAATTTGTTTAAGGCGGCCCATCCTAATCTGGAATTGCTGGTTTATGAAGAAGGGTCGCTGGCGGCCCGGAATATGCTGGAAAAGGAAGAACTTGATCTGGGCATTATTATCCTGCCGGAAGGCGCGCCTATGCTGAACGGCATTCCCATTACCCAGCAGGAAATTGTTCTTTGTGTAGCGCCCGACCACCCCTTGAGTTCGGCTGAGTCGGTGAGCTTTAGTCAATTACGGCAGGAACAGTTTGTGCTGCTCAAAGAAGAGTTTTTTCACAGGCGGCTTATACTGGACGAATGTACCCGGCATGGTTTTACGCCGCGAGTGGTACTTTCCTCCAATCAAATTGAAACTATTAAAGCCATGGTTGCCAGCAATGCCGGAATATCTTTTCTGATGAAAATGGTTGTTCGTAATCACAGCAACCTTGTCGGCATACCGCTTGCCGAACCGCTCAAAATTACGATTGGCCTGGCCTGGAAAAAAGGCAAGTATCTTTCCAAGGCGGCTCAGGCTTTTATTGATTTTATTGTTGATTATACGAATTCTCCACAGTTTCCGGGAACTAGCGCTGACGGCAAATAAGTAGATTATGAATTAGGTTTAGTGCCCTCCTTCGTCCTTTTGCATATATATGGTATAAGGGAGATGCGAAAGGAGGGTAACAATGACGCACATAGAGCCATGGGAAATGCCGGGCAAATGCACTTTGGGGCATGGGCCGAAAACTATTGTAGTGCAGCAGGTTTTAGGTGAAAGACATGTGCAAAAATCGGTGGATATACATGTGCGTGTGCCGCGGCGCAAGCCGAGCATAGAACAAATTGTGGACGTGTTTGTCAAAAAACTGTGTATTACCGATGTTGATGTTATTACCAATAAGGTGATTGTCAGAGGCGAATTTGAGGTCAAGGCCCTGTATGTTGCCTGTAAGCCGCGACAACCGGTACATGCCGTAGAGGTATGGCCTGTCCGCTTTACCGCCCATGCCGATATTATGGGGGCGCGGCGAGGAATGGACGCCGATGCCTCTGTCGTAGTTGAATTTGTTGATTATGATCTTGAGAAACACAGTCGTACCAAATGGCCTAAGAAAAAGCATCATGATGATTGCTCTGATGATAGCTCTGACTCTAGTGACGATTATGATGACTGTGAAGATGAGTATGACGATGAATGCGGCTGTGATTGCGATGGCGACTGCCACTATAAACATAAAAGCCTGAAAAAACATAAGTTTAGCCATAAATGCAAGGAGCATTGTAAACCGCACAAATGCCACTGCTGCTGCGCCCGCCACTTTAATGTGTCGGTAGTGCTGGGGATTACTGTGAAAGTTATGACCGACCGGGAGATTGTAGTGCAGCCCGGACCGCAGACTTTGCCCTATAAGCCCAAGGGGTAATGTTGCAGCAACCATTACTCTCGCTTTGATAGTGGTAGTAATACCACTGCGAACACAGGCAAGCGAATTAGTTATTAAATATTCCGACTGAGAGTCAGGCGGCATTTACATGCCGTCTGACTTAAGGCGCCATATATAGGAAAATCTAGTCTGGGTTAGAAGTAGACAAGTAGTACGATTTGCAAGATAATCACCTGGTTTGTTTCTAAGGCATGGATTATATATTCAATGTGATATGGAGAAATATAAAATGGCAAATATTGTTTTTGTTGTCCCAAGCAAAGAAGCGGCTGCGTTAGCCGCTAAACTGACCTTGAATAATCAGGATGTCGAAATCGTAAGTGCCCGGTTAAATGAAGGGGTAAAAGCCGCCCGCGCGGCTGTAGGCCGGGGAGCGCGGGTGCTAATTAGTCGGGGATTTACGTATAACATGATTGCCAAAGAAGTGCCGCAAATTCCGCTTGTTGAACTGGAATATAGCGGTTATGACATTCTCCGGGCATATCTTGAAGCCAAACAGCATTGCGGTTCGATTGCCTTTGTGAGCTCTCAAAGCATAATCGACGGGGTCGGCAGTATTGAAGACATTCTGGAAGTTACCGAAGAAAGCATTAAAGTAGTTATTGATAGTTTCCAGGATTATGCGCAAGGTATTGAACAAGCGGCTGAAGCCGGAGCGGTATGTATAATCGGCAACCAGGCTATTAGCCATCAAGCTGCTGCGCGGGGCTTGTGCGGTATAGCAATTGAATCAGGCAATGAAGCACTGAGCCGGGCGTTATTAACAGCCAGACATCTTTTAGCTGTTGAGCAATTGCGAGAAGCCAATACACAACAAATTGAAACGATTGTCAATGCCGTTGATTACGGTATTCTGGCGATTGACAGCCAATCAGGTATTACAACCGTCAATCGCGAAGCTGACCGGATTTTGGGTTTAGCCAGCGATAAGACGGCTAAGGAAAATGTGCTTGCCAAACTATGTCAGTGCATGGAGGCAGGCAGCCACCAAGTTGGCACAATTGAAAAAATAGCGCCGGGAGTGGAGGCGGTAGTCAATTATCAGGCCATCTTTTCTTCAGATGGCTTGGTTGTCGGTGGGATAGCTACCTTGCAGGAACTGCGCCATTTTCAGGCTGTTGAACGTAAAACCCGGGAGGAACTTGCGCGCAGAGGCCGGGTGGCCAAACATAGTTTTCTTGATATCAAATCGTCATCGCCGGCCATGTGTGCGGCAATTGCCGATGCTAAACGGTTTGCTGAATATGAAGCTACTGTTTTGATTCTGGGAGAAACGGGGGCTGGTAAGGAATATTTTGCTCATGCCATTCATCTTGCCAGCAGCCGGAAGAATGGTCCGTTTGTGGCGGTAAACTGTGCCGCTATTCCCGAGAATATCTTGGAAAGCGAATTATTTGGTTATGCGGAAGGCGCATTTACCGGCGCAAAACGTGGTGGTAAAACCGGTTTGTTTGAACAAGCCCATGGTGGAACGATCTTTTTGGATGAAATCGGAGAAATGTCGGAAAACCTGCAGGCAAGGCTGCTAAGGGTCATTCAGGAACATGAGGTTTACCGGTTGGGGGACGATAGAATTACCCCTGTTGATATCAGGGTAATTGCTGCCACTAACCGCGACTTGTATAAAATGGTTCAGCTAGGCAAGTTTCGTGAGGATTTATATTACCGGCTGGATGTGCTGACAGTGGAAATACCGCCGCTTCGGGAACGAAAAACCGATATTGAAATATTTGTCGGGTTATTTGTTGCCGAGTGTAACGCCAAATATCGCACTGCAGTCCAGGGTGTTGAGCACGAAGGGCTGGAACTCTTACGACACCATGACTGGCCAGGAAATATTCGTGAGTTGCACAATATTATTGAAAGACTTGTGGTACAAGCTGCAGGTGATATTATTACCGCCGGCGAAGTCAGACGCGTTTTAAAAAACCGGTTGCCGGCAGGCGGGCAGCCGGTTGCGGCACCTTTGTCGCGTAAAGTTGATGAAGCTGCCATTCGCCAGGCTTTGGTGGAAACCGATGGCAATAAACAGCAGGCTGCGGAACTATTGGGAATCGGCCGGGCGACATTATGGCGAAAGTTAAAAAAGATACAATAATGTATCATTTGATGAAAAGAGAAACTGTTTCAATTGAAACGGTTTCTCTTTTTTTATGTAGTTGTTGTTGGGCAAGAGTTGTTAACAAGTTCAGAAATTATCATACTTTTAGGGTGGCTGATGCTACCTACTGGAGTTGATGTTTTAATTGGCATGAAAATTGCGAATATAAGCTACTGTAACGTGTTGGTATTACTATGAGGAGGTATTGAATTGAACAAACATGATATCGAGCAACTGATAACAATTGCCGGACAAGACAAGATTTGCAGCGACCAGGCAGAGCTAATGTGTTATGCTTACGATTCTTCCCTGGATTCCCAGCTTAATAAGTATATGCCGGATGCTGTATTTACTCCGCGATCAGCTGAAGATCTTCCGGCAGTGCTTGCTTATTGCAATGAACATAATATTCCAGTTATTGCTCGGGGGGCAGGTACCGGACAATGCGGCGGCTCGGTTGCCACTGGCGGCGGCTTGGTGGTTGACATGTCGGCCCTAAACAAGATTGTTGAGGTAGATACCGATAATCTACAGGTTATCGTCGAGACAGGCGTTGTTCATGCTGACCTTAACCAGCAGCTAAGCACACTGGGATTTTCCTTCCCACCTGATCCCGGCAGCACCAAGATGGCAACTATCGGCGGCATGATTTCCTACAATGCCAGCGGCATGCGAGCCATGAAATATGGCACTACCCGGGAGTATGTACTGGGTTTGGAAGTGGTATTGGCTGATGGCCGGGTTATTACCACTGGCGGCATGAACTGTCGGTCGCTTAAAACAGCCTCAGGTTATGAACTAACCAAATTATTTGTCGGCTCTGAAGGTACTCTTGGCTTAATTACCAAAGCCAGATTGAAAATTATGCCGCTGCCGGAAACCAAGGGAATTGCGGTTGCCGCTTTTGCCAAGCTGGGAGATGCCGGTAAAGCTGTTGTTGAGGTATTCCGCAATAAAATTGTCCCCTCTGCCATTGAAATTCTGGACAAATCGGCAATAAAAGCAGCTACCATGTACAAGCCGTCAATTAAGCTGCCACAAGATGCGGCAGCAGTGCTCTTTTTTGAGGTGGATGGTCCGCCGCCCGGGGTTACCTATCAGGCACAAAAGATTGCCGAGGTATGCCAGCCGATTGCCCAAGAGGTCAGTTGGACTGATGAACCGGCGCAAGTAAAAACTCTGTGGGAAGCCCGCAGTGTGGTTGGCGCGGCTAGTGGTCGAGTGCGCCCGGGAGCTACCAGAGTATATATCGGGGAAGATATCTGCGTGCCGATAACTAATGTTGGTGCTGCCCTTGAAGGCATCCAGGAAATTGGCGAAAAGTACAACACAATTATTGTAACTTATGGACATGTAGCAGATGGCAACTTCCATTCAGCGCCAGTTATTGACCTGGAAAATCCGGATGAAATTGAACGGGTGAAAAAGGTAGGCGACGAGATTCACGAAATGGCGTTGCGGCTAAACGGGACAGTAACCGGTGAACACGGAGTTGGTATTGTAAGAGCCCAGTACATGGAACGGGAGCATGGCTTGGCCCTTGATGTAATGCGGACAATCAAGCAGGCACTCGATCCTAATAATATTTTAAATCCTGGAAAAATGGGGCTATAAAAGGAGGTGAATGAAATGAAGGCAGATGCAGTACGGCGGGTAGTTAACCAATGTGTTAGGTGTGGTCAATGCCGATCTGTTTGTCCGGTGTTTCAGGAGATAAGAACAGAAGCAGGCGTGGCTCGCGGCAAATTAGCGCTGCTGCGGAGTTTCCTGGAAGGCAAAGACGTACCGGAAGCCGAGCTCCAGGGAGTTCTTAATAAATGCTTATTATGCAAAACCTGTGGTTCACAATGTCCTAGTGGTGTTGCTGCCGATGAACTGGTGTTGGCAGGCCGTGAACTTTTAGCCGAAAAAAATGGTCTTTCGCCGATTAAGAAAGCAATATTTACAGTGCTCAAAAACCGCTCAGCCTTTGACTTTTGTCTGAGCATGGCTTCGCTTGGGCAGAGATTTGGTGTTAAACGCCTGAAGGGTAAGCACCTGGGAGCTATTGCCCGTTTCCCGATGCCAGGACTTGCAAGACGCCGGATTATTCCGATGTTTGCCGACAAACCGCTTAGAAAGCAGTACCCGGAGGTTATCAAGGTTAAGCAGCCTAAAGCAAGAGTCGCTTTTTTTACCGGCTGTATGGCCAATTATATTTATACCGGTGCAGGCCAAGCGACTATTGATGTTCTGCTTGCCAATCAGATTGAGGTAGTACTGCCTAAAATGCAGCACTGCTGCGGCTATCCGGTGTTTACTTCCGGCGATGCCGAGGGCGGACGCCTGTTAGCAAGACACAATATTGATGTTTTTTCAGAACTACAGGTAGATGCCGTGATAACTGTCTGTGGTTCCTGCGGTAGTGCCTGGCGGCATGAATATCAGCGGCTGCTAACCGATGATGCACAATATCTTAAAAAGCTGGAGGGGATTTCCTGCAAGACCTATGATATAGCTGAATACCTGACTGAAGTTATGCCGCTGGATAAAACGGCACTTGGGGAAGTCAAGGCGCAGATTACCATTCATGACCCGTGTCATTTGGGAGAACGGGGTATGGGAGTAACCAAACAGGTAAGACAGCTGGTATCAGCCATTCCCGGAATTACTATTACTGAAATGAAGCAGCCGGGACGTTGCTGCGGCTCAGGGGGCAGCTTTAATATGGCGCATTATGACCTGTCGCGGGAGATAAATGACTGTAAAATAGCGGATATTGCAAAAACCGGTGCTGGGCTGGTCATTACTGGTTGCAGCTCATGCCGGATGCATCTGACAGATGGATTGGTGCAAAACAGGAAAGACCAAATTGTTATGCATACCGTTGAATTATTGGCCCAGGCTTATGCGGCAAAGCAAGGCCGGGAAAAACACCAACATATTAGTTCTTGATAGGGGTTTCCTATAAAAAATGTGGAGGGTTAAAATATGGATGTATCATTAATGTCATTGATAGCACTGACAATAGCGATTATTGTCAGTTGCATATCACCTAAAAACATTGGTATTTTGGCGATTGGTTTAGCATTTATTGTCGGACATGTTATGGGCGGGATTAAAGCTGATAAAATTATCGGCGGTTTTCCGCTAAGTCTGTTTATGACGCTTGCCGGAGTAACCTATCTTTTCGGAATTGCCCAAGTAAATGGAACCATTGATAAAATTACTAAATACGCTGTAAAAGCGGTGCGTGGAAATGTTGCCCTGCTACCTATCGTGTTATTCTTTGTTGCCTTTGCCTTATCGGCTATTGGCCCGGGCCATATTTCCATCATTGCTCTTATGGCGCCGGCGTCTATGTTGCTAGCGGAAGAAGTGGGCATATCGCCTTTCCTTATGGCCTTAATGGTAGGGAACGGCGGTCAGGCCGGTGCTGTTTCACCAATTGCGCCTGCCGGGGTTATTGCCAATGGCTTGTCGGCCAAACTAGGGTTTACCGGGATTGCTTTTCCTTTGTTTTTCAATACTTTTATTGGTCACTTTGCAGTAGCCATGTTGGCCTATGTGTTGTTTGGCGGTCTCAAATTGTGGAAACAAGGCGCTGCCGGCAATGAGAAAGCATCGGCTATTGCCAATATCCAGGTAGAGGCGTTCACCAAAGCGCAGATCATGACACTGGCCGGTATTGGAATATTGATGGTGCTGGCTTTAGGGTTCAAATTTGATGTCGGTCTTACTGGGTTTACCATTGGCGCTGTCCTAACCATGCTCAATGCTGCTGATGAGAATCAAGCGGTGAAAAGCATGCCTTGGAATACCATTCTTATGGTTTGCGGTGTAACTGTGCTTGTTGGCCTTATGAAAGATGTTGGCGGTATGAAGCTGTTCTCCAGCATCATTGCCCAATTCTCAACCCCGTATACTGCCACTCTGGTCGTCGGTTTTGTTGCTGCCATAATTTCGGCTTATGCAAGTACTTCCGGCGTTATTATGCCTGCCTTCATTCCGTTGGTTCCTGATTTGGTGGCCAAAATGGGCGGTGGTGATCCGCTGGCCATTATCTATAGTATTGTTTTGGCAGGCCACTTGGTCGACGTCAGTCCGCTGTCCACCACCGGAGCGCTCTTAATTGGCGCCGCCGGCCCTAAGGCTGATAAGCAGAAACTCTTCCGCAGCATGCTTATCTGGGGCTTTGCCATGGCGGTTGTCGGTTCACTGCTAAGCTGGCTGTTCTTCACTGTGCTTAAGTTCTAATTAATTGTACTAACGGAGGTGCTTGGTTTTGACAGTTATTATTAGTGCTGTTATTTGGGAAAAGGAATGTAAAGCAGGAATGAGGCAGGCGGAACTGGTCAATTTGGCGCAGCAAGCCGGGTGCGCAGGTGTCGAATTCCGTCCGTACTGGCATAATATTGAAGAGGAAATTCCGGAGATACACCAAGCACTTGGCAGCAATGGCCTACTCTGTACCTATGCTTCCAATGAAGCGTTACTGGCGGCTTCCCGTGAAGAGACCCTTAAGGCTATTGGCTCATTGCAAGCAGGGTTACACTTAGCCAGGCGCTTAGAGGCAAAAGTTCTCCGGTTTAATGCGGCTAATGGGCCGTTTGACCCTGACTTTGTAAAGCAAGCTTGGTGGACAGCGGCCATGAAACCAATTGTTGCTGAAGCTCAGGCGTGTAATATCACGTTGGCGGTAGAAAATGGACCTGACGGCAAAAAAGGAGATCCCCAGCTGTTTCAAGAAATATTTGCCGCTCTGCCTGCTATCAGGCTAACTTATGATACCGGCAACTGGCTGTATGCTAACACCAGACCGGAAGCAGCGCTGGATTTATTTCTTAATCAGATTGGCTATGTCCATCTTAAAGACATTATCTGCGAGAATGCCGGACTGAAACATAGTTATCCCGGTACAGGGATTGTTGACGTAAGGGGTTTAAAAGAGCGGATTGCGGCAAGCGGCTATGACGGCGTATTTACACTGGAATTTCCCGGTGGTGATAAGCCCTTAGAGCGGATTTCCCAAAGCCGAGCATATTTAGGGTTAGCATAACTTTCTTAGGAACAGGATAAGGGCAACATCGGCTTGCGCTTTCGCTAAAGTTCGGCGAAAACCGTGTTTTCTTTACAAAATTTTGAAAAGAAGATATTGTAATTTTCAGAAATATGGTATTATAGTATCAAGGAAGACTTAATTCAGATGGCATTTTAAAGTTGCTTGAATTAAGTCAAAATTATCCTAACGTTTAACCGCTCGCCTAGGTTCGTAAGGGCATTTACTCATCTTGCGGAAGCGGTAGAGCTGGTTAGTCGGCGGATAAATGCATAGTGTTGGTACCCCAGGATGTAGCCGTTCTTTATTATTCTGCAACGACTGTGGAAAAAAGGGGAGGTGAAGTTATGGGAATGGGTGTAGTGGAATTGTCTGGCAGAGACCGGCTTTCCTATCCGAGGGAGGTTTTTACTGATTTAATAACCGGCTTATCCAGTCAACGTATGCTGGAGGACAAACTGATGCTGGCGATAGCACAGGCCAAGCGCAGCCGTGAGCTGTTAGCAATTGCACTTTTTGACGTGGAAAACTATGAGGTACTTGCAAAAGGCCGTGGGCAAGAGGCAGGCGAAGAACTGCTGCAGGAGTTAGCCAGACGGACAATGAGTTGTTTGCGCCAAAGCGACACGGTGGCCCGTATTGGTGCGAATACCTTTGCCCTGATACTGCCAGGTGTCAAAAGCAGAACCAATGCGGTACTGGTGGCCAACCGTGTGTTGGAAGCATGTCGGCAGCCTTTTCCCATAAGAGAAAAAATCTTCATACCATCAGGCAGTATAAGCCTGTGTTTTTTTCCACAGGACCAGCAAACCTTTGCCGAAGCCGTCAGTAAGGATGAGGTTGGCAGATATTTATCAAGAGAGCGAAAGCTTCCACAGGTTTGGTTGACCTTTTGACAAAAACTGTGACAGCTAAATGGAGCTTGAAAGTAGAGGCAGGGGTTAGTCTCATTTATAATACAAAAGCAAAAGTCTCCAGCTTTGCCGCAAGATAAAGCTGGAGCTTTTCTATGTCAGTATAACTTTACGTTTGAGTTTTCAACATTTTTACGGTATGCTAACAGAGAATGATAGCAGTCATGTCTGGTGAAATTTAGCAATAGGTATTATCTTTTGGGAGGATTACATGGATGTAGGAAACTTTCATATTATCTTAAATTTGATGGGAGACATGGCATTAATTTCACTGGTTGCCTATCTGATTGGCAGAAGCTCGTTTATTGCCAATTGTGTTAATCAACCGCTGAACATAAGAAACTGGCTGGCATTAACCGTGATTTTTTCGATATTATCTATTTTGGGAACCTATAATGGTATTCCTATTGAAGGGGCATTAGCCAATACCAGGCTGATTGGCACCTTGATGAGTGGTATTATGGGTGGGCCTATTGTGGGCCTGAGTGTTGGCTCTATTAGCGGATTGCACCGGTATTTGGTAGGCGGTTTTACTGCTGAAGCCTGTGGTATGGCGGCTGCTGTGGGTGGCCTGTTTGCCGGAATTGTTCGCCAGAAGATTGGTATTAATAATATGACCTGGAAAACAGCGGGGGCCATTGCACTTATTGCCGAGTTGATGCAAAAAGTCATGGTACTGCTGGTTGCCAAGCCTTTTGAAGCCGCCCTGGCGCTGGAGAAAGCCATTGCAATTCCGACAACGCTGGTTTCGGTGCTCGGAACCGTTGTTTTCATGTTTATTATTAAGGATATTCAAAGTCAACAGCAAGCTCACAGTGCGAAAGCAGCCGAACTGGCCTTGGAAATTGCCAGCAAGACGCTGCTGCATCTGCGGCATGGTTTAAATACCCAGTCTGCAACCGAGACTGCGAAAATTGTATATGAATTGACCAAGGCTGACGCGGTTTCTATTAGTGACAGAGAAACTGTGCTGGGGTTTATCGGGAAAGGCGCAGATCATCATCGGATTGGCGAACCGATTATTACTGAGTCAACTAAGCGGGTGAATGCCGAAGGTGTTCTCACCGTTATTCACTCTCATGAAGAACGTGGCTGTCCGGTACCTGACTGCCCGTTGCGATCAGGTGTTGTGGCACCACTTTTTGCCCAGGGGGCTGTTGTGGGTACCATCAAGCTGTCCCGCATACAAACCGGTGATGTTAATGAGATGGATATTGAGCTTGTTCGTGGTATCGCCCAGCTATTATCGGTGCAGATCGAACTTGCTGAGATTGATGAGCAGAAAAAGCTGCGGGAAAAGGCAGAGTTAAAGGCGCTTAGGGCACAGATGAACCCGCATTTTTTGTTTAACACGCTCAGCATTATTATGTCGCTGTGCCGTACTAAGCCGGAAATGGCGCGGGATTTAATTGAACATCTGTCGATTATTCTCAAATACAGTTTTGCCAAACACGGCGATTTTGTCACAATTGAAGAAGAACTGGAAAAAGTAAAGTCGTACTTGGAAATTGCGAAAACCCGCTTTGGATCACGGCTAATAATAGAAACAGATATTGCTGCTGAGGTGTTAAAGATCCGGCTGCCGGTTCTTTCCATTCAACCGCTTGTCGAGAATGCTGTGCAGCATGGCCTTTTTCCGAAACTGACACAGGGCAAGCTGGTGATTACAGCTTCAAAGCAAGGCGATATTGTTGAGATTGCGGTTGTTGATAACGGTATCGGCATAGAACCTGACAAACTTGAGCAGCTTTTTTCCGCAGAGGCCGAAGGGATTGGCGTGCAAAATGTGCACCTGCGCCTTCAGGGTTTTTATGGAGAACAGTTCGGTTTAGTGCTGGAAAGTCTGCCGGGCAGCGGCACGAAAGCCGTCATCCGGATACCTTATACAAGGGAGGTGGACAGCTATGAAATTGAAAGCCATTGTAGTTGATGATGAAGAACTACTTTGTGACGAATTGGAATATCTCTTAAAAAAAGAACCGGATATTGAAGTCGCTGCGAAATTTTTTAATGCCTTTGACGCTTTGGCTTATATTAGCCAAACCGCTTGTGATCTGGTTTTTCTTGATATTAAGATGCCGGGAATTTCAGGGCTGGAACTAGCCCAAAAGCTTACCGGGCTGCGTCGGCCTCCTTTGTTGGTTTTTATCACGGCTTTTCCCGAGCATGCCTTGGAAGCTTTTGAAACCTCGGCTGTAGGCTATATTACCAAGCCGGTAACGCAAACCAGCCTGGCGAAAGTGCTGGAAAAAATCCGGGGAATTATTGAACGCGCCAGTATTCCGGAAAAACCGTGCACCGCGAAAATATGCATATTAAAAGAAGGTAAAATTATACCGCTTGATAAACAGGAAATTGTCTATATTTATGTTAAATATAAAGATGTATTTATCCGAACCCAGGAAGGAGAATATGTCGCTACGCTGACAATGCAGGAACTGGAAAAGATACTAACAGAGGCTAATTTTTTCAGGATTCACCGGCAGTATTTAGTCAATGTGGACAAGGTGCTGGAGATTATCCCCTGGTTCCATGGCTCATACCAACTGCGTATGGATGATTTTAAAAAAGAAGAAATCCCGGTTAGCCGCAATAAAGTCAAAGAATTAAAGGTCTTGATGGGGTTGCGGTAAATGGAGACTTATTCAGGCGGCATTTTAATGCCGCTTGAATTTTAGCCGGAATTATCCAGGGACTTAGCCGCTCTTGCTCCATCTCGCAGAGTGGAGCTTTAGAGCGGGTTGGTCATCGGGTAAATGGAGACTTATTCAGGCGGCTGCAAAAAAAGGTTGTTTCAAGAGGGTTAACCTCTGAAACAACCTTTTTCATTATAGGTGTTTAATCTGCGTAATCAGACCAAACCAAGCCATTTCCAGTAGGTTGCGCCCATTATCAAAATTAATAGGTAAGCAATAATGGTCAGCGGAATACCGGTTTTGATGAAATCTTTAACTTCAAAGGTTTCAGTACCATAAGCAATCATATTTTGCGGCGCATTAACCGGCAGGATGAAGCCGAAGCTGATAACATACTGGAGAATCATGGTCAGACCGATAATGTTGATGCCAGGAGTTTTAACGCTTTGCAGTATCGAGATAACAATAGGAATCATGGCTGCAGCAAGCGCAGTAGCACTGGCAAAACCAAGATGGATAATAATCAGGAAGGCGGCAAGTACGCCTAAGATAATTAAGGCAGGCATGGTCTGGAGTCCAATAGCACTTACAATGATTTTGGCCAACCAGGCTGCGGCCTTGGTGGAAAGAAGCGCCGAACCAAGGCTGATACCGACACCGAACAGAATGATGGTACCCCAGTTAATCTTGGGCTGGGCATCTTTCCAGTTCATTACGCCGATACCGGGCATGAGCATCAATGCGATAGCAACAATGGTAGTTGTCGAGGTGTCAAAATCATGTACGATTTTTTCAGTAGCCCACAAAAACAGCAGGGTGCAGGACATAAACAGTAATTTTTTTTCATCCAATTTCATAGGGCCCATTTCGGTAAGCAGACGTTTTACGGTAGCGTCGCCGCCGGCAATTTCGTTGGTTTCAGGCGGCATAAGCTTCATAAGAACATAATAAAGTATTACAGACATAATCGCCGAAAAAGGAGCGGCAGCGATAAACCAGTCTAGCCAGGAAATATCAACACCAAGCTGAGATTTGATAAATCCGACGGCAATCATGTTCTGGGCGGCGGCTGTCTTGATACCCACATTCCACAGGCTGTCTGCCTGGGCAGTGGCAATCATCATAACTGCGGCAAAACTGCTTTTCCTATTAACCCCGAAAGCTGTGATAATACCCATAACAATAGGAACCATACAAGATACACGGGCTGTTGTGCTGGGAACGAAGAAGCTGAGAATGAAACCGACAAGGATAACTCCGATTAAGACCCGATTGGTTTTGGCACCAATCTTAGACAGTACAAATAAGGCAATACGCTTATCAAGGCCGGTTTGGGTCATGGCTACAGCCAGGAATAAGGCACCGGCTACTAAGGCGAAGGCCGTATTGCTAAAACCGCCTAGCGCTAAAGTCAGGGCTTTGCTGGTTCCTAACAGCGTGGTTGTTTTGGCCACATCAGGCGCTGTTCCCAGAAGAACGGCCATTAAACTCATAATGACGGCCGCACTTACCGGATAGGAAATGGAGTCCGACATCCAGACAATTACGGAAAACAGTAAAATTGCGAGCATTCTGTGACCGGCAGTCGGCAAGTCAGCCGGAGTAGGCAGCGCCAGAATGCCTAGTAAAACGAGGAAACCCAGTATTAGTCCATAGCGTTTGAAAAAAGATTCGGTTTGCATGTTATCATCTCCTTAAACATATTACTTCATGTATTATCTTAAAGTGGTTAGTAGGTAGCTGCGATGAGTTTTTACCCAAGTGCGAAAATTTGGACGTTTCCTGTAATATGGATTACCGAGATGCGGCTCGTGGTTTAACGTACCAGAACACTAATTTTTGTTATAAAATCCTGAAAGCAGGTATCGGCGATACAAAAATTCTTTGCAAAGTCTTCAGGAGACTTGAATTGTTGTGTACTGTCAGGCTTGTTGAATTCAGCTACAGACAGGTTAGCATCATAATAGGTTACAATATACTTCTGACCGCAGTATTCAAAACTGAGTTCTTCAAAGGTGTTGATGTCATTGTAAAATTCTTCAATAGTGCTGTACGTATCAGGGAAAGCATGCTGGGCGCTTGTTTTTAATTTAATAACAACCAAGATGGGGATCTCCTTTCGTTATGGCGGTATAGTGATGATTAAACTTCAGGTGAGTTAAAACCTCGTCTGATGGTCAGTTTACTATATTTTAACTTGTTAAAATAGTACATGCAACCAATCAGAACAGTCGGTGAAAATATTTTGGGAAAATTAACTTGTGCTGGGAATAATAGAAGCTATAATAAGTAGTAACAGTAGGCGTGACGCTGATTCCGGTTCGAAAGGCTGGTTAAAAATGAATTATAAGTTGGCGCAATTGGCCGCTGGGGCCTATGTAATTGCTGTCGAAGATACTTTTTCCTGGGATGTTATGTCATACACCAATTGTTATGTGCTTAAACGCGAAGACAAAATTATCTTAATTGATGCCGGCCGGCAGGAATATCAGGATACTATTGTTGAAGTACTGAGCACTATCGGCATAACCCCAGAACAGGTTACGCAGGTGCTATTGACCCATGGACATCGCGATCATGTCGAAGGTGCGGCTTTATTTAAGCAGGCGGAGAAGTTTGTTCATCGTGCTGACGCAAGTATGCTGGCTGCGCCGCTGGCCACTGTTTTTAAGCAGTATGTGCCGGCTGCCGGGGAGTTTACCTTTGCTGCCACTGGTATTGAAGCGTTGGAAATTGTACTTGTTAATACCCACTCGCCTGGTTCGGTAGCTATTTATGACCGATTATCCCAGGCGCTATTTGTCGGCGATTTCTTCTGTTATTTTGGCGAAAACCTGCCTGATGGTGAACTGGTTACAGACAGTGAACGCATTAAGCGAGGGTCTTGCGATTATGTGGCTGGCCAGGCGGCTGCCAAGGAGCCTGGTTTTGACAAGTTTATGCTGGGACTGAACCGACTGTTGAATTTTACACCCGAGTTTTTTTGCACCGGTCATGGCGTGGTAGTAAGCCGGGACATTCAGACCTTCCTTGCTAACATGTGGAAAAGTGGCAGGAAAGGTCAGTAATAATAGATTCAAGAAAACAAAGGAGAGATTAACATGGATTTTAGATTTGCCCACAATAATATTAATGTGCTTGATCTGGAAAAAAGCATGGCCTTTTATAAGGAAGCGCTGAATCTTACCGAGACCAGACGAATTGAGCAGCCGAGTTTTACCATTGTATATCTGGGAGATGGACAGACACCGCACAAATTGGAACTCACTTGGTTAAAGGAGCGCAAAGAAAAATACAATTTGGGCGAAAACGAATTTCACCTAGCCTTCATCACCAGTGATTTTGAAAAAGCCTACAATCATCACAAAGCCATGGGGTGCATCTGTTATGAAAATAAAGCGATGGGGATTTACTTCATCTCTGATCCGGACGGATATTGGCTGGAAGTGCTACCTGAACGGTTTTAAAATAACAAAGAATAAGCCGGAACCCACTAATGCTATTAGGGGTTCCGGCTTTACTATTGCAAAGGTAAAATTAATAGGTCTCAACAAACACTTCAAAGTAGCCTTGCGGGTGAGCACAGGCAGGACAGAGGTCAGGAGCGTGATCGCCGGTGTGAATATAACCGCAGTTATTGCATTTCCACTCAAGTGTGCTGGGTTTCTTGACAACCGTATTGTTTACGATGTTTTCATACAGTTTTTTATAGCGGGCTTCATGGCGTTTTTCCACTTCGGCAATTTTCCGGAAAACAGTGGCAATAACCGGGAAACCTTCTTCGTCGGCAATATCGGCAAAATGAGGATACATTTCAGTCCACTCTTCATTTTCCCCTTGGGCAGCGGCGAGTAGGTTGGCTTTGGTGTCGCTCAAGGCAACAGGGAAGTCGGCCTGGATGTTGACACACTCACCGTCAAGGCTTTCCACAAGAAATTTGTAGAAGCGTTTAGCATGTTCTTTTTCATTGTCAGCGGTTTCGGTAAAAATGTTGGAGATTTGTACATAGCCTTCTTTTTTGGCGGTTGAGGCATAATAGGTGTAGCGCATTCTGGCCTGAGATTCACCTGCAAAAGAATGCATCAGATTTACAGCAGTTTTAGTGCCTTTTAGTGATTTCATGCTAATCCTCCTTGGTATTGTAAATGTATTTAAACTGCCGGAACGCTTATTCGCGGCAGTTTGTTCCAAAATAATAATTACTACAAAATAAATCAAAATCCTGCTTTCGTTAGTAAATTTTTGTTAGATTTCATATAGTTGGCAGTGAAATATAATAATTGAGCAATTATGTCTTATTCATGATTTACCGGTTGATGGTACAATTATACTAAATATTTCGAGAACTGTGGAAGGGAAAAACCATGTCTGCTGAACTTGCTGAACGTATTCCGGCCAATGCGCAGGACCTTTTAAATCATATGAGTGGTTATTTGGGGTGTAATCACGAAATTCATTGTATTCTGGGTTTTGAAGAAAACATCGATTTCGCTCTGCTAAACAAGGCGGTTGCTTTGCTTTTTACTGCAGAACCGATCTTAAGCTGCCGCCTGATAGAGAATCAGGATACTTGCTATTGGGTCAGGCGTGCTGATTTGAAGCAACTAGAAAGCTGTTCATTGCTGGAAACCCAGGATGTTGAAAGTGAAATGCGCAAGTTTATTAATGTACCGGTAGACTCTTACCAAGACCCTTTGTTGCAGGTTAAGCTACTGCGCAGTGGGCAGGGTGATAGGTTGTGTATAAAAATTAATCATGCGTGTTGTGATGCTGGTGGCTTAAAAGAGTGTGTGGCCTTATTGGCATCTTTATATAACAAATTACTTGAGGAACCAGGTTATATACCAGTGCCAAACAGAAGCGGTCAGCGCGGATATAATCAGATTTTTGAACAAATAGATGTTGTCGAGGCAAAAAAGGCGTGGGAAGCGTATCGACCAGAGCGGGATTCCTGGTCATTCCCTATGGAATCCGCACAAAATATGGAATCAGAGTATGCTGTGAAAAAAATCGGCAGAGCGCATTGGCGGCAGATATATGAGTATGCTCGAAGCCGGGGCGTTACCGTTAATGACATACTGCTTACGGCCTGTTATCGCGCCATGTTTACGCTTGTCCGTCCGGAACCCGATAAACCCATGAGTTTTCTGGTAACCGTGGATCTCAGGCGCTATGTTCCCGGACACAAGGCCGGTGCAATTTGCAATCTTTCAGGTTTGGTTATACCGGCCATTTCCCGCATTCTCGGCGAGAGTTTTGAAGATACATTAGGTAAAGTTGCTGAAGCTATGAATACGTTAAAAGCCAGCATCCCAGGACTTCATACTGCTATTGTTTCCGAGATATATTCCAGGATTGGAGCTGCAGCTGTACTAGACTGGCTGCGTTCAGAGGACGCTGAGCTGTGTTCACCCATTTTCTCCAATATTGGGGTTATCAGTAACGAACCGCTTAATTTTGGAAAAGTTAAGGCTAAGGAGGGTTATATGATTGGACCGGCAATGGCAGCGCCTGCTTCCTTGCTGGCAATTAGCACCTACAATGAGGAAATGACACTCTCCATGGCGTTTTATGAACCGGCGATTAGTAAAAGTTTGGTAGAGTGTTTTTTTGAACAGGTAGTGCGGGAAATACCGGTAGAGGGTTAAACTTTGGCAGCAGAGTTAACCCTTTTCTCATTATGTAAAACAAATAGCAATTAAAAGTCTGAATTGGAGGAAAAATTGCTATTTTGTAGAAGAGAATATATATATATCGTTTCGTGTAAAATTTTGGAACGGAACCAAGTGGGGAGTGTTGTAAGACTTTATTTGTCAGCGGATTAACTGTACAAAGAGATATTGCTATGCACTTGTACACAAAAAAGGGGATGGGGGTTAAAAGATGGCAGAAAAATTTTCATTTACAAGTTTACGAAGTAAGTTAATCCTGTATTTCGCTTTAATTAGTTTAGTACCGCTGCTTCTGGTCAGTGCGTATGACGGATACAAGGCTTATAAAGGAGATGTTGTTAAAGCCAATACGGAGAACCAGCAACTGTCGGCCACGCTGGCTGACGACATTGAAAGTATGGTTGAAGCCCGGATTGGTGTGCTAAAGACTATCAGCAAAATACCGCAAATACAGAGTATGAATCCTGAACAACAGGTTCCAATACTGAAAGTGGTTAAGCAGCAATATGATGATTTCTCCACTGTTGTTACTGTAGCAACAGATGGAAAGCAGATTGCCCGTGATGCCGGCAACTTAATCAGTGTTGCCGACCGGGAGTATTTTCAAAGGGTAATGAAGGGTGAACAGGAAGTTATTAGTGAAGTGCTTATTTCCAAAGCTACCGGCAAGCCGGGTATTTTTATCAGCCTGCCAATTAAAAATGCGCAGGGTGCACTTGTTGGCGTAATTTTTGCTAACATGGATCTGTCTGAACTGGTAAACAAAACAATTGCCGTGAAATCCGGAGAAACCGGCTATGCTTTTGTTACAGACAATCAAGGCAAGATCATTGCCCACCCGAAGAAGGAATTAGTAGATTCGCAGGCTGATGTGAAACAGCTACTGCCTGTGCAAAAAGCAATTGCTCAGCAAACCGGTAATAGCGTGTATGAATTCGAAGGTCAAAGCAAGCTTGCCGGTTACGACTATATTCCTCGGACAAACTGGGCCGTTGTGGTGCAGGTGCCGGAAAGTGAGGCGCTTGCCGATGCGTGCGCCAATTTAATATGGGCCGGGATTATCCTGGTTGCTGTTGCTGTCTTGGTTGTTTTTGCAGCACTGGCTGTTGCCAAGTCGATTACCCAGCCAATTTCCCGCTTAGTAACAAACACACAGGCTGTGGCGGACGGTGATTTAACGCAGACGCTGGTGGTAGAGAGCCGGGATGAGATTGGTCAGTTGTCAGAAGCATTTAATGTGATGACAGCCCAGTTAAAAACTTTGATACGTCAGATTACCTCTGATTCTGAGCATCTTGCCGCTTCTTGTGAAGAGCTTACGGCAAGTGCCGAACAATCATCCCAAGCCGCTAACCAGGTGGCTGGTTCGATTACCGATGTGGCCAAAGGAGCGGACGAGCAGCTTAGCACCGTTCAGAATACTGCTTCGGTGGTTGAGCAAATATCGGCAACTACTCAAAATGTTGCCGCCAACGCCAATGAAGTTGCCTTGCAATCGGCTGAAGCTGCTGCCAAAGCCCGTGAAGGTGGCAAGTCGGCAGTGCAAGCCATTGAGCAAATGCGGTCGATTGAACAAACCGTCAATACTTCGGCTGAGGTTGTGGCCAAGCTGGGAGAACGGTCTAAGGAAATTGGTCAGATTGTGGATGCCATTGCCGGTATTGCTGGCCAAACCAATCTGCTGGCACTTAATGCAGCAATTGAAGCCGCAAGGGCAGGAGAACAGGGACGCGGCTTTGCTGTTGTAGCAGAGGAAGTGCGGAAACTAGCTGAACAATCTCAGGATGCGGCGAAAGAGATTGCAGGTTTAATTACAGAAATTCAGGGAGATACTGACCAGGCTGTTGTTGCCATGAATGACGGAACCCGCGAAGTTAAGCGGGGTGCCGAGGTGGTAAGTGCTGCCAGCCAGGCATTCCGGGAAATCGTAGATTTAATATCACAGGTATCAGAGCAAATTAAAGAAATATCGGAATCCATTCAGCAGATGGCTACAGGCAGTCAGCAGATCGTAAGTTCAGTTAATAGAATTGAAGAAATTAGTCGCAATGCTTCCGGTGAAGCTCAGACCGTATCGGCTGCCACCCAGGAACAATCGGCGTCTATGGAAGAAATTGCTTCTGCCAGTGAAGCGCTTGCGAAATTGGCGATGGATTTGCAAAGTGCTGTAAGCAAGTTTCGAGTGTAAGGAGCTAATGCGCAGTCACGAAGGTGTCTGGGCATTAGAATAACGTGTAGCATAAGAAAAGCAGGTTTGGCCTATATAATATAGGTCAAACCTGCTTTTTTTGCCCTAACAGAAAGTATAACTTTCTTACAAACAGGATAAGGGCAACATCGACTGCGCTTATCCTAAAGCTCAGCGCAAGCAGTGTTTTCTTTATCAGCAGTGATTAAGGTATCATCCAGGATAAGGCGTATGCTTGTAGATAAGTCATAACTCCCACAATAATGGCCAGGACAATAGAATGCATGACAGTAAAGCTGAATAAATCGCCTTCTTTCCCTACAAGGCCGGTTGCAGCAGTAGCTACGGCGATACTTTGCGGTGAAATCATTTTGCCGGTAACACCGCCTGAGGAGTTGGCGGCAACAGTTAAGGTGGGGTCAACGCCAACTTGTTGGGCGGTGACTGACTGCAGATTGCCAAATAAAGCATTGGCAGAAGTATCTGAGCCGGTAAGAAATACCCCCAACCAGCCAAGCCAAGCAGAGAAAAAGGGAAAGAATGATCCTGAACCTGCCAAGAATAAGCCTAAACTGGAACTCATGCCTGAATAGTTCATGATATATGCCAATCCAAGTACGGCAGGAATGGTAATCAGGGGTTTGGTTAATTGACTAAAGGTTTTGCCGAGAATTCCGAAAAACTTTCCCATTCCTACGTTTAGTATCATGGCTGACAGGATACTGGCGATAAATAACGCTGTACCTGCGGCACTAAGCCAGTTTATTTTATAGACTGCGGTCATAGGCGTGGGTGCCTTGGCAATAGGAGCAACCTGCGTAACCACTTTGTGCAACCCTGGTACGTAAATCGATAGAGTGGGTATATCCAGTAGTGCCTTAACAGGCTTTAAGCCCCATAAAATAACCATAACTGTCAAGATAATAAACGGCGCCCAGGCGGTAACCAGCTCGCCGGTAGAATAAGAAGGCAAAGCCGCTGCATTTGCTTTAGTAGCTTGTTCGCCGGGAAAGCGCCAGATAGAAGGTGGCTTCCAGCTTCGTAAAAAGAGGGTGAGAGAGAAGATGGCCGCAAGTGAGGAGAGAATATCGGGCAGCTCCGGGCCAAGAAAGTTGGCAGACAAGTACTGGACGACGGCAAATGAAACGCCGGCAACCAAACAGGCAGGCAGTACTTCCATTGTTGCTTTCCAGCCGGACATAAGTACAATCAGCCAAATCGGGATAACCACGGAAAGAAAAGGCAGTTGGCGTCCAACCATCTGGCTTATCTTCATGGTATCCAGTCCTGTTACCTGACCGGCAACAATGATGGGAATACCAATTCCGCCAAAGGCAACCGGTGCGGTATTGGCAATCAGGCAAAGCCCGGCAGCGTACAAAGGGTTGAAGCCCAGCCCGACAAGCATGCCAGCCGATATAGCTACTGGTGTGCCAAAACCGGCAGCACCTTCCAAAAAGGCGCCAAAGGAAAAGGCAATCAGTAGAGCCTGCAGGCGACGATCATCGGTAATTGTGGCAATGGAATTTTTGATGACATCGAATTTGCCGGTTTCGACAGTCATGTTATAAATGAAAATAGCGGTCAATACAATCCAAAATATGGGAAATATGCCATAGGCAATCCCCATTAATGCCGCTACCAAGGTAGTTGTCAAAGGCATTTTATAAACAAACACTGCCACCAAAAATGCGGCTATTAATGAACTGATTCCTGCTACTTGGCCGGGTGAACGGCGAATGGCCAATAAATAAAAAATCACAATCATTGGGATGGCGGCAGCCAGTGCCGATAAAAATACACTTCCTAACGGCACATATTCTTGTGTCCATGTCATGATAGTACCCTCCTGAGCATCGCAATTTGTTCGATTCTATTATTTGTCACAAAGCAAAAAAAAACTCAGGATAATGCTGGATAAAATGCGCAAACTAAAAAAGCCTCAATGGCAAAGTATACTCTAGCTTTATGGAGGGCACAGGATGAAAGCATCCATATTTATTACCTGCATTTGTGACAGTATGTTTCCCCAGGTTGGTCAGGCCATGGTGCGCGTTCTGGAAAAACTGGGTGTGACACTGGATTTTCCACCTGACCAGACTTGCTGCGGCCAGCCGGCGTTAAGCAGCGGCTATTGGGAATATGCCCGGCCGGTGGCTGAAACCATGCTTGCTGCCTTCCGTGACAGCAAGTATGTAGTGGCACCTGCCGGTTCCTGCATTACGGCGGTTAAAGAGTATTACCCGCTTTTATTTGCAGATAATCCGGAGCAATATCGTCAGGCTAAAGAATTGAGTGCCAAAATCTATGAGTTTAGCGAATTTGTTGTTAGGATATTAAACAAGCAGGATGTGGGAGCGCGGTTTCCTCACCGGGTAACCTATCATTCCAGCTGCCATGCCCGCCGTTTTTTGAATACCGACAAATATGTTCAGCTGCTGCTTAGTAACGTAAAGGAAATCGATTTTGTGCCTTTGCCGCATGAAGAAGCCTGCTGTGGTTTTGGAGGAACATTCTCAGTAAAGTTGCCGGAAATTTCTGAGGCCATGGTAGATGAAAAGGCCAGAAATATACTGGAGACTAAGGCTGATGTATTAGTTGGCGTTGATTTAAGCTGTCTGATGAATATTGACGGCAGACTGAAAAAACAAAAATCCGATATTCGGGTTATGCATGTTGCTGAATTGCTAGATGAGGGGTTGAGAACGTGAGTGAAAGACCAACACTCCATTTGCGCGACAGGACGGTCAAAGCCTTAAAAGATGATCAGATGCGGCAAGCTGTCCGCAAAGCCGTTGACCGGCTGAGCGGCAACAAAGATAAAGCCGCTCGCGAACTTCCCAACTGGGAGGATTGGCGGGAACAGACAAAGCTTATACGCCAGCATACAGTCAATCACCTTGACTATTACCTTAAACTGTTAACCGATAATGTCAGGAAAGCCGGCGGCAAAGTTTACTTTGCGCCCGGCCCGGAAGATGCCCGCCAGATTATTACTGGTTTGTGTAAACAATATGGCGCCAAAAAAATTGTAAAATCCAAATCTATGGTGACAGAAGAAATTCATCTTAATAAAGCACTGGAAGCCGCTGGCATGGATGTAATCGAAAGTGATTTGGCCGAATATATTCTGCAGTTGGCCGGCGAAACTCCCTCTCATATTATAGTGCCGGCCATCCACAAAAACCGGCAGCAGATTGCCGAACTTTTTTCTAAGGCTGCCGGTGAAAAAGTGGAACCAGACACCCCAGCACTGACGGCATTTGCTCGAAAAGTGCTGCGCAACAAGTTTATGACTGCCGATGTGGGGATTACCGGCTGCAACTTTGCAGTTGCCGAAACCGGTTCGATTACACTGGTTACCAATGAAGGCAACGCCCGCCTGACAACGGCACTGCCGCGGGTGGTTATCAGTGTTATGGGCATGGAACGGGTGATTCCGACCTTTGAGGATCTGGAAGCCGTGCTGTCTATGTTGCCGCGCAATGCCACCGGGCAAAAGCTTACCAGTTATGTGTCAGTCATTAACGGCCCTCGCAAACCAGACGATATTGACGGTTGCGAAAAATTTCATCTGGTAATTGTGGACAATGGGCGTTCGCGCATGCTGGCTGATGAGGAATTCCGGCAGGCGCTTCACTGTATTCGCTGTGGGGCTTGCTTCAATGTATGCCCTGTATACCGGCAAATCGGCGGCCATGCCTACGGGTCGGTGTATGGCGGTCCAATAGGGTCGGTTATTACCCCCATGTTAGAAGGCGATCTGGAATTTTGGGGCGAGCTGTCCTATGCTTCGACTTTATGTGCTGCCTGTACTACTGCGTGTCCGGCTAAGATTCCACTGCAGGACTTATTGTTTAAACTGCGGCAGCGACGGGTAAGTGCCGGTCACACTCAGGCATTTGAAAAGTTTGCTTTTGGGATGTGGAAACGTTTCTTTAAATTACCAAGCACATATAAATTTGCCATGAAGGCTGCGTCACTGGGACAAAAGCCGCTAGTCAACAATGGCTATATTACTGCCAAGCTGCCGTTACTAGCCAATTGGACTAATTCGCGCTATATGCGAGCGGCGGCTGATACAACTTTCCGGGATGAATGGAAAAAACGCAAGAAATAGGTGAGCATATGACAAGTATTCAGGAAGATGCTGCACAGGAAACTATGTTTTTGAAAAATGTAGCCAAAGCTCTGGGGCGGGATAAAATACTGTCAAGTCGGCCTGGGCGCAAAGAAGTTGGGCCGCCGGCTTTTTGGCAGGAACAGGAGTTTAAAAAAGAGCAGCCACTTGAACTGTTTAAAGCCAATCTGGAAGCACTTACCGGCAAGGTGGCCGTTGTTTGTGACGGTTTAGAGGCCACCAATCAGATTAAATTATGGCTAAAAGTACTTAATGCCAAAACGGCTATCCTCTGGGACCATTCAGAACTTCGAAAATACATAGATGTTGCCAGTCTGGAAGTGAAATCAGAGTTTTGGAATAGTGACAAATCCCGGCAGGAGTTAATTGAAACTGCAGAGCAGGCTGATGTTGGCATTACTTGGGTTAATTATGCCATTGGCTATACCGGAACCTTGGCCTTGTTTAACGGCAGCACTACCGGGCGATCAGTAAGTTTGCTGCCACCTACCCATATTGCGGTGATGCTTAAGTCAGATATTGTGCCTACCATGTCTACTGTTATGCGGCACCTGATTGAACGGCGCGGACAGGGGCAGTTGCCCTCTGCAATTGATTTTGTCACAGGACCTAGTCGTACCTCAGATATTGAAATGGATTTATCTATCGGTGTTCATGGTCCCTATCGTGTGTGGGCGATAGTTATTGATAACTAAGATGCAAAAAAACAGCAGGAACCTCAAGTAGGTTTCTGCTGTTTTTGAAAGATTCTATTTAGACTAGTTACATTTTGAATTTTGCCGTGATGGCATTTAGTTCACCGGCCATTTTAGACATTTCCTCAGAGCTGGTGCTTACTTCATGGAGACTGGCACTTTGCTCCTGGGCTGATGCTGCCACGGTCTCGGCGCTAGCGCTGGTTTCTTCGGCTACAACGCTGATGTTTTGGATGTTGTTAACTACCGACTGCATACCCTGAGCCGTTTCTTCCACGGCATGACTAATTTGCTCTATACCGGTTTTTACTTGCGTCAGCTTATTGATAATAGCCTGGAAACCTTGCTGCGTTTCATTAGTTGCTGCTTTGCCTGTGGCGACTTCGGTATTGGCCTTGGCAACAACATCAACGGCAAATCCGATATCTGTGGTCATTTTAGTGATGATTTCCTCAATATGACTGGTAGCAAGAGCACTTTGCTCAGCAAGTTTTCGGACTTCTTCCGCTACTACGGCAAAGCCTCGTCCGGCTTCGCCGGCTCGGGCTGCCTCAATGGCTGCATTGAGGGCAAGCAGGTTGGTTTGGCCGGCAATATTATGGATAGTGGTGACAATCTGCTGGATATCATCAGAGCGTTTTACCAGAGATTCAGAGACTTGCGTTATGTCGGCCATCGATGTTTCGATGGTGTTGTTCTGAGTGACAAGTTTATTGATGAGCTGCATTCCCTGATTGGCATCACCGACAGCATCCTGGGTAACGCTGTTAACTTGCGAGGCACTGGCGCTCATTTGCTCGGCTCCGGCGCCGACTTGCTGGATAACGGCAGAAATTTCGGTGATGCTATTGGTATTGCGATCAGAGCCTGCGGCAATATCGGTAATGCTTTTGGCAATGCTTTCCGACACCTGCAGCTGCTCATGTACCGAAGAAGATAATTCCTGGCTGGAAGCCGCTAATTGGTCAGCATTGTTTTTGACCAAACGGACAATGTTCTGCAGCGCCTGTTTCATCGTGATAAGAGCCTCGGCCATGTCGCCGATTTCGTCATTACGGGTAGGATACACATCTTTACCAGACAAGTCCAGTTGGCTAAGCGACAGGAGATCATTGCGCAGATTTCTCATCCGGCTTGCCAGTTGACGGCTGTACCAAAGCAGCAGGGCAATAATAACAAGGACACCTAAAATGCTTGTGATGATAATGGTTTTGAATACTGTGGATCGTCGCTCGTTGAGCTGTTTAATCCGCTGGTTAAGCCCTTTGTCCTGAGTAGTCATAATATCGCCAAAGAGTTTGTTGACGGTTTCGGTTTTTTTGCGGGCATTTGCAATTACGGCGGCATAACCGGCATCATTATTTTTTTTCAGGGCAATAGCTCGCTTGAGATCTTCCTTATAAGAGAGCAGCGTGGTGTGCAACTGTTCGCCAAGCTGTTTGCTTTCTGCTGAGCTAACGGTAGCGCTAAAAGTTGCGACTGCATCCAGGCTATGATCAAGCAGTGTAATTGTATCATCAGCGTATTTTTCATCATTATACGCAATATAACCGCGTAAATTACTTAAGGCCTCATGAAAATTGTCCTGGGCATCTTTGAGAGCCATGGTTCGCTGGACCGGTCCTGACAGTAAGGATTGATAACTGTTACTGGTATCCTGAAATTCATAGAGAACAATTCCTAACAGGATAATCATAAGTACTAAAGCTGTTCCCATAAGCATGCCCAGCTGGGCACTGATTGGCATTCGTTTCTTCATGTAGTATTCCTCCTATTATATCTAGACAGTGACGAGAACTAAATATAGCAATAAGCATGCCAATTAATAGGTTTTGGTGATGTTTTTTAACAAAATTTGTGCAAAAGCGATAGAAGTAAGCCGTTTATCAGCTTTTTTATTAACCATACGCAGGGCGTACAGAAAACAAAGTTTGTCAGGAACGATTACAACTTTGTCACAAAAACTTCTCTGTGGGAAGTTTTTGTGAACGATTTTGTCCAATAGAACAGCCTGACTAAAAATACCTGCCAGGCAGCGATGGGCTACTCGGCAGGTAAACGAAGGTTTGGATACGTTGCGGTATTTTTATTTAGCATATAACTAGAATTTAGGTGGAGTCGAAACGCCGTCTGAACTAAGTTTCTGTTTGTGGCGTATTTCTTCCAGTCGATAAGATAATGCTCTGCGGGAAATACCCAAATATTTGGCGGTAGCCGCTTGATTGTTATGATGGGCTTTAAGAATTTTCAGGATGATGTCTTCTGTATATTTTTTCAATGGATAGCCCTGAAATGGAAAGGGAAGTTCTAAAACACTGCTGCGCTCAGGCGGAAGGGAAGCAGTGCTGTTTAGTTGTTGCTGCTGTAAATGCCCCAGAATATGTTCGGGTTTTAATTCTGTATCATTATAAGCGAAGGTGGCGTATTCAATGATATTTTGTAATTCCCGGATATTTCCCGGCCAGTTGTATTGTTCCATAATCACGGCAGTTTGAGGATGAATAGTAGTAAAAAGTTTCTTCTTCCGGCGGGAAAATTCTTGGAGAAACATCTGAGCCATCGGTAAAATTTCTTCTTTGCGCTGCCGGAGCGGCGGGATGACAATATGGGCTACTTTCAATCGGAAATAGAGATCTTTACGGAAGGATCCCTGCGCTACCCTTTGTTCCAGTGGCACATTAGTGGCGCAGATTACGCGGATATTGGTTTTGATTTTTTTTAAGCCGCCCACCCGGTAAAATTCTTTTTCCTGGAGCACACGAAGTAATTTTCCCTGTAAATCAAGGGGGATTTCACCGATTTCGTCAAGTAACAGCGTGCCGTCATTGGCTAAGTCGAATTTCCCTTTTGAGCCTTTGGCCATACTGCCGGTAAAGGAGCCTGCCTCATAGCCGAACAGTTCGCTTTCAAAAAGTGTTGGTGCCAGGGCGGCACAGTTAATGTCCACAAATGGGGCAGCAGGTAAAGGTGCAAAGTTATGTCCAAAATGAATTAGTTTTGCAAGGACTTCTTTGCCTGTACCGGTTTCGCCTTCAATTAAGACCGGGATGGTGCGATCGGTATGAAGCTGCTGGGCTTGCTGAAAAATTGCTTTCATGCAGTCGGAAAAAATGCCGATAGTGCCAAGCATTGATTCTGCGACAATTTGTTTCATATGAATAAGTTCGCGGCGGGTTTCTTCGGTGGCGGCGTTTACCTCGTCATGAAAGCGCTCGGTCAAATGTTTATTTTCTCGCAGCAGTGACTGGTGTTCGGCAACCCGTTCAATGACAGAAAACAATTCTTCGGGATTAACGGGTTTGATTAGATAATCATAGACACCAGCCCGCAGGGCGGTGACTGCCGAGTTTACGTCGGCATGACCAGTAAAAAAAACAATATCAGTCTGCCAACTGTTGGGTAGTTTTTTTATGGCGGTAGCCAGGTCGATACCGGACATACCTGGCATTTGAATGTCAGATAATACCATAGGATAAGTTTCTGTTGAAAACTTTTGCAAGGCCTCTTCGCCGCTGGAGCATTCGGTTACTTCGTGATTTTGATGGGTTAAAAACCACAGCATAGCCTGCCGACTATGCTGTTCATCATCTACGAGTAATATCTTCATCGGATAACCTCATTTGCAAGTGTTGGTAAATAAAAAAAGACTGCAATAGTGCTGACATAACAATAAAAGGTTATGGCAGCCTGGCAATCATCAATCATTACGATTATTAGACCCATGGCTTTGCGTCCTTATCTTTCGATAAGTTTGCCGGAAGTTAAAAAGCGTAACCGCTTTTTACTAGTTTGGCGGATTTTCGCTGCGACGGAGCAATGTACCCAGACTTTTAATAATATGGGCAAGGTTGTCAGTCTGTGATGATATATTTTCCATACACTCGATAAGTTCTGCGTCAGGCAGCTTTTTTCCTTGATTTAATAAAAAAAGGATTCCGCCGGCAGTCATTTTTATCGAATTAAGTGGCTGGCTCAAGTCATGAAATAGCTTTGCCGGCAGAGGCGAGAGCGTGGTCGGGGCGGATTTGGTTGTTGGTAGGTTAGTTAGCGCAGTGAGTATTGTATCGGCAAAATTCTCGTCTTTACTAATATAGGTAATTCCCAGGTTTGTTGCTTTTTGGACAACGGCTTCATCAGTTTCGCTTGTTAAAATAAGGAACGGCAGGCCGGGGCAGGCAGCTGCAACTTGTTCAAAGATTTTAAAAGCATTTGTATCAGGCAAATACATATCAGAGATAATTGCCGTATAGTTTGCGCACTCTGTGAGTTGTCGTAAGGCTTCTGCGCCGTTTCCCACACCGGTAACCGTGTAGTTTGCCGTTTCCAGCATCAAAATAATCATATCGCGCATAAAGCTGTCGTCTTCAATAAGCAATATTTTCATGGTAGGATTGTTTGGTTGTGTATTTTCATACATGATGCATCCCTCACAAACATATTAACCGATAATATTTTGCAGTGTTTCAATAAGATTGTTTTGATCAAAAGCACCTTTCACAATGTAAGCATTGGCACCGACTTGAATACCGCGGCGTTTATCCTCAGGCTTTTCACGGGAAGTGACAATAATCACCGGAATTTGGCGGTAACGCTCGTCCTGACGCAAATGCGAAGTAAGACTAAAGCCGTCAAACTGCGGCATTTCAACATCTGTTATAACAGCATCATATACTTTTTGGTTAGTTTTTTCAAGAGCGGCCAGCCCGTCTTCGGCCAAATCAACATGGTAGCCGTAAGATTCCAGAATGCTCTTGACAATATCTCTGGTATTGGCAGAATCATCGACAACGAGAACGGTTTTGTGTTGTTTTTGAAAAGCTGCTGTTTGTACATTAGCCAAAACTGCATTGTTTTCACTGGCTTGCTTCAGGAGTGACGCAACGGTAAGCACACTGATGATTTCGTCACTGCTGCCTACTGTAAAACCCGAAATCAGGCTATGATCTTGTAAAGCAGCAGGTAACGGTTTGATTACCATATCGGCTTCGCTAAGGATAGCATCCACAATGACGCCCAGTTTTTTTGCGCCTGATGACAGTATAATAACAAGTAAGTCAGTTTGCTCTTGCAGCCTTGCGGTTGGCGGACACTGCAAAATAGCCGCAAGTTCTTCCAGGGGCACAATTTGTTCACGCACACGCAGGGCTTGTTTGCCGACAACCTGAATAACCTGACTGGCAGGTATCAAGAGTATCTCTTGCACCGAATAGGCGGGCAAGGCAAATGTATGGTTGTTTGTTGCTACTAGCAGCATGCGGCAAAGTGCCAGAGTAATGGGAACTTTAAGGAGAATGGTAGTTCCATTGCCGGCGTGAGTTTGAATTTGAATAGAACCTTTTAGTTTTTCGATAACGGTTTGTCTGACGACATTCATGCCTACTCCACGGCCTGATAGATCAGTAATGATAGGGCTTGTGCTAAAACCAGGCAAGAATAGTAAATCCAGCAAATCTGTTTCGGTCAGCTTGTCAGCAGCTTCCTTTGTCAGCAATTGCTTTTTTATCGCGACAGCTTTTATGTGTTCACCGGCTATACCGGCTCCATCATCCTGAAGAGCAATTGTAACTCCACCGGAATCGTAGAAAGCCATAAGCTTGATAGTTCCCTGTGGTTTTTTGCCAGCTGCCAGCCGGTCTTGTGGCATTTCAATACCATGGTCAACAGCGTTACGAACCATATGCAGCAAACAATCAGCCAACTGCTCAATAATTTTCCGGTCAAGTTCAGTATTGCCTCCCTCAATCTGAAAGTCAATTTCTTTGTCTGTTGTACGGGCAAGATCTCTAACCGCACGGTTGATTTTGTCAAAGATCGTTGCAATTGGCAGCATACGTATTTTTAAGGAACGTTCCTGCAAGTCGGTGGTCAAGAGGTTTTCGAAGACGGCGTCATTGCGTAAAGAAGTTTGAAATTTTACTAATTGATTATGCAGTGTCGACAGCGTGTTAGTTAATTCCTGCTGCTGGGTGGAATGTTCGCTGCCGGACAGCAAAGAAAGACTTGTCGCTGACAGGCGTGTGATTTCACGGATTACTGATGTTTGCTGGTTTTTGCGGTATTGAAAGGAGACCATTTCGCCCATTAACTGGATTAACTCATCCAAGCGTTCGGCGCGAATTTGGACATAGCTGTGTTGTTGGTCGGAACCTTCTTTGGAGGGTGTTGTATTAAGTTCTTGCACCGGTCTGGGAGAAGTTGGTGCTCGATGAGTTTCCGGAGTTGCAGAAGTTTCTTTGGTTAATACTTCTGTTAGCTCGGCACAGATTGAGGGCGGTACTTCCGGCAGCGGGGCTTCGTCGGCAATGGTGGCAAGTAATTGGCGGATGGTGTCAACGCCCTGTAATAAAAGATCGACTATTTCACGCGAGAGAGTGCGCTCTCCACTGCGAATCAGTTCAAAAACATCTTCCATTCGGTGCGCTACTTCGGAAATTGCCGTTAATTTTAGCATTCTGGCAGCGCCTTTTAGAGTGTGGGCAGTGCGAAACACCGAATCAAGGATATCTTTAGAAAAGCCATTTGCTTCAAGGACAAGCAACTCTTTTTCAAGCTGGTCGCAATGTTTGATTGCTTCTACTGCAAATTTTGCCGAGAGTAGTTTGATATTTATTGCCATAATGCGGATACCCCTCCTCATTCCGTAGGATGTTAGCTGCTCAATTTTGTAATTTCTCTAAATTGTACTGGCATAATTGCAGGAAGTCATTAAGTTGGAAAGGCATATCAAAAAAGCTTAGCCCATGATTGTCAAAATTGCCTTGTTTGAGTAATTTACTAGTCACTTCATATTCGCGTTTGGCGTAAGCAATTTCTGAACAGAACTGATATATTTCGGCCAGATAAAAGTGAGCCAGCCAGCATTCGGGAGTCACATATACAGCTTCTTTAAAGTGCTGCAGAGCGTCGTCAAACCGGTTGTCCAGTTTGGCTGCCATACCCAGCAGCAGGTAGGCTTCTAAGCAAAATGGTTCCAGTACCAGCGCGGTTTTGCACAGCTTAATAGCGGCTGTAAGCTGCTGCTGTCCAAGGAGAATATTGGCTTTTAAGGTATAGGCTTGAATGAACTGCGAATCGGCAGACAGGAGCTGATCAACACATTGCAGAGCTTCTGTGCGCTTTTTGGATTTTATTAATATTAGGGCAGTGTTAAATAGCTGGCAACAATCATCAGTGTTTAAACAGGGTTTAGGATTAGTTGTGGTGATTAAAGGGGAAAGAAGTTTGCGAGGTATCCTGGTAAGAGGACGCTTTTTTTGCGGTGGAACGTAAGCTGGAGGTGGCTGAGTACAAACAGAATATTGGCTGCTTTTGGCAATAGCGACGGAAGGTAGGGTCGCCGCTGTTTTTTGATAATAGAAAGCATCGCCGCTGTTGACCAAGATCATATGCTTATTATGATGATATAATGTTTCTGTGCAGCTTAAAAACAAGCAGCCCTCAGGTTTAAGCAACCCGGTCAGGCGGTGAAAGATATCTTGCTGTTGTTCGCGGGAAAAATAAATTGACACATTGCGGTAAAACACGATGTCTAGGTTTTGCAGCCAATCAGGATATACTTGTTCAAATAAGTTAAGGGCTTCAAACCGTACTTTTTCTTTTACTTGGCGTTTAATCAAAAAACAGTCTTTTGACAACCTCTCAAAGCAGTTATTTTGGATCTCCCTTGAACAGGAACGGAAAGAATATGAGCCGTATAAGCCGGCTTGCGCCTTATGAATTGCTTTGGTGTCGACATCAACCCCGATTATTTCGAAGTCCCAATCTATTCCCGTACCGGGAATGGTAAGCAGGGTCATTGCCAGGGAATAGGCTTCTTCGCCTGTTGAGCAGCCAGCACTTAACAAGCGAAAAAAAGGCTTGGGGCCGCTGGACTTGGCTAACCGGGGAATAATCTGTTTGCGTATAATTGCAAAATGTGCTGGTTCGCGGAAAAAATAAGTTTCGTGAATGGTTAACAGGTTGATAAGCAACAATACTTCTTCTTTACCCTGCTGCAGCAGCCGCAAATATTGTTCTGTGCTAGAAACAGTGCAGGCTTGCATACGTTCCTGCACTGCTTGCCACAGCAGTTCCTGGCGGTGCTGACGAAATTCCAGGCCATACCGTTTGGTAATAAACAGGCTGATTTTTTCTAATGCACATGCTGTTAGCGAATTTGCCGTTACTGACATAAGGAGATCACCTTACTTAATGTTGCTGAAATATCATTGGCAGCCACAATATAATCGGCTAAACCACGTTCGATTACCAGTCTGGGCATATTGTAGATAAGCGAGGTTTGCTCGTTTTGCGCTATGGTAATGCCGCCGACGTCTTTGATCGCCTGTATTCCGGCAACGCCGTCTTGCCCCATACCTGTCAAAATAACGCCGATGGCACCTTGCTGATAATTGCGTGCTACAGAAGACAGCAGCATATCGCAGGAGGGGTGATAGATATGTTCCGGCAATGCTGGTAAAAGCTCAATATGGCCGTCTGCTTTTACCTGCATGTTATATTCCGGTGGAGCAATTAAAATGTTACCTGGTAGCAGTGTGTCGGCCTGGGCTGCAACTTTTACAGTAAGCGGCGTTTTATAATTAAGCCATTCTGCCAGCGGTTCGGCAAACCCTTCAGAAATATGCTGAGCGACAACGATGGGAACAGGAAAATCAGCAGGTAATTGTGAAAACAGGGTCTCCAACACCTTGGCTCCGCCTAATGAGGAAGCAATGGCGATTGCCTGCGGGCAAAAAGAAGAATTTATTTTTGCAATGCTGTTTGTTGTATTTGCCTGTCTGCTGCGATTCATATGCCTGATAACTTTTACTCCGGCCAATAGTTTTAGCTTATGAATAAATTGCGCAGAGTCCGCAAAATCAATATTGGGTTTTTCCACTACCTCCAAAGCGCCCCGGCTTATTGCTTCATACGCAAAATGAGCGTCGCCATATGCGGTGACAACTATTATTGGCGTAGGATTGTCTTTCATAATTATCTCAATGGCCTCCAGGCCGTTCATTACAGGCATTTCGATATCCATAATAATCAGATCAGGCTGGAGCCGGGAAGCTTGTTTGACTCCTTCCTCGCCATTGCAGGCTTCGCCGACTACCTGAATGCCGGCGTCTTCGGTCAACATTCCGCTGATAAGTTCCCGCGCGATGGGGCAATCATCAACAATAAGCACCCTGACAACTTTTTTCTGTACATCCATTGAATTCCCGCCTAACTGTCGAGTTGTTTAGCTGCAGTATTTTTTTTGCCATGTTCAACTACACGTTCCAGTTCTTCGGCTAAATTAGCCAATTCTTTACTAATCGTTTTGGTTTGTTGGATCATTGCCGTATTGTCGCTTGTTCCCTGTTTAATTTGCCGCAAAGCTGTCAGCACTTGTTCACCGGCTGTTTGCTGCTGTTGGATAGAAAGAACAATTTGACTGACGGCATCGGTTGTTTGATCGGCTGCGTGTTCAATGTCATAAATGATGGAGACCGTACGCTCCGAATACGCCATGCCATCTTCAATACCTTTGGTATTCTTTTCGGAAGCTACTACCTGACGGCTTACTGCTGCTACAATTTCATTTATTTTAACTTCAATCTCTTTTGTTGACTCCATAACACTGTCAGCCAAACGTCTGATTTCTAAAGCAACTACGCCAAAGCGTTTACCGGCTTCGCCTGCACTGGCTGCCTCCAGGGCGGCATTAAAGGCGATTAATCGGGTTTGGCTGGCAATATTATTGATAAACTCCATAATTTTATGAACTTCTTTCGACTTATGCCCCAGGGCAACGATTTCCTGAATATTGACTTGGTTATCACTATAGATTTCCTTCATTTTTTCCAGCAATGCATCTACTTCGGCAACGCCTTGCCGGGTTTTTTGCAAGGTTTGTGCGGCGCTGTCGGCCACTCCCTGACTATGGTTGGAGATTAAGGTTGCCGAGGAGGAAAATTCCTCCATAGTAGCGGAAATTTCACTGACAGAAGAAGAAAGTTCAATAGAAAAGCTAGCCTGGGTCGTTACGGTTTCGTCCATTTTTGCTGCATAGGAATTTACTTTGGTAATTGCGCCGGTCAGTGGTTTGGTTATGTAGCGGTTAATAAAGAAAACGGCGGCAGCAATAATCAATATAAATGCAAAGAAAGTTATAAACAAATATCGTTGAATGGTACTCCAGACTTCTTGTTGAATATCGCTTTTTTCTTTAGTAATAGCTGCCTCGATATCGTCAAGATATACACCTGTAACTATAATCCAATTCCATTTGCCGATTGCCTTTCCATAGGATAATTTAGCCTCAGTTTTGGCAGAACCGGGTTTTACAAAAGTATATTGTACTGTTCCTTCACCCTTGTCCTTGCATTGCTCAAGCAGCTTTGGCCAAAACACCTGGTTGTCGGCATCTTTTATGTTGGCAAGAGGTTTGCCCTCAAGGGATTGGTCGATGTGAACCGCCATGATGCCGTTAGTATTAATGACCAAAAAATAACCGTCAGAACCATAACGGGCGTTGCGGATAAATTGTTTTGCCTCTTCCTCAGGCATTAAAGAAGCTGAACTGGCAATGGATTCAACCAGATTTTTCATATTATCGGTTTTTTGTTTATATAACATGGTTTGGTATTCGTGTAAGCGGATTTCACCGCGGTGGAGTGTGGCGGTAACCGAGAAATAAGATAATATGGCCACTAAACAACACATAAAAAGAGCCATAAGTCCGATTATTCTTACCTTAAGACTGCTGTGCATGGTACCCCTCCTGTTTGTGTGAATTTACATCAGCGCTCATTTTGGTAAGCTGCTGAAATCGTTGGTTTTTGTATAAATCAAGCAAAATAATTATGTCATGACCTTGCGGCAAAAGTCCCCAAACGCCTTTGCGGGCAGCCGATATAGCTAAAATATCAGGCAATATGCGGATATCTGCAATACTGAAACTGGCCACTTCATCAGGTTCGTTAATGAGGATTGGCGTCTGCAGATTCTGTTTGATAAACAACTGCTTTGAATAAATGCTGTCAGCAAAAGCAATGCTGCTCAGCAGCTCTGCGAGGCTTATGGCTGACGGGTTTGCGTTAGCAGCTGTTAGCGCGGCAATTTGTTCAATATCAATTCCGTAGCGGGCATTGCCTAAAGAAAAGAGTAACAACTGAAGTTCCTGTTGTTTCACATCCATAACCTCGTTAAGAGATTGCCTGCTCAATAATTTGGGCAGCATCTAAAATGGTTACCATAGCGGTTTTGTAAGCAAATTGGCTTACCGCAAACTGCTTAAAGCGTTCATCAAGGGTTGGCAGTATTTGCACAGCTTCAGAGACAGGTATTTCGACAACATCCACAATGCTATCCACTAGGATTCCGGTACGCCCGTCGCCAACGCGCACCATGATTAAGAACGTACCCGACAAGTTGCTGTCAATTCTGTGTATGTTCAATACTTGTGTTAGCTCCAGTACTGCTGCCACATCGCCACGAATATTAACCACTCCCGGAAGCTGAGCCGTTGCACCGGGAATCCAGGTGATTTCCGTAAAAGGCAGTATTTCGCGGGCTTGACTGCCGTAAAAAGCAAACAAAGATTCCCCGAGTTTAAAAATCAGTAAGCTAATTCGTTCCTCATCAATGTCGATAATTTTTTCGGACAAGGATTGATTTATGATTTGACTGAGAATATTGTCGCTTTTTAAAGATTGCTCTATCACTTTTTGGTTGCCCTCCTGCAAGCGTGCTCTATATTTCTATAATATAGCATGAAGCTGCTTGGATTTTCCAGAGTTTTCGGTAGTAAAACACCGGAGCAATGTCCGAAAGAACAGTAAAGCGGTTGAAAGAAAGCCTGTATTACTGGACTAACGGCTAATTTAGTGGTATATTATAACAATAATGCCCCTTTTCTAGATGATTTAGGAAGGGGCATGGTTTATTGCTAAAAGGAGTTTGAACAATATGAGTACGTTAAAATCAAATTTGTTGCTGCTGCTCGCAGCTGCTATCTGGGGTTTTGCCTTTGTGGCTCAGCGGGTAGGCATGGATCATATGGGACCGTTTACTTTCAATGGAATACGCTTTATTCTGGGCAGTATGTCGCTGCTGCCGCTTATCTTCTATTTTCGCAAAAAGCCGCAAAAAACAAGTATTGCTGTAACAGGGGCGTTGTTGCCTGGAATCGCGGCCGGATTAATTTTGTTTACGGCTGCGTCCTTGCAGCAAATTGGGCTGATTTACACAACAGCCGGCAAGGCCGCATTTGTGACTTGTTTATATATTGTATTTGTGCCGATTTTCGGCATATTTCTCAAGCAGCATGTTAATAGAATTATCTGGCTTAGTTCGGTATTGGCGTTGGCAGGTTTATATTTGTTATGTGTCAAGGAAAGTTTTTCTATTGCATATGGTGATTTGCTGCAGTTTGTTGGTGCGCTGTTCTGGACAGTGCATATTCTGCTGATTGATCGATATGCGAAGCAGGTAGATATATTAAAGTTGAACTTTTTTCAGTTTGTGACTTGCGGAATCTTGAGCCTAGCCACAGCCTTGTGGCAGGAAACAATAACAATTGCTGGGCTTGCCGGCGGGATAATTCCGATTTTGTATGGGAGTTTTTGTTCGGTCGGTATTGCCTACAGCCTGCAGGTTGTAGGCCAAAAATATTCGCCGCCTGCTCAAGCGGCTATTATTCTCAGTATGGAGACTGTGTTTGCTGCCGTTGGCGGCTTCTGGTTGCTGAACGAACGGCTGGGTTTTCAGGAACTGCTTGGCTGTGCTTTGATGTTGTCAGGCATGCTGCTGACACAATTGCAGAGTATTAGGCCGGCTGCTGCTGGAGAACTTGCGGAAGAGGCTGGTGGAAAAAGTTAGTTGTTAGTCGATGTGGGGAGGAATTGCGATGCCAGGAGTTCGGTTTTACCGGGACGCAGCTTTGCCTTTTTTTGAACTAAAAATATGTGATGCCAGCCGCTTGTGCTACAAAAAGCACTCCCATGAAGAGTATTCATTGGGGGTAATTGACGCCGGCAGCAGCTCGTTTTGGTATGAAGGAAAAACCATTGGGGTAAATCCTCAGACCGTTGTGCTTATTCCGCCCGGCTTGGTTCACTCCTGTAACCCTGAGCCGCAGGATCAATGGAAGTACAAAATGCTGTTTATTGAAGCCGACTGGATGCGCCGTTTTTTAAAAAATAGAGGAATACCGGCTTTTGGTCAGCCGGTTGTCAGCGACAGAGTCAAAACCAACTCCTGTCAGTCGCTTGATACTATGCTGTCACGCCTAACAGTTCCGGCAAGCCCGCTGGAAAAGGAAGCAGCGGTAATGGCTTTTTTTGAACAAGCTATGGCGGGGCTGGAGACAGTGAGCCAGGAACCGCAGGCGACAGAACTGCCTCGCCTGGTAGCCATACAGCAATATATTCACGAGAATTACCGACGGAAAATTACTCTGGAAGACTTGGAACAGGTCTCTGGGGTGAATAAGTTTAGTATTATTCGCTCCTTCAAGGAAGAATTCAATATACCGCCTCATATGTATCAGACGTTACTCAGGATCAACAATGCCAAGAAATTGCTGCGTCAACACAGGCAGATTGTCGAGGTGGCCTGTGAAACCGGTTTCTATGACCAGAGTCATTTTCACAAGGTGTTCAAAAGTCATACTGGTGTAACACCAGAACAATATCAAAGCTGTTAATCTTGCTTTTGCCAATCAATTTTTTACAATACACCTGATGGCTTTGCCGGTATGATTTAAAAAAAGGGCAGGAGGGTGTTGTTTATGAACAAGAATGTGATCGGGATGCAGACTGATGCAGGTTTGAATAAAAAATATATTATGGCAAATATCCTGATGTTGGTGACAATCCTTTTCTGGGGAGTGTCCTATGTCAGTATCAAAATTACGGTAAGTGAGGTGCCACCGGTGACAGCCGCAGCCATCCGCTTTGTCATTGCTTCGGTACTCTTGTGGGGGCTGCTCAAACGGGTGGAACCTAGTGCCAGGCTGGCCAGAGCGGACTTTATCCCAATGGCGGTAGCCGGCTGTTTAGGGATTACGCTGTATTTCTATTTTGAAAATATCGGGGTTAAACTGACCACGGCGGCTAATGCCTCGCTGATTGTGACAATTATTCCGGTGTTGGCCATCGGGCTTGATATCTTGTTTTTTGGTGCCAGGGTTTCGGTACTAAAACTGGCAGCGATTGCCGTTGCCATGGTTGGTACTTATTTTTCAGTAACGGCCAATGGGCAGCTTGATTTAAATTCCGACAACTTTTTCGGTAACTTGTTTGTAGTAGGGGCAATGCTTTCCTGGACTTTTTATACGCTCGCGAATAAGTCGTTGCAAAAAAAGTATTCGGGTATGTGTATGACTACCTACCAAACCATTATCGGCACAGCCTTGCTGTTGCCGTTGGCTTGTACCGAACATAATGAGTGGCAGGCACTGTCTTTGAATGCCTGGGGGCATATTCTGTTTTTGGCAGTGTGTTGTTCGGTGCTTGGATATCTGTTTTACATGTATGTGTTAAAGCAGCTTGATGTGGCCATTACCACCTTGTATTTAAATTTGGTTCCGGTTGTCGGTGTTATCAGCGGTTACTTTATTTTGGGTGAAAGTGTGCTGCCTATTCAAATTGCCGGAGGTGCCACAACCTTAGTGGCTATTGTTATTATGAATGTGGAACGAGCCAACCAGGAAAAGGTTGGTGAAAATGCTGTAGAGGGGGCATAACTTTGGTTAACAGTAACAGATTAGAAGAAAGTTTTCGCCGGTTGGGTGCTGTTGGTGTCCAACCTGATGGTGGTATTACCCGTTTGGCCTTCAGCGATAGTGACTGGGAGGCACGGGCGTTGGTTATTGAACTAATGAAACAGGCAGGACTTGCTATCAGGACAGATGCTTTCGGTAATGTGATTGGCCGGCGGGAAGGTACTGACCCGGCTGCGCCGGTGGTCATGCTTGGTTCACATATTGACAGTGTGCCTGCCGGCGGCAATTTTGACGGTGTTGTCGGTGTGTTGGCTGGTATTGAAGTAGCTGCCTGTTTGCAGGATGCTAAAACAAAAATGCGGCATCCGGTTGAGGTCGTGGTATTCATGGCCGAAGAATCCAGCCGGTTTGGTATGGCAACCTTGGGCAGTAAGGCTTTTTGCGGCAAACTCGCGCCTGTTCAACTTGAACAGCTTAAGGATAAACAGGGTATTACTTTGGCTGACGCCATGCGCCAGCGCGGTCTTGCACCAGAACAGGTGGCAACAGCAAAGTATGCAGGGAAGATTAAAGCTTTTTTTGAATTACATATTGAGCAGGGCAAGGTGCTGGAAAGCACCGGCGATCAGATTGGTATTGTTACCGGAATTGCTGCACCTACCCGCGTGAAAGTGGCGATAACTGGTCAGGCCGACCACTCTGGCGCGACACCCATGGATATGCGCCAAGATGCGCTTACGGCTGCCGCCGAAGTTATCCTGCTTGTGGAAAAATTGGCTGGGCAGGAAGCTCATAACGGCACTGTCGGCACAACTGGAATGGTTAAGGCTGAGCCGGGAGTTATGAATGTTATCCCTGGTTATGTTGAACTAGGCATTGATATCCGGGGTATTGTGGGACCCAGCAAACAACAGGTGGTGACTGGCTTGGCGACCGCTCTGGAGGAAATCCGACAGCGTCGGGGCGTAGAAATTGAACGTACGGTAATTTCGGATGAGAAGCCTGTTGAAATTTCCCGGGAAATAGTCGAATACTTACACGATATAGCGAAACAGGGGCAATATGCCTGCCGGCTGATGCCCAGCGGTGCCGGACATGATGCCATGCATTTGGCGGAAATTGCTCCAACCGGTATGCTGTTTATACCTTGTAAAGGCGGGATCAGCCATAATGCGGCAGAATGGGCCAATATGGAGGATATTGTTGCCGGTACACAGTTACTATTTACGGCAGTGAGCCGCCTGGCAGAATAAAGAAATCGGGAAGCCGGTACATATTTGGAGAATAGCGGAAGGGGAAAAATATGACATTACGGGTTCCAAGAGTTGCAGCCGTTCATGACATCTCATGTTTTGGCCGGTGTTCGTTGACAGTGATTATGCCAATACTGTCGTGTATGGGCATTCAGGTATGCCCGCTGCCGACAGCCGTATTAAGCACTCATTTGGGTGGCTATAATCAGATTGCTTTTTGTGATTTCACCGAGCGCATGCCTGCGTTTTATCAACATTGGAAGCAAGAAGGCATTGGCTTTGATTGTATTTATAGCGGTTTTTTGGCCTCAGAGGAACAAATTGACACTGTCTTGCATTTTATTGAAGAATTTTCGGAGAACAAGCCTTTGGTATTGGTTGATCCGGTAATGGGGGATGAAGGCAGACTCTATTCTGTGTATACGCCTCAAATGCAAGAACATATGAAACGCCTTGTCGGCAAAGCCGATATTATTACCCCCAATTTTACCGAGGCCTGTTTTTTGTTGGGGGAACCTTATACCGAACAAGGGCAGGAAGCCGATGTTCTTAGTGACTGGCTGTTCCGGTTGGCTGATTTTGGCCCGTCAGTGGTTGTTATGACCGGAATTCCCTCTGATGGGACAAAAATTATGAATCTGGGTTATGACCGGCGTTCGGGCGCCTTTTGGCAAGTATTCAGTGACTATGTGCCTGCCAAATATCCGGGAACCGGCGATATCTTTGCCAGTATTTTGGCCGGCGCTTTGCTTTCGCGGCAAACTGTGCCGCAGGCAATGAAGCTGGCAGCCGATTTCGTTGCCGGAGTTGTCAAAGCTACCTATGAGGCCGGCACTCCCTCGCGGGAAGGCGTGTTGCTGGAACCTGCCCTGCCCGGGCTGGGACAGGCTTGGGCAAAAACATGCACCCAAACGATAAGGAGTAATGAAGGATGATGGCAAGACGCAGACTAACCACAAAAGATATTGTTTACAGCGGAGTATTGGCGGCTATGTGCGCTATTGCCACTTCACTGAAGATTCCCTTTGGAGTCGGAGCGATGGTTCATCTTGGCACTGCTTTTTTATTTACTGTGGGAATTTGTTTTGGTGGCGTGTATGCGGGATTGGCCGGAGCTATTGGTTCGGCTTTTTATGATTTGCTGATGGGATTTTCACCGTATACCGCCTGGTCATTTTTCATTAAAGGAATTGCCGGTTTTATTGTTGGTTTTGTTGCTAAAGGCCTGTGGCCTGCGCCGGTAATAAGGGAAACCGGCAAGGGCTGGCTGTGGTGGGCCGTACTTGGTTGTGTGCTGGCGGCTGCCTGGACGCTGGGTGGCTATATTGTTGCCTGGTGGCAGATAACCGGCAGTTTGGCGACGGCGTTTGCCAATATACCGAGCTCACTGATGACTTCCGGTGTCGGGTTTGTAATTGCCATGCTCTTATCGCCAAAACTGCGAAAAAGGGTTACTAACTAAAAAAAATCTTGTTTGCGTATTGAAAAAAAATCTTAAAAAGGTATATAATATAAATGGGCATATGCTCGAATGAGAGGTGATAGTTTGTGCCAAGACAACGTTGTTGCGGCCTTGTTGACGAAGAACCGGTATGCCGGAAATTTTCGCCTGAAAATGAGCAAGGAGAAAAGCCGGTTGTTTTGCTGTATGAAGAATTAGAAGCAATTCGCCTGAAGGATATTAAGGAATACGAACAGGCTATTTGCGCGTCGGTGATGGGACTGTCCAGACCGACATTTCAAAGAATTTTGCATGCAGCCAGACGCAAAATCGCGACGGCGTTAGTAGAAGGACGGGCTATTGTCATTGAAGGAGGAAACTACATTATGAAAAACCGGGTTTTTGAGTGCGTGGAATGTCAACATGTCTGGGAAGTGCCGCCTTGTACGGAAGGCGGAAAACACGGTTATGAGATTTCCTGTCCCAAATGCGGCAGCATGAAAAAAATGAAACTTGATAATGGGGCTAAACATGCGTGCGGTGGCCAGCCGCAGCATGAACATGAGCATGGGCATGGGCATGGTGGCGGCTGCTGCGGCGGTCATTAAAAGTTGTGATATATAGGTAAAAAAAATCAGTCTGTTCCGGATTTGCACGGAGACAGACTGATTTTTTGTTTTGTGAAAGGGTAAGCTGTTACAAGCGTGGAGGATCACAGATGGGGCATTCAATGTTTCAGTGTTTGGCTGCGATATTGGGCAGGGCTCAGGTTATATTTGTTTTTGAATAACCGGCAGAAATAGGAAAAATTATGAATGCCGATTTCCTGTCCGACTTCCTGTATGGAAAATTGAGAACTTGTCAGCAGCATGCAGGCTTTGCGCAGACGATAAGAGATGAGGTAATCGGTAATGCTGCTGCCGGTAGCTTTTTTGAACAAGTGGGAAATGTGGTAATTGGAGAGGTGTAGTTCCTGGGCTAACATTTCCAGCTTAAATTCCTCACGAAAATGTAAATGAATCCATTGCATAATTTTTTCAGCATAATGGATGTGCCGAAGCTTGGGCTTGTCACTGGGGGCTTGCGCTGGTGGTTGCCAGGCGTGGCGCACTAGTTGAAAGAAAAATGCAGCAAACAAGCTGAAGTTTTCTTGGGATTCTGGCGGGAGGGGGCTTCGCATTTTGGACTGCAGCGCAAACAATGACTCAAAATCATTGTTTTTTTCTGCAAGCTGCAAAATTTGATGAGTAAGCTGATCTTCCCACAAGTGGCGAAAGAAGTGCTGCAGTGTGGGGAATTCGGCAAGCCGCGGGTAAATCAGCGACGGCTCAAACAGCATTTTGGAACGGATATAACAGCTGGCAGAGAGTTCGGCTTTGACATGATGTAATTGAAAAGGCTGGAAATACATTAGCGTGCCCGGGCCGAAAGGATAAATATCCTGGTCAATGATGACCAGGCCTTGACCCTGATGAACAAAAATAAACTCCATCCCAGGATGAGCATGATATTTATCCCATTCTTGCTTGCTGGTGGTGCGGTGACGCGAGATAAACTGGCAAGGGTGCCGGGTTAGATCAAAATCAAAATCAGAAGTTGCAAACATCGGCTGTCTCCTATTATAACAATTCAGTAGTATTTTATCACAACTTGTGTTAATGACAAAACAAGTATTTTTGTTTACAATGTGAATGATATAGGGAAAACTAAGGATAGTTTCTTGAAAATTTTACAAAAAAATAGGAGGTAGGTTATATGAATAACACTAATTTGCCACTTATTCAGCTTTCAGACAAAACCACCCGGCGCGTAATCAGCTATGGTGAGGATTTAATGATGGTTGAGTTTGGCTTTAAAAAAGGTGGCATTGGTGAGCCACACAGCCATGACGACCATGAACAAATCGGCTATGTGGCGCAAGGCAGTTTCGAACTTCTTGTAGGTGACCAGAAAAGCATTATCAAAAAGGGAGACACCTATTATGCTCCCCGGAAAACACTGCATGGGGTTGTGGCCTTAGAAGATGATTCCATCCTCATTGATGCATTTACACCCATTCGTAAGGATTTTTTGTAATATAAGATAAAACGTCATTTGCTCAAGTTTTGAACAAATGACGTTTTATTTTGAGTAGCAAGTGGGGGTAATCAACAGTTATTTGCGGAGTCGCTGGTAAATTCTAAGACTTCTACTACGGAAACAAGAGGATTGGAGTACAAATCTATTACTTTGCCGTTTTTGGCGCAGACAACAGGTTTAGAAGACATGAAATAAGGGAAGCGTAGCACTACGGCTTGGGCTCCGTCATTAAGTAAAACCACAGAGCCAAGTAATGACTGGCAGATATTTTGAATAAGCGCAATACAAAAGGTTTTATCAAACTCTATATACATGGCATCTATTAAAGCTTCCAATGCCTTAAACGGTGAGACGCTCTTTTGATAAGAGCGTTCTGTTGTCATGGCATCATACATATCGGCAATGGAAACTATTTTGGCGAAGGGATGAATATCACAGGCGCGTTTTTTTCTTGGATAGCCTGCGCCGTTTTCGCGTTCGTGATGATGCAGGATGGTTAGGCCGACTTCCGGCAGCATATTGGGAATGTTTTTTGCCATATAGTACCCGTATTCGGGGTGGAGGTTGACTGTTTTGCGTTCTTCGGCTGTAAGCGGACCGGGTTTTTCTAAAATTGCTTTAGGAATCTGGGATTTGCCGATATCATGCATAAGCCCGCAAAGAATCAAAGTTTGCACTTTGTCTGGGGGAAACTTGAGCCAGGCGCCCATGACCCCGGCAATGATACCTGTATCCACCGCATGACAACTGGTGTAATCGGTATACGATTTTACCTGATAAAGCTTGCCCAAGATATTTTTGTCCTTCGACAATTCATACAGATCAACAGTTGCAAGCCGGTGAAATTCACGATAAGGGACGGTTTCTTTACCGCGCATATGTTCAAACAAAGCATTGCTGGTTTTTATAATATTAGCATAGCGCTTTTTAAAAATATAGTGGTCTTCGCTTGGAGAGTTTATGGTTATCTCCGGGATGCGGTCATCACTAGCGCCGGAAATAACACCTTCAATTACTCGCACAGTTGGAATCCGCCACGCTGCGAGGTGCTGGATAATACTTGTTGTTAGTATGGTGTTTTCTTTTATTACTACCTGACTGTGCCGTAATACTGGTTCAGCAGTAATCATACCTGGCTTAAGATCTTGCGTGGGCAATAGTAAGCCGGCCATAATGTTCACCTCTCTCCATATTTTATTTTCTGAGAGCAAACTTGCGAGTAAAATGTAATATTTTACGATCTAAGATAAATATACATTAATAAAATAAATATGTAAATATCTAGCAGAAATTAAATATTTTTTCTAAATAATCACAAATATTACCAAAAATGTAGTTTTAAAAGAACTTGTCTTGCATTTTGGTTGTTGCTCAGCGAGCGGTCTTGAAGAGTAAGCCTTACCATGATAAAGTAGACTTAGATTGAGGGGGGACCCCAAGCTAAGTCTCGGATAAAGTGAATAATATGTGCAAAAACTAAGCTTTATAAGCTGGATGATGAAAGTGGGGAATGGGTAACTATGAATACGGTCATGCTGGAGAAATATGCGGAGCTTGTAATAAAAACCGGGATTAATATTCAACAGAATCAGATCCTGGTGATTTCTTCGCCGCTGGAATGTGCTCCCTTTGCCAGACTGCTGGCGGAAAATGCCTACAAAGCCGGTGCCAGGGAAGTAGTGATGAACTGGAAGGATGAGCTATCTTCCAAAATTAAATTTTTGCAGGCGCCTGATGAGATTTTTGATGAGTTTCCGGATTGGCAGAAGGAATTTTATCTGTCCTATGCCCGCAAGGGAGCCGGCTTTATCAGTATTGCCGCCTCTGACCCTGAACTTTTAAAAGAGGTAAATCCCGAGCGGGTAGTCAGGGTACAAAAGGCAAGCAATACGGCTCTGAAAGAGTACCGCGAACGCATGATGAGCAATAAGAATGCCTGGAGTGTTGTGTCCATACCCACTGAGGCCTGGGCGCAGAAGGTATTTCCAGATGCAACGCCTGAGGAAGCGATGGAAAAGTTATGGACAGCTATTTTCGAAGCTGTCCGGGTGGATACGCCTGATCCGGTTGCCGCCTGGAAAGCGCACAGCCAACAACTGAAACAAAGTCTGGATTACTTAAATACTCATAAATGCAAATTGCTGCATTTTAAAAACTCGCTAGGCACCGATCTAGAGGTGGAGCTACCTGCTGGGCATTTGTGGCTGGGCGGGCCGGAACATACAGCAGAAGGCATCGAATTTGTCGCCAATATGCCGACAGAAGAGGTGTTTACCCTGCCTCAAAAGTCGGGTGTCAATGGGGTGGTAGTAAGTTCTAAACCGCTAAATTATAATGGCACTTTGATTGACGGTTTTTCGTTGACATTTAAAGAAGGACGTATTGTTGACTGTAAGGCCGACCAAGGTTATGAGGTGCTGAAAAAACTAGTTGAGACTGATGAAGGCTCACACTATCTGGGGGAAGTTGCCCTTGTGCCGTACAATTCGCCAATTTCAAATTCTGGCATTTTGTTTTATAACACGCTGTTTGATGAGAATGCTTCTTGCCATCTAGCTATTGGTAAAGCATACCCTATTTGCCTGGAGAACGGGGCGGATATGAGCGGGGAGGAATTGGCTCAGGCCGGGGTTAATGATTCGATGGTGCATGTGGATTTTATGCTGGGCACAGACGATCTTGAGATTATGGGTGAAACCATAACCGGTGAACGCATTCAGATCTTTAAAAACGGTAATTTTGCCATTGCATAAGCAAAAATAGGAAGCGACAGAATTTAATCTGTGCTTCCTATTTTTTATTGTTTATTACGGAAACTGCCGGTCTTATGACGAGGTTTATTGCCAGTATACGGAGTTTTTCTGTTTTCCGGCGGCCGGCGTTTGGCGGCGCCGTGATAACGGCTGCGCAGCGGCGCTTCCTCGGTGATTTTGATAGGAGTTGTGTCCGGTTCTTTGGTTAAGAGCTTTAAGGCGGCAGCAAGCAAGGCTATCGAGTCGGTTTCATTGAGTAGTTCCTCGGCTCTGATGCGATATGGTTCCAGACCGCCGTCTTCGATTTGGTTGAGCAATTTTTCCACAGCTAAACGCTGTTGACCTTCGATGGCTTCAGTTACACTAGGGACAGGCTTGCGCACGATTTTGCGTTTGGTGACCCGCTCAATGGAATGTAGATGCTCAATTTCGCGGGGAATAACAAAGGTCATGGCTATGCCGGTTTGCCCGGCGCGACCTGTCCGGCCAACTCGATGCACATAGCTTTCCGGATCTTGCGGGATATCAAAGTTATACACATGGCTGACGCCGCTGACGTCTAGGCCGCGAGCAGCTACGTCGGTAGCCACAAGAATATCGATAGTGCCTTCACGGAATTGACGCAGGACGGAATCACGTTTGGCCTGGGTAAGGTCGCCGTGAATACCTTCAGCTGAATAGCCGCGTTTTTTGAGGCCTTCAGTCAATTCATCCACCCGGCGTTTGGTTCGACCGAATACAATTGCGAGTTCTGGGGACTCAATGTCGAGCAGACGGCAAAATACGTCAAACTTCTGTCTGTCATGCAGTTCCATATAATACTGTTCGATAAGCGGAACAGTAACTTCCTTGGACTTGATGCTGATAAGCTCCGGATCTTTTAGAAAACGCTGGGCCAGTGTTTGAATCTGGCGGGGCATGGTTGCAGAAAAGAGCAGTGTTTGCCGGGATTCCGGGGTTGCGCTCAGGATTTTTTCGATATCTTCGACAAAACCCATATTAAGCATTTCGTCGGCTTCATCCAAAACCACCATTTTAATATCGGTAAGTTTGATGGTACGGCGGTTCATATGATCCATCAGCCGCCCAGGGGTTGCGACAATAATCTGGGGCTTGCGCTGCAAGGATCGAATTTGCCGTTGAATGTCTTGGCCGCCATAAATCGGCAGTGTGCGGGTGCGGGAGAACTGCCCCAATTTGTTGAGTTCTTCTGCTACCTGAATGCATAATTCCCGGGTTGGGGTTAATACGATTCCTAAGGTAGCCCTGGTGTCGTTTCCGATATTTTCAAGCAAAGGAATGCCAAATGCGGCAGTTTTGCCTGTACCTGTTTGAGCTTGTCCCAGTAGATCTTTGCCTTCCAGTAATAAGGGGATAGCCTGTTCTTGAATGGGAGTGGGCTCCTCAAAGCCCATATCGCTAAGCGCTCTTATTGTTATATCGCCAATACCTAGCTTTTTAAATTGTTCCAATTAATGTACCTCCTGTTAATAAGTTGGTTGTTTTTTGAATTAGTATCGCCACTCTGTAAATACTTATATACTCTGCCATAATGATAAAATAATGGAATCTATATGCTCTTTAAAGATGGTCAGCTCATCTCAATAATACCAACATCAGTTTCATAAAATTGCTACAGCCAAGAAGTGCGTAATTTTGGGCTATAGTAGAATTGAAACTGCTTCATTATGTTATCGCCGCGGCATAGATAGTAGAGAACCGGCTTTTTTACAAAGGACGGTAGTCATCGGATAATTTCGACTAAAGTTTTGGCGGCGTTAAAACGCCGACAGAATTAAGTCTCTATGTATCACTAGCATGTTTTGAGCGGTGAGACACTTAAGTATAGCATAGCACGGAAATAATTGCTAACGAAAAATGAAAAAAATTCTAGATTGGGTGTTTTCTTTGCAGGAATATTGAAATACTTCAAGAAAATAAATAAGTTCACGAAGTATTTGGTTTCTAATTGTATCGTGCTTGTAAATAATACTGTAATGATTATCTATTTTTTCTGCCAGGATACTACATAGAAATGAGGATTCTTGTGATTACTGAACGCTTGAGCCGACAAATTGAATTCATCGTCGAAATGGATAAAATGAAACAGATTTACCGCAAGAATTTTGTTATTGGCGGAGAACGGCATGAAACCGATGCCGAGCATTCCTGGCATCTGGCCATTATGGCTGTCCTTTTGGCTGAGCATGTTGACAAGGCACAAGTTGATGTACTTAAAGTCCTTAAAATGGTGCTGATTCATGATGTCGTGGAAATTGATGCCGGCGATACCTATTGTTTTGATCAACAGGCCGGGCTGGATAAAGCGGTGCGGGAAACGCAGGCGGCTGACAGGCTGTTCGGCCTGCTGCCTGATGATCAAGCCGGCGAATTTCGTGCGTTGTGGGAAGAGTTTGAACAAAAACAAAGTCCTGAAGCCAGGCTTGCTGATGCACTAGACAGACTGCAGCCGTTGCTGCTGCATTATCATACCCAGGGCAAGTCCTGGAAGCTAAATAATATAACCAGTGACAAAGTAAAAACGCGCAATCAGCGGACGGCCGCAGTCGCGGCGGAGCTGGGGCAGCTTGTTGATGAAATTATTCAGGATGCAGTCAGGAAAGGTTATCTGAAAAAATAGCGAGTTTTGCCAGGAACCAAAAGGAGTTTGGAACGGTATGCCGTTCCAAACTCCTTTTGGTCTTCTTCATAAATCATCATGAAGTATTTTTTCCGCCCGGTAAGAGAGTGAGCGCCGGGAAAGTCCGAGGTAAGCCGCGGCGGCGGATTTGTTGCCTTTGTGCATTTTGAGGGTGGCCGAGATAATTCTATCAATATATTCATCTAAATTAAAGGGCTCAGGCGGCAGGAGAAGGGGCGCTTCGGGCAGAATGGCACCTGCCTGCGGTGAGGAAGTATTGCAGCTAGTGTCTTTAGAAGCAACAATATTCAGGTGTTTGGGGGATAGTTCGGTATCATTATACATAAATACCGACCATTCAATGACATTTTGCAGCTCTCTGATATTTCCCGGCCAGGAATGGCTGAGCAGGACTCTGACCGCCTGTTCGCCAATACGGCAGAATTTTTTCTCTTTCTGGGAAGCGAAGCGGTGTAAAAACATTTCGGCAAGCGGCATTATGGCATCAAGGCGTTCACGCAGCGGCGGAATAAATATCTGCCCAACATTTAGGCGGTAGTAAAGGTCTCTGCGAAACCTGCCTTCTTCCACGGCGTGCGCCAGCTCAATATTGGTGGCACAGATAATCCGGACATCAGATTTGATTTTTTTCAAACCGCCAACCCGGTAATATTCTTTTTCTTGCAATACTCGCAGCAGTTTAGCCTGCATCTCCAAGGGCATTTCGCCCACTTCATCGAGGAAAAGTGTGCCGCCTGCCGCCAAATCAAGTTTGCCTTTTTGCCCCTTGGATAAGCCGCCGGTAAAAGACCCGGCCTCATAGCCGAATAACTCACTTTCAAACAACGTGGCAGTTAAAGCGGCGCAGTTGATATCGACAAAGGGAGTGGTTTCATTAAAATCACCATAATGAATGAGCTTGGCAATCATTTCTTTGCCGGTGCCGGTTTCGCCTTGAATGAGGACGGGAATTGATCGATCTTGATGATAAAGGAGGGCCTGCTGATAAATGTTTTGCATTACAGTATCAAAGATGCCAATTTTGCCAATTCCTTCAGATTGGGCGACCAGCATGCGCAGTCGCGAAATTTCTTTGGCAGTTTCCTGAGTTGCTGCCTGGACTTCCTGATTGAAATGATCAGTCAGGCGTCTATTTTCGCGCAATAACCCCTGGTGTTCGGCTACTTTTTCTACGATAATGGATAGTTCTTCAATATTAATCGGCTTTATTAAGTAATCGAAGGCTCCCATCCGCAAAGCTTCAATAGCTGATTCCATCGAACCATGGCCGGTAAAAAGCACGATATCGGTATAGGCGCCGCTTGGGAGGTCTTTAATCTGTTTTAACAAATCAATGCCGGACATGGCAGGCATTCTGATATCTGTAAGAATCATTGGAAAGCTTCCGGCTAAGTAGGTGGCAAGCGCTTCCTCGCCATTGCTGCATTCGGTGACCTGATAGCCCTGTCGGCGCAAAAACTTACTTACTGATGTGCGGCTGCCGGTATCGTCATCTACTAGTAATATATTCAACTGGCATTATCCTCCTTTGTAATGTCTTCCACTGTGTCTTCGGTATTGGTGTCGGAAATGGTTTCGATGTTGTTTTCGTCGATGAGCGGGAAGGCCAGGCGAAAAACGGCGCCGCAAGGTTTATTATTAGTTACTGTGATTTGGCCTCCGTGGGAAGTAATCACTGATTTGACAATCGACAATCCAAGCCCCATGCCGGTGCCTTTGGTTGTGAAGAACGGAGTAAACAATTTATCTTTAATGGTTTCTGGAATACCGGGGCCATTGTCGGAAATAAGAACAATGATTCTGTCTTCCAGGCGGGTTTGGATGGTTATTTTCCTTTTGGCTTGCTGGGTAGATTCCAGTGACTCCAAGGCATTGTTAATTAAGTTAAGGATAACATGCTCCATATGAACCAGTGAGCCATTAACTTCCAACGTTTTATCCTCAAGATCAAGGGTAAGTGATACTTTGGCAGCGTTAAGCTGAGGTGTCAGCATATTAACCGCATTAGTGATGGCCTGAGCCATATTGAATCGCTGTGAGGTTGTTTGCTGGTGGCTACGGATAAGATCACGAATGTATTTGATAATATTGGCTATTCGGGTTGCTTGCTGTGAGATGGTTTGTACATCTTCCAAGAATTCTTCCTTTTGATAAGGCTGGCCGCTCTTAAACCACATCAGGATGCTATCGGCAGTCACTTTGATGGAATTTAGCGGCTGGTTAATTTCATGGGCAATACCTGCCGCCATGTTACCTAGGAAAGCCAGCTTATCGGCTTTGTTGATGCGGTTGCGGGCGGCAAGTAAATCTAATTCAGCCTGTTTGCGGTCGGAAATATCCCGGGCGATACACAAGCCTACCAGCTCGCCGTTGAGGGCAAATAAATGGGCATTGATTTCGGCAGGCACATGGTGGTTGTCTTTGGTAATATAGTCGAATTCAAAAATGGCCTGACGGGAAGCCAGCAGTTTTTCCATGCGGTCAGAAGCAAAAGCGCTGCCGTGATTGGGCATGACGCTCAACATAGTCAAAGCCAATAATTCATCTCTGGTATATTTCAGCCATTGACAGGCCACATCATTGACTTCAATAATACGGCCAGGCAGGCCGTTAGGAGTAATCTTCCAGACAAAAATCGCATCCTGGACACTGTCAAATAATTTGCGGTAGCGTTTTTCCATAGCGCGGCGTACGAAAATTTCTTGCGCCAGTTTGGCGTTGCTGTTGGCGAGTAACCGGGATTGGGCTTCTACGTCTTTTTCCAGGCGACGGTAGGAATTGGTCAGTACATTTTCGGCATGTTTTTTGTCATGGATGTCAAGGCAGCAGCCAATATAACCGGCAAATGAATTATCCGCGTTGCGGCGGGGAATGCCAACAGCCTGAACCCAGCGATATTCACCGTCATAGCGCAGCATGCGGAACTCATAAGTAAAGGGTGCCTGACGGTCAAGGGCGCTTTGCAGCGTGCTTTCAATAAGTTGTTTGTCACTGGGATGAACATGGTTGCTCCAGTTAAGTTTGGTTCCTTCGTCAGGGGAGATACCGGTGAATTCCTGCCATTTCTGGTTGGTGAAAATGCAGTTGCCATTCTGGTCATCCATCCAGAGCATTAGTGGAATATGTCTGGCCAGATAACGGAATCTGGCGTCACTTTCTCTTAGCGCCAGTTCAATTTGCTTGCGGGCAGTTATGTCGCGGGCAATAGTGATAACCTTAGGTGAATCCCATAAATTGAACAAATGAGAATTCGCTTCTACTAAAATGCGTCTGCCGTCTTTGGCAACATGCACGAGTTCGAATATGGAGTGGCCGGTAAGCATTAATTTGTCCCATTCATTCTTGGCAAGCTCCTCTGAGGGGAGCTCAGTAATGGCATGGACTGGCAAGTTTAAAAGTTCCTCGCGGGTATACCCAAGTTTTTTGCAAGCGGCTTCATTGACTTCCAAAAAGGCGGTATTTTCACTGCGAATAGCCGGGAAGACAAAAACGGCATCATTGCTGCTGTTAAATAGGGTTTGGAATTTCTCCATGCTAAGGCGGTAATTGTCTTCGATTTTTTTTGTTTTGGTCACATCTCTGATTGTGGATACTACTTCGTCGGCATTGATAGGCGATAACCGGATATTCCAAATGCGGTTGTCCACAGTGGTAAAGGTGAAGGAATACGATACTACATTTTGTGAATATAAGGCCGCATGGATATTTTGCATAATCTGTCCGGCGAGGGGTTCGGGGACAATATCATAAATGCTTTGTCCGAGGACAGGATTGGCAGAAAGCGGCGAGAGGGTTTCGCGATGGGACAGGATTTCCCGGAGAATTCCTTTTTTATCGATTACTGTAACTACATCAGGAATGGCGGCAATAATTCCCCGGAGACGCTTTTGCTGCTGGCGTATTTCAACTTCACTCTGGCGGCGAGCAGTAATATCAACCATTGAACCAATATAGGCCGGTTTGCCTTCATAGGTAATATAATTGCTAAAAACTTCAACATACACGCAGCGGTTATCTTTGACCAACCGAAGTTCGTAGCTGTTACGCTCGGTTGTTCCGGAAAGCATTTCTCTGATGTTTTTCCGAACATTACTATGATCGTCTGGGTGAATATAATCAAAAATGTTATCAATATCAAGCAAAAACTGGTTGGATACGCCAGTAATGGCAGATACACCGGGATTGACATAGACAAGCTTATTGTTTTGGACAATATAGATGCCGACAAGAGCGTTTTCTACTAAGTTCCGGTATTTTTCCTCAGCGTGCGCAATCTGTGAAGTAAGTTGGCGGTGATTCTTAAAATGAGCGATAAGCTGATCCAGGAATATGGTTCCGATAGTATTCATGACGGTTAAAAAGACGGCTATGTAGCCGATGGGAATCGGAATATCGTCAGGCGGCATGATAAAGGTGCTGCCGTAGACTGCAACGGCTCCATAATAATAGTTTATGAAATACAGAGCGTTGAGAAGAAATAGCAGAATGATTTTATGGCGGATATTATTTTGGGAAGAGCGATGCACCACAAAACTGCCTAACAAGGCAATCATAGTTCCTGTTATTGGCCAGAAAAATATGGTGCTGTTTGACAAAGCTAACATAATAGCTGTACTGAACAATACAACAAGAATAGATTCGCGCAGGCCGGTATGGAGCGGGGCCAATAGAACTGGAATTGCTCGTAGTGTGAGTTGGCCGTCTGTTACCCAGGTCGGAATAATAGCAATGCCGGTAAGCAAAGCAAAAAGAGAAAGCTCTAAAAAGTTAATTCCCCATTTTCTGGGGCTGATAGTCATAGAAAAGTGCAATAAGAAAAATAAAATAATAATCGCCATTGTTGCGACAGTTTCTAGCAAGTGAAACGTCATTAGGGCAGAAATGCTAACTATCAAATCAAACACCTCAATCATTTATTCGCGCCTGAAGTAATATAATCCTTGAATTTGATTGAGAAATTAGATGAATTTTGTCAAAAAGACAATTCTAGAGTGTTTTTCTGCAAAGGCAAGTTACTGTTTATTTAATTGTTGATAGAGTGGGATGATTTTATGGAAAATACAGGCGGTGAAGTGCGGCGCTTTTTGACTTTCAGGCAGGGATAAAGGATAATATAGTAAATGTTTTAAGTGATACAGTTGCAAGCACGCTGTGTAAGGTAGGGTGAGATAGGAAAATGCATAAAATAACCGATATTCCCGGGATACGTATTGGCCATGCTGATAATCAGGCGGCAGCCACTGGTTGCACCGTCATTCTCTGCCCGGAGGGAGCAACTGCCGGAGTGGATGTGCGGGGCGGGGCGCCAGGAACGCGGGAAACCGATTTGCTCAATCCTATAAATTATGTGGACAAGGTGCATAGTATTTTGCTCTCAGGCGGCAGTGCGTTTGGACTTGATGCCGCAGCCGGGATTATGCAGTATCTGGAGGAGCAGAATATCGGCTTTGATGTTGGCGTAACCAAGGTGCCGATTGTAGCCGGGGCGGTGCTGTTTGATTTAAACTGTGGCGATTACCGTATTCGGCCTGATAAGGCTATGGGGTATGAGGCCTGTTTGGTTGCAGGTAATGGGCCAGTGGCTGAGGGCTCTGTCGGAGCCGGTACAGGGGCGACTGTCGGCAAAATTTTTGGCACAGAACATGCCATGAAAGGCGGCTTAGGTACAGTTTGTCTGGGAGTTGGTGATTTACTGGTCGGCGCCATAGTTGCCGTTAATTGTTTGGGTGATGTGGTTAATCCGGTTAATGGCAGTATTGTGGCCGGCGCTTTTCAAGAGGAGCCTTTTGCCTTCTTAGACTGTGAGGCAGGTTTACTTGCTCAGCATGATAAAACCATCAATCAGTTTGCCGGTAATACGACTATTGGCGCAGTGATTACCAATGCGGTTATGACTAAAGGGCAGGTCACTAAGGTGGCGTCGATGGCGCATAACGGCTATGCCCGCACCATCAGGCCGGCGCACACGCTGTTTGACGGCGATACTATTTTTACGGTTGCTACAGGTCAGATTACTGCCGACATTAATATTGTCGGTGTGCTGGCCGCTCAGGCGGTGGAACAGGCAGTGCTACGGGCGGTGACACAGGCTAGGTCGCTTGTAGGGGTTAGGTCTTGTAGCGAGATAGTTAGGCATAGATAAGCCAGGTGTACACCTCACGCCTGCAAAATAAAGAAGCAAGTGTGAAATAAAGGAGCCGTGCTGAAACTTTCATGTTTCAACACGGCCCTTTTATGTTATGTGGTTTGCCTGGATGATCTCAATCAGAGGGAACTATGTCAAAATAATTGTCCTATGACATAAGGGCGTTTAATTCTCAACTTTGCCAATTTGGTATTGGCGTAACAAAAAGAATGACAAAAATAATACAACTGCAAAGAAAACAATGAAAACCCTAAAAGCTGCATTTGTTGCCTGGACTATGGCACCTGTAATAGCTTGGTTTTGTGTTATATCAATTCCAATGAGTCCCTGAGATACTATGTCGGGAGATATACTGAAGCCAACTACGATAAGTACAAACACTTGGCTTACTGTTCTGCCTACATTATAAATCGTATAAAACATTCCCGAAGCTTCGCCTGCTTGTTCTTGCGGGACTGCTGACAAAATCGCTTTGGCTAAAGCAGGCCAGGCTAATCCGTTCGCTACAGAAATAATGAGTAGTGGTATAACTACAGCCGGGGTCGACAGATGGTCTCCCAGGTTTCCAAGTAGAAGTACTCCGAGGATCAGGACCAGTGTGCCGATAAATAATTGACGCAAAGGGCCAAAATGGTCAGCAAGTTTGCCGCCGAGCGGACCCAACAAAAGCTGTGGTACTGACAATGGAAGCAGGAGTAACCCGGAATCGAGCGGGTTTAACTGTAGGGCACCTTGCAAATATATTGTAAGTAAAAAAGTAATGGCGAAATAGCCAATGCAATAGTTTAGGGTAATTCCTAGGCCAGTTGTATATTTTCTGTATGTTAACAACTGGAAATTAAATAAGGGTTTTTCAATCCGCAATTCAATGAAAACAAAGAACAGCCAGGATAATAGAGTGAATAAAAACAAGGCTAGTGTGGGTGTTGACTGCCAACCCCAGGATTGACCTTCTGAAAGGGCAATTAAGAGAGCGGTTAATCCCAACCCGAAAGTAAATATTCCTGCCCAATCTGTTTGGTCATTTACGGCTGCCGCGGTATCTTTTAAAACAAACCAAGCCCCAATAATACCAATAATGCAAAAGGGCACAGCCATCAGAAATATGGAGCGCCAACCTAATACATTGATTAAAGCACCACCAACTGCTGGCCCCACAATGGCTCCCAAAACCCATGAGGTACTGTTAATCCCAATCGCAAGTCCAAGTTCCTTTTTCGGGAATGTTCTTATGATAATCGGAGTTGCCATGGCTTGTGCTAAGGCTGCGCCAATTCCTTGAATGGCCCGATAGAGAATCATAGCGAAGCCAGAGTCGGTTATTCCACAAAGAATCGTTCCTACTGTGAAAGTAGTTAATCCTGTGATAAAAATTCGCTTTGTGCCTATCATATCAGACCACCTTCCGGCAGGAAGCAATAAGACTGTATTAGCAATCATATAAGCTGTAATTGTCCATACTCCCCAAACGATAGTAAGGTTTAATCCTTCCATCAATTTGGCAAGGCCAATAAGGACGATGGTTGCGTCTAAGTTGGTGAGAAAGGAAACAAGCGTAACTACAGATAGGATCATCCATCTACGTGAATCTAAGTTTTCCATAAAATAAAGCGCCTCTCTTTCTATTTATCTTCTGTACCTAATTTACAGGGAAAACTATATCATGTAAAATGAATGTAAATGATCTAAATATTCATTAATAATGATATTGGGCGGGGAAGTGTATGGAAAGCAACGAACTGCGGATTTTTCAGGCAGTGGCACAGGCCGGCAGTGTCACAAAGGCAGCGCAGAATTTGGGGTATGTCCAATCAAATATAACAAACCGGATTCAACATCTGGAAGCAGAGTTGAAAACGCAGCTCTTTTACAGGCAACACGGTATGATCTTAACTCCGGCAGGGGAGAAACTGCTGTCTTATGCAGAGAAAATTCTACATTTGTTTGACGAAGCGCAAAAAGCATTAGATGATTCGGTCGAACCTGCAGGGCGCTTGGCTATTGGCACTAATCATATTATTTCTTCTTTAGATCTTCCGGGGATTCTATCCCAGTACCATGAGACCTATCCTAAGGTAGACTTATCATTGACAACCGATAATACCAGTGAACTTATCCTCAAAGTCCTTCAATTTCAACTGGATTGTGCATTTGTAAAGTCATCTTCGCTAAATGATCCAAATATCAAAGAAGAACTTATTTATGAAGAAGAACTGGTACTTATTGCTGGCCCTGAGCAGGATAATATAGAAACAGTTTTGCTAAAACCATTTCTTATGAACACAAAAGGTTGCGCAAACCGCTTGCAGCTTGAGACCTGGGTTAAGTCACAAGGTATTTACAATATGCGTGTTATGGAATTTAATAACTTGAATTCCATAATAGAAGGTGTTATTGCCGGACTTGGCGTTTCTTTTGTCCCACTATCAGCTATCTTGAATTATGAAAATAAGGGGCTGCTAAAAGCTATTACCGTGCCAGCTCTGTATAACTTGACCAAGACTTTTCTGATCCGGCACAAAGATTGTTTGTTGACAAATGCATTAGATAAATTTATAGAACTAATTACCCAAGAAACAGAGTATAGGCCAGCTTCCGGGTTGTAAAGAAGGATTGGCCTATAGTTGCAAAGTAAAAAAACGAGATTGCCGCACGGCGCACGTAATGACCGAAGGTATAGTCATTGTGCGCATAGCGAAGCAATCTCGTGCTTATTTATAGCGGAAGACTAACCTCAGACAGAGTCAAACTCCGTTTGCGGTTAGTCTTCTTTCATATTTCTGCTATTGCCGGCTCTTAATGAACTTCTCGATTCTCTCCAGCGCTTGTGACAGGTTGCTGATTGAAGAAGCGTAGGAGCAGCGGATATAGCCTTCACCGCTTTCGCCAAAGGCATCGCCGGGGACTACCGCCACTTTTTCGGCTTTTAACAATTCTTCAGCAAACTGCAGCGAGGTCAGGCCAGTCTCTTTGATTGACGGGAAGATATAGAAGGCACCTTTGGGTTCAAAACATTTAAGTCCCATTTGGTGCAGACCGCCAAGCATTAATTGACGGCGGCAGTTATATTCAGCCACCATGTTTTCCATCTTTTCTTTGCCATGACGGAGGGCTTCAATTGCGCCAAGCTGAGCGGTAATAGGGGCGCAGAGCATGGTGTACTGGTGGATTTTGTTCATGGCCCCGATGAAATCAGGATTGGATAAGGCATAGCCAATGCGCCAGCCTGTCATGGCATAGGCTTTGGAAAAACCGTTTAGCAAAATAGTGCGGTCGCGCATATCAGGCAAACTGGCAAAACAGGTGTGGGTGCCCTGATACGTCAAATCAGCGTAGATTTCATCAGAGATGACAATCAGATCATGCTTTTTGGCGAATTGGGCAATCTCGCTCAATTCTTTATGAGGCATGATGGCGCCAGTCGGATTGTTGGGATAGCCAATTAACAGCACCTTGGTGCGCGGGGTTACCAACTTTTCCAGTTGCTCTACCGTAACGCGGAATTCATGCTCCATAGAGGTTGGCACCGCCACAGGCGTACCGCCTGCCAGTGTCACACAAGCCTTATACGATACATAGCAAGGTTCAGGAATGAGTACTTCATCACCAGGACTTAATAGGGCACGGATGGCTAAATCCAGTGCTTCGCTGACACCTACGGTGACCAAGGCTTCGGTTCGAGGGTCATAGCTTACCTGATAATTATTATAGATAGTACGGGCAATTTCTTCCCGAAGCTCCAGCAGGCCGTAATTCGAGGTATAGGAGGTATAGCCTTTGTGCAGGCCATGCACACAGCTTTCACGGATATGCCAGGGGGTAATGAAATCCGGTTCGCCAACACCGAGCGAGATAACCCCCTTCATTTCGGCAGCAATGTCAAAGAAGCGGCGAATGCCTGAGGGCGGGACGGCCTTAACAGTTGGTGACAGCCGATCTTCCCAGTTCATGGTGACACCACCAATCGATGATCTTCTTCGCGGTCATTGATAATTACACCGGCATATTTATAAGGCTTAAGCATAAAGTGGGTGGTTGTACTGATAACACCATCAATGGTCGACAGTTTAGTGGCCACAAATCTGGCCACTTCTTTTAGGGTGCGGCCTTCCACCATAACGCTGAGGTCATAAGCACCTGACATGAGGTACAGGTTAACCACCTCGGGGAACCGGTAGATGCTTTCAGCAATGGCATCAAAACCTACTTCGCGCTGCGGAGTAATGCGCACGTCAATAATGGCGGTTACCCGGTCTTCGCCGGCTTTTTCCCAGTTGATGATAGGTTGGTATTTAACAATGATTTTTTTCTCTTCGAGTTCTTTAATTTGTGCAGCTACTTCTTCTTTCGAGCGTTTCAAGATGAGTGCCAGTTGTTCAAGTGGCTGAGTGCAGTCTTTTTCTAATTGCTCTAATAATTCTTTCACTGGGATTTCCTCCTAATTTTTGATAGATAAAATAAAAAAACCCCGTCCATAAAAGGACGAGATTATAGTTCCCGCGGTACCACCTAAATTAGCCGTGTTGGCTCGCTTAATCCTGTTAACGCCAGGTACGGTAAGGCCTACTTAACTTCAGCTTACAGTTCAAGGGTGGCTTTCTTATACTGCCTTCCGCCGGTTCCCACTCTAGCCGGCTCTCTGTGGGTAAGACCTGTATAATACTTTCCCTATCATCACTACTGGAATGTTCAATTTTTTATTAGGATAGCACAAAAAATTCATTATGGCAAGCATTTTAATAGATTGACAGTGTATTTGTTTGCAATTGAAATACATAATGTAATAATATTCGCAGAAGGAGGACGAATATAAAAAAAACGCAGGAAAGCCGCGAGGGCTTTTCTTCCGGACTGGCCGTATTTTTTGCCACGCTGAGCAGTGCTGTTGGGCTGGGTAACATTTGGAAATTTCCGTATCTCACCGGTGAATTTGGCGGGGGCGCTTTTTTGTTAGTTGAAAATGGGGGACTGCCATAATCTGTGTTATAATACTCACAGAAGGAGGCACAGTAATGACTGAACTACAATCGATATACCAATGGTTGGAGAATTATATCCACACCTATTATACTGACGACAAATTTATAATGGAGCGGATACTGCTAAAAGAGGTTCACAGCAAACGGGTGGCTGAGACTATGGTACAATTGGCCGGCCAGGAAAAGCTTACTGAGCGCCAGCAATTTCTGGCAGAGGTAATTGGAATGTTTCATGATATTGCCCGCTTTCGGCAGGTTACCGAATATCGCACTTTTGTTGATGCCGAATCTTTTGATCATGGTACGGTAGGAGCCGAGATTCTCGCAGAAACCGGGGTCCTGAGAAAGCTTTCAACGGCTGAACAGGACACAGTTGCATTTGCTGTTACGATTCACAATAAAATGCTCGTTCCGCCGGCATCCCCAGAAAATGAGCTGTTTGCCAAACTGATTCGCGATGCTGATAAGCTTGATATTTTCCGGATTTTGCCGCCGATCCAGGCTGATCATAACTATGCACCCAAGCTCATTGAACAACTAAAGATCGGCGGAGTCCTATCCTACACTGATGTTAAGTCAGTAGCCGATAAGCGGTTGATTCGCCTGAGCTGGTTTTACGATATTAATTTTGACTGGACACTTAAGTTACTGGTGGACGAGGGGCATTTAGACAGGCAGCTGGCTGCTTTGCCTGACAATCAGGATACTCGTGTTATTAAAGCAACTGTAAAAAAATATATTGCGCAAAGGCTAAAAAATTAAAAACGAAGACATGGGCTTAAGTCAGCCATGTCTTCGTTTTTTACGTACAACTTAGGCCAATAGCGGCGTAAGCTTGCCCTGATGTAGGATATGTAAATAATACATGGCTCGTGACAAGGCTACATACAACAGCTTGGCATCATGCGCATCGGCAGAAAACTGTTTGTCAGAAGCATTATAAATAATGACGCCGTCAAATTCCAGGCCTTTGGCGAGCAAGATGGGGGCAATGGTAATGCCTCCATGATAAGTAAAGACATCGCCAGTAATCAGGTTGAGATTGGCAAGATTGGGAGCAACGGTCTGCAGGGCGGTATAGAGCTGTTGGCTGGCGCTCTCCGATTTGGTTAAGATGCCGATCGATTTACAGCCCAACTGTTGATATTCCTCAATAATTTCACAGGTGCGTTTGAGTGCAGCCGGGGTAGCTGTCATTTGTTCCAGTGACGGCTGGCGGCCGATTTCATAAACCGGGATAGCCTTGGAACGGCCTGAAGGCAATACTTTATTGAACAGATCCACAATTTCTTTGGCAGAGCGGTAGCTGAAGTTGACCTCAAAATACCGGCATTTGGCTTCGGCAAACACTTCTTTTAGAAGCTGCTGCCAGCTGGTAAGTCCTCGGTCGGTATGAATGGCCTGGGACATGTCACCCATGATGGTAAAGGAACTGTTGCGGGACAGGCGGGAGAGAATGATATATTCCAGTACATTAATATCCTGGCCTTCATCAATGGCAATATGGTCAAATTTTTCTACATGGGAAAGGCCGTCAAGCAAATATTTAAGGTAGCATAACGGTGCCAGGTCGTCGCGCTCGATTTGTTCAACTGCAAGTATGGCAGTTGTATGGGCTAACAGCTCATCAAGCTCGACACCATAGGTTTTAACCTTGCGCCAGGCTTGTTTGTTGCGGAAAAGTTCGCTATAGGCTGCTAAGGGCGACAGAAAAGGCAGTTTGGCAGAATAGGCGGTAATAAACTGCTCGCCCAGAGCAGCATACCGCAGGGCTATTTTTTCATCGGCACCTGACTCGCCGCGCTTGGTTCGTGTTTCATAGACTTCGATAAAATTTCTAATTCGGAACCGGATATATTTTTCGAGTGAACGCAGTCGTTCGTTATAAGGGATGTTGGCGCCTTCGGTTACCTTCTCGAGTTGCTGTTCACGGGTAATAACAAGCTGGTTGTCAAACAACTGGATCTCTTTTAGTTTGAGACAGAATTTCTCCAACTGTTTATCTAAAAAGGTTGCCATGACCGGGATGATTTCCCCGGTGCCTTTCCAGCGGGCAATTGCGGCTTGGTCAGACGACAGAGCAGGAGTATGATTAATGACCGGATCTGTTTGCATAATGCTTACTGCTAAATCGGCAAAGGTGGTTTGGCGGACATCCTGGGCGTCAATTTCCGGCAATAGCTCAGAAATGTAATCCAGGAATATTTTGTTGGGCGCAACAATAACCAGTTTAGCTGGATTAAGTTTTTCATTATATAAGAGATAAGAAAGGCGATGTAGGCCGATGGTGCTTTTGCCTGAACCGGCAACTCCCTGAATAACCGTAACCTGGTTGAGTGGTTCGCGGATAATCTGGTTTTGTTCGGAGCGGATCGAGGTTACAATATCTTTAAGCCTGTCGCCGGCACCGGTTAAGAGGCGTTCTAAGAGAAAGGGATCGGCGATCAGCGATTCCTGCTGACGGGACATAAGCTTGCTTAAAATATTGTCTTCTGACAGGGAGAGAAGGCAGCCGTCCTCAATTTTGTACTGGCGTTTTAGGCTAACATCGCCGCTATAGGTATAACGGTCCAGCACTTCATAGGTGGCGCGACCATCCTGGCATTCATAGAAAATAGTCGAAACCGGGTCACGCCAGTCAAAGACCAGGATATCTTTACTGGTTTCGATGTCAAGTTTGGCTACTTTAGTTCGTCCTATGTAATACGGTTCAAAGGTTTCAGTGCCGTCTTCCCGGAAGTCTACCCGGCCAAAATAAGGATTGTCAAGAGCTTTGGCTATATCGGCAACCTTAACGGCATGATCGCTTTTCATGAGCGAATGCACATAGGCGCTGACCTCGTCTTTCTTGGAGAGTGACTGATTTATTTTGTGTACGCGGTCATCCATAGCTTGCTCAAGATCGGTAATGATGTGCTTCATGGCTTCGATGGTATCCGCTAAATGCTGTTGTTCTAACGGGAAATCAGGATGATTGGTCATATGGTTTACCTCGCGTTAACTTAACAGTGCTTCGTAGTCTGCTAGAATAGTATTATAGGACTTTGTTAGGGGGTTAGCAAGTAATTTTGTAATGATTATTATGTCTTACCAGGCAATAAGTGCAACAAAACTTTTAAGCAAAGGCCTTTATTAAAAATGTATACTAGTTAAACACATGAAAACTAAAAGTATGAATATATAACATAAACTACAAAATGGAAATAAAAATGTATTGTGAAATTAGGATATTGTGCTATAATGTGAGTTAAATTCATACAAAAATATGGCGAAGAAGCCAGTGATGCTGATGTATTTTATACATGGGTGTTACTGGCTTTGTATTTTTTTTGAGGAAGGTGAGTAATTTGGAATTATCCATGAGCTCGTTAGCAACTGGTATTGATACGGTCTGGGTGCTGCTGTGTGCCGCGCTGGTATTTCTCATGGAGGGCGGTTTTGCAGCTCTCGAGGCTGGTTTTGTGCGCAGCAAGAATTCCTTGAATATTATTATGAAAGTGCTTATGGACTGTACGGTTGGGCTACTCGGGTATTTTGCCATAGGCTTTGCTATTATGTATGGACTGGATAAAGCCGGCGTTATCGGCTGGTCAGGTTTCTTTTTAAAAGGTAGTATGGAGTATTTGGGGTTAAAAATACCGGTATATGCATTTTGGCTGTTTCAAGCAGCGTTTGCTATTGCGATGGCTACCATTGTGTCAGGTGCAGTGGCTGAACGTATGAAATTTATGCCGTACCTGGTTTTTTCGCTGATTGCGACTGCTGTAATCTATCCTATTGCCGGGCACTGGGTGTGGGCAAGCGGCGGCTGGCTTAACAGCCTGGGTATGCTTGATTTTGCCGGATCGGCAGTTGTACATTCGTTAGGCGGCTGGGCCTCACTGGCTGCTGTGCTGGTGCTTGGTCCAAGGACAGGCAAGTTTGGCAAAGACGGTGTTGTCCATGTTCTGCCAGGACATAATCTGCCGCTGGCGGCACTGGGGGCATTTATTCTGTGGTTTGGCTGGTTTGGCTTTAATCCTGGCAGCACCTTGTCAGGACTTGATATGAATATTGCCCGGATTGCTGTCAATACCAATCTGTCGGCTGCTGCCGGCGGTACGATTGCTGCTTTGTATACAGCCGTTAAGTGGGGTAAAGCTGATCCCAGTATGGCGATCAATGGTGCGCTAGGTGGTCTTGTTGCCATTACGGCAGGCTGTGCGTTTGTCGAACCTGTCAGCGCTATCATTATCGGCGGTATTGCCGGTATGCTGGTGGTGTTTGCCGTTCCTCTGTTTGACCGTCTGCGGGCAGATGATCCGGTAGGCGCTATTGCCGTACACGGGGTTTGTGGCACTTTTGGGACGATAGCTGTAGGGATTTTTGCCGAAAAAGGCGGTCTGCTGTATGGTGGCGGACTGGGGCTGCTGGGCATACAGGTGCTAGGCGTTGTTGCTATATCATTATGGGGCTTTGCTGCAACCTATGCACTATTTTCTGCTCTCAAGGCAGTTGTTGGTATACGGGTGTCAGTAGATGAGGAAATTGAAGGCTTGGATATGAGCGAACATGGTATTACCTCCTACTGTGATCTGGAGGTTAATCCACTTACTGCGCTTGGGGCTTCGCCTGCTTTGAGTGTGATAGCGGCAGCGCAGCAGCAGTTGGCAGATGAGCAACAAGCGTAACTAGTAAACAGAGTAATCAGCATATCCTGCTTGACGGGGTATGCTGATTTTTTTACAATGAGATGTATATGGAGACTTTAGTTTACTGTGGGATGGAATGTCTTAAAATAATAACAGGTAAACTAAACCCAATACATATCTGAATTGGTTGCAATGCAGGTAAGTCGGCAAATCATGATACGTGCCGGATTGAAGGGAGTTTCAACGTGCAAGAGAAATTGCAGCATTTGCCTTATTATAAATGGCTGATCTTTAGTGTTATGAGTATTGGTGTTTTTATGGCAACCATGACAGCTTCGGTTGTTAATGTTGCCTTGCCGCCCATAACCATTGCATTACATACTGATATTCCTACTGCCCAATGGGTGGTAACTGCGTATTTGCTGGCAATTACCAGTATGCTGCCGCTCGTAGGGAGGCTTGGCGATGTTTGGGGGCGGCGGTTTGTATATGGTTTTGGGTTTATCGGCTTTACCACCGGTTCCTTGTTATGTGGTATTGCTGACTCAATTGGTATGCTTATAGGATTTCGCATTGTTCAGGCTGTTGGGGCGGCTACTTTGATGGCCAATGGTATGGCCATTGTGACAGAGAATTTTCCGGCAAGTGAACGTGGCAGGGTGCTGGGTTTAACTGGCACTATTGTAGCGTTAGGAAGTCTTAGCGGCCCGGGAGTGGGAGGTATTCTTGTCGAGATGTTCGGCTGGCATGCTATTTTTTACATTAATATTCCAATTGGTTTGCTGGGCTATGCCGGGGTACGTTTAATATTGCCATTTGACCAAAATTTACAGCAGGAAAAAATTGATTATCTTGGTGCGGGCTTGTTTACTGCCAGCATGGTCAGCTTATTATTGGCGTTAAGCTATGGGACTAAATGGGGCTGGCTGTCGATAAATACGTTGGCTTGTCTAGGGCTGGCAGTAGTTCTATTTGTGCTGTTTATCCGCCAGGAAACAAGAATTGATTATCCAATGCTGGAGTTATCTATATTCAAAATTTGGGAATTCTCAACAGGAAATCTGGCAGGAATGTTATCATTTATGGCTATGTTTAGCAATACCTTGCTGTTGCCATACTTTCTTCATGATGTGTTAGCCTTTACGCCGGCGAAAACCGGACTCATCATGTCGGCGTTTCCCTTAGTTATGGCGATAACGGCTCCTCTTAGTGGCAGTTTGTCAGATAAGGTGGGCCCAGGTATTCTGACAACTACTGGCTTAGGAATATTGGCGATGGGCTTGGTGTTAGCCGCCAAATTGCAACTGGGTGCCGGGTTATGGCTGATTATGCTGTCCCAAGCTCTTATGGGGTTGGGTAATGGCCTGTTTCAGTCTCCCAACAATAATAGTGTTATGAGCTGTGTGCAGCCAAGGCAATTAGGAGTGGCAGGCGGCATTAATGCCCTTGCGCGGAATTTTGGCATGGTGTGCGGTACGGCAATCGCCGTGTCAATATTGGAATACCGTCGGGCCGTTGCTCTTAGCGGTGTTAGTCAGCCAACTGAGGTGCAACAGCTTGCTGCCTTTATGGATGGTTATCAGGCCGCATTACTGGTCGGCGCTGCATTTGCCGTTAGCGGGGCAGTGGTTTCATTCCATCGTTCAGGAAAAAATAAAAAATAATAGGTGGTTACTTATATGATAAAAGTCGGCAAGCTGTTTCGATTTTGGTCCTGGATAAAACTAATACGGGAAAATGCCGTGATTTTATTTTATGCCTGGCGTCACCCCCAGACTCCGCAGTATGTAAAAGGAATATTAACTGCTCTGGTTATTTATTTGGTGAGCCCTATTGATTTGCTCCCAGATTACTTGCCGCTTATGGGGATTGCCGATGATGCGACATTGTTTACTGGGGCAATGCTGTACCTGACTAACTTGCTGCCGGCAACAGTACTTACAGAAAGCCGGCAACAAAGCGAAAAATGGCAGCGGCGTATGCCCTATATAATGCTTGCGGTTATTGCTGCCGGCATTGCCTGGATTGCCATTATTATCCTAGTTATCGGCAAACTGCTCCAATAACCCCGTGGGGCATGGGACAAGGGGACAGCAGACTGTGTGAAATCTCCCGCTTTTAAAAGATCAAAAATAAAGATGCTAGACTAATCCCTAACCTTCTAGTTCAGCTGA
>JAGGAB010000101.1 GCA_017889705.1 Bacillota bacterium | reverse complement strand
AATCTGTCCGCGATATACTTTTTTCTCACTCCGACCCGTGTCCGCGTCTTTCCCGCTCATGTACCAGGCCGTCAGCTTGGAATTCAGCATGGGCACATAATCGACCCCTACCCGTACCCCTTTGAAGTTAATATCAAGAATGCGGTCTTCGCTGTCCATGTCGGTATAGTAGACGGCATTGGTCGGCGTTTTCCGGTAATTGATAAACCAATCGCTGGAACCAACGTCCTTGCTGTTTGCCTCATCGTACTGCAGCTGGGCAAAATATGCTTTGTTGTTACTCTCCTTATCCGACTTGGCAACCGCCACGGTGAAAGCCACCTCCTTCGCCGCTTGGGTATCAAAACCAACAGTGTAATACTTATTCAGTGCTCCGTTTACGTCGATTTGTTGGTAGTCAGCTTTTACCTTTGTGTCTGGGGACACACTCCAGGCTGCTTCCACTCCTTTATAGCCATCCGCCGCATCGGTATTACTGGCAGAGAGAGTGGTTTTTACTACCTTCCCAAAGGTGGCTTCCATCCCTACCACCCGGCTGTCAAATACCAGTCCATAGGCGGGTTTACAGGTATACCTCCCCACCTTTACGCTTGCCCCGGCGATAGGCCCTGTGGCATAGAGTTGTTCCGTTTGCGAGTTGATTGCTGAGTTATCTGATATAGCATTATCCCCGGCGGAATCTCCAGCGCTGGGATCAGTAAATTTTCTTTGGTATTCGTTTTCGACGATCATAGACCAGTCGGGATTTACCTTATAAGTAAAGTGTAGATCAAGATTGACATGTTTATCATCATAGGTGTCTCCGTTCGCTTGTGCATCGGCCCGGAAACGCGCCGTGCCTGTAAACTGCAGTGCGTCAGCTTTATCTTCCAACGCTTTTACACGAACTCCGAGCCCTTCCAGTTCCTGTTTATACTCCTCTGTCAGCTTATAAATTAATACCTTTTGTTCTTGGGTGGCCTTTTCTTCTTTCGCGAGCGCCTTAGAGACAAGCACCGCAAATTCGTAGCGGGTCAGCAGCTTGTCCCCCTGGAACGCGCCGTTGCCCTCCCCTTCCAGGATTCCTTCTGCGGCTAGCTTGCTTACGGCATCATACGACCAATGCCGGGCCGGAACATCGGCAAAAGGTTTTGCCGCAAAGGCACTGCCTGTCATACTGATTACCCATATAAACGCCAACAGTATCACGAATCTATTTTTCATACCGTTCTCCCCTTCCCTTTTCTCCTAGGGTTGTTACCATGGGTTTACTTATATAAATGGATTTATTTATAAACTCGGTTAACATCGGTTAAAAGAAGTAACTAATGTCGACACTAAAGAAATTATCCCGGTAGGTATCATTGGCTTTCGTAGCTTTGATTCGGGTTAAGAGTAGCTCTACTACCGTCTTTTCTACCGGACAGAACTTGTAGTCCAATACTACGCCTTTGGCCCCATGGGACGCGTTGACGGCAAATGTCGGGCTGATGGCCGAATTGCATTCAATATGTTCATAGTTCAGCATGTACCCATACGAGCCGGGCTGCATAAAGTTCACGTTTTTATAAAAGAACCCTACCAGATACCCTAGGTTTTCCGTTTCATAGCTGGACTTGCCATAGTAGGCGTTGAATTGCAAGTCGCTTGTCAGTTTGACGTCAAAGCCCATCGTGGAAAAGTGACGGCTGGAAATATTATGGTTGTCACTCCATATGTTGAAACGCCCCAGTTGTACATTGGTCCTATCGCTGAGAGGATACTTCAGTTCTCCCGAAAAGATATGCGGATCACTATCGGTAAACAGCGAATCAGTGCGTCCATTGATGCGTTTCCATAAGTACCCTTCGTTGAGCGTCAAAGTGGGCTGCGGCTTTTTAGGCGGCGGCCCTCCCGCGAGACCTGTATCTCCAAAGGTCAGCTGCGCCCCGTAGATGCGTTGCTCCAGCATGACTCCATAGGCGGAAAAGTAGTGATATTCCCCTACCGTCAGCCTCGTTGCGCCGCCGATTTTTCCGGTGGCCCCCAGTTCTTTGGATTTAGAGTTGTCCGAGGTGATGTCGCCAAAGGTGGTCATCCATAGATCACGGGTGTATTCCAGTCCGTTAAATACCGTCCAGTCATCATTGATTTGGTAGTCAAACCGTAACACCAGCCGGGGACTGCCGACTAAGGAAGTTCCATAATCTTTGCCTAAGTCGTGATGTTCGTATTTAAAGTCTCCCAGTCCAAACATGTGCATCTTGTCAGCTTTCTTTTCCAAGGACGCCACATGTACTCCAAGTACGCCAAGTTCCTGGGTGAATTCCGCCGCTAATTTTTGTATTAGAGCCTGATCGTCGACATTGGCTTTCTCGATGTTTCCTATCGCATTAGCTACCAGCATCGCCATCTCATAACGGGTAATCGCCTTGTCTCCTTGATAGTCTGCATTACGATAGCCCTGCAGTACGCCGTCCTGCGCCAGTTTATTGATCGCACTATAGGCCCAATGGTTTGCCGGAACATCGACGAACGCGTTCCCCGCTGCAAGGCCCCTCCCGGACATCCCCAGCATACAGATTATGCAACCAAGGACAACGATACCCCCAATCCATCGTTTCATACCCTTCCCCCTTACCTTTTTTAGTACCTAACTCTCTATTCATCCCCTTTCCGCTTTTTTGCCTTTTCCTTGCGCGGCAGGCAGTCGAAGACCAGCCGCATCGCGTCGGCAAACCCCTGCCGGTAATACACCGCCGCTTCCTCCGGGTAGCGCTCGCTGTACTCCTGCCCCAGCCGCGCCAAAGCTTCATGCAGCTCCGGCGGCAGCAAGCGCTTGATCTCTTCCTGATGCTCCACCAAATTCCGATAGACTGAATAATGCTCGGCACCCTTCCCATCCCCCTCCGCCTTCCCCGCCAACGCCCCGGCTAGTATTTGTAGTAGGCTGTCCATGTGGTCACCTCCTATCAACCTGCTTCAAGTTCTGTAAGGAAAGCCAAAGTTTCCATTCCGTGAACTTCAGGACGTAAAGAAATACAGAGAGGAACTCCAAATTCATCTTCAAGCCTTAGCGCAATTGATTTTGTTATATTGCGCTGTCCACGACTCAGCATAGAATAATAGCTTTTTCCGATCTTCAGCCGTTGTGCCATCTCCATCTTACTTAAATTATTACTCGTTCTGACGGCTTCTAATACACTCATATCTCTCACCTCCAGTTCACGAACCGACAACTAAATTCTAGTTCACGTTTCATGAACTGTCAATAGATTTCGTTAAATAAGTTTCATGTTTGTGAACAAATATTTTATCAGTTCACAAAATGTGATATTCTCTTTTTAGATAGGCGGTGGTATTTTGGATAATAGCATCAATGAGAAATTTGGAGTTAGACTAAAAGCTTTGCGGGATAAAAAAGGAATGCGCCAAGAAGATGTTGGCTCATTATTTAAAATGCAAAAATCTACCGTTTCCCAATGGGAAAGTGGTAGATTGCCACATCCAACTATAATTGTACAGTTAGCAGATTATTTTAATGTAACTACCGACTATCTACTCGGTCGAACCGACTCGTATACACCCGAAGGCCCAAATAGCAACCACCAGCCTAAGGACCCTGCTAAAAGACTGCCGGAAGAAGCCCAAAAATCTCTCAAAGAGTTTACACGCTATATTTACGAAAAACACGGCCTTAAGCCCGAATAATATTATCATCAAACCAGCCTCCAGACAAATGTCTGGAGGCTGGTTTGATGATACAGCGATTAGATTTAAACTGTGCTTGGGAATATCTATCTTTCCTAAATCCGAAAAGTGAACGGTTGCTGGCTAGACTATATCCGAACCTTTAGACTTTTCATCTAAGTTCACAATAGCACTACGAATAGTATAGTTTCAATCTCATATCAAACTTTATACTGAATGGCTTTTATATTTTTCTCACTAGTCACTTTCTTCATCGAACTCCCAAATAGTTAGTGTGGTATCTCGATTGTTATCGTCTTTCAAGGTTACACGCTGATTAGAAGCTCGTACTTGAAACAAATCTGTCTCTAGTCCATAAAGTATTGAGGGTATGGATTGATTTATAGGTTCTCCAATTCTATATCGCCCATCATTAATGGCACGAACAATATCCATTGTAGTAAAGGACTGCCTCCCTGCTTGTTTTAAATCATAGATTACCTGACAAAGGTCTGCTAAAGAACAGTTATAAGCAGCTAATGTTCTTAGCGAATCATCTATTTCCCTATTAGTAGTAATTTCCAATACATTCATTTCTTCAATTGCCTTACTTATATCATCTTGAATGTTATTTTTATCTCTTGCATATTCCATAAAGCGCTTCGGAGTATAGATAAGGCATCGTGTATTTGCCTTGTCATACATTTCTTCAATTAATTCAGGCCGAATTCCCACAGTTTCTCCATCAATAATTTGACACCAATCCTCTTTAATATCGTTAGTAATATATATCAGTGATTTATCCTTATCTTTCATGTACTCAATAATCTGTAACCATATAATACAATCACCATATTGATTTTCACTCTTATCCTTATCTTTATAGCCAGGAGGAATTCCCTTAGCATATCGTTCTTTCGCTTGAGCAATCAAGGCATCAGACTCTTCATCAGTATACTTGCGTCCAATATTCTCCCCATATAATTCATGTATTTTTAATAGAATATTATCTTTCTGTAAATAATTAACATCCTTCTTTTCCAACTTGGATAGTACCTGAAGAATTTGTTCATTAGTATCTTTTAAAATTTGCAGAACTTCATCGGTTTCTATTGCAACGTGTTTGTCTTTGTATTCTTCGACTTTTGTAATTACAGTTCTTAATTGAACTGCTTTCTCAAAATCTTTAAAGACTTTTTTCTGCTGTATTATAACCTTTTTTCTGTTTTTAAAAAATTCTTTTCCCACATGATAAGGCATCCATAAATTGTCTTTATACTTTTCCAATATTTCCAAAAAAACTTTTTGAGTATCAAAGCTATAACGATATAAATTTAATAAAACATTAGTATCAAGAATAAGGATACAATTATTCCAAATATCATCTATTTCCATACTGCTTTTTGGATAATAGCCAACGAATAGCTCCTTAAAATCGCTCATATTCTCCTCTTTACTCTAAACAAATAATCTATCATTTATTTTCAATTCGTATCTTAAATAAAAACTCCTGCGAATCCTTTTAAATTTGCTTAATTGGAAAATCGTATATTCTATATAAGTTGAATTAAATATTTGGGGTTATAAAGCTACGCGCAACCTATTAATAACAACGTCCGGTTGCTTGGCAATATCATCAAAGAAAACATGGATATTAGAACGAATTTCATGTGTCTTATTGTAAAAGACATTGTTTACAACTCTCTCCTTGAGCCATTTCCAGAGTCCTTCAATTTAATTAAGCTTTGGGCTGTATGGTGGAAGATACATAAGTTGAAGGCGCTTTTTGATCAAGAAATGGCTTAAGCAGCTTCGCGTGATGAATTCGGGCGTTGTCCAGTACCAGAAGTATTTTGCCATTGAAATTAGAAACAAGGTTCTTTAAAAATCTAAGAAATACCTTAGCTCGATGCCGCGATGCTTGCCGTACGTCTTAATAATTTTTTGGTTTCCTCGCTCAAACCAAGTTGCTGCAATGCCTTGATAGGCGCAGATCATGGATTCGTCACAGAAGAGGACGTGTTAGATTTCGCCGTCTTCCAGCTTTTTTTCACTGTTTTAAAGTCTTCCCAAAACTGCTCTTGTTTTGGGGTCAGCCTATAAGTTGGCCGAATAAAAGATAGGTTCATTCGTTTAAAAATTAACGTAACACCCTTTATTGAGTACTGATAGCCGTAAGTTTTCTTGATATACTTTGCGGCAATTCCGGCAGTCCAGTTGGCATTGGCAGTAAAACCAACATCGGCAGGGGTTCTATTGATGATTGTATCTCGCAACGCAGCTTCTGGCTCCCGGGTTAATCTGGATGGACGCCCACTTCGCTCTGCATCAGGTATGCGATTTAGACCGCCCAATTGATAGCGACGATAAATATCACTGATGTCACTTCTTTTTATCTGGGTTAGTCGCATGATCTCTTGCACTGGCATGTTAGTCCCATATAAATGAATAGCTTGACGCCTTTTATATTCCCGTACAATTGTTATTGATTTCATCACTTTACTATTTCTTCTACGTGTTCTTTGCTCAATAAAAGCCGTTTGTTCATGTCATTCTCCTTTGTAAAGCTTTGATATACTTTACATGGGAATTATTTACCATAAATTTAATTCAATTTATATAGATTTACTTTATTAAACTTAACGTCATCGCTAAGTTGCCTATTAATTCTTCTTCACTTCAAAGAAAAAAGGATTAAATCCTGATTTATTGTCATTTACCAAATCTTCATAATGATTGGGAATAATAGATAAATCTTCATAGGTTTCATCATCAAACATAAAAATTTGAAGATCATCTATTTTAACAATTTTATAAAAATGTTGTAGGATTACCCCTATTGCTTTTCGGTTACAAGAATCAAAGGGTTTCGAAATATGATCAATTACTAAAATAGGAATTAAAGGATATTTATTTTCTCTTATTAGTAATTCTAAAAAGCTAAGATAGCCACATAACTGAATTAAAGTATGCCTAGCCATACTTCCAATATAATAATTTTCTTT
>JAGGAB010000017.1 GCA_017889705.1 Bacillota bacterium | reverse complement strand
AAGGTGCGGAATTGGATTACATTGACTTTTGCGGCATATCATAAGTACAACTGGTGTAAAGAGAAGACATACAATGTCGTTAATGGCAATCGCCGACATCACGCCACTGGCTACTATTATTGACAAAAGCAGCCCTTTTTTGGTCGATACTCTTTCTAAAACAACATTACCTAGCAATTCAAAGAAACCTGCCAGTTTTAAATTAGCTACAACAATCATCATTGAAAACAGTATTACTATTGTTTTATAGTCTACTGACTTAACCGCATCATCGAAGGAGAGTACACCAAACCCGATTAATGCTATTGCTCCAATAATTGAAGCACCTGCCCGATCAACTCGGAAAACCGGGCTCTTACCTAACGTAAAGACAATGAGAATACCACAAAGAATCAATCCGGCAACTACTGGCGCCCAATTATTATGCAACATGAAACAGACCACCTACTATTACTAATTTTTGTATATAATCTATAATTGATTACTACAAATATTATAAGTACTTTTTATTATTAATCAACTGCAATATGCTTCTGCTACACTAATCTTAAATGTCTATCTACATTATTGCATTATGGCGGGATTTTAGTCCCGCCCCTACACTTTGATACTTAAGACTACTCCGATCCAGCTATAGCATTTGGGGGTTTTTTGACAGGCCCCCGGGCCGGGTTACGCCAGGAGCATGGGACATTAACCAGACATTTTCCACAGGCATCGGCCACGCCCAGTTGACTATAAGTTCTAGCATTCTCGAGGCATTTAGCCGAATAGCATCTGTGACGGTCAAACCCTTCTATGGTAAGTGCCTGTTCAGGGCACCGGCTGATACATTTTTGGCATAGGCCCTCGTGTTTATACAAACAGTTTTCCTGACCGGATGCCTGCGTGGGTTCCACAACAGCACTGGTAATAAGACTGCCAATCCGTCCGCAGCAGCCTTTTTCCGTAATCCGCATATTATTCAGGCCAAATGTGCCCAAGCCCGCCAAATGAGCTATATGCCTATGGGACCAGTCACTGATCAGTTTTACTTCGTCAAAATTGTGAGTGGCCGGAATAAGGCAACTTGCATAGCCTTTCTGACCCAGTTGTCCACTCAAATAGGTGTTTAAGTCAAAAATAAGCTTGTTGGTTTCTATATACGCCGCTGCCCACTCGTAGGAACATGTATCGCCCTGAACATTGCTAGTCGCAATACGCTCGACAAAAGGGATAAAATACACGATCACCGTGCGCGCATCAGGCAGGAGATCACCCGGCAATGCATGCGTGGCACTAACACTTTCTTTCAGAGTGGCAAAACGTTCATCACTGGCATTTACAAAACCGGCCAGAGGCTCCTGCCACTCACTTTTGCAGCCGTTTCGCCCGGAATACTCACTTACATAGTCTTTAATAAGCGTACTTATCCATTGCTGTATAACAGTCACTTCCTTTCAGTACTACCGTCACAATCGGCCCCGCATGCCTCGCATCCCCTTGAGTTGCAACTGCCGCGCTCATAAGCGGGCCGCCTGGGTACCAGATAAGAAGCAGGTTTTGTTGCAATTGCCTGCAGTTTTTCAATGTAAGGAGCGGGTAACCCTTGCTCCACTGCTCCTAACAGCACCTGTACCATATATTCGGAACTGACAAAAGCGGGTTTTCCCAACCGGCTCTTTAAGTACAGCATCGCCAGCCTGGTAATGCCATCGGTACCATAGACATCAACTGGGGAGCGAAAATACGCGCCGGTACCATCCAGACGAGCATCCTCACAATTATCCAGTTCGTCCCAGCTGTAGTCGGTCAGTCGATAAAGAATCCCCCATACCTCTGATTGCTCATCAGGAACAATCGTCTCCATAGCGCCGTCCCAAACAGGAGAATACTCAAAAAAATCCATTCTGTAGCCCGGAAGCCGAGCAATTCCCACCTTTTCAAAATTTGAGCACTTCAGTTGCATTTGCTGCGGATTGAGGCTAAGACCGTAAGCAAAATAAAGAATAGGCCGTTCAATTTGGTGCATATGTTTAACTCCTTTCATAATTACTCTTATCCTATGCATTGACTGACAAATCATTGGATTTCCTGCTGTTATTTGGATAAAAAGCAAAAAGCACAAGCAATTGTTACAGCCTCATTGCTTGTGCTTAGGTATTATGGGTATTTTGAGGATTTTACTAAGGTATGAGTAAAACTTACCACATAACTTAGGCTAAGTCAACACCTTAAAATGTTTCGGGTTACTTGCTGTTTACCACGTTCCTATTCCCGGGCGGAGCACCTCTCTACGTTTCTGCTCCATGTCACTATTCCTTTAGACAATCAATTGCATTGCTTCATAGGGACGTATGCCAGTATCAAGAGTTAACAGCATATATGTATAATCTCTTAATCCTGCAAAAGTTGTTTTATTGGGGACTTGTAGTAACCTCTTTATAATGTCCTCTCCATAGTCAACAATTCTGTTGTTGGCTTTTTATAACTAATGCCAACACAAGGGTTACTACCAATGACACCTTCTTCAACGCCAAAACTAAAGAACTGCCTAAAAGCATCTAACTGCTTATTAAAGTAGGCACTCTTCTTATCAGATAAGTACAATTGAATTTCTCTTTTCCATAGTTTAACATCTTGACCACAATCAGTAACCTTCTAAAAAACTCCTACGTTTTCCTTCTTGAATGTCCAGAGTAAAATGAGTTACATCTTGCAAACGTTTCATCTCAAGATAATCTTTTGTTAGGTCACTAACACCATTTGCCGTTTGAATAATTCTACCATATTATTGTCTTTTACTCATGAACAAAATCTCCATTTTTGTCCACAGAACCTCTCAAATATCCCACGACCTAATTCACTCACAAGAAAAGCATCCAAGCAAGTCGTTAAACCCGCATAGATGCTATCTTTTCTGGCGCGCCTGGTACGAATCGAACGTACGACCAACCGCTTAGAAGGCGGTTGCTCTATCCCCTGAGCTACAGGCGCATTATGCATATTTATTGCTGAAAATAAAATGGAGCGGGTGAAGGGAATCGAACCCTCGTAGCTAGCTTGGAAGGCTAGTGCTCTACCATTGAGCTACACCCGCAAAGTGACTTTTTTTTCGGCAGGATTCGAACCTGCGACCCCCTGGTCCCAAGCCAGGTACTCTACCAAACTGAGCCACGCCCCGTAGTCACAAAACATATTATACTGATATTTCACATGTTTGTCAAGCAAGGTTTTTCGGTATTTTAAAGGTATTTTTTGGATGCCGCTAAGCCTTTAATTTAGCGACATCCAAAGATTATTTAGCTCTTGGCGTTACGGTATTTTTCTTGTCCTTCAGTATAGAAGTTCCGACCTTCACTGTCAATAACCACAATTGCCGGAAAATCTTCTACCGTCAAACGTGCCAGCGCCTCAGGACCGAGGTCGTCATAAGCAATTACTTCGTACTTCTTTATAGTCTTGGCAATCAAAGCAGCAGCGCCGCCGGTTGCCGCAAAATATACAGCATTATGCCTTTTCATCGACTCTACCACTTCAGGTGAACGATAGCCTTTGCCGATCATGCCGCGCAGGCCTTCTTCCATGATGCGTGGCGCATAGGCGTCCATACGGCCGCTGGTGGTCGGCCCTGCCGAACCAATGGCCTTTCCCGGCTTAGCTGGCGTCGGGCCAACATAGTAGACAATTTGATCCTTAAAGTCAACCGGCAGCTGTTCACCAGCAGCCAGCGCTTCCACCATACGTTTATGAGCGGCATCCCGGGCAGTATAAATGGTTCCGGTAATAAGTACAAAGTCACCGGCTGTTAGGTTACGTACCTTTTCTGCTGTCAACGGGGTGCTGATTTTTATCGCATTTTCCATCTCATTTACCTCCTATAACTCAACTTCCGCATGCCGCGTGGCATGACAGTTGATATTGATTGCTACAGGCAGACCGGCAATATGAGTAGGATAGTATTCAATATTAACAGCAAGCGCCGTTATTCGGCCACCAAGTCCCTGCGGACCGACACCGGTTTCATTGACTAAACTAAGTAATTCCTGCTCCAGCTTGGCATATTCGGCCTGCGAACTCTGTTGATCCACAGAACGCAGCAAAGCTTTTTTTGCCAGATAAGCCGCCTTCTCCATTGTGCCGCCAATACCCATGCCAATGACGATTGGCGGACAGGGATTGGAACCGGCATTAAAAACTGTTTCCACCAAAAACTTTTTAATGGCCGGCAGACCGTCAGAGGGCTTGAACATTTTGAGCGCACTCATATTTTCACTGCCAAAGCCTTTGGGGGCCAGGGTGATTTTTATTTTGTCACCGGGAACAATGCTGGTATGTAACACAGCAGGCGTATTGTTGCCGGTATTTTTGCGGTTAAACAGCGGTTCGCCAACCACGGATTTACGTAAATACCCTTCGGTATAGCCTTTGGCAACTCCGTCATTTACGGCATCCTCAAGATTGCCGCCGGTGATATGAACATCCTGACCAACTTCGATAAATACAACGGCCATACCGGTATCCTGGCAGATGGGGACCTCTTCATCACGGGCAATGCAAGCATTCTCTACCAATTGTCCAAGGATGGTTTTCCCTAATGGCGACTCTTCTTGTTCCCGGGCTGTTTCTAACGCACTGCGCATGTCGTTAGACAAATAATAGTTAGCATCAACAGCCAGTTTGGCAACAGCGGCTGTGATTTGCGAGGCTTCAATTGTACGCATTTTTTCCTCCTTACTTAACGGTTCCGTTTAATTCGTTCTTCCGTCTTCCTGCGAATTTCTTCCGGGTCAACCTTAATACGAGCTACCCCTGTCTCCATCGCCGCTTTAGCGACAGCTGCGGCAACAGCAGGCGCGACCCGCGGATCAAAGGCATCAGGCACAACATAATCTTCCCGCAGTTCTTCGTCAGGTATCAGACCGGCAATTGCATGCATGGCGGCAATTTTCATCTCTTCATTGATCTGTCGGGCCCGAACATCAATGGCTCCCCGGAATACGCCGGGAAAGACCGTTACGTTATTGACCTGATTGGGCGCATCTGAGCGGCCGGTTCCGGCTACTTTGGCGCCGGCTGCTTTGGCATCTTCATAACTGATTTCCGGTATAGGATTAGCCATGGCAAGCACAATAGCATCTGCATTCATGTTGCCGATAATCTCTTTGGTAAAAGCGCCGGGAGCTGAGACGCCAATTAAAGCGTCCGCATACTTAGCCACCTCTTCAAGTTTACCTTCCAGTTTAGTCAAATTGGTAACTTTGGCTAATTCTGTCTGAATCCGATTAAGTCCGGCCATGCCTTTATACAGCGCCCCGTGGACATCGACCATGAATACATTTTTAGCCCCGGCATTAACCAACAGCCGTCCAATGGCAGTACCGGCAGCACCGGCACCATTGACAACAATCTTGGCAGTCTCCAGCTCTTTTTTTACAAACCGGAGCGCCCCCATAAGAGCCGATACAGCCGCAATGGCTGTTCCGTGCTGGTCATCATGAAAAACTGGAATATCCATTTGTTCTTTCAAACTATCTTCAATGTCATAACATTTGGGTGAAGCAAAATCTTCCAGATTGATGCCGGCAAATGTCGGCTGCAATAGCTTTACTGTCTCAATAATTTTATCCGGGTCTTTGGTGTCAAGACAAATCGGGATAGCGTCAACATCGCCAAATACCTTAAACAAAACACCTTTACCTTCCATGACCGGCATGGCGGCTTCCGGGCCAATGTCCCCCAGCCCTAGCACTCTGGTGCCGTCAGATACGACAGCAATCATGTTGCCCCGGCAGGTCAGTTCAAAAGACAATTCTTTATTGTCCTTTATTCGCTTGCACGGTTCAGCAACTCCCGGTGTATACGCCAGACTCAGATCATGCCGGGAAGATAGCGGCACTTTTGAAGTTACTGCCAATTTGCCCTGATTCTCACGATGAAGTTTTACTGCCAGTTCGCCTATGTCCATGGTAAGCCTCCCTATTTTTCAGCAAAGTATACTTTACTTCTAGGGTAAGCCGCTTAGGCGTTTTATATGCTATCATAGCTGTTATTGCGTTATTTTTTTAATGACGAGATTGGGTTGCCTTGATATTTTTAATTACCGGTTCAGCCTCCGGTGAAGTAAGATAATTATAAGTTGTTTCCGGAACCAAGGCCTTTATCGCCGGCCAATTATCCTGACGGATACATTCACGCACATGTGAGGCGCTAATAATCTCGCCATTAACGGCAATCCGGGGGATGATCTCTAAGTTAACCCCGTATTGCGGTAGGATATCCGCCAGTGTGTCATTGTAGCAGCAGGTGGTTGTACAATAGGGCTCTTCCCCGACATATCGTCTGATAACCCCCAACGCCGGTGCAATATAGCGTGCAAAAACTGTAGCATCAAGCCTTGTCTGTGCCTTAACAGTGTCCTCACCCCGCGTAAAATAACCCGGGAAAGTCGCCGATGAAATCACGTATTTACCGGCCGGCAGCACCAGGACATTATTAAACTCGGCCAACCCGGCCCGCACCAACTTAAGGCGCACGTCAAAGGGAAACAGCGAACGGTCTTCACTGACAACCAGCACGACCACCGCCTGATTTTCTGCAGCCGCTTTGGCAATTACCGCTTTATGCCCCAAAGTAAAGGGATTACAGTTAACCACAAGCGCCGCCCGCGGCCCTTGTGGCAACACTTCGGCCTGTTTCGTTATTTCCCGGCAATATTCGGCAATAGATCCCATTCCCGACTCGAGGAGTACGGCATGGGGTTCACTGCGGGCCACTTCCTTAAAGCCCAGCGCAGTAAACATGGGCGCAGCACTAGGCTTGGTATAAATAAAATAGTGATAAATACCCTGCTGCCCGGCACGCTGAATGAGGCGGCTTACCACATCGGCTGTCAACCCCTCGCCCTGCAGATTAGGACAAACCGCAATATTACGCAGTACATCTCCTGCCAGCGAACCGGTGGCAACCATCTCATCTTCTTGGTACACAGCTATTGTGTAATCAACAGCTCCATCAAAGGTAAGATCAAAACCCGCAAGAAAAGAGCGCACACTTTCGATTTCCCTGGGGCTGTCCAGGTTAATTTCCCGTATATCATAGTTTGTCCACATGCCCTTTCCTCCTCACATGGCTACTTGTCCGATGACTAACCCGTTCTAATAATCCCGCCTCGGTAGGCGAGAGTAAAGAACGGCTAAGTCCCTGGATAATTCGACTAAGCTTCAGGTGGGGTTAAAACCCCATCTGAAGCAAGTCTCATTTATTTTGCCTGCCGCACCACATCAATTACCGTACCGTCACGATACTCGACAACGGCGACAATTTTTTCACCACTACTAATATTTTCAGGTTCTCCGGCTATTTTTTCAGCCAGTTCTTTTAATTCTTCGACAGACTTTACCGGCAACCCTGCCGCTTTAAATTTTTCGTACAAGTCTGCACGCAACGGATTAACGGCGATGCCGCGTTCAGTAACCAGCACATCAACTGTCTCGCCCGGAGTGGTTGCCGTTAATACCTTATCTTTAATTATCGGCAGTCGTCCACGCAGCAGATTGGCAACAACAATGGTCATTTTGGCACCAGCCGCCGCATCACTATGTCCGCCGGAACCGCCCATAACTACGCCGTCAGAGCCGGTTACCACATTAACATTAAAGCCGGTATCAATTTCGGTAGCACCAAGCACCACAACATCAAGCTTATTTACAGCAGCCCCTAGATTAAACGGGCTGGCGTAATAATCGGCACCCACTTCTAAGTGGTTAGAATTACCGGCCAGTGAACGCACGGCATCCAGATCAAATCCCTGTACATCAATGAGTTTTCTAAATAGCCCGGCTTCCAGCATTTCTACCATATAGCCGGTTATGCCGCCTAAGGCAAAACTGCCGGTAACACCGGCCTCTTCCATCATCTGACGGACATAATAGGCAGCTGCAAGAGATGCACCACCTGCTCCGGTCTGGAAGGAAAACTCGTCTTTAATCATGCCGGCGGCTTTAATTACCTTGGCAGTTGTTTCGGCAATCTTAAGACCAACAGGATCGCGGGTGATTTTGGTTGTGCCTGAAACAATACCTTTAGGGTCGCCAATGCAGTCTACTTTAACAACATAGTCAACACGTGTTTGAGGGATAGATATAGGGGACAACGGATATGGCACCAGATGATCGGTAACGGCCACAACATGGTCGGCATACTGCGCATCAGGAATGGCATAGCCAAGCGAGCCGCAGGCTGCCGGGCCTTCCACGCCATTGAGATTGCCATAGTCATCAGCCGCAGGCGCAGCAATGAAGGCTACGTCAATTTTCAGTTGGCCGCACTCGATTGCCCGCGCACGACCGCCATGAGTCCTCAGGACAACAGGCCGCGGAAACACGCCTTGCGAAACAGCTTGGGCTACCGAACCAGACATATAGTTGGTATCAAGTCCTGTTACAACACCGTTTTTAACATGCTCCACGATTGGTGCATGCACAGGAAATACTGAGCTTAAGGCTACTGTGAGATTCTTAACACCCAGTTTAGCAGCAACTGCGAGTACCATATTGACAACACCATCACCATTGCGCAAATGGTGATGAAAAGAAAGTGTCATGCCGTCAGTAACTGGAATCTTTTTAAATACTGTCTCGATATCATTAACCAGTTTTTGTTCACCAGGCAAAATTCGTTTAACCTTAGGTGCCTGACGAAGCATATCAGGCGCAGTGGCAAAAGCACCGACAAAAGGCCGTACCTGGCCATATCCTTCAATCGATACCGGCAAGTCACGACCAATAGCATTAGTTACTTGATTCATAGTACGACCTCCTCTGCCAGCCCCAGCAGTCGAGCCAAAAACAATATGCGCTCGGCTCTGGCAACAATGGGCGCGTCCACCATCTTACCGTCAAGTGAAGCAACCCCTGAGCCTTCGGCTTCTGCTTTGCGGATAGCTTTAATGACCCGCCCAGCCCAGTTAATATCCTGCTCGGTCGGATTAAATACATTGTGAATCTCATCAATCTGCCGCGGGTTAATGGACAGTTTGCCTTTAAAACCAAGCTGTTTGGCGAGCTGGGTGTCTGCAATGAGACCTTCGCGGTCATTTACATCAGTAAAAGGTGTATCAATGGATTGAATCCCGGCAGCGGCAGCACTGTTCACCACTATTGTCCGGGCACTGAAGATCTCTGTGCCTTCTTTGGTGCGTTTGGCACCTAAGGATGCGGTATAATCCTCGGCACCAAAAGCCAAGGCTACTACCCGCTTGTCTGCTTTGGCAATCCGGTATGCTTCGGCAATGCCGCAAGGCGTTTCCAACAGGGCAATCAGTTTTACCGGAGCTTGTCCCGATTTTTCCGCTGCCGCTACCAGACGAGCTACTTCCTGGATATCTTCAGGGCTTTCCACCTTAGGCACTAATAGCGCATCAGGTTTGCAAGGCACAATATCTTCAATATCCTTACGCGCAAAGGTGTCTAGCGGATTAATCCTTACGATTTTTTCACTTGTTCCATAGTCAACGGTTTTCAAAGACTGGGCTACCAACAAACGGGCAGCGTCTTTTTCCTTTGGGGCAACGGCATCTTCCAAGTCGAGAATAATGGCATCAGCCCCGAATACTCCACCGTTTTGCAGCATGCCGGGATTGTTACCAGGCATGAAAAGCATAGTTCGGCGCAAATCCATTATATCAACTCCTTTTGAAGAATGACGCCTGCCCGGCTGAGCGCAGCCAAAACGCGCGCCTGAATGGTGCAGTCAAGCGCACCCCGGTCTACGGCTTTAATATATATATCGGTAACATTCTGCTCGTTGGCGACATTAGCGATGGTTTTTCTGATCGCCTGTCCGTACTGAGCTAGTACTATGCTTTCCAGTTCAATAACCACACCGCTGCCCTCAGCACCTGGTGTCAGTGTTATCATAATATCGTTTGATTCAAGAGTGCCGGCTTGCGCCGTCTTTAACTCATTCATGGCAGCCTCCTTAATAAAGAAAACACGGCTTGCGCCGAGCTTTTAGCGAGGCGCAAGTCGATGTTGCCCTTATCCTGTTCTTAAGAAAGTTATACTTTCTGTTAGGGAAAAACAAGACTGATTCCAGTCTCTAAAGATTGACAGTGTTCAATAACATGAACCCGTCAAGGGTATCAGACGAAGGACCAACAAGTCCAATAATCAGGTAGGTCCGGGTCTTGGGATCAAATTTATATTCCGGCATCAGACGGAAGTTTTCTATTTCATCAGTATTACGTACATGGGTTCTAGGTCCCGAACATTTCCAGTCGATATCGCCAATTTTGATATGCCTTTCATCGCAATAACTGACGTTAATCCCTTCGTCTATTAGCCGCTTAACCTTGCGCTCCACTTCTGGCAATTCTGCCGACAATTCCATCGGGTATTCAAGTACAAAGCCGTGATGAACATCACGATGGCTAAATTCCAGGATTGCGCCATAGTCGTTAACTAAAATGTGGTTGGTGATATCTTCTGCCGTGTGAGCCATCTTCCGGTATTGTAACGTTTTAACAACAACATCGCGAATTTCCTGGGGCACAGGCCCAAACACGGTAGGCCGGACAACAATAACCTCGCCACCAACGCCGATAAGCACATCGGCGTTGGTTTTGAGCATAGGGTATAACAAATCAAAATGTTCCACAATAACCCGTTTATCATGGGCTAACGCTTGCTGGACAGCTTCTGCCAGGACATGTATTTGCGTGAACGCCAGTTCAAACCGGATGTCTACATGATAGGTATGGCTAGAAAAAAAGCCTCTATCAATATTTTTAAGGAGCGGCAATGGCCGGATATTAACCCCGTCATCATCATTGGTAAGCTCCAGTCCCGGGAACATCCCTTTTACCAAGGAAGACTTGCCAGCACCGGCATCGCCAATGATACCGATAAGACGGTCAAGCGGCGAGAGATAACGTTCACTCAGTTGCTGTCCCAAAATATACATCCGGTTGCGCCCACGTGGCGCAAAATAACTGGAATACATGAGCTGGTCGCCAAGACCCAGCATAGCGGTGGACTTCATCCAATAAGTACCCCCTAAATTTACATTACTTGCGCGCCTTTCTTACTGCCAGAATGCGCTGCATTTCATTAAATACAATCATATAGCCTTCGTCTACGCCCATACCGGGTTTAGCCAGCATTTGCACAGGCTGGGTAGCCATTGCCACATGCACGCAAACTTCAGCCGAACGGTTAGTTTCATTGCAGGTACCGCCTTGGTAAGCACCCACACCTTTTTTCTTACAATACAGTACGGCTTCGATAATATTATTAATACCGCCAAGATCAGGAGTTTTGATTTGCAGCATGTCGCCAGCGCCTTTATCGGCAAAATCCTTAATATCTTCGAAAGTATTGCACCATTCATCAGCTACAATCTCCACTTTGATATTTTCTTTGTGAAGGCGGGAAGTGATTTCCGCAAGCACTTCTATTTGTTTTTCACGTTCTTCTACATCTACAGGACCTTCAATGCGAAGCTTCAGTGGCGCAGCCGCTTTTTCGAGCTGACGAAAATATTCTACCATCCGATCAACATCGTTATTGAAAGCGAGGCCAATAGTGCCATATACGTCAATATGCAGCACAGGCGCATAATCAGCTGTGGTTTTAAGTTTGGCAACACGGTCACGCAACCAGCCAACATATTCTAAGAGCAGTTCGCCATTTTGGCCAAGTTTTTCCTTAACATTATTGATAAGGCCGTGCGGTAATACCTCGGCATGCTTGATAATCATTTTGTCAACATTATTATACCTGTCATCACCTGACTGGGTAAAGATAGCAATTTCTTTATCGCTTACTTTTGTATTATATTCGTCAGCAATAACTTCACACATCAGCTGCTTTTTGCCTTTAGCAACAGCGTCAAGAATAGCCTGGGTAACGCCATAGCGCAGGGCAGTATGAATGCGTTTGCCGTTTTGATCATTAAGATTGTCAATTTCCTCAGCCAGTTGTTTGAAGGAATTCAGTTCGCGGCCAACCAGGCGCGGCTTAATCATCTTTTCAATAACCGGAATGAAGTCTTCAGCCAAGAATAAGGGATCACGTCCGCCTGCACCGCTGTACTGAACAGCAGCACAATCACCGTAGGCAATCTGGCCGTCTTCCAGGATAATCATAACTGATACGGCTTCACCGGCTTGACGCACGGCTTTGAAACCTTCGGTAATGGGTTGACCAATATAGGTAAAGCCATCATGGCCGGCACCGGCTTTAATCGCCCGTTGATCGTCAAAATAAAAACCTGTACGTCCTTTTGAACAAACTACGTCAAGAATTTTCATTATAAAATCTCTCCCTTTATCTACTAATTTCTAGCGCGGACGACCTACCAGGTTGCCTTTAGAAATCGCATAAATATCGTCAATAACCATTTGGAAGCTTGGTGCACGGCCTTCAGCTTTAGCACGCTCCGCAATTTTGTCTTGGTGGAAAGCGATAATATCCGAAGTAAACGGCAGATTACCAACATCGAACAGACGAACAGCACCATGATTGTCGCGGGCCGGCAGGATCTTGTTCAAACTGAATTTGCTTGGAGCGAACGGTACGTCAATTACGCCGGCTTCAAAAGCACGTACAGCACCAATCGCGTAGTCACCGTTGCCGAGTTCCAACACTTTGTCAAGGATGCAGCGGGTTTCAGCTTTAATGATATCAATTTCAGCCTGCAGCTCAACCGTAATTGGGAAAGCTTGGTCTTTGAGCATGTTAATCATTTGTTTGGTGGTTCTCAGACCCTGGGCATTAGCTTCTTTTGTCGGAATTCCCAGTGCTTCATGCGGGGTCTTAACAATAACTTTAGTTGCTTTAGCTAATACCGCTGCTGCTGCGCCCCAGGAAATTACGCCAAAAGCTTTGGCTTCATCCTGCGGGAAACCGCCCATCCATTGATGGAACACAGTAGTAAGTACACAATCGCTATAACCGTGTTTAGTCATGTATTCTTCAGCAAGCTGTTCAAGGGCTTTAATAGCGGCAATATCCTGGATGAGGTTACCGCACTGGCCATAACCTAACGTAATATTCTTAACACCTTGTTCTGCTGCCAAGATACCTTCGATAATAGCAACTGAATGAGAAACACTAGGCGGAACCAGTGTACCGGTCAGAGGTCCGAACGGCTCGCGGTTGATCTCAATACCATGTTCGGCATAGAGTCCAATCATGCGGTCGCAATACTGCCAGTCATAAATGGTTCTTTCTAACGAAACGCTTTTGGCGTAAGGAATGTTGTAGGAAATACCGCCACCCTCGTAGGAAGTGTAACCGGCAGCAATTGTGATTTCGCCTAACAGACGGGCATCAGGAGTACCATGACGAACCTGCAGCGGTGCATCTACACTTTCAACAACACGACGCACACCGGCAACCCCATGGTTAACAGCCGGAAAGCCATTTAAGAGTGAACGGCCGGCTTTAAGGCTTTCTTCAATGCCAACTTGCGCTTCTTTGTATTGGTTCTGGCGGGTGTAGCTGTCAATGGTGCTTGGCAACAAATCAGCTTCGCCTTCATTTTTCAGGTAGTTGAGTAGGTTAATATGCTCGTCAATAAGCGCAACGCCGGCGCGCGGCTGAGTCAATGTTTCACCGTTTTTCTTAGCTTTAACAAGGCGCTTGGCAAAATGACGCTTGGCGGGAATATTTTCATGATATTTTATTGCTTCTTCAAAATTTACCTCTTTGCCGGTCGGCCATTGAGTCAAAATCTCTTGGCGGATGGCATTAAACTCGTCATGTGTCCACTTTTTATTCTTAAGTTCCATTTGGCGTAAGCCTCCTCTAATCTTTATTTGCAATGTATTTCTTCATCATGCGCACAGCAACTGCCGGGTATTCTTCTCCCAGCAAGCCCATAGAGGCCATGATATATTCGTGGTCAACGAAGAACTTAGGCTGCTGGGGCTTGAGTATCTGGGGATTATTTTCGTCAAACATAATACCTTTCAGTATTTCTTCCGGTTTGTCGTGGTTGACGATAACCCCGCCAGTCCCAATCACAGTAGTAACTTTGGTCAAATCTTTGCCTGTCTGAACATGACTTGTCCCAAACGGCGTAAAATAAATTTCCAGATGACCGACATGCCGATCTGCACTCAGCCGCACACAAGCCTTACCCATAGCAATCTCAATACTCTCTTCAGTCTCGTTTTGCGGCAGGTGATCAATATCAGCTTCCACTTTGGCAACATAGGCAGTTACTTCTTCCGGCGAACTTCCGGCATAGCCGGCAATTATTTCAACACCGGCCGCCTTTAAGAGCGCCCCGGCACTATAACGCATACCCAGGTCACCTTCGACCGTGCGTTTGCCAAACGGTTCAGGCAAACCTTTGAGCGTCACACCACTGGCAGTAGGATCGCCTTTAGCGATTGAATATACATCAGTGGTAGCCCCACCAATATCCATCACCATCAGATCACCGAGCCCTTGCTCTCCGCCTCCACCTTGACTCAATAGTTCAGAGGCTTTGAGGACAGCCGCCGGCGTTGGCATAACCAGCCGGTCCACCATTTTATTAGCGCGGTTCAAACCTTTGGCCTCAGTTATCCGCTTCAAAAAGATATCGCGAATCACCATACGGGCAGGTTCGATATTTAGCTCATCCAGCTTTGGCATAACATTTTCAGTTGGCCGTACTTCACTAATTTTTTCCGACAAGATTTTAACAACCTTGGGGGTAACCGATTTGTTGCCAGCCACCACTACCGGTACGTCCAGCTTCAGTCCGGCAAGCAGACCGGCATTATGCACAATAACCTTCTGATTGCCACCGTCAGTACCGCCGGCAAGCAGAATAATATCCGGCTTTAGTTCTTCAATTTCTTCAATCTCATATTCACTCAACTCGTGGCTGAACACCTTAAGCACCTTAGCACCGGCACCTAATGCCGCCCGCTTGGCAGCTTCGGCAGTCATCTCCGGCACTAAACCGACAGCTATCATTTTGAGGCCCCCGGCAGCACTCGAGCAACCCAGCACTTTACTGAATTCTAGCTTGCCTGTTTTAGCAAACAAGGCGGCCAGTGCCTGATTCAGACCATCCATAATATCGGTTTCAACTGTTGTAATGCCTCTGGCTGTGCCTAATACCTTTTCCTCTTTAACATCTACTGCCGTAATTTTGGTATAAGTACTGCCAAAATCAATAAGCAAAATGTTATTCACAGCATAAGACCCCTTTTATTTTAAGTCCTTTTTCATGTCTTCAATCACTTGGTCAGGCAGTGTGCCTGGCTCGTACACCCGATTATATCCCATGGCAAGGAACTTTTGTTCAACTTCTTTAAAATCTGTTTTTCCTACAACCAGGTTACCACCTACATAGAGCAGAATATCTTCGATTCCGGCTTCACGGCAACGGTCTCTCAGTCCACGGCAGTCAATTTCACCATGACCATATAGCGAGGCAACCAAGATTGCTTTAGCATCTGTTTCAATAGCTGCATTTACAAACTCTTCCTGCGGCACCAATACCCCTAGATTAACTACTTCATAACCGGCTGCCGTAATGGCATGATTGAGAATTTTATTGCCGACAGCATGGCAATCCGCACCAATTACGCCTAGTATAACCTTTACCTTATCCGACATTTTCACTACTCCTTTGCTTTATCAGTTTTTGCTACCAACCTGCTAGCAACCTGCTGCAGAGATCCTTTATCGATCTCGTAATAAAAGGCGATGATATCCTGTGTTTCATTCGCTACCTGGCGGACGACATTCTGCAAAGACTCGGCAGTTATAACAACTGCATGATTGGCCACACATTGCCGCACGTGTTCACGATCTTCCCCAATGCAAGGCACCAGTGAAATACCGTTACAGCCGATTTTGGCAAGCAGGCGTTCCAAAGCGTTGACAAAATCCTTAGTTTTAGCAACCACAGGCACTTCACTGCCAACCGGCAGACGCGCCACTTTGATAACGGCTTCAAGATTGGGCGTAGTGGCTACAGCCAATAGTTTGTCACTCACACCAAGGAACTCAGCAACTTCCGCCTGATGTTCCATTGTTGTCACAACAAAATCGCAGGCCTGAAGAAACTCAGCCTTTACAGTACCTGCTTGCAGTTCTGCCAGCGCCACCGGTTCAAAGCGGGCATTAGCCACTTGTCCCAGCTGCTCAATAAACCGTTCTACATACTCGAGCGTACATTCCACAACAGCCACTCTGCGCTGCCGGGTTTCTAGTTCCCGCTCCTTGGCCCTGATAGCAGTAATGTTAGCAAACTGATCAACAGTAAAACCAAGTTCCACCACCTGCACCATCGCCGCATCAATAATCTTCAGCGCCCGTTCCAAGCGGCTGCCAGCAATATCAGCCCCGGCAGTTGTTACATCACTTGTCTGCTCGCGAACAAAGGTCCCTCTCCCTTGACTCGCCTCCAAAACGCCTTCAAGCAGCAATTCCTTATAAGCGGCACTGACCGTATTACGGCTTATACCCAGCTTCTCAGATAATTGACGCTCGGTAGGCAGCTTATCGCCGCTTTTGTAAACGCCTTTTTTTATTGTGTCCAAAATGTAGGCCTTTACTTGAAGATAGATCGGCACGCCAACTTTTTGAATAATCACAGTTCATCATCCCTACCAAATTGGATTAATGGATTAATCCAATTTATTTCTACAATAATATTATTACATAGCGTGTGCACAAATGCAAGAAAATTCTACAAAAGACGATACAAAAAAATTACTCCGGTTCAAATTGCTTGTCGCGAAATGAACCGGAGTAGTTAAGGTAATGCTTAATTCCACTTTGTTTTCATACTAAACCTTACTTTTTACCACGTGGACAATAGTGAGTATGCAGCAATTCATGGGATTTATGACCAAGCGGTTTCCCCAGGAAAGTCTCATACAGTTCAGTAACTGCAGGATTTTTATGCGACTGGCGAATAGGCAAATCGCGGTCTGCCCGATAAAGTCCTGCCAGCCTTGCTTCTTTCGTTGTTTTTGTAGTACCCCACGGTTGGCCACCACCACCAATGCAGCCACCAGGACAACACATGATTTCAACAAATTTATATTCGCATTTACCCGTTTTAATATTATCAAGTATTTTGCGAGCATTCTTAAGGCCGTTAGCAATGGCTATTTTTATCTTTGTACCTTCAAGATCAACTTCGGCTTCTTTTATACCGCTCATGCCACGCACACCTTCGAATTCAACATTATCTAATACTTTCCCGGTAACAAATTCGCACACTGTACGAAGAGCAGCTTCCATTACGCCCCCGGATGTGCCAAATATAACTGCTGCACCTGTTGACGCGCCCATAGGTGCATCAAATTCTTCGTCGGCCAGCTTGTTAAAATCAAAACCGGATTGTTTAATCATACGGGCGAGCTCGCGAGTAGTAAGCACTACGTCTACGTCACGATAACCGCTGCTATTCATTTCCGGGCGTGCGCTTTCATATTTCTTAGCTGTGCATGGCATAATAGAAACCGAAAAAATCTTGCTTGGATCTATACCGCTTTTTTGCGAATAGTAGGTCTTAGCTAATGCACCAAACATTTGTTGTGGAGATTTACAGCTAGATACATTAGGCAGCAGTTCAGGATAGAACGTTTCTATGAAATTAATCCAGCCTGGACTGCAGGATGTTATGAGCGGAAGTACCCCGCCTTTACCCATTCTTTCTAATAATTCACTGCCTTCTTCCATAATAGTAACATCAGCGGCAAAATCCGTATCAAATACCCTATCAAAGCCTAACCAGCGAAGCGCCGCAACTATTTTACCAGTAGCTACACTGCCTGATCCTAAGCCGAATTCTTCACCTAAGGCAACGCGTACAGCCGGCGCCACTTGCACAACTGCATGCTTATCAGCGTCAGCAAGAGCCTGCCATACTTTATCGGTTTCATCTTTTTCATAAAGAGCACCAACAGGGCAAACCGAAATGCACTGACCACAATAAACACAGTTAGCATCTTGCAGACTTCTGTCAAATGCCGTGGTTATATTATATTCAATTGAACGGTGAGCAGTGTTGATAGCGCCAACTGTTTGAACATTTTGGCACACTTCTACACAGCGTCCACATTTCACACACTTTGACATGTCGCGGACAATTACATCGTTAGAATCGTCTACAGGGAGCTTTTTAGGCTGGTTTTCAAACAGCGGTTTATCAAACCTAAAGTCCTTAGCAAGTTTTTGCAGTTCGCAGTTAGTGTTTCTGACGCATTTAAGACACTCTTGCGGGTGTTCAGCTAAGATAAGCTCTAAGATATCTTTTCTCGCTTGCTGAACCGCCGGGCTATTAGTGATGATTTCAGCACCATCCCATACTTCATTACTGCAGGCAGTTTTGAATTTTTTCTGTCCCTTCACTGCAACAATGCAAATACGACAGGTAGCTCGTACCTTTAAGTCAGGATGATAACAAAGCACCGGGATATCAATGCCCGCCATTTTGGCAGCCTCCAAAATCAGTGTTGTTTCCGGGCAAGAAACAGGAATGCCGTCAATTGTAACGTTAACTATTTTGTTAGGATCCAAAGCATGATGACCCATTAGCAGTTCACCTCTTCCTTGTTTAGTAGGCAAACTTGCGCTGGACACTGTTTGTTAAGATGGCTCTCAAATTCTGCCCGGAACGATTTCCAGCAGGTATTTAAGGCAATAGTTGCTGCCTGACCTAACCCACAGAAGGATGCATTGGTCATGGTGTCAATCAATCGTCGTAATATCTGCATATCTTCCTGTGTTGCTTCACCAGCAGATAGTTTGCAAAGCATTGCGTAAATTTGTTTGTTACCTTCCCGGCAAGGTGTACACTTACCACAGGATTCATGAATGAAGAACTCGGTTACACCTTTGAGGTAATCAATTACACAAACATCTTCATCCATAACTACAATGGCGCCTGAACCGACAGATAAGCCCGCATTTCTTAGGGCTTTATAGCAGTATTCGGTATCGAGCTGAGCCGGAGCTCCTATGGGTCCAGATTGTCCGCCCAGGTGGAAGAACTTTAGTTTCTTTCCATTAGGGATGCCGCCGCCCAGCTCAGGGTCATAGATACATTCTTTCAGACTTACACCAAAGGGAATTTCGTATACGCCACGATTTACTACATTACCCGACAGGCAGATTAACTTTGTGCCGCCGCTGTCTTTGGTTCCATAGCTGAGATATTTATCGCCGCCTTCAAGGACAATGGCGGGAATTGTCGCAATGGTTTCAACGTTGTTTACCAAAGTAGGCATTAAGAATAAGCCCACTTCAGCCAAGTGAGGGGGTTTAATGCGCGGCCTGCCGGCTTTACCTTCAATTGAATTTAAAAGAGCTGAGTTTTCACCACATACATAAGCCCCCGCACCAGTCATAATATGAATATTAAATTCAAAACCTGTTCCCAGTATATTTTTCCCAAGACATCCTTGCTTTACGGCGTTATCAATGGCTTGCTGAAATACCTTTTGAATAGCCCGGTACTCGCCGCGAATGTATATATAGCCGTCATGAGAATCGAAAACATAACCCGCAATAGTCATGCCTTCAATTACGCGTAAAGGATCTTTCCCCAACAACAGCTTGTCCTTAAAAGTACCCGGTTCACCTTCGTCGGCATTAATAACAATGTATTTAGGGGATTCAGGAATTTCCAGCAGTTGCTCCCATTTAGAACCGGCAGGGTAAGCCGCACCACCACGCCCTAAAAGTTTTGCTTTTTTTATTTCACTAATAACCTCTTCCGGTTTAAGTGTAAAAGCTTTTTTAAGTCCTTCGTAGCCGCCAGCTTTCACGTAGTCTTCCACTGATTCCGGACATATTTTTCCACAATTGTTGGAGATAAGTTTGTTTACTTTTGACATGCGAATCCCCTCCGGTAACTAGTAATAATCTCGGCTACCTTCACCGCTGTGAGGTTTCCATAGATTTCGTCACCAATTTTGGCTACAGGTCCGATATCACAGGCTCCCACACAGCTAGTGTGTAATAAGGTAAAGAGATTGTCCGAAGTGCTCTCTCCAAGTTTTATTCCGAGTTCATCTTCAAACATTTTTACAGTTGCATCGGCTTTGGAAACATGACAGGGTGTGCTCTTGCAGATTTCAATGACATATTTACCACGTGATTTGATACTGAACATGGCATAAAAGGTTAGAACATCATGAACCTGAGTGATTGGCAACTCAAGTTCACGAGCAACGACCTCTGCCCATTCTTCAGCCACAAAGTTTTCTCCTGAAGCCGCCTGAATGTCTAGGAAAATCGATAATAGCTGTTCTTTGGCTTTACCATACTTATTGATAATTTCTAAAACTTGTTCGTAGTTCCTGGTAATTCGAAGTACTTCATCTTTTTTTAGATTTGACATTGTTTTATTTCCTCCTTACTCCTCCGTTTTTTGCTTAACGTATGACTAATTTAATCTCCTGCTGATTTTTCAGGTCAGCAGGAGATTAATCAAATCATATGCTGCTTAATGCGCTGTCCCTTGAATCTTTACGAGATTACATAGGTCTTGCGGAGTATTAAGGTTACAAAACATTTCTTCCGGATTTCCTATGAGGCATAATTTAGTTTCATCTATCCTATTGACGTTTACCTCAGGATAAAAATCGATTACCTTACTTATACCAGCTTGCAAACACCTTTCAATTGGTTTGACACACTCTGTTGAGTACACAGCACAAAGCGGTTCTAGACGGTTATGGATTTCTGGAATTATTACATCATAACCCTGCCTATGTTCCAGCAGATACATAGCCAGCTCTTGCGAGAAGAGCGGCATATCACACGATACTACAAATGCATATTTATATGTGCAAGCTTTAAGACCGGCATGCATGCCGCCAAGCGGTCCCATTTCCTGATACATGTCAGGTACCTCAGTAATTCCAGGCATGTTATATTTGGCCATATTATTGCTTGCAATTATTATCTCATCAACAACAGGCTGGAGTTTTCTTACTGTTCGCTGTATGAGAGTCTCGTTGTTATATATTAGCAGTGTTTTATCTCGCCCCATTCGCGAACTATGTCCCCCCGCCAAAATTATACCGCTTATCCCCACAAACTCCCTCCTTTATTGCAATTTGTGTATATAGTCGTATTCACTAGCTTTGAATTAGTATAGCTATTACCTCTTGTCCGGCAAGCAGTGGTCCACTTCCGGCTGGTACGTCAATTAATGCATTACATTCAATCATCGATTTCAATACACCGTTACTTTGTTCACCTGTAAGTTTTACATAATTACTATCCTTAAAATGTTGAAGCTCGGCCCTTAAAAATCTTCGTTGTCCACTCGGCTTATTAAAGTCATCCGCTAAAGTTGCCGAAATCCTAGGTGGTAATTGCCTCGCAAAACCTATCATTTTTTTGATTAAAGGAACAACAACCAGTTCAAAGGTAATTAAAGCAGCAGCAGGGTTTCCCGAAAGGCCAATTACAATTTTATTATTAAGTCTGCCGGCAATTAATGGCGAACCAGGCTTCATATCGAGTTTCCAAAACAGAACTTCGGCACCTACTTTATTTATCGCCATTGGTACAATGTCAAAATCACCTACCGAAACGCCCCCAGTAGTAATTACCAAGTCTGCATCCACGAAAGCTCTCGAGATGCATTCCACAATTGCCGCTTCTTCATCAGGGGCAATTCCCATCGGGATTGGTTCTGTCCCTAGTCGAGAACAATACGCACTTATGCTGTGTAAATTGGAGTTATAGATCTTACCGGAGCTCAGTTTCTCGGATGGATCAAGCAGTTCATCACCAGTACTAAGAATAGCTACTTTTACTTTTCCAAATACCGGTACTAAATCTACGCCAATCGAAGCCAGCAACCCTACGAGCGGCGGATTAAGCATGGTTCCTCTTTTCGCAATAATCTCTCCCTGATTTACATCCTCACCGGCACGAATAATATTGCTGCCAGCTTTAAGGGGAGAGAAAACTTTAAGCTTATTACCATCCCTATCCACATCTTCGAATTTAATTACAACATCAGCGCCAGTAGGTATTGGAGCTCCAGTCAAAACTTTGATTGCGGTGCCAGGGGCTACTTCTTTACAAGCTGTGTACCCAGCCCGCACTTCTTCAATAACTTCCAAATTTGTAGGCTGCGTCAGGTTAGCTGCTACGGTATCTTTTGCTCGCAAGGCATAACCGTCTAAAGGCGATTTATCGAAAGGCGGCAAATCAATATCTGACCATATATCCTGACATAATACCTTGCCGCCAGCTTGATCTAGCGGTACTCGGCATTCTTTGACCGGCCCAACCAAATCCAGCAGCATCGTCTGGGCTTCTTCTAACGAAATACCTGTCTTCACTTTTCTACCTCCTGCCTCACCTTTACGCACCAGTACCGAAAGAACAAGCGGGATACTGACAAACCTCACATTCTAGACACAATCCACCCATTCCAAGCTTTACAATCATGGGACGTGTAACCTCTTGATCTGTCATAACAAGCGGTAACACAAGGTCAAATATCGTCGTTTTATGATACATCACACACCCCGGCAGCCCCAGCACAGGAACTTTTCCTAAATAAGCAACCAGCATCATTGCCCCAGGTAATACAGGCGCTCCATAGGTAACAATTTGCGCCCCGGCTTTTTTGATGCCATTGGGAGTTACATCATCAGGATCGACTGACATCCCACCTGTTGTCAATATTAATTCAGCCCCTTTAGCCAGCAGGTTGTCTACCGCCTGTGCTATTTTATCAGCATCATCAGGGACAATGATGTGCTCAACTACCTTACAGCCAAATTCTGTAACCTTTTCTTTGACAACTGGTCCAAACTTATCTTGAATACGGCCATGATATACTTCACTACCTGTCGTTATAATACCAACCTTGCGTGATCGGAAAGGGATGACGTTGGCAATCTTAACTCTTTTACCTATTTCATCTACTAATTTTAGTTTTTCTTCATCAATAATTAACGGTATTACCCGAACACCTGCTACAATATCGCCTTTTTTTACCGGACGTTTATTATTTCGGGTGGCAACAATAACTTCTTCGATCATGTTGATCTGGGTCAAAAACAATTCATTTACGGTAAGCAAACCGTCATGTTCCGCTACTAGATTTACTTTGCCTTCCCTTGGTTCGGTTAATCTGATACCTGAACCATGAATAGCGTTAGCTATCCTTACACCGGCTTCATTCTCATGAACAAATCCATCTTTAATCTCCCAAACGTATACATGCTCTTTCCCTAGTTTTAATAGCTCTGGTATGTCTTCTCGACTGACGACGTGACCCTTTTTGAAGGCTTGGCCTTTAAATTCACCAGGTACAATTTTTGTTATGTCATGGCATAGCACATTGCCTACAGATTCTTCAACTCTAACTATTTGCATATACTCCGGCCCCTCTCAAGGTTAAATACTTACCTCAATTTTAATTAACAATCTCAATTGAATCACCCGGAATAATCCACCCTGGTGTCAATACTTTTGCAAATATCCCTTCTCTTGGCATCACGCAGTCACCGGTTTTTTGCCGAATCGCACAACCCATATGACACTCTTTACCAATCTGTGTAACTTCCATCAGTGTTTCACCAATCATCAGCTTGGTACCGATCGGAAGTTCGTATAAAGTTATGCCTTCTGTTGTAAGATTCTCTGCAAAACTGCCTGCTTCCAGGTCCTCAATGCCCATCATCCTAATTTTCTCCACACTTTCATTACCAAGCAGACTAACCTGTCTATGCCAATTGGCGGCGTGAGCGTCTCCCTGCAGGCCGTTATTGACTTCAAAATACCCCTTCGCAATTGTCTGTTTGGGTTCTCCCTTTTTTTCACTGATATTGACCGCAAGTACTTTTGTCATCTCTATCCCCCGTTATTATTTAATCTAATTGCGCTTCTAGCCGTTTGACAGAACCGTTTTTTCCACCCGATTTTTCAAGAAGCATTATGTCAGTGATTGTCATCCACCGATCAATAGCCTTGCTCATATCATAGATTGTCATAGCCGCAATACTTACACCGTTAATTGCCTCCATCTCCACTCCGGTCTTTCCTGTCGTCTTAACCTGGCAGCAAATAACTATACGCGAGTCTGCTTCGTCAGTTTCAAAAGCAATGTCAATCGAGGTCAGCATAAGCGGGTGACACATCGGGATAATATTGGAAGTCTGTTTTGCTGCCATAACTCCTGCAACCTGGGCAACGCCAAGTACGTCCCCTTTTTTAACGCCACCACCTTTTATAGCCGCCAAGGTGGATGGCTGCATATGAACTACCGCCTGCGCCGTTGCAACGCGCACTGTATCATTTTTTTCACTAACGTCTACCATGCGAGCGTACCCCGCATTATTAAAATGTGTAAACTCCATATTAGCCTCCTATTTGGTACATCTTGCGTTTATTGTCTGCACCCCAGCCTTCATTCATATGATGCCGATTAGGCTTTTCCTTAATGGCTTTAGTAAATATTTCTGCAATTTTATCATCACTAGCATTATTTTTAAGAGCCAGCTTCATATTTAGCTCGTTATTACTAAACAAACAACTTCGCAGTTTGCCATCTGCCGTCATACGAATTCGGTTGCATTCACCGCAAAAATGATCGCTCATAGCACTTATAAACCCTATGGTGCCAAGCCCACCACGAATTTGATATGATTTCGCAGGGCCATTCCCTTGAATTGTTACATTTTTAGTCAGCTCGTACTTTTGTTCAATAATCTTTCTGATATCATGTACTGTTACCACACGGTCTGTCTTATAAAAAGGCAAGTCTCCTACAGGCATAAATTCAATAAACCGAACATTAAGCGGCATTTTTTTGGCTAACTCAACAAAGTCCAATATCTCATGATCATTAGCCCCCTTCATGACGACCATATTGATCTTGACCGGTCCCATGTCCAGTTCCATGGCTTTTGATATCGAACGAATTACATTCTTTAAAATTCCGCGACTCGTAATATACTTAAACCGGTCCGGGTCGAGGCTATCTAAACTGAAGTTGACTCTTTTTAAACCAGCCTTTTTTAAGTCTTCCGCCATATCAGCAAAAAGCATTCCGTTTGTTGTTATGGATATATCTGAGATTTTGGGAATGGCAGCAATATCTGCAATTAGGGTGGCTATATTTTTGCGAACTAGCGGTTCGCCGCCGGTTAACCTAACTTTACGAATTCCCAATCGGGCACCTATCCTCACCAGTCGTCCTATTTCTTCGATTGATAGAATATTCTCGTGACCTATATCGGCTATGCCTTCTTCCGGCATACAGTATTTACAGCGAAGATTGCATTTGTTTGTAACAGAAACGCGTAAATATTCGATGTTTCTCGCAAAATTGTCAAACACACAAGATCATCCTTTGCATTAAATTGAAGGTAACAAAAAAGACAAACTTATGTAGAAGCGCACAAAAAAAGTTTGTCTAAACTTGAAGTGCCTCCTTTCCAAAAGTGGAGGTAGGGAAATTTCTTTCACTACCCTGTGAACCTGAGTTCAGGCTGCCTAACCTTGTTGACTTTAGGTTTATGCTGCTCGGAGTGCAATTTATTAAATTCAAATAAAAAAGCCTAGCTCGTAGAAAACAACATAAATTGTTGTTTTCTAAGGAGCTAGGCTTGCTTACTATGTACCAAAACTTTATTCTGATACCATACTCAAGCTACTCAAGTACAGATATTAATTTATGAATTTATTATAATAGATAATTTTGACTTTTTCAATAGTTTTGTAAAAAATATACGTAAAATGGCTATCTCATTTCTTCTCAATGGTTATGGCTAAGCATTGTTCTCTTCACGCTTTTCTCCTACCATCTCAGTAATCATGCTTATGCTTAGCAAACTCATAAATGAAGAAAGCATCCAGAAATAAAATACATTATCATAGCTTTTATAAACATCTAGTAAATATCCACAGACTATTGGTGAAAAGAACCCGGAAATACTAATAAATCCAATCATTATAGCAGAAGCAATTGGATAGATCTTGGTTCCTGCAATTTGCATCAAATATGCGAAATAGCAGGACCATGCAATATAGAGAAAAAAGCCGAGTAAAATTAGTTCGATACCTAGAACAATTGTATTATCAGCTCCATCTATTAGCAACATCAATATAACAGGTACTGAAATTGGCGTGAACAACATATTGGGTTTGCGGCGTTTATTAAGAACATTATCTGAGACCATACCACCTACAACACAACCAACAAGGCCCCCGATAGCTTGCGCCGCAGCAAGCCATCCTATATCACTTAATTGCATGGCTTTAACATCCACTAGATAAGCCGGAATCCACATTACTATGCCAACTGATACGAATCCCATAAAGCAGAAACCGCCAATTAATCCCCAAAAGTCCCGTGACTGTAATAAGTCAATCAGTGTTTCATATAACTTTATTGATTTTTGCGAAAGAAACTTATCGACAAATCGAATATAAACATTATCCTTTTCTTGAAAAAAATCACTTGAACCTTCAGATGCGTTTTGCCCTGATTTTATATACTGCTGCTCAGCCAAGTTGCATAGAATCATTTGTTCAGGCTGATTTCGTATCAACAACCTCCACAGTACAGATATAATAAACCCGGGAATAGCAAAAAAATAAAATACATAATTCCAATTATAGTTGACCAGTATCCAAACAGCCACCGGAGGCGCTAAAATCATTCCCAGTGTACTTGCGCCCATAAAGATCCCCGATGCTGTAGCCTGCTCACGGTTCGGAAACCAGGACTTGATTATTGTTGCTCCACCTGGCGGAATCGGCGCTTCTGCGCTACCTAAACCTACTCGGTACCAAAGAATTTGATTAGCCGAAGTTGCCGTTCCAATCAAAAAGGTACACAGCGAAAATCCTATGATTCCAAAAAGGGTAATACTACGCGAACCATATTTACTGATTAAGAATCCAGCAGGCACTACTGCGATTATATATCCGACAAAATACATACTGGCCAGTTGTCCTGCTTGAGCATTAGTAAGCGAATATTCACTTCTAAGTACAGGTAATACCACCCCTATATTTACACGATCCATAAAACTAAGACAATAGACTAAAGCAACCAGTAATAAAACAAACCACCGACACCATGTTTTCTTAGAAGCTGCTGCATTAGTTTGTATTTGGTCACCCATTAACAAGTCTCGCCCCTTCAAATAAGAGTTCAGAAATAATATATTCCCCAATAACCCGGCAAATCCTTTGCAAAAAAATGCCCCCTAACCGTACCATCCCAGGAAAAATTGGAATGAGCACGGTTAAAAGGGGCAATACAAGCCAAACAACAATCTAACTTGTGTTTAAAATATTTATTATTAAGTTAAAGTCTATTATAACTAAGTAGTGTTATAGCCGCTCAACAATCGTGGCAACACCCTGACCGCCGCCGATGCAAAGTGTCGCCAACCCGAGCTTAGCTTGACGAGTTTCCAAAGCATGCAGCAACGTGACCAAAATTCGCGCCCCGCTGGCACCAATAGGATGCCCTAAAGCTATTGCCCCACCGTTAACATTAACTTTTTCCTTCACAAATCCCAATTGCTGGCTAACCGCCAGAAATTGCGCAGCAAAAGCCTCATTAGCTTCTATTAAATCTAGGTCATTTACTGTCAGGCCAGCTTTAGCTAATGCTTTTTGAGTAGCAGGCACAGGGCCCATTCCCATAAGCTTAGGATCGACTCCCCCAGCGGCGTAGGACCGGATACGAGCCAATGGTTTTACCCCAAGTTCCTTGGCTTTATCGGAGGACATGATAACTAATGCTGCTGCACCATCATTAATTCCGGATGCATTACCCGCAGTTACCGTACCATCCTTTTTAAAAGCTGGCCGTAAAGCGTTCAAACCGGCCAGTGTAGTTTGTTCCTTTGGAAATTCATCTGTATCAAACACTATTTCGCTTTTTTTCGTTTTAATTGTTATTGGCAATATTTCTTTCTTGAAATCACCCCGGCCAATAGCTGCCACAGCTTTCATCTGCGACTCATAAGCTACCATATCCTGCTCTTCGCGGGATATACCATACTTGTCCGCAACATTTTCTGCAGTAATCCCCATGTGATAGTTATTAAATGCACACCACAGCCCATCGTTAATCATGGTGTCTGTAATGGCACCATGCCCCATCCGCATACCCCAGCGCGTTTTTCCATCTAGAACATAGGCAGCATTTGTCATGCTTTCCATACCGCCTGCAACAATAATATCGGCATCGCCAGCGCGAATTGCCTGAGCAGCTAAATTGACACTCTTTAAACCAGAACCACATACTTTGTTAATAGTAAACGCAGGGGTTTCAGTAGGCAATTCTGCCACAAGGGCCGCCTGTCGGGCTGTATTCTGTCCTTGTCCAGCTTGCAAAACATGGCCAAAAGCCAGGTCATCCACTGCTCCCGGTTTAATACCAGCTCGCGCCACCGCCTCTCGGATAACACTCGCACCCAATTCAACAGCAGAAAATGAAGCCAATGCCCCATTGAAACTTCCTACAGCCGTTCTAACTGCACTAACAATAACAACATCTCTCATAATATAACCCCTTTCGCTCCTTAAATATCACTAACCACACTGCTTGTTAGCATTTAAACCTAGCTATTTCTACTTTCAGTCCGTCTGCCAAGCCTGCCAGTTCTTGGCCGGAAGAGGCAACTTCCTCCATCGCAGCCGATTGTTCCTCGATCGCAGCAGACATAGTTTCTGTTTGATTTAAAATTTCACGGCTGATTTGTTCCGCTTCTTGCAAAACTGAGCTAAGCTTCAGTCCGTCAGCTGCTGTTTGTTCCAGTGCCACAACCGTTTCTCGAGCTATGCCCGCAACTGCTTTAATATGGGAACTAACATCATCAAACGCTTTTCCGGCTTGCGTGACAACTTTTTCGCCCCGAAGGACTTCTTGTGTCCCGTCTTGCATTGCCTTAACTGCATGATTTGTTTTATCTTGAATATCGCTAATTAATGTCGCAATTTTTTTTGCCGCCTCTTGCGACTGCTCAGCAAGCTTTCGTACTTCTTCGGCAACAACGGCAAAGCCGCGCCCTTGTTCCCCGGCCCGCGCAGCTTCTATTGCCGCATTAAGTGCCAATAAATTAGTTTGTCCAGCAATATTGGAAATCGTTTCGACAATTTGGCCAATCGCGTTCGACTGACTACCAAGCTCGGTTATTACTGTTGCCGAATTATCAACCACTTGGCGAATTTGGTACATTTGATCGACAGCAGAAGTTACAGCTGTAATACCGGTTTCTACAGCCACTACCGCATTATCAGCACTATCTGTTGCCGTTTTCATTTTTGTAACATCTTTGCTGGCTGCGGTGGCAATTTCTTCGCCTTTCTTCATAGCAGCGCTAATGGCTCTTACCTGGCGTTCAAGGCCTTGCGTCGCATCGGATATGGCAACTGCGACCTGAGTGACTGCTTGGGCAGAGTTGTCAAAGTTATTAGCTAATTCATCTGTTGAAACAGAGAGAGTCTCTGATGATGTGCCGATACGTTTAACAAGACTACGCAAGTTTTCGATCATCGTTTCGAAGGAGCGAGCCAGCCGCCCTACTTCATCTTGGGAATTAACAGATAGTCGCTGCAGCCTAAGGTCTCCGTCAGCAATAGCTTGAGCTGCACCTGTTAATTCCCGCAATGGTTTTACCAAAAAACTCGCTATCATAAATATGATACCGATAGCTACAATTAAGACAATGCTGATTGTGACAAGCGAGGTCCAGGCAAATACACTAAGGCGCGCTGTCGCTTCATGCACGGGAATGTTAATACCCAGTGACCAGTTAGTTCCCGCAATAGGTTCATAGGCCAGATATTTTGTGATCCCTTTATCGCTGTATACACCAAAGCCACGCTCGCCCAATACCATCTTATTTGCCATTGTCGCAAAGTCAGGTGCATTAGCGCTGGCTGTAATGATATTCTCTTTTCCTGCTTTATCTTTGTCTGGATGTATTAGCGTGAGACCGTCTCCTCTAACAACAAAGGCATATCCACTATCACCTGATTTGATACCGAGTACCAATTCTTCAAGTTTTTCAACGGTGACAATGCCGGCTAGAACTCCAATCACATGATTATTTTCACGTACAGGTACAGCGATAGATATAATCGGTTTTCCCGTACCCTTGGAAACGTTCGGGCCTGAAACAACTGTTTTACCAGTCATAGCTTGCTTAAAATAATCACGTTCACTGTCATTGCGAACAACACCATCGGCATTAACCGATTTTCCTGTAGCGTCAATCCAAAGCATCGTTTCATACAAGCTGTTATTCTTTACTTCAGCAGCAATATAGGGCACGATTGTCGCGTTATTACTGCTTCTTAAAATGGGTGACCGACTAATTGTTGCAACTTCTGTTTGCGAATATTTAATCCAGGCTGCAAATTCCTTACTATAGCTTTGAGTTTGCAATGCTAACTCGGTTTCCAACTCTCCAACCAGTATATTGCGGGCTTGCCAGTAATTCAGCCCACTTAATCCGCAGAGGGAAACTATGAATAATGCAATCACGATTATAGCAAGCTTAGCTCTGATACTCTTCACAAGATACACCTCTCACTTAAATCTATTTTTTGCCTTTGCGGTGCAACTACCTATATCATCTTTTGCCATATGCTAAAATTGCCCCTAAAACAATAGACAGATATGCTGCGACTACAACCCGATATTCCGGCGGCAGTAAAAAAGTAAGTGTATGTGCAGGTATCCAAAAGAAAATCACTGTCTTAGCAATAAAAATGATAAATACTTGCCAGTTGATGCGATTTAGTAAATCACTTAATGCAAACCGCGGCCAAGTCTCTATTGAGTTTGCAATCACGTCCAAATAGGTATCCAAAACGCGGTGAACAGCCATAAAAATCGGCGCAAACGTCAAATTCATGGTTACAGAGACATAAAATGCAAACCAAAACTCTCTTGTTGCTCCTTGGCCTGTCCACAAAAGCCCTTTAGCAGCAACGCCATGTACCCCGCTCATGTATAGTTCAAACATCAGTACGATCATTATGCCAATTAAGCCCCAAATCACAATGCGGGCAGGAAGTATAGGTGGTTGAGACCAAGTTTTCTTCTCAATCCGTAAAGCAAGCATTTCGCCCATAGTCGCAAGCAACGAGAATTTTATAAACCCCATTAGATATGGATGGTTCTTGGTAAGTACAAGAAATGCTTGGTGAAATTCCGGCAAGAACAACAAAGTGCTCACAGTGATTAACGCTGCCAACCATAAACAATCTCCTTTTTTCATCGCCTTCCCCCAATCGCAGACGTTTTTCGCTATAAACCTTTATTTACAGTAGGTTCTGCTGCCAATTCTACTTGCGCTTCGGTTTCATTCATATAACTATATTGATCTTGAACAAAGTAAATGGCCAAAGCAGAGCATAAACACGGCGTTGCGAACGCGAGAAAACTCTGAAATAAGGAGACCTTCATTGACAGCAAGACTCCGCCGACGACTGGTCCAAGCAGTCCACCGATGCGGCCGATCGATAACCCCCAGCCCATCATTGTCGATTTAACATTTGGCGAAAAAAACTGCGCCACATAAGCATGAGTCAAATTCTGTGCCCCCGCATTGCAGGCTCCGGCGATCGCAACCACAGCCATTGTCGCAGCTATATCCATAGGCATGCTTAATTGCAGAATGCTGATAAAGCCAATAAAATATGCAAAAACAGAAACCTTCTTTGCTCCAAAGCGATCGGCAAACTGACCAAAAATCGGGCTAGCAACAAGTGCCCCTAGATACATACTCATGTAAATCCATAAGCTGGCTCCTAAACCATGTCCAGCATCCATCATTAGCTTGGGAATCCATGTGTTTGTTCCCCAAATGACAAAGATGTTCATAAAATATACAATCCAAAATAAGATCGCACTCAAAGCGCGATTATCTGCAAAAACCTTTGCTAGTGAAGACTTATCAAAGGCCTTGGGATACTCGAAAGTGTCCTCTGGTGTTACCTTCACATCTGGACGTAGCTTCTTCAATACCGCTTCGAGGTCCGTCTGCCGCTTTTTAGCAACAAGCAGCCACGGTGCTTCAGGCATATATTTAAGCAAGACGGGAACAAGCAGGATCGGCAAAGCCCCAAGGTAATATACTGACGGCCAGCCATAAGGTATCATCAGCCACATCGCCGCAAACGCCGACATAATTCCGCCTAATTGCATGCCGGTTGCAACACCGGCAACCGCTGTCTGCCGATATTTATTAGGAAAGTACTCAGAAACCAGCCCCACTTCGTTTTGGAGTGTCATTCCCATGCCGATTCCCGTCAAAGTCCGAAAAAAAGCAAAGGTGGTTGGGTCTTTAGACAAAGCGCATGCAAGTGTTCCTAAGGAGAAAATGATTACCGAGGTAATAATGGTATTTTTTCTCCCCCATTTATCACCAAGTGCACCACCGATAATCGCACCAATAACCGCTGCCCCAAATCCATAACTAGCAATAACACCAGCATAAGCCGGCGACATGTTCCACTCAGATAACAGCAGCGGAATTGTTGCGCCAAATGCAACAAGATCATAACCTTCAAAAGTGAGTGATATGATACAGCACAGAAAAACCCGGATATGGAATCTTGTTAAAGCCCCTTCATCAATTAACTGTTTTACATTGAGGGTTTGCATGGGATTACGCTCCTTTACATCAATTGCAATATGCCCAGTGCGATAGCCGCACTGGGCATATTATGTTTATTTTCCAGCTTCGAAACGGAATTGCTGCTCAGGATCAACAATTGCCAAAATACGTACTATACAGCCTTCGCCACCCACAAAACGCCAAGGAAAGGCCATAAAGAAACATCTTTTGCCAGTCACCTTGTCCAAATCTCCGCCAACATTTTCTATGCCTGGAATGCCGCCGCCAACCATCAGATTTTTGTGCGCATCCTCCCAGAGCGGGAAGTCTACCTTTGGATCCCGGCCATATTCTTTTTTCCATTCCTCAATTAAATGTGGCTGGGTTGGTCCAAGACCATGGTCAACTAATTTTGTTGCCATCGGATGGTCATTGGCCTGATGGCCGTAACCGACTAATTTAACCTTTTTATCAACAAGCCATTGCGCGCCGGCACCGCTGATGCCGCAGCCATAGGCGAAATAATCGTCACAGTCTGCCCATTTGCGATGAAACCCGGTATTTATCATAACGATATCGCCTTCCTGAATCTTTGGCGTTGCATTTTCCAGATCTTCCGGTGTAATAATGCCCCATTTTTCTTTAGGAATTGATACAGCCACCCCTGTTCCACATAGCTGCCATAACGGATACCCGGTAATATCCGGTGTATTCTCAGTTACATGCAGCGGTGCATCCATATGTGTGCAACGGTGCATGATGCCTTCCCAATTAACCTGGTAAATACCATCTTTCGCATGAAACTTATCAATAGTCACATTTACGCCCGGACTTGACGGCCATTCTGGCATAAATTGTTCAAAAGTATGGCTGAGATTATAGATTTGCAAGCTCATGTTACGCACTCCTCACTTTGTCTGTTATTCTTTTCCTGAATCTAAACGGCACATGCCGGCTGGGTCAACCATTGCCACAAACCGAACCGGGCAGGCATCACCGCGTTTGAATTTCCAAGGGGTTGCAACAAATGTGGCTCGTTTGCCAAGTAATACGTCAACATCGCCACCTACTTGTTCAATTGTCGGAATACCTGCGGCCAATAATGTTTTATGGGCAATATTCCATTCACCGTGCTCTCTTTTATGATCTAACCCGGTAGCAGTCTGATAATCGCCAGCCAGACGCCGCATTGTCGGGCCACCGCGGTGCGGTCCAAGTGACGTAGCCAGTGGGTGATCAATCTGTTGGGTATCTACAGCAACCATTTTACATTGCTTTTTTACCAGCCATTCGGCTGCATCTTTACTCAAACCCGGGCATTCTCCAAAATACTCCAGCGAATCAGCATATTTATGATGCCAGCCGGTGACGATAACTACAATATCTCCTTGCTGCACTGCCGGTGCTGCCGCTTCCAGGTCTGCCGCAGTAATCACTTCATAGCTCTTTTTAGGGATACTCAGGACAACGCCATTTCCGAAAAAACGATCTTCCGGAATCTCAGCCAAATCTGCTCCCCGCTGAATCATGTGCAGAGGTGCATTCATATGTGTGCCGGTGTGCATAACTGTATTAATTTTCCACGCCAGAACACCATGTTGTGAATGCTTGACAGCACGCGACATCTTGACATCTGCCTGTCCGGGATATGAGGGGACGCCATGCCCCCATTTGTGGCTTAGTTCAACAAATTGCAGTCCTGTATAGGGATCAGTAACATACGACATAATACTCTCTCCTTTACCTAATATATAAAGTGAAAATTTATTGATGTTTCTTTAAGCCGAGAATTTGTCTCGCCTCTTGCGCTGTAGCAATTTCTCTTCCTGCCATTTTGCCATATGCAACTGCACGTTCAACCAACTGCTCATTAGTTGCATAGACCCCTTTTTCCCAAAAGACATTATCCTCTAAACCAACTCGTAGTCCGTCGCAGCCTGCTGCCAAGCCTGCCAGCATCATCGGTACATGAGCCTTGCCGATACCGGTAACCGACCAGGTGGAGCCAGCGGGAAGTTTCGGCAGCAGATAAGCCAGTGTTTCCAGATTGCCCGGCATGCCGCCCGGTACATCAAGCACAAATTGGCAATGAAGCGGCGCCTTGAGAAAACCCTTTTTCAGGTAATACTCAACATTACCGATCATACCGGCATCGAAAATTTCAATTTCGGGTTTGATTTCAAGTTCTTGGCACTTTGTGCCTAATTTTTCTAAAAATGCCGGAGTATTTAGAAATACATAGCTATTTGCCCAATTCATAGAACCGGGATCATAGGAACACATTTCCGGCTTCAGCACTGGCAAGTGGGCTAAGCGCAGCTCTTCAGAAAAGGCACTGCCGGAGGTAGTCAGGTTCAATATGGTGTCGAGATTTTCATCGGCGAGCGCCTTGCGTACCTTGCCTACCACTTCAACAAACTTTTCGGTCTCCATAGTGTTTTTACCATTTTCATCACGCACATGAATATGTATTACTGCTGCACCGGCTTTCGCACACGCAACAGCATCAGCCGCAATTTCCTCCGGGGTGATGGGTACATGTTGGGTCTGTGCCTTGGTTGTACCTGCGCCGCAGAGAGCAGCCGTAATAATCAATTTTTTTGCCATAAATATATCGCCCTTTCCTTTACATTAAGTCGTTAAAAACAACTCATCCTTTTTTATACATTCATAGTCATAACTTGCGGTGAAACAATATAGTCTGCACTGGTAAATGTCCTGACGGTCTCCAAGTCAACACCAGGAGCCAGTTCAGTAAGTATGAGCCCCTCAGGCTTGACGGCGAAAACTGCCAAATTTGTTACAATTAGGTCAACTTCTCCGCGTGCCGTCAAAGGCAGCGAACATTCTTTGACAATTTTTGGTGAGCCATCTTTACCGGCATGCTCCATGGCTATGATGACTTTTCTAGCGCCAACAACCAAATCCATAGCACCACCCATTCCAGGAACCATTTTACCCGGCACCATCCAGTTGGCCAGATTACCCTTTTGGTCTACTTCCAATGCTCCTAATACAGTTGCATCAAGATGCCCTCCCCGTACAATGGCAAATGACAAGGCACTGTCAAACATCGCACTGCCTGACTTGCAGGTGACAGGACTGGCGCCAGCATTAGTCAAATCCGGATCTTCTGCCCCGTCCGCCGGTCCCAGACCAACAAAGCCATTTTCTGAATGCAAGATTACATCCATATCAGGCGAAATATAATCAGCAACTAAGGTTGGTATGCCAATGCCTAAATTGACAACATCGCCATCTTTAAATTCCTGGGCAACGCGTTTTGCAATCAACGTGCGATTATCCATCAAACTCTTCCTCCCCTCACCCTTGCACAATATAGTCAACAAAGATTCCCGGAACAACGACTGCATCCGGATCAATATTCCCGGTAGGAACGAGTTGCTCCACTTGTGCAATTACAGTGTCGGCGGCTGTCGCAAGTAACGGGTTAAAATTTCGTGCCGAACGGCGGAATACCAAATTGCCTTTTTCATCCGCCCTATAGGCTTTAAGCAAAGCAAAATCTGCTTTTAGCGGTTTTTCCAGAAGATATTCGCGCTCATCAATAACAAGCGTTTGCTTGCCTTTGGCAACAACGGTTCCGATGCCAGTTGGCGTCAATACCCCACCAAGACCGGCTCCACCGGCCCGGATACGCTCTGCAAGAGTTCCCTGCGGAACCAGTTCAACCTCCATCTCTTTGCTATTCATCTGACGACCTGTTTCAGGATTTGTTCCAATATGGGACACAATTATTTTTTTTACTTGCTTGTTAACAACCAGCTTGCCAATACCCTTATCGGGAAAAGCCGTATCATTGGCAATAATAGTCAGATTCCTAACATTCTTTTTTACCAAGGCATTGATGAATTCTTCGGGAGTGCCAACTCCCAGGAACCCGCCAATCATTATGGTGGTCGAATCCTTAATACCCTCCATCGCCTTTTCAACAGTGGTAACCTTATTCATCTTTACCTCCAGCAATCTGCAGTTTCCTATCCCTAAACTTCCGCACCTTTATCACTTATAATTTTTGTCACAGGCCCGACTTGTGGATTATGAATATACAGCGGCATTATGCTGCTGACTAACGCCAGCACTGCCAGCAAGTAAAAACTACGTTCATAATCGCCAGCAAACGATTTGATACACCCACTCAGATACGGGCCAATAATTGCTGCAACAGCAATGCCGGTGGAAGCAAGCCCAAAGTTGACTCCGAAATGTTTGGTGCCAAAAAAATCGCCTACAACCGCCGAGACCTGTGGTATTGTCCCGCCATAGCCAAAGCCGATTAAGATTGCGGAAACCAGCAATCCCACTAAGCCTAGATAACTCACACTAACGGCAAGACTGACCATGGCAATGGTCATTGTTGCCCCGGCCAAAATCATAGCAAATTTTCGGCCGGCTTGATCGGCCAGATAGCCAAACACAACCCGTCCACAAGCATTACTTACCGCCAGTACTCCCATTGCCAGCGCCGCCTGCTTCGCTTGTACTCCCTGCTCAACACCATAGGGAACAATATGTCCTAGCGCAGACTGTCCACCAGCAATAATAAACAAATGCCAAAACCAGATGCCCCAAAAGGCGGGCATACGGATAACTTCCTGCCATTGATAATCATGCTTTTGCCCAACCGTTTTGCCGCTAACCTGCTGTGTAACGGGGGAGCTGCCCGGATCGCGCAGCAACTGACCGGCACCAACAATAAGCAGCATGGCACTAGCCCCCAGCAGCTGCAATACAACCCGCCAGCTGATAATGTCAAACAATGGCGCCACCCATATCCCCAGAGCCACACTGCCAGCCCCTGTTCCCACCATAAGCAGACCGGTGACCAAACCCGGTTTGTCAGGAAACCATCTGACAACAGTGGCAATAATGCAGTTATACAGTAAACCGATAGACAAACCACATACCAGTCCATAGGCGAAATATAAGTGAAGCAGTTGACTGGTAAACGCGGCAGCAAATAGGCCAACACAAAGCAGACTTCCTGCCACAGTTGCTGTCAAGCGAGGACCCCGGCGATCAATCAGCGGCCCTCCCAGAAGTATGCCAAGAGAAAAACTGATCATCGCGAAACTATAAGCCAGTGTTGTCTGATCACGCCGCCAGCCGAATTCCGCCTCTATGGGTAATACAAAAATTGACCAGGAATCCAAAAAGCCCAATACGAGCATCATATTAAAGCCGATAATTACAAAACGCCATCGCCCAACATTTGACATGGTCCAGTTTTTCATACGGTTGTCATGCCAGTTCAACTACGCTGGCAATTCCCTGCCCACCGGCAATACATAGTGTTGCTGCACCATACCGAACTTGCCGTTTTTTCATTTCGTGAATCAAGGTCGTTAAAATCCTCGCGCCTGAGCAGCCTAACGGATGACCTAAGGCAATGGCACCGCCGTTGACATTGACAATTTCCTTGTTTAAATCCAGCTCTTTAATTACGGCCAGGCTCTGTGCCGCAAATGCCTCATTCAGCTCAATCAGACCAATATCGCTTATTGATAAGCCGGCCATCCTAAGCGCCCTGCGCATAGCAGGTGCCGGGCCAATCCCCATGATCTCCGGCGATACTCCGGCTGCCGCATGCCCCAGCAGAATGGCTAACGGTTTCAGGTTGTTCCTCTGCGCTTCTTTTGCCGACATAATGACCAAACTTGCTGCACCGTCATTGCGACCGGAAGAATTGCCGGCTGTTACCGTTCCGCCGGCTTTAAACACTGGTTTTAGTTTAGCAAGGTGTTCAAGCGATGTTTTGCGCGGAAATTCATCGGTGTCAAACACTATCGACTCACCTTTACGCTGTGGAATTACAACAGGCACGATTTCGTCCTGAAAACGGCCTTGACTAATTGCCTGTGCCGCCCGCTGCTGACTCATCAGCGCAAATTCATCCTGTTCCTCACGACTGATTCCGTATTTGACAGCCAAGTTTTCTGCGGTTAACCCCATTGTCAGCTCACCGTATACTTCCCGGGGCTGCGAGCCTGGCTGGCTCTCAGTATTGGAATCAACAAGTACGGCATTTCCTGCTCCATATCCATACCGGGCATTGCGCAGATAATACGGCGCATTACTCATGCTTTCCGTACCACCGGCCACAATTACATTCGCGCGGCCACACATAATGGCTTCGGCGGCATTATTCACCGCTTGCAGCCCAGACCCGCACTGGCGCATTACCGTGAAAGCCGGAACCTCAATGGGAATGCCGGCCCTCAACGCTGCTACGCGCGCTATATTTGCCGCATCTGCACTTTGCTTGGTCTGTCCAAAGATAACTTCATCTATGTTTTCAGGCTTAATCTGCGCACGCTGAACTGATTCTTTCATCACCAGTGTTGCTAAATCTTCCGGTTGTACATTTTTCAAAGTTCCGCCGATTTTTCCAAGTGCTGTTCGCACAGCACTCACAATTACTACCTCTTCCATTTCAAATCCCCCATTTACCAAGCCTTTGCGAAAACCCAATTTAGCAGTAAAGCCGCCCTTCTCCAATTCGCTACATTATGAAGGCCTAGGGCGGCTCTATCCTGCTTTACCAGATACTAGTAAATATCTGCTGACATCACTAGCTTACCGAGGGTTCAGGACTATTTCGCCGAGATTTTGACTGGCATATGTCCGCACAGTGAGTTCAGTGAAATAATAGCCCTCATATTCAGCTTTTATGATGTAGTTCTTATTGCTTTCTAAGTTTTTGAACTCAAAATCACCAAAAACGTCGGTTTGTACTTCCAGCAGGAAAGTATCGTCCTCTTTAGCAGTCAGTGTTACTTTAGCGCCTTTCAAACATTCGCCTGGTCTGTCGGCTAACAGTACTTCACCGGCTATAAACGGTTTCGGTAAGTTGATATATTTTGTTGTCGCTTCCACAGCTAACTCCGGCTTAAACACCTCAACCCTGCCTGCTTTTTCCGCTAAAATCCTGGAAATAGCACTGTTCTTATCCTCTGTATCACCGAATACCAATGCCCCGGTAGGACAAGCTTCAGCACAGCGAGTTGTTTTTTCACCGTTATCTAGCATGTGGGCACACATTGTGCATTTTTGCGGCAAGTTTTTCTCATCATTCCAATACACTGCGCGGTAAGGACACGAGTTAACGATTGCTTTGCAGCCTTTGGCTTTCTCCGGATCAATAATGACGATGCCGTCAGCTCTCTTATATACCGCCCCGGCAGGTGCTGCAACTGCACAGGGAGTATCCGCACACTGCTGACACATAACTGGAATATAATCGACTTTGATTTTTGTTCCCTGGCCTTGCTCTGTTTCGTTCAGTTTAATCCAGGTATGCCCCTTTTCCGGCTGCGCTGCGGCAGTCGGCAGGTAGTCGTTTCCGATGTACTCATCCTTACAGGCCAGAAAGCAAGAGTGACAGCCGGTACATTTTTCAACATCAATAACAAAACGATATTTAGCCATTTTTAACCCTCCCACTTTCTTAATTCGCAAAGACATGAATTCGGGGTCATACCCGGCGCATGTTTTGACAGCATCCGCGAAGTCGTCAACAGGTTTACGCAGCCGGCTTTGTCAGTCGAACCTGGTTTACCCGGCACCAGCGGATCATATTTAGCCGAACAGCCATAGCTGTGCAGTGTGCCAGCAGGAACACGTTCGGTGACTTCGGCAATACACAGCACTGAGCCCCGGTCATTATACAGCTCCACAATGTCGCCGCCCTTAACATTTCTAACTTTGGCATCCGCCGGATTGAGGCGAACCGGCCACCATTGATAACCGTCTTTTTCTACGCGGTGCAGCGGAATCTCGTTTACCCAAGCCGTGTGATTATCATAAGCGGTATGGAAAGAAAAGCGTGGGTGCGGGGAAATAATCTGCAGTGGATATTTCTTATACCCCTCACTTCTATGCCCTTCCCAGGACGGGATATAATGTGGAACAATTGGGCGCTCTTCGTCATCCGGCATATTTTGTCTCAGGCTCTCTGATGCAAACTCAATTTTTCCGGAATAGGTTCCCAATTCCTTAGCCTTTTCTGTACCGCGTTTAGGGTTGCCGCTATCTGCAGTATCAACGTCCCGGCCTTCAGCAAACCAGCGTAAGCCTGGTTTGGATTTATAATTTTCCGGAACCGGAATGAGGTGATAACCTTTTTTGTTGAACTCGTCCCAAGAGAGGGTTTTAGCTACATCGGACGACTCGTAGAACAGTCTTGCCCAGTCGTCTTCGTTATTTCCTTCGGTATACAAATCCTTCATCCCCAGCTTATCGGCCAGGAGGGTGAAAATTTCATAGTCTGATTTCGATTCGCCCAGAGGCTCTACGCATTTTTGCTGTCTGACAATTACCCGGTAATTATTACCGATATGCGCATTGGTAGTGTAGCCGCCGCAGGCTGCCCATTCGCCTATATCATTACGCTCCAGGTTGGTACAAGCCGGCAGGATAATATCAGCAAACTTAGCTTCACTGCCATACCAGCAGTCTTGGTTTATAACAAATTCAAGTTTATCGCTTTGGTACATTTTTACCCATTTATTCGTATCTGACATGGTGCCCATAAAGGAACCACCATAGCGATAGAACATCTTGACAGTGGAATGCCCCTCCATCGGGTAAATGTTTTGTTTAAACTGCTGCTCCAGGTTCTGACCGCAGAAGCCATCACCCCAGAATTCTTCTTTGCCTGTCAAAATGGCTTCCGGCAGGGTCAAGCGGAATAACCGCTGCTTTGTTTTGTTTTGCAGCGATAGCTTATTTTTCGCTACATCAGATTTGCCCATCTGCCCCCGCGGTTCAGCATAGCCCGGGAACCAGGTATCACTATCGGCAGGCGCTCCCATGGATGTTCCCCAAATTGAAATTCCTGGTTTGCCAAGTCCTTGCATGGCTTGAAGCGCAACCATCATCCGCGCCCATTCAGTTCCGTATGCAGTCCGGCAGGCACTGCCTTCTCCGCCGCGCGCACCACTGCTCAGGCTTGTCCGTTTAGATGCCCACTCCCGTGCTAAAGCAACAATTTTACGGGCCTCAATGCCGCATTCGGCAGCAGCCCATTCCGGACTTTTGGCGATACTATCATCACCGGCACCAAGGATATAGTCCTTAAATTCATTAAAGCCTATGGTTTTTTCTTCAATATATTCTTTATCATATGTGCCTTCTGTGAGCCACACATATGCAATAGCCATTGCCAGTGCCGTATCTGTTCCCGGCCTTGGTGGAAGCCAAGTACCATCCATAGCGGCGGCCGTATAATTGTAGAATGGATCAATAAAAACTGTTTTGATTCCCTTTTCCTTTAACCATACACGCCAGATTGCCGACTCTTGACCGCTATAGGTACCGCGCGTGGTGTCCGGGTCGTTAGACCAAAAAACGATCATTTCGGTGTTTTGCAGTGCGTCTTCCAACAGATCAAATTGTTCAGGCATGCCGAGACGCCACTGAAAACCATACATATGAGTTGCGCCCCAGTGCCAGCCTTCCCAGCTGTCCGGATTGTCAAGCACCGGAGTATAGTTGAGCATATTCATAAAACGCGAGAACGGCCCCATTTTATAGCCGACAACGCCCCAGTTATGGTGGGATGATGTCATCCCCGTAATAGCCGAGCCGCCATAGGTGTCGGTTAATCGCTTGATTTCACTTGACACAATTCCAAGCGCCTCTTCCCAGCTAATGCGAACATACCCTGATTTACCACGGTTTTGCGGATTCCGCTCACCATTAGGGTCAAAATCCACCCGCTTCAATGGGTACAAAATTCGATTCTCTGATTCAAGCCGGTTTCTTTCCGCATGTGCCGGCGGCGATAAACGCACCGCTTTAGGCGGAGAGTACTTTTTGCCGCCAGCTTCAATCACCCAAGGCTTATACTCCGCTTCCGGGATTTGCAAAGGACGGACTCGGACAATTTTTCCGTCTCGTACATAGACGGAAATCGGACCACCATTGGTCAAATTACAAAATACTTGCTCCTGATCAGCCATATTTTTGTATACCTCCTCAATGTATTCACTAGCACACTGCTCATAACTCAGGCTAAGGCCCTCATCTAGGAGCAAACAATACTGTTTTGGGCTTTTCTTCCATTTGTTTTGCTAATTCGCTAATCTCTCCATATGCCATACAAGCCGCTTGACAGTGTTTCACGCAGGAAGGCAGCTCGCCATTTACTGTTCTATGCTGACAAAGATCGCAAAGATCAGTGGGAAAGGGGAGATAATCAATTTCTACTTTATTAAAGGTTTCCAGCACCACTTCATTTATTTTTATACCCCACTTGCCTGGCGGATAATGGTGCTCTTGCTTACAAGCCACCTCGCATGTATGACAACCGGTACAATACTCATAGTCAATCAGTAAGCCTTTTCTAGCCATTGCGCTCCTGCCTTTCCCTGATCTTCACAATCTTAACCAGCGTAGTTTTATAAGCCCCGCCGCCATAGCCGGATTTGCTTTGAGTACCAGTCGGCGTCAGCACATTACAATTGATATCCCAGATACCAAACAAGTTTGGTTCTTTGCCGGACTGCTCCGGCAGCCACCAACCATGAGGTACACTAATTACTTTGGGATGCACAATCGGTGTCACCACTGCCTTGCGTCTAATCCGCCCTTGATCATTCTCAATATAAACCCATTCGCCATTCTCAACCCCTAATGGGTTAGCCACACTGGGGTGGATTTCAACAACTGGGTCAGGATCACACTCACGCAGCCATGGAATCATTCGGTGTTCGGAGTGGAAATACACGGATGAACGACGCCCTGTCACCATGATTAACGGATACTTTTCAAATTGTTCCGGCGTACGTACTTCACTTGCCGGCGGCTCACTGAAGTAGGGTAAGGGATCAAGCCCCCACTCGCCATAACTTCGGCTGGAAAATTCAACTTTGCCTGACGGTGTCCGAAAACCTGGCTTTCCATCAGGACGCAGCAACCCTTTTTCATGCCGTCGGTAAGGCCGTGTGGAACTGTTCCTAGCAGGCATTACCCAACCGCCATCTTTCTGCAATTGCTCATAGGTTGTCCCAGCGATTTTCATCCTGTCATTAATAAGATCTTTAACAGTTTCATAACGTCTTTTGAGTTCTGGATTAAACCGTTTGGCCAGCTCCAGATTAATTTCCCAATCTGACCGGCATTCGCCGACCTTGACTGCCGGTGAAATCACCTGCAACGGCGCCCACCAGGAGCGGAAACTTTCCTTTTCGGCAAAAGAGGCAACAGGCAGAATGATGTCTGCAACAGCCATTGATGTCGGATTGTGGAACAGATCAGCCACTACAACAAAATCCATCTTTTTCAACGCTTCGTGATGCAGTTTCACATCAACCGCTTGGCCCCCCAATATATTACTGGTTTGAATCCAGCAGGCTTTGATCGGGTAAGGTTTACCGCTCAGCATCTGTTGCACCGTTACATCAGGTTGCGCCCAGCCCCGGAAGTTTCTGACCATCGCATACTCTTTGGCTCCGATCCGTTTTTCATTCATACGCTTTACAAAATCTTCGCCATAGAGTTCATGCATTTCTTGAGTAGAGAAGGGATACGTAGTTACACCATGCGAGGGCCGGGCAATGATATTACCACCCGGTACCTCCAAATTGCCGGTTAAACACCATAAATGGCTGATAGCCTGAGCAACGGTTGAGCCTTCCGGATTCATATCGATTGGAACACCCCAATGAATAGCAGCCGGCTTAGCACCCGCATACAGCCGGGCAGCAGCAATGATATCTTCCTTCGGAATCCAGGTGATTTCCGCAACCCGTTCGGGTGGATATTCTGCTGCTCGCTGCCGCAGCTCTTCAAAGCCTTCTGTCCAGTTTTCAACAAATTCCTTGTCGTACAGTTCTTCATCGATAATGACATTAATAAAGCCTAATGCCAGTGCGCCATCAGTACCAGGCCTGATTTGCAAAAACTGTTCTGCCCGGGAAGAGAACCAGGTCCAACGTGGATCAATAACTATCAGTTTTGAACCCCGCTTCATGCAATCAACAACCCAGTGGCCGAAAAAGCCATCCGGACAACCTGGCATTGGATTTTGTCCCCAGATTATAATAACCTTGGGCACTTGATACTCTGGGTCATCATATCGTTGTTCCGAAAATTGAGCCGCATCCATAACCGCATAGTCACCATGTGTTGCCATCATGGCGCCAAGCCGAGGTGTATAACACGAATGACCGCCTAATCCTAATTGAACCCAATTGGGACTGCCATAAGAATAAGCCAAGAAAGAAATAGGCCCACCAATATCCCGTCCGGTTCCCTGACAAAACAGCACTGACTCAGGACCGTATTCTTCTTTTATGCCGCTTAATTTTTCCTCAATAATATCCAACGCTTCGTCCCAGGTAATCCGCTCAAAATTCCCTTCACCCCGTTCACCTACCCGTTTAAGCGGGTAGGTAATACGGTCGGGGTGATACATATATTGTGTCATTGCCAACAAGCGAGGACAGGCGCGGCCATTGCTAAAGGGGTGCTGTTCATCACCTTCTACGTGTACAACCTTGTCATCCTGAACATATAGCTTCACACCACATCCACCGTGACAACCAGGGCCAGGAGACCATGCTGTTGATGTAACAATTTTATCGTATCCCATATCTGCATCTCCCTTAGTAGTGTTTAACCAATAGCTGTAAGACCACCATCTGGATAAATGATATTGCCGGTTACAAAGCCTGATGCATCAGAACACAAGAACACAGCAGGTCCTACACAATCAGACGGCAGAGCCATTCGTTTCATTGGCAACTGCTCCGCCATTTCTTTTCTTGCATCTGGTCCACGGCTATTCAGAATCTCAGTCATCATCGGTGTTTCCGTAACTGTCGGCCCAATAGCATTAACGGTAACGTTGTATTTGCCAAACTCGGACGCTAACTGACGGGTAATCATGTCCAAAGCGCCCTTGGTGCCGCAATATCCTGCATTACCTGGATGACGGGTGGCAATTCTGCCGCGAACAGATGATACGTTAACGATTTTGCCATACCCGTTCTTAATCATGTGCTTGCCGAAATGTTTACAGCACAGCATTACGCCAGTGACATTTACGTCAAACATCTGCCTGAAAACATCTGCAGGGAACTCTTCCGCGTTGAACTTTTTATTAAAACCCTGAGCATTGACTAATATATCAACTTTACCCATATCTAAAACCGAAGCCTTGACCAACGCCGCAATACTCTCTTCATTAGCTGCGTCAACCGTGTAATATCTGACATCAAGCTGACAGGCTTCCTTTATTTCCTGCACTGCTCTTTGCAAAGACTCAACACTTCTACTGGCAATGCCTACCGTGGCGCCTGCTGCTGCCAAGCCTTGGGCGATCGCTTGGCCAATACCGCCGGCACCGCCAATAACAATCGCGTTTTTTCCTTTGAGTGAAAACAACTCCAACATATAAACAACTCCTCTACCACTTGTCTGCGTAAAGCTCAAACACCTATTTCCGTTTCATCACTTTCTTCCACCTCATCTGGTGCAAAAGCTTGCGCCAGATAAACCAGCGCCAGAACACCAAAGCCAAAGGCACAGGCATACAAGAAAGGATATTTGGGAATTGCCAGCACTGCTGATACAGTTTGAGCTTTGATTTCCGTGCCTGCCTTGATAAAGGCCTGCCAAGCAAACAAACTATATGTGACAAAACCAATCAAATTGACAACTGCATTCGCTGTTCTCTGACCGCTTTGCGGAAGCAGCTCGATTACGCCGGGTACATTAATATGGGAATTACGCACCTGCGTATAACCAATGGCGAATACAATAACCAAACCCATGATGCACTCGACTAATTCATAAGATCCTTGCAGCGGTATATTAAAGAGAGCACGCCCAAAGATATCCACTACCACTGTTGCAACCATGACTAATGTCAGCGAAAGGCCAATTAGATTCAAACTGGCGCTTAGTTTATAGACGTACTCTTTAAATAGTAACAACCCGCTCACACCTCCTCAAATTACAGAGTCTAACCTTTACACAAAAGCATATCCGGCCTATTGTCCTTTATATTTTTCAATCAATTGTAAGGTGTCAGCCAACACTGCTTTCCCGGGCAACCCTTTTGCCTCTAGATCATTTGCCCATTTATCCCAGACAGGCTTTGCCTTTTCCTTCCAGCGGGCTAATTCTGCTGCATCAGGAGTTAAAATTTTTCCACCGGCTTTAGTAAATTTATTAGTGGACGAAGTCTTAGTGTTGTCCCATGCCTTAGCAAATAACTGACTGGCTTTGTCGCCGCTTTCTTCTTCAAATACTTTTTGTTGTTCTGGTGTCAGGCTGTCCCAGGCCTTTTTATTCATTATTAAGAAAAAGGTACCTGAAGCAACATTAGCATCAACAGCATTTTTGGCGACTTCCTGTAAATTCAACATTTCAACTGCTTCCCACGCCATAACGGCTCCGTCAATAACGCCTTTTTCAGTTGCCTGGTAAGTGTCAGGAGCCGGCATTGCCATTGGAGATGCGCCAATCGACTGGAGATAAGGTACTAACGGTCCTCCGGCTGTACGCAATTTTTTACCGGCCATGTCATCCAGGTTATTAATTGGCTTGCGCGAGGTTACAGGCGCACCGTCATGCGTGTGGAGCATCAGCACTTTTACGTCAGCAAATTCTTTTTGCATGGCCGGAGTTTTTTGGAACAATTCCCATATAACTTTACTGCCCATAGTAGCCTTATTTACTCCTAACATAGGCAAATTCAATACCTCTGTCAGCGGGAAGCGTCCCGGATAATAAGTAATATAGCCCCAAGCAATATCTGCTGTTCCCTTAATAACTGAGTCATAAGCATCCTGCGGTTTAGCCAGCGTTGAAGACGGATAGATATCAATTTTGACTTGACCGCCAGTTTTCTTTTCGATCTCTTTTGCCCATGGCTCCATACCTTGCGTACAAACAAACGCATTCGGCGGGTTATGGTGCGTAAATTTTAGCTTTGTTACCTTTTTACCGTCGCTCGCAGCATCTTTTGAACTGCCGCATCCTGCCAGCAAACTAATAGCTAAAGACAACACCAGTAAACCCACGGTTAAAATCTTCCACTTTTTCTTCATTTCTTTTTTCCCCCTTGATTTTTTTATAGTGTCCTGACGTTTGTCAGTGACCTATTCGAGAAATTGTGGTAAGAATGTAGCTAGTTCTGGAATAATAAACATTAACACCATCATTGCAACAAGAGCAAACCAGTAGGGCCAAACGCCCTTATAGATTGTTTGTAAGCTGATTGATTTATCTACACCAGCAATAATGAAACAATTCATACCTACAGGCGGGCATATCATACCTGATGCCATAACAAGCACCAGAATTACGCCAAACCAGTATGGGTTAAACTGAAGCGCCTGAATAACAGGGTAAAAGATAGGTATTGTTAGCAGCAGCATTCCAATTTCATCCATGATTGCACCGAGAAAAATATAAACGATGATCATCCCAACCATTACCAGATTACGGTGAACCGGCAAATCAGAGAAGAAGGATGCCATCTCACCAGGCAAACGAGATACGGCTAGGAATTGATTAAAAATCATCGCGCCGATGATAATCATGAAAATCATGGCTGAAGTTTTACCGGCATCAAGGAGTGCCTTTTTAAGCATTTCAACACTCAGTTTTCGACGTAAAGCCGCAACGATAAGCGCTCCAAATACCCCCATGGCGCCTCCCTCATTGACGGTAAAGAGCCCTGCAAGCATCCCGCCAATAACAATAACTATCAGGAGCAGCAAATCTTTAACATGATAAAGGGCTTCAAAACGCTCTTTCCAGCTGTACTTCTGCCCCTGCGGCCCCAGTTCCGGCCTCCGTTTGATCATAATATAAGCTACAACTATATAGGCAAACATCAAAGATACACCTGGAATAATAACGGCAGAAAACAGCTTTCCAATTGACAAAGAACACATAACACCATATAACATCAGCAGCACGCTGGGCGGCACCATGGTGCCCAAAGTCCCTGCACAAGCTACCGTCGCAGCGGAAAAACCGCCCTGATAACCAAACTTTTTCATTTCCGGCAATGCAACAATCCCCATCGTAGCCGTAGTGGCGGTTGTCGAACCACATAAAGCTCCAATTCCTGTACAGGCAACAATGGTCGACATAGCCAATCCTCCTGGCAAATGTCCAAGCCAGGTGTAAGCCGCCCGGTACATGTCATAACTAAGTCCTGAATGATAAGCCAACTGCCCCATTAATACAAATAGCACAATTACGCTTAAGCCATAGTTAGCCATACTGCTGTAAGGAGTAGTCTGTAAAATACCCCAGGCAGCATCTAGATTGGTTAGCGCCACCATTCCCAAGAAACCAGTTATCGCCATACTCGTGCCGATATGTACGCCAAGCACGATAAATACAATCATGGCAACCGACCCAATAATACCAACAATTGTCGGATCCACAAATTCGCCTCCGTTCAAAGAGTACTAATTATTTTTAGCAATTTAGATTTTTTCGTTGATAAGATTTTTTGTTTCTTTAAATACCTTGAGTAGCATCCTATCACGTTTTTGGCACACCTCTGCAGCACTACGGCCGCTGTAGTCGAAAAAGCCCTTACCGGTCTTGACACCAAGCTCACCTTTGTCCACATGGTCAAACAAGACTTTGGGACGTTTGCTGGTCTCAGGCATAACATAGCTTGCGTTTACAATATTATTGGCACTGATATCTAGGCCGGTGAAATCATACCGTTGCACAAGTCCTAATACCATGCCGCGAGGCATAAAACTCGCTTTGACCGCAAGATCTATTTGCTCCGGCGTACATATGCCGTTATCCAGTAAATAAAAGACTTCAGTATTAAGAAGTATCTGAATTCTGTTTATGATATAGCCTGGGACAAACTTCTCCATTCTGACAGCAGTCTTTCCACAGCGCTGGAGCAGTTCAACGGTTACCGACATTGCATCTTCAGAAGTTCTTTCTCCTTTAGCTACCTCAACCAACGGGATTATATGAGGAGGAGCATACCAGTGTGCTGTGGTAAAATTCGGCAATCTCCGCTCCGGCACACAGGTAAATGGATTCAGTGCAGATGCATTTGATGCAATGATGACATCATCAGGAAGCAGCTGGTCCAGTTCTGCAAAGACCGTTGTTTTTATTTCCGGTTTCTCACTCACAGTCTCCTGTACGAACTGCACACCGGCAACTGCTTCAGATATAGTTTTACAGTAAGATATCCGGCCCGCGACTTGCCGCGCTTCGTCGGCTGTTAGTAATCCTTCCTCCACAAATGTGTCCAAATTGGCCTGCAGCATGATCTCGGCCTTTTCCATTGCGCTTTCGCTTTTGTCATATACATTTACTTCAAAACCACCCATAGCATAGCTCTGCGCTATACCAGGCCCCATTGTCCCAGTGCCTAATACGGCGATTTTCTTAAGGTCCTCAATTTTCATAGTAGTCTCCTTTTGTCTCTGTGAACCGGGTTTAACAATCAGTAACAATGACTAAAACTCTGGCTGCGACGAGGCCGTTAACTGCCATGTCACGTTTTTCCCCCGGGGCAATGTAAATCATATCTCCTGCATCAAGTACATGGGCTTGTCCATTCTCATCATGTACAGTAATCGAACCCCGAAGAACGCAATAAATCCTTTCTTTGTTGGAAGCTGTCATGGATGCGCCGCCATTTGGCAGAAACTCCGAAATGGATACATTTACAGATTTAGAGCCATCTGACGGACCAAACTTTCTAATGCCCCACATGTTAAAGTGGTTTTGTGCTTCATAAACATTTCCCTCATTAGCCTTGATAACTTTCACTCTATTTCACCCCCTTACCAACAATGCTGTATTCTCAAAACCGCTAACAGACACAAACCATTATTTAACCAACTTCTCATGTGCCAAAAAGCAGCTCAGGAGCAATTACTACTCTTCAAGCAATTTCTTTTGTACATGATATAGCGATTGTGCATGGTCTGAATAGCGGTAATAAGCGCCCATTTTGATAATGAATGCATGCGGGTTTCAATCTCATCAATAACCTCATCCAAATCTTCCGCAATGTTCTTACCAATAAGAATTTCCGCTATAAAAGCACTGCTTCCCTCACAAAAAACCGGGACATCACAGTCGACGACTTCTCCGTTTCGCACATCAATCTTTGCTACTACAGTAATGTACTTATATGTCTCGTGAATATCTGACCCCTCGGCTAGTTGGGCATTACCGGAAAATATATGAATATAATTCACCTTTACTCCTCCTCATGTCACCGCGAAATGAAAAAGCAAGCCAAACTCAATACACAATCTAAAACGACTGTGATCTGAGCTTAGCTTGCTTACTTTGTAATATCGGAATTTTGTTCCGTTACCATAATCAAGCGACTCGCGTGCATCGCATATGTAGTTGAATTCAAACTTTTCGTCTAGCCTAAGCGCTTAACAAACAAAAAAGCCCAGCACAATACACGATCTTAAGTAATCGCGAACTGAGCTGGGCTTGTTTACTCAATATCGGAATTTTGTTCCGTTACTATAATCAAGCGACTCGGTAAAATAGAATTTATTTTAACTTACTGTATTTATTATAATATTTTTTTGTTTTTAGTCAACTGATTTTTTTGTTTTTTCAGTCTAATCTGCCACTTTTCGTAATTTTTTTTCTCTGGCTAAGACACTTCTACCGTTTCCAGAATACTGACTGACAGAATGTCCCTTGTATACCATATACCGATTATGTGCCTGCTGAAACGCCGTGATTAAGGCTCGTGTCGATAAGCTATGGACTCTTTCCTCAAGTTCAGAAATTATAGACACACTATCACTATCCAAATACTTACCCCGAATGATATCTGCTACAAAACTCTGATGCATCTCGCAGTAATTTGGGATAACGCAGTCTATAACTTCTCCGGTTTCGATATTGACTGTTAAGACAATAGTGGCATAGCGGCTTGTCTCATATAAATCTGTGCCGGCGGGGAGTTGCCCATGTCCGGAAAAAAGATGTATCGCCTTCAAGATTTACCCTCCTATTATTTAGTTTGAGCAGGCATTACAATTAGCACCTTCTGTGTCGCAATATTCTATCTATAGTAGTCAAAATCCTCTGTAACTTATTAAAAATTTCGACATTTCTTGCGAAATATTCTTTAGCCCTATTCCCTCTCCAGCTTAATGTCCCTACCTAAAAAATAACAAGCCCAGCCCTCTAGCACAGCAACAATTTGCTGTGTCTTAAGAAAAAGCTAGGCTTGTCTATTCTGTGTCTGAGTTTTGCTCAGATACTATACGCAAGCGACTTTAATGAATATTCTCATTTTAATATTAGTTTAATCGCTTTTTTCTTCGGAGTCAAGCCCTTTATGTATAACATTTTTTTGCTAGATTCTGATGCGAAATTTTGGCAACGGCATAGCTATTCTTATACCAGAAGAACAGTTGAGTATCTCTAACATTACAGCAGGTTTGTTATAAAGTAAGAGTCCAAATAGCACTTGAACTCTTACTTTATTTATTATTCACTTCAAGCTCCAGTTTCTTCTATTAGCCGCACTTACTATACCCGCAATTCCTGCAAATTACGCAGCCGCCTTCATATTCAAGTTTCTTGCCGCATTCGGGGCAGCCGTTGCTGGATACACTACCCTCATCATCAGCTTCGACTTTATCGCCGTTTTGGAATTTCATTACTTTTTCGACAACCTTGGCAATGGCGTCAGGGCAGGATAATACTTTTAAATCTTTTTGCCTGATTGTCGAATGGCAGCGGATGCCTTTTAGCTGATCGATGATCGAATTGGCATCGACGCCAGAGCGCAGGGAGATTGATACCAGCCTTGCCGTAGCTTCCGACTGGGATGGGCATCCTCCTGCCCGGCCAGTGTTGGTGAAGACTTCGCAGATTCCGTGTTTGTCATAATTTACCGTAATAAATATCGTGCCGCAGCCAATTTTGACTTTTTCCGTGAAGCCGGTTGTGATTTCCGGTCTGGGTCTTGGCGCTAAAAAGGCAGATTTGGCTTCTTCAGTTTGGGGAGCAGGTGTCTCTTTTACATTAACTTTGCCGATGTTAAGCACCTGTGAATCCCGGCTGCCATCCCGGTAAATGGTTACGCCTTTGCAGCCAGTCTCATTAGCCATGTTAAATACATCCCGAACATCTTCCCGGGTGGCATGACTGCTGAGATTAACAGTCTTGGAAACAGCATTATCAGTATATTTCTGAAAAGCTGCCTGCATTTTCACATGCCATTCGGCTGAAATATCATGCGCAGTAACAAAAACTTCTTGCAGCCACTCCGGTATTTCCGCCAGCCCCTTTATCGAGCCTTTCTTGGCAACTGTCCGCATCAGGTTGTCACTGTAAAACTGGCCGGTTATGGCTGCTTGCTTGAAATAAGGATTGGTTTCAATAAGTTCATCATTGTCCATGACATTTCGAATGTAAGACAAGGCAAATACGGGCTCAATGCCGCTAGAAACGCCGGCAATAATGCTCAGTGTGCCTGTTGGCGCAATGGTAGTTGTTGTCGCATTCCGGATCTGAATGCCTTGCTGGTGATATATGCTTTTAGCAAAGTTGGGAAATACCCCTCTTTGCTCGGCTAATTCCATGGATGCTTTCTTAGCTTGCTCCTGGATGAAGCGCATAAGTTGTTCAGCCAGCGTTAACGCCAGCTGCGAATTATACGGAATGCGCAGCTGGCAAAGCAAATCCGCCCAGCCCATGATGCCAAGGCCAATTTTGCGGTTGCCTTTGGTCATCTCTTCGATTTCCGGCAGTGGATATTTATTAATATCAATAACATTATCCAAAAAGTGCACCGCGTTTTTTACGACTGCGCCAATCCGGTCAAAATCAACGACAGCCTGACTTTTGTCTTGCTTTATCATCAAACTGACATTAATCGAACCAAGGTTGCAGGACTCATACGGCAATAGCGGCTGTTCACCGCAGGGGTTGGTGCTCTCAATCTCGCCCAGGCCGGGGGTTGCATTATCCTGGTTAAGCCTATCTAAAAATATGATGCCAGGTTCGCCATTACTCCAGGCCATATCCACAATAATGTCAAATACTTCTCGGGCGTTTAATTTTCCCACTACTGTCTTTTTATGCGGGTCGATCAGGTCATAGTCCCGATTTTCCGCCGCTGCCTTCATAAAGGCTTCGGTTATACCCACACTGATATTAAAATTGGTAATGTCGGCATTATCCTGTTTGCAGGTGATAAATTCCATAATATCAGGATGGTCAACCCGAAGAATACCCATATTGGCACCCCGGCGCGTGCCCCCCTGTTTTACCGCTTCAGTTGCGGCGTTAAATACTTTCATAAAGCTGATCGGACCGCTGGCAACTCCGCCGGTGGAGTTTACCGACGCGCCTTTTTGCCGCAGCCGTGAGAAACTAAACCCTGTCCCGCCGCCACTCTTGTGAATCATGGCGGCATTTTTCAGCGCTTCAAAGATGGCTTCCATAGTGTCTTCTACCGGCAGCACAAAACAAGCACTTAATTGCCCGAGCGGCCTGCCGGCATTCATAAGTGTTGGCGAATTGGGCAGAAACTCGAGACCAGACATCATTTCATAAAATGCCTTCTCCGTCTTCTTCACTGCCGCTGCCGAAACATACGCAGCATCTGCGCCGGCAACAGCTTTGGCAACTCTTCGAAACATCCCATCAGCATCTTCCAATAACTGGCCGTTTTCATCTTTTGATAAATAGCGTTTTTCCAAAACCTTAACTGCATTATCTGATAAGTTCATACAATAACCCCCTGTAGAAGCACAATATTTAGTGTCCTTGTTTTTCCAATATACTATATATTGTACGTTTTATCATTAAACACGTCAAGCCGACCTAAAGCAACTTACCGGTAACAGGAAAGAGCTACCATGCAAAAATCCATCCAATTTCCGTCAAATCGCCCGAAATCAAAAATTATTCGTTATTAAAAAGAATTATCGTTTCGCTGCAAGGTCTTCTTTATGGCACAAGAAAAATAACCCCGCAAACAGCGAGGTCAGATTTCCACAATATATCCAGCTATATTATTGCCGTTTTCGGCAAACTCCAAAATGCCAAAACTTGGCTGTGACCCACCCCGTGGCGAAGCCGGACTGCCGGGATTGAATATCAGGACGCCTTCATGCCAGTCATTATATGGAGTATGACTATGACCATAAACCACAACATCAGCCTCATATTCCTCCGCCCACATGCGCAGATGTTCAACACCATGTTTTACATCATAATTATGTCCATGCGTTAGCCAGATAAGCGTATCGCCAATTTCCACATATTCATCAGGCGGCACCGCCTTTGTCCGGTCACAGTTGCCGGCAACAACAGTTATCGGCAGACCGGTTAGTTCTTTTAGCCGCCAGGCGTCCTGGCAGTAATCGCCGGCATGAAGCCACAGATCGACTTTGCCGGCAGCCGCAATTACTTTTTTCAGCATATAAATGTCGCCATGTGTATCACTGACAACGCCAATTCTCATTTTTCCAGCACCGCCAATTGTTTTACTAATTCCCTGATGGCTCGCCCCCGGTGACTAATCTCATTTTTTTCGACTGGAGACAGTTCAGCCATACTGCGTCCCAGCGCAGGGACAAACAGCAAGGGATCATAACCAAAGCCGTTATTACCACGCGGCTCGGTTAAAACAATACCTTCCACCGTGCCATCAGACGTGCACCAGACTTTCTCATTGTCGGCGAGTACCAGCACGCAGCGAAAACGGCCTGTACGTTCTTCAGACGCCACGCCTGCCAGCTGCTGTAGCAGTTTTTGGTTATTGTCCTCGTCGCTGGCGTGTTCGCCGGCATATCTGGCAGAATACACGCCTGGCGCACCGTTAAGATAATCAACTTCCAGGCCTGAGTCGTCTGCCAGACACAGTTTGCCTGTCAGTTTGGCGTAAAACTGAGCTTTCGAGCAAGCATTCTCCGCAAAGGTTTGACCCTCTTCCGGCGCTTCCGGAAAGCTCCCCAAATCGGCGAGAGACAATACTTTATACGGAAGTCCGCTTAATGCCATTTTGAATTCAGCCACTTTACCGGCATTTTTTGTGGCAACAATAATTTCTTGTATCGCCTCTGCCACTTTTATCCCTCCCGGCCAACTTTCCACGAAAGTGGCCCCAGTGTTTCTTTTTGAATATCAAGCAAGGCATTAATGCCCTGACTGCCAATGGTCAGCATCTCGTTTAACTGCTCCTGAGTAAAGGTTCCTTTTTCGCCGGTTCCCTGGACTTCAACAAACTGTCCACTGCCGGTCATAACCAGATTCATGTCAACAACAGCAGTGGAATCCTCACTGTAGCACAAGTCAAGATAAGCCCCTGCCGGCAAAATCCCTACACTGACTGCAGCTAAGAAATCCTTGACCGGAAACGGTTTAGGACTATCACCCCAAATGCTGTGAATAGCATCAACCAGCGCAACAAACGAACCTGTTATAGCAGCAGTCCGTGTACCGCCATCAGCCTGAATCACATCGCAATCCAGCCAGATGGTTTTTTCGCCCAGTGCTTTCAGATCGATAACACTGCGCAAAGCCCGGCCAATCAAACGCTGAATTTCATGAGTACGACCTGTTTGTTTTCCTTTGGCTGCTTCGCGGATATTGCGGCTTTGGGTAGAGCGTGGCAACAGTGAGTATTCGGCACTAACCCAGCCTTCCCCTGAGCCTTTTAAAAACGGCGGCACTCTTTCTTCAACAGTCGCAGCGCAAATCACCTTGGTATCACCAAATTCAACAAGCACAGAACCCTCGGCATATTTTAAATAATTCCGGGTAATTTTAACTTTTCTTAATTCATCGGCTGAACGTCCGTCTGCTCTGGTCATAATGACCTCCTTATTTTATCGTATTTTACTTAGATTTGTTGTAGTACATCCATTTCTTTGTCCTGAAGGAAATAATGGTCATGGCTATTTTCTTTTTTAGCTTTATATAGAGCATCCTGCGCCTGAGTGCGGCAGGCGTTGCAGCTATTACGGGGAATAATAGCCGCAAAGGCTGATTTCACACCAAAAGAATGGCCTTCGGCCTGGGTTGAAACCGTCTGATATCCCAGACAATGCGGACAGATTCTCACCGTCTCGCTCTGGCGTTCCTGAATACCGCTGTCATCATAATAAATGCTTCGCCGTCGTTGCCAAAAATCCCCTGCCTGTGCGATAGCCTCACGCCGTAGCGTTTCCCGCTCGCCCCATATCTCCTGCCACTTGCCGACTAATTGAGCAATATAGCGGGTGTTATCCTCACTTTGTCGCGGGCAGCGAGCAATATCTGGCTCGACTACCCGGCTGTAATCCAGACCGGCCATAGCCAGGATAATGCCAGTATTAACATAAGGCAGCGCCTCTTCAATCGAATAGCCGCCTTCAAGCACAGCAATATCAGCATTCAGCTTTTCGGCCAGCCGCGCATACCCCTGCGCTGTAATTGCCATATTAGCCAGGGGATCACTATAATGATTATCCTGCCCGGCTGAGTTAATAATAATGTCCGGCCGGAAATCTTCGAGCACCGGTAATACCAGATTATCCAGTACATAGTGTAGCCCGGCATCAGTAGTACCCGGGGGCAGCGGAATATTGACAGTTGAACACAAAGCACTTGGACTGCCCAGCTCAGCAACAGCACCTGTTCCCGGATAGAGTGTCCGTCCATCCTGATGAAACGAGATAAATAAGGTATCCGGATCATGATAAAAGATATCCTGGGTTCCGTCCCCATGATGAACATCAGTATCTACAATAGCAATTTTATTAAGTCCATAATGACGTCGTAAATATTCTACCATGATAGCTTCAATATTTATGGTGCAAAAACCTCTTGTACCATGCACCACCCGCATGGCATGATGTCCGGGCGGCCGCACCAGTGCAAAGGCATTGGTGACCTCCCGGCGCATAACAGCCTCGGCAGCCGTTATTGCCCCACCGGCTGACACCAGATGAGCATCGGTAATTAATGATGCAATATCAGGCACACCAATATGAACGCGCTGGGCATCCTGAATTGTTGCCAGTTTAGGGCGATACTCTCTAATTGCCGGCAAATCTAGAAGTCCTTCTTCCACAATCTGATCCCGGGTATAAAGCAGGCGTTCCTCCCGTTCCGGGTGAGATGGAGTAATGGCCCAGTCAAAGGCCGGAAAGAAAACCAACCCCAGTTTTTTATTATTCATCGCCAAACCTCCCCGCCTGCACCGGCACAAGTACACCAGGTTTTAGCTGCAGTTTGCAGGTCATGATTTTGCCGATTGTCGTAAAGCCGCGAATGACATTGAATTCTTCCTCATATATGCGCTCACTTACAGGCGCAGTTTCATTAATGCCGCCTGCAACCGCTCGTTCAGCAAGATGGGTTTCGGCTGCCGCCCAGGCATCTGCCAGGCTAAAACGCTGTTTATCCACAGGCCGCTTAATGCCAAGTTCAGGTACAGTATAATACCCTTCGGCACTGTCGGCTCTAAGTGTAATCTCGGTTGTCGGTCGGGAAGAAGCTGCACCAATGGCATTCGCCACCATATGTCCGTCCGGCACCTGCCAAGGCAGACTAAGCTCTTGGGCCACCATAGGAACAAGTCCTTTTGCCGCGCCGCCAACACCAATTACCAGTTCAGGTTTAAAAACCGTACCATGCACAATATCTTCAACTTTATATACCGGTCGCGCTGCCTGTTCACTCAACATATCAGCCACTGCCTTGCACACTGTATGGGTTGCTGCTCGCAAGGTCTCACCGGCTGCCTCGTCAGGCGTCTGCCCCTCAGCCGCCACCAACAGCATGGCTTTTCTAGCCAACTCTTGGTCACCATATTCAATCATTCCGGCAACCCTAAGCGCATCGGTTACCGTGGGTTCTGGGCCGCCGCAGGCCATAGCCGGACCGCGGCGCATGGGACCGACAAGTAGCTTATCACCCTGCCGTCGGACATAGCTGTCACCGCCAATTCCCACTGAACTTAGCCAGAAGGAACGCACTGCCGTAGGATAGCCGTTAACGACGGCACCACCGGTAGCCAATAGCGGCACACCGTTTTGCCACAGTGCAATATCGGTGCTGGTCCCGCCGATATCCAAAGAAATAACTGGTTCAGTAAGATTAGTCAGAGCCATAATGCCAAGGACACTGGCCGCCGGACCGGTAAAAATAGCTTCCACCGGTCTTTCCTGAGCTGCCCCCAGCGGCAATGTACCGCCGTCTGCTTTCAAAATATGTACCGGGGCTGTAATACCTCGTTCGGCAACAGCGTTCTCAATCGCTGCCGCAAAATCAGTAAAAATGCGCCATACAGCCGCATTATAGTAAGCAGAATTAATTCGTCTGAGATAATTTAGCGAACCTGACAATTCCGCCCCTACCGTTATATGATCCGGTCGCAGGCATTCCTGCACCCAGTCGGCAACCTGCCGTTCCTGTGCCGGATTGCGTACCGCAAATTTACCGACAACAGCAGCCGCCTTGGAACCGCCAATTTTTCGGCATACAGTCGATACTTCGTCTTTAACCGGCAGCGCTTTTTCCCGCCCGCGGTGATCGGTATATCCTGACAAAAAGTGCGGCTCTCCCGGTGTCAACCCTTCCAGATTAAGGCCAGGACCCGGCAATAGCAAGAGTGCTACTTTGTCAATTTCTCCTTCAATCAGAGCATTGGTTACAATGGTTGTCGACAGCGCTACCCGCCTGACATCTGCTTGGTTAATACCTGCTAGCACCTTGTCAATAACCATTATAATCCCGCGCAGCAACTGTCCGTGGGTTGTCGGCGTCTTGGCTGACGCCCAGACCTGTCCATCCTTGATTACTACCGCATCAGTAAAGGTTCCCCCCACATCAATTCCTAGCAGCATACTATTCGCCTCCAAAACAGCTTGGTCAGCTATTTGCCCTCATATACGGCGCAACCAATGGCACCGTTAAGTTGGGGATGCTCAGGCACAATAACCTCTATACCCATTTCCCGGGTAATAAATTCCCTGATCGCTCTGCCAAGTGCCACCCCGCCTGTAAACACAAGTTTGTCACTCTTTAACGCGGTCAGCATAGGTTTGATCCGTTTATAAATAGTATAGTTGACGCCGGCCGCCAATTCAGGCGTACTATACCCTTCCACAATACAACCAATCAGTTCTGATTCGCCGAAGATAGCGCAAGTGGCGCTAAGCTCGACCGGATTCTCATAATAGCCTGCCAGTTCCTCTAAACCGATATCAAGCACTCCAGCCATATTTTCCAGATACCGACCGGTGCTGGCAGCACATTTATCATTAGTCTGAAAATCTATCATTCGCCCCTTGCGGACTTTGATTACCTTGCTGTCTTGACCGCCTAAATCGAGCAGCGTAAAATCCATCAGGCCGGTCTGCGCAATCGCCCCCAGCATATGAGCCTTTAGCTCAGGAATGACAGTTGCGCCGACAATGTCGATGGTATTGCGTCCATAACCGGTAGCGGTAATTTTGCTGACTTCAGGAAAGCCAAGCGCCGCAAAGTCCACCACCAGTCCGGCCTCAGACCGCTGTCCGTAATCCCGGTAAAACTTGGCGGTCTCATAAACATTGGCGGTCGTAAGTTGTTTATTGTCATCCAGCATGACTAATTTTACACTACGACTGCCTAAATCGATGCCACAGCGCATACTCACCCTCCTTGCCTGTCCGATGACTAACCCGCTCTAAGACTCCCGCTTCAACAATCGTGAGTAAGTGCGGCTAAGTCCCTGGATAAATTCGACTAAAATTCAGACGGCGTCAAAACACATCTGAATTAAGTCTCCATTTAGCGCAGCATTTCCAGAAACCCCTCAATTCTAAGCTTGGTTCTGGCGTCTACTTTTCCTGGTTTGTCACCTTCAATAGTTAAAATCGGTATATCAAGCTTTTCCCGCAGAATCATGTCCTCGATCTGCCGGAAACAAAAACTCTGAACATAATGAATCAGCCCATCCAGGTTGCGCCGTTCAATTTCGGCTTCAACATCCTTAATCCGATTAAACACGCCATAAGGATAGGTGTACATGCGGTATTGCTCCACAATATCATCGGTAAAATACGGCATAGCAAACTGCCGCTGCACTTCATTATATACAACGCGCGCTCCCATGGTCTCCATATAGGGATACAAATCGGTAAAAATCGGCGGTACGCCGATAAAGCCCAACCGAAGTTCATCGGCATATTCGGCAGCCTCGGCCGTCTGCTGTAAAAACTGTTCTACATCAGCGGTAAAAGCTGCCGTATCACTGTTAAAATCACTGCAACTTACCTGATACAAATGATTATGAAACCCGCTCACCGTGTTATCTTCCCAGGTACGCCGGTCAATCTCGGCTACCCTGAGGCGCAGTTTGTCCAGCTCGCGCTTAACATTATAAACAGCTTCCCAGTTTGTCCCTAAGACATTCATTAATTTTTCCATTTGTAGTTTCAGCAGGTCATAATCGCGGTCAAACGGATAAGCAAACGGAATGGTTTCAATACCTGCCAGTTGATAAGTCTCCATCAGGGCATGGGTATTGCTGCAATCACCCTGTGTGACGGCAATAACCTTGTCAATCCCGCCAAAACTGTCATTAAGTTCCTTATTTACCATTACGGCATATAATCCCTTTATCCAGCCGCAAATATTTCGCGGATATCCGGCTTCTTCGGCTGTTTCCACCATATGTCCGGCCTCAGGACTGGTAATAAATATATTGTTAAGGTCCACAGGAACATGTCCTGCTGCCAAAATGATCTCTACCGGCACAGTAGTTGTTATGCCGATGCGGGCCATAATATCAGCCTCCCTAGATATGTAAAACAGAGGATAGTGTACCCTCTGTTTTTTAGACTCAAGCTATTGTGCGGTCGCTTTTTGTGCAGCTAATCCGTAATTTTTGATAATAACAATAGGTGTTTTCTGACTGGCATTGCCAAAAGGGTTGTTGATAAGAATCTGTGCGACCTCTTTAGGCACCAAGCCTTGGGTCGCCCCCAGTACAGCAGCCCGTTTCAAGTCATTAACATCGGCTACCACCGCGCCATAACAACCTAAACGCTGTTTAATGGCTTCAGCCACGCCATTTGGATCAGCCGGGCCGAACACCAGACATTTGTCAAAAGGTGGCATCGTGCCGGTAACATCATCAATCAAGGCTGCCTGCTCACCGGCTAGTTCATAGAATAACCCCCGGCGTCCGATCAGCTTACCTAGCATCCCGACAAACAATGCCCAAGTTACCCGCCAGGTGCCTTCGGCATTCATAGCGGTTTGCATGCCATAAGCGCTTGCCAAGCTGCCTTCCTTCGGAATAAACCGGCAAAGTATCCGGGCATTGAACGATGGCTGGATTTCTTCCGGGCGGACAAACCGACCTTGAGTAATAGCTACAACACTCTCTGCCACCGATACCACGTCATTGGGGCCGATATCAGCTTTGGCATAACTCTCAATCACATCAACAATGTTATCTTTATCGGTAAGTATACGGGTAGGTACCGGTTTTAATTCTAACGCCTGCTCTGTCATATCTGTTCCTCCGATCTGGCTACAGCCTTTTCACCGGCAGCAAGAACCTTATGTATTTCGTCAGCTGTCATGATCAGCCGTTCTTTGGCGAGATACCAGAGACTGCGAGCAACCACCTGATAAATAATATCAATCGGCATATCAACCATATCCTTGAGAGCTGTTTTGATATCACCAGACTTAGCAGTAAACTTTACAGTCAAAATAATCGAGCCGCCCGTAGACACCGGAACAATATAGGCTTCCCAGTATCCGTCACTTCTGTTGGCTGTATCAAGTGTCAGCCGCGAGTCGGTATCCACTGCATCAAACTGTTCATAAGGCAAAAAATGTCGGGGGAAAACATCCATCAACGTACCATCTTGTGTACCATTGTTAACAAATGGCACAGTGGTTGAAAAAGTTGCCGTATCTGTTGTTATTGCAGTAAGCGTAAAATCAGTCCGTTGGTCAACCAAAAAGGTAAAGTGAGCATCGCCTTGTTTAGCTATATATAGCCACACACCAATAGCTGCCCCTAACACAACCACAAGTAAAATAATTAAAAATTCCACACTAAGGCCTCCGTGTCTGGGTATCAATAAGAAACCCTGATTTTAAACTTTAGTAACACTATAGTCCTGTAAATTAATCAACTCAAACGAAGCCGCAAATCCCATTTCCCGTGAAAAATTGATGGCGCAATTAGTAAACCTCTCGGCCCGCGACAAATCAGCTGAAAAACATAGGCGCACCCGCCCCCGTGCCCGGGTAGAAAGTTTATCCTGATGCGCAAGTTCAGTACGCGCCTGAGCAGCGGTTTCTCTGGCCGGGTCAACAAGGGCAACCTCCGTTCCCATAATTTCTTTAATTATATCATTAATGAACGGATAATGTGTGCATCCGAAGATAATGGTATCTACACCGTTTTCGTGCAGCGGCGCAAGGTATTCCCTTGCAGCATTTTCAATCTCAAGGCCATGCAGCTTTTCTTGCTCGATCAGCGGCACAAATTGCCGGCATGCCTGCGGATAGACGCTTACTGCCGGATCTCGTGCCATAATGGCACTGGCATGTTTACCACTATTTATAGTAGCTTCTGTTGCAATAACGCCGATATGCTTATTTTTGCTAACCCTGAGAGCAACCTCAGCTCCGTTATTTACGCCGATTAGCAAAAAAGGAAACTCTTTTTTTGCCTGTTCAAGACCAAGCGCTGTCATAGTATTACAAGCGGTAATCGCCATTTTTACATTCTGAGTAGAAAAAAAGGTAAGTATCTCATGCATAAACCCTAAAATCTCGGCTGGTGGCCGCGAACCATACGGTGTCCGGGCAGTATCGCCAAAATATATAATATCTTCTCCCGGCAATAGATTGAGCACTTCTCTGACAACAGTAAGCCCACCCAGTCCGGAATCAAATATCCCGATTGGCGCATTATTTCCCATGACGCCACCTCCTATCAAATTAGTCTCTCTTGACGCCATATATAATATGCAGCAGGCAAACTGTCCGCAATTACCGGCATCAAACAGCCTTAATTTTAGGAAGGCTTCTGCAATTTTCCAAAGTATTTGTCTGGAAGACGGATTATTTTTCCCTGGTCGTTGGTAAACACGTTTTGCGTACTACCTGTAGCCAGTAATGTCCCATCTCTTTCCCGCAACACACGGTAAGTGAATACCATCTTGGCTTTTGATACCTCAGCCAGAACAGCTTCAATAAGAATATAATCGTCAAATCTGGCTGATGCCATATATTTGCAATCTACATTGGTGATTGGAAAAACAATATTTTCGTCCATCATATCAGTAAGCAAAATGCCCACTTGCCGCAAATACTCAACCCTGGCCATTTCAAACCAGCGAAAATAATTGGAGTGATGCACTACTCCCATCATATCGGTTTCCACAAATCTTACTTTTTCTCTTACTGTGATCATATACCTGTCCTATTCTTATTGATAAATGTAGACTTAATTCAGACGGCGGGCGCTATCTGAATTCTAGTCGAAATTATCCTAACGTCTAGCCACTCTCTCCCGTTAGAAGAAGGAGTCTTAGAGCGGGTTAGTCATCGGATAAATAAAAAAGCACGCTATCAGCATGCTGGTAGAAACAATTACTCTTTTATTGTACTCTTCCTTGGAGTTTTTTGTCAATGCCGGATTGACCCTGGCGATAAATCAGCACTGCCCCCAAAAAAGAACCCTACCACAAGGGTAGGGTTCAAAATGAAATGTATGTTAGAAAAAAGGAGAAGAGAGTATGGCATTAATGCCAATCCTACTACCCATATCGTACCAATCGGTAGATTATTTGTCAATAACTATTTTCCGGAACTATTTATTATAATCGCATTTTTAGACTTTATCCGTCATGGCTTCAGCTATTTTAATTGCCCCTGCAATCTTATCCTGGTATAATTAACCATATATATTTTACACAAAAAGGAGCAACTATATGCCCGACAGTAAAACAGTCAGAACGCTGGCGCTGCCTTCACGGGTTGACGATGAAGCGGCCGTTGTTTTAAAAGCCAATCTAATTAAGTTCATCAATGAAGGCGCACGAAAAATTATCTGCGATTTCTCCGCTACCGAATTTCTCTCCCCGGAAGGAGCCGAAGAGCTTGTCAACGTAGCCCGTTTTCTGACTAAAACTGACGGCGAACTTGGCATTTGCCGTATCCGCACTGAAGTTAAATCAGCGATACCCCAGCCGCAGTTATTTAAGTTTTATAGTGTAGAAGAATCAGTCGCAGTTGTCGCCCTTAAAAATTTGGTAACTTATTTTGAGTACTATGAAAATATACTGGATCTCAAGGTTCGTATGGAAAATGATATTGCCCATATTGAAATATATTTGGAGTTTGCCGCCAGCGAAACCATGCAAGAGGTGCAGCAAACCGTTAACCTTATCCGCCACAGCCTGGAACACGAAATCAAAGATGCCAGAGTACTCATTATCCCCAGCACACCACTTGAAGATGAAACTCCACTCCTTGTACCTGCAATCCAACGGCAGCAAATCGTTTATTCGAGCGGTTCTGAGTCAGTCAAGCAACTTGCTCAGGCCATTGAGCAAACTGTTCAGAAGGATATTGCGTGTACTGCCATAAAGTCTGCCACGCCTGAAGAGCAGTTTGATTTGCTCTCAGTTGTTCTGTGGGTCGACCAGGGTAGTGCCAATCCGGAGTCAGCCAGTTTTTTAAAGAATTTACACAATCAAAAACTGGCTATCTTTACAGTCATGCAAAACTATCCCTATTCCGGTTATGCCGGAGAATGCATGAAAAACATCACTGCTCTTTTAGACTCCAGCAATACTGTTGTTGGAAGATTCGCCTGCCAGCTAAAAGACGGCGAACTTGTCGAAACTGAGATTATGCGGGCTTGCAACAAATACTTTGATATTATTCATGATACTATTTAATGTAAGAAATCGAGCAAATCCTTCCAACAAATTGCTGGAAGGATTTTTTTCTGGGCATTATACACTCATCGGCTAAAAGCCTTATGATACGTCTTTTTCCCCTTGCGTATTTTAACACTGTTTTTTAATTGATCAGTAGTAATAGTATAGTCAACAGACTCAATTTTACTATCATTAACAACAACACCACCCTGCTGAATCAACCGTCTTGCCTCACTCTTAGAAGCAGTCAGGCCGCATGCCACCAGCAAGTCCACGATACCGATAACGCCCGTTGGCAGCTGTGCGGCTGCAATTTCAGTTGTTGGCATATTGGAATCCTCTATGCCTTCTGCGAAAAGCGCGTGAGAAGCAGCCTTCGCCTTTTGTGCCTCTTCTTCACCATGCACCAATTGAGTCAGTTCATATGCCAATATTTCCTTGGCCACGTTTAACTCACTGCCTTCCCATTTGTCCATGGCCTCAATTTCCTCAACCGGCAAAAAAGTCAGCATCCGTATGCATTTAAGAACATCAGCATCGCTGACATTCCGCCAATACTGGTAGAAAGTAAACGGTGAGGTTTTATTGGGATCAAGCCAAACAGCCCCCTTTGCCGTCTTCCCCATCTTGTTGCCTTCTGAATTCATTAGCAGCGTAATTGTCATGGCATAAGCATCTTTGCCTAACTTGCGGCGAATGAGTTCAGTACCGCCCAACATATTAGACCACTGGTCGTCGCCACCAAACTGCATATTACAGCCATAATTCTGATAGAGATGATAAAAATCATACGACTGCATAATCATATAGTTAAATTCTAAAAAGGACAGGCCCTTTTCCATTCTCTGTTTATAACACTCTGCCCGCAGCATATTGTTTACCGAGAAACAAGCGCCAACGTCACGAAGCAATTCCATATAATTCAGCTTTAATAGCCAGTCTGCATTGTTAACCATAATGGCTTTATCCTCACCGAATTCGATGAATCGTTCCATCTGTTTCTTAAAACAGTCGCAGTTGTGCTGGATTGTTTCAGGTGACATCTGAGATCGCAATTCCGTCCGGCCAGATGGATCACCAACATAACCGGTGCCACCGCCAACAAGAACAACCGGCTTATTACCAGCCATCTGCAACCTTTTCATCAGGCATAATGCCATAAAGTGGCCAACGTGCAAAGAATCCGCAGTAGGATCAAAGCCAATATAAAAGGTTGCCCTGCCACTATTAATTAGTTCTCTAATTTCTGTTTCATCAGTAACTTGGGCAATCAAACCACGTGCTACCAATTCATCATACATCTTCATTACAATAACCCCTCTCACAAAATAAAAATGCCTTCTGCTCCAATCGGAACAGAAGGCAAAAATTGCGGTACCACCTCTGACTCGGGAATTCCTCGCAAAATTCCCCTCAACGAGTGCAAACACACCCACACGCTGTATCGGGCGTACCCGTCAAGCCCTACTATTACTTCAGGCAGCGGCTCCAGGAGGTATTCGGATCAGTACATCTGCAACCTCGCACCAACCAGCTGCTCTCTGAATGACGTAACCCAACCTACTTCTTCTTTTCATAGCCTTTGCATAATTCAATTTTATTAAATTTTAATTGCTCATACACAAAAAGTAAAGTCACAGAATGACATATATGTGTCACTTGTGACTTTTTCAATCAATATATTTTAGAATATCGCTTGGCAATGTTGTTTTCAGCAGATAAACAAGTCTGCACTTTTCCATCTTCATCCCTTTCAGCAGCCAATCGATAACCATATCTGTGCCACCACGAGATGCTATCTCAATAGCAAAATGCATTGTCTCTGAAGTTATATCAGCTCCTTTAAGCGCCAGATATTTCTCATATGTTCTTCGTGTGACTGCAATATCATAATTACGCAGGCCGTTAATATCCCGGCTGGCATAGGCATTTTTCAGTACACTATATTTTTCCTGATAAATATCAAGATAGCGCAGCAAGGCCTCTTCCCAGCTAAGATCCTCTGTTATGCGGCCAAAACTGGCTTCATAAAACTGGGCAAAGTACCAGCTGGCAAGATCATATTTGTCTTTAAAGTGGCGGTAAAAGGTCTTTCTGGAAAGCGGTGTGCCTGCTACAATTTCGCTAACCTGAATATCATCAAGATTTTTCTTGAGCAGCAGTTTTTCAAGAGATTCCGCCAGCAACTTTTTAGTATTCATGGGCTTTGTCGTATACTTATATACTATATTTGTGTTCATATTTATTAATTATACACTACATTGCCTTCTTCTTTCCTCAGCAAAAAAATACCGTAAATAATGATCATTGTGAAATGGCCCTATTTTACGGTTATTATTTATATTTAGATCTATCTGTAAAAAAGCCGCAGGTTATTAGGCTTTTCCAAATTAACAAAAACACACCAAGTTCATGTTCAACAAAATAAGCTTCATTAACTCATATACTTTTTCGCTCTAGAAACCGTAACAATATTACATTTCGCAATAGTTTCGGGTGTTAATTCTTGTCCGATTCCCGGCCTATCAGGCACTTTATACTTACCATTAACCGGCTGATAATCATAAAGGCATGTAGCACGGCTTTCTGGATTAAGAGCTCGTTGATGATGTTCATGAATAATGAAGTTGGGAATGACTGCTTCAATTTGAAGAGCTGCAGCCTTGGAAATAGGGCTTCCACAAACATGAATCTGAACAGCACAATCATACGTATATGCCATATCACAAATTTTCTTTGCCTCGGTAATACCACCGCACAGGCAAATATCCGGCTGAATAACATGAAGCGATCTATTTTCTAAGAACTCTCTATAACCAAATCTCGTATATATTCTTTCGCCTGAAGCAATTGGTATTTTAACATTGTTACGGACCTCTAACATTGACTTTGCATTTAAGGGATGACATGGTTCTTCATAATAAAATATTCTCAGTTCTTCAAGAGCTTGTCCAATCTGAATGGCCGATATTGTGTCGGTATTAGAATGATTTTCGATAATAATATCTAATGCATCTCCACCCGCTTTACGCATGGCGGCAACACGGTCATAAACCGTTTTTATTACTCTGTGCTCTAAAGGTCCGGTAATTTTCCAAGGCCCTTTTCCATCTGCCTGAGCACTAAAAACTATTGGATCAACCTTAATGCTATTATAACCATCAGCTATTGCGACTCTTGTAACTTCAGCATATTCTTCTGGAGTAATAAGAACTTGTTTGTCTGTCTGGGAACCCCAGTTAAACTGTAATTGGCTGGCATAGGTACGCAGATTGTCGTTCGTTTTTCCGCCCAAAAGCTGCCACACCGGTAACCCAAGCGCCTTACCCTTCAAGTCCCAAAGAGCGATATCAATACCACTAATACCTGCATTGACAATAGTTCCGCCCCCCATACCCCAGAAAGTTTTTCTGAAAATGGTTTCCCATATTTTTTCGATATTCATGGGATCTTCTCCGATAATTACTTCGGCAAAATCCTGAACCATTCCAAATCCGGCACGCCACCCCTTACCGTAAGCAAGACCAACCTCACCAAATCCGCTTATTCCTTCATCGGTATTGATACGTACAATAACTGGACACCAATCCCCTCTTGATGATCCAGCATTTCCGCTCGGAACTTGCATAACGTCAACACTAACAATCTTCATAGTTACCTCCCATACAAATAAATAATTACAAACTCCTTCCGCAGGAAAAACAAGAAGGCTAAAAAATCAACGCCCCTGATTTCTTAGCCTTCAGTTGTTCTGATCAGGCACCCTTTGATATAAGAGTTTTTGCGCTTATTTAATTAACACTCTATCAGAATCTTTATATACTACTTCCGTAAAATCTTGTCCTATGCCAGGAAGCTCCGGAGCAGTATAGCGCCCGTTTACTGGTTGATAATTATGTACACATAGCTCAACATATTCCGGCAGTAATGTTTTTTGATGGTGCTCATGGATGCAGAAATTAGGAATTGCGATTTCGGCATGCAGTGCTGCCGCTTCTGCTACGCCAGTACCTGCTACATGGGCTTGCACAGTAACCTCATAGGCATGCGCTAAATCTGCAATTTTTTTGAATTCAGAAATTCCACCGCACGAACCAATATCCGGCTGAATTACATCTATAGAGCGATCGGCAAAGAATGGTAAGTAGCCCCATCGGGTATATATTCTTTCACCTGAAGCAATCGGAATGTTGATCTTTTCTTTTGCCTTTTGCAACAATTTAGGATTTAATGGTGTATTAATTTCTTCGTAAAAGAAGATGTTATATTCCTCAATTGCTCTTGCGAACTGAATTGCACTAACCATATCTGTATTGGCATGATTTTCAACAATGATATCAACGTCTGGACCAACCGCCTCGCGAATCGCTTTCACACGTTCGACTCCCATCTGAATTACTGAATTAGGCAGCGGACCTTCTAAATGTATCTTATCTTTATTTCCGTTACGATCAAGCGCCAGCACGTCAACTTTTACAGCATCATACCCTTGCGCAACAGCCTTCAAGGCTTCTTCTGCATATTCTTCTTTTATCCCCTTGGGCTTTCTTTCTAAACCCCAGCCAAACTGAATTTGCGAAGCATATACCCTTAGGTCATTTCTGCATTTTCCACCTAAAAGCTTATATAATGGCAACCCTAAAGCTTTGCCCTTAATATCCCAAAGCGCCATATCAAGTGCACTCATTCCAGAAAAAACAACAGTTCCCCCGCCTTGACCCCAGAAGGTTTTTTTGAAGAATTTTTCCCATATAAATTCCGTATCAAATGGATCCAATCCAATTATCAACCGGGAAAGATCCTTAATCATACCTGCTGCGCCACTTCCGCCTACACCATAAGCCATCCCCGCTTCCCCTACGCCAAAGATGCCCTCATCTGTATCAATTCTTACTAAAATAGGACGTTGGCCGGAGTTCTTGCGTAAATGCACATGGAATACTTCCACCTGTGTAATTTTCATTTATAAACCCACCTTTTCGTTCTAAATAGAATAAACCCGATCTGCCGCTTCATTTATAGATTCTTTATCATTTTTCATTACTTTATCTAAAATTAGTCTTTCGAAAAATGCAAAATTATTATCTTTTACCCGTGGACGAGCAAGTGTTATTTTTTTATCCATAGATATTTTCCCGTCTTCTATTAGCACTACCCGATCAGCCAAGTAAATTGCTTCACTCACGTCATGGGTAACTAAGACAACTGAAAACCCTTGCTCTCTCCACAGTTTCTCAATTAATGCCTGCATGTTAATGCGAGTCAAGGCATCAAGCGCACCTAATGGTTCATCCAATAACAACAATTTAGGGTTCCCTGCCAAAGCACGAGCTAAAGAAACACGTTGCTTTTGCCCTCCCGACAGAACTGCCGGCCACTCCTCAGCTTTATTTTCTAAATCAACTTCTTTTAAAGCATGCAAGGCTTTCTCTTTACTTCTATCCGTTGATCCTATCGCGACGTTTTCCCATACAGATTTCCACGGCAACAATCTCGCTTCCTGAAACAAATACCGAACAGCTGGATTAATTTTTTTTACTGGCACATCATTTAGTGTGATTTCTCCATTAGTTGGCGCCTCAAGCTTTGAGATAAGTCGTAACAGCGTACTTTTTCCGCAGCCACTATGTCCAACTAAAGCTACGAATTCTCCTTGCTCGATGGTAAGATTGATATCTTTTAATACTTGAAAGTCACCAAAGAATTTACTCAAATTCTTTATTTTAATTTCGAAGCCTTTTCTCTCGCTCATTTTGTTCTCCTGTTACCCTTATCTATAATTTGGATGCCATCTTAATACTCTTTTCTCAATTAAACCAGCTACATAATCCGAGATACTTCCTAATAAGGCATAAATGATAAGGCTTAACACAATAACATCCATTAGCATAAATTCCCTTGCATTAGTAGCCATAAAGCCTATACCTGATTTTGCAGCCACCGTTTCAGCTACAATCAAGGTTAACCACATGCGGCCAAGCGATTGACGTATACCTATCATAATTGAGGATATCGAACCAGGAAAAATGATATCTTTGAATAGTTCAAATCTCGTCAGACCATACGTCTTTCCCATTTCAATTAAGCTATTATCAACATACCGGATTCCATGAAAAGTGTTGAGATATATCGGAAAGAACGTTCCCAGGGAAATCAAAATGATTTTAGCTGTTTCTCCAATACCAAACCAGATAAGGATCAGCGGAATCATAGCAAGATGCGGAACATTACGAATCATTTGGATCGGCGTATTCAATATCTTTTCGGCAAGCCGAAACTGCCCATTTACCACGCCGAGAAAAAAACCAATTAATCCGCCGATAACAAATCCCGCCGCTGCTCTTACCGAACTAATCTCAATATTTTTTGCTAATGTCCCATCTTTCATTAGCCTAATTACAGCATTCCCAACATCACTAGGGGGTGGAAATAAACTTGCGCTACTTTGCCCTAGCGTTACGACATACCAAAATATAAGTACAACAAATGGAATACTCCAAGAAAGCAGTAGATCGGAAGCTACAAATTTGTTATTCAAATTACCCACCCCTTCCTATACTAATATTTTTTGAATTTGCTGATGTCAGCATTAAACGAGTGATCAAATAGTTTACTGATATCAATCCCGCTCTTTAACAATCCTAACTTGGCGAATGTATTTACAATATCTTGCTCAGAAGCAATTGTTGCATCATCAATCGGAACAATTACTGTTTTCGTTTGTTGACTTTCTTCCTTAAACTGACTTAAATAGTCCTGAGTTTTTTGATTAATTTGCGGTGCATAATGCGCTGCCCATTTATCAGGATTTTGTCTTGCCCACTCATTAGCTTCATGAAACCGCGACAAGTAATCTATTATTGCCGCATGTTTTTTGGGGTCTTTTATAGCATCAGGAGTTGCATACCAGTAAAAATCGCCTGAAAGAATACCTACTGCTGATTGTAATGTGACGGCGCCCTTTGCACGAGCTGACCGTATTGCGTATCCCCCCAAGAGAGACCGGCATTTTCTAGCATTTTTGCAAGAAAGTATTGTGAGGTTGTGCTTTTTACATATGCAATTTTCTTTCCTTTTAAATCCTTTACAGATTTAATTGCTGAATTTGCCGAAACAATTAATTCCTGATCCAAGGTCGACGATTTTTTTGTTGCGATAATTTTTAAGTTACCTTCGTTCCTTGACTGCGAAGCAAAAATCGGCGGAATCTGACTGCCAGTTCCCAAATCAAGCTGATTGGCTGCCATTGCCTCCAGTACAAGATTTCCACCTTGCATTACATGAAATTCAACTTTATATGGTGTTTTATCTAAGCCGGCTGCTTCAATAATTGCCTGACCATTTTTCCCTTCAGCTGCTCCGATTCTTAGAACCACCCCAGACAAATCCACATCGGTATTGGATGTCACTTTTTTGGTACTCTCAGTGTCAGTTTTTGAATTTCCGCAGCCCAATAAAGTTAATGGTATTATCAATAATAGGGATAATAGAAACACTTTATATTTTTTCATTTTGTCTACCTCTCCTTATTAGTAAAATATAGCCAAAGCGTAAAACACTATATAGATTTTACTCCTCCCTTACCTAATCTACTAAACCCATATCCCTATTCTCTATCCCCTTTCTCACCGGCATCGTTAATACTTGTTTAGAATAAAAAAGAGACCAATTCCTCAACGGAATTGGTCTCTAGTTATCTAGTCAACCAAATTAAACCTTTTTGAATATATTAATGCAAATCAACTTCGTTGTCAAGCAACCTTAATTATTTTTGCTGGCTTAACCTTGTGAAAATAATATTTTTCAGTGTCAATTTGAATAATTATTTGTTGCAGCCTAAACTTTATATGTTTTTCACATATAGTGCAACACTAGCTCCCATAGCAACCATTGCAAGGTAAACGCCAGTCCCTACAATAGTAACATTAACTCCTATCTTAGTTCCAAAAATAGAGAGATTAGTAGGAAGCACCCGGGATAAGGCATCGTAAATATTGTGAAAAAATGACGCTAACAACAGCACAAAAATTACGTCGTGTACAGCCAGCGAACCACTTTGCAGCAATGTCCCAAAATTGCTTAAAAGCCGTCTTACCAGCGGTAGTTAGATCAGTTTTCTCAGGCTCTGCGCAACAATCTTCCTGCATTTCAGGCAGATAAGTGGCTTCTTTCTGTCCGCATAATCTATTCCATAAAAAACCACTAATGGTAACAAGGGTACTTATGCCAATATTGATACCAATAAATGCACTACCCAAATGCCAACCCAGCCCGGTAATTAAAACCGGCTAAAATAGAAAACCGTAACACCCCAAAACATAGCCGGCAAAGCAATCTTCCACATCGCAAAGACATCTATTAATGCTAAACTCAAATTCATAGTCTGTGTCATTTCTCCTGTTAATTTACAATACGGTTGTACTGTCATATTCAACTTCATTTTGTCGCGCAGATGGCAAACATCGGGCTCGCAGCATACAACACTTGTTCCATTTCATCATGTACCAGCGAACTAATATTATTTTGAATTTCTACTTTTTTAAATCCACAATACCGCAAAGCATGCTCATCCCATAATGGCCGTTTTTCATACGTCAATGGTAACTTCCGAGCAATAGTCTCATTTTCTTTTTGCTGTTCCGGCGAAATCTTCTGTTGATATCCCTTTTCCATTGCCGCCTTCAAGTATTTGTCATGCTCCTGTTGAAGTTCCGGATCACTTAAGTGCAAATGCCAATTTGCATCAAAAACCAAAACTTTCCCCTCCGGTCTTAACAAACGATACCACATATGGTACACGTCCAGCGGATTCGGCAATAACCAAGTTACATTTCTTGAAACAATCAAGTCAAAACTCTCATTAGGCAAAGCAACATCATGCGCCTCAGTTTTCATAAACTTTATTGTCATTCCGGCTGCCATTGCGTTTTTTCTAGCCTGTTTTAGCATTTCTTCACATTTATCAATCGCTGTTACCGAATAGTTCATTCCGGCTAATAAAATAGCAAAAAACCCCGGTCCGGTCCCCACGTCCAATACTTTTATATTATCTTGTTTGCCAGCGTATTTGCGCAATAATGATTCCCATTCCTGTTTTTTATTACAGGCCATTTCCCTTTTTATAAGTTCACTATAGCTGTCAGCACGTCCATCCCAGTATGCTTCAATTCTTTTCTCCAGCATAACATTACTCTCCTTGTAAGGTAATTTTAACATAATGCCTTGTGATACAAATTTTCTCTAGAAAAACAAAAACCACGAAGGGTATCAGGACTCTACTAGTCCTGATACCCTTCGTGGATATGTCGTAATTATTGAGCTTTAGACTCCAGCCAACTAAATTACCGACCTTCAAGTCGATACTTGCGAAAATTATAACTTATCCAGAACGACATTGCAATCCTTAACCATAAAATTTCCAACAAAGGAATTCTGTTGCAATCCAACAAGGGCGTATGCTATTGTCCACCTCAGTTTGGCGCCTTACAAACTAAGAAATGAAATGGCAAGCAGCACTATGTTCTCCAGTTATCTCTTTCAACACCGGCTTTTCTTGTCTGCACAGTTCCCTGCACTCCGGGCAGCGTGTCTGAAAGGGACACCCTTTCGGCAGTTCCAGCGGGCTTGGCACTTCTCCTTCCAGCAGCCCAATCACAGCACTTCCTTTTGTCCTTACTGGAAAAACAGCCCGCAAAAGCGCCTTGGTATAAGGGTGTTTTGCTTCTTTGAGAGCGCTGCCTTCAAGAACTTCTACAATATTACCAAGATACATGACAGCGATACGATGGCTAATCTGTGACACTAGTGCCAAATCGTGACAAATGAAAACCATCGACAACTTCTTTTCCTGCTGTATTTTGACCAACAATTCCATGATTTTTTTCTGAACCGATACATCCAGTGCGCTTGTCGCTTCATCGCAAACAAGAATTTCCGGCATAAGCGCCAGCGCTCGGGCAATCCCGATGCGCTGACGCTGACCGCCGCTCATATTGCCAGGATAGCGCTCAGCAAATTCCTCCGGCAATTCTACCCGTTTGAGCAGTTCTCCGGCTTTTTTTCCTGTCTCACTCTTTTTTATCAAATTAAAATTGTGCAGCGGTTCGCAGATAATGTCTTTTATTTTCATCTTTGGGTTAAAAGCCTGTGACGGATCCTGAAATACCATCTGGATATGTCTCCTGCTTTGCCGCCTACGTTCGCCCTTAAGGCGTGTAAGTTCTTCGCCACGATAGCAAATCACCCCGCTTGTCGGCGGATATAGTTGCATAATCAGCTTTACAAGCGTACTTTTACCGCAGCCACTTTCACCCACAATCCCCAGTGTTTCACCTTGATATAACGACAGCGATACATCATCGCAGGCTGTCAGCATACGCCCGTCAGATACCGGAAACTGTTTGCTGGCATGCGCAATTTCCAGGATTTTTTCTTTTTCAGCTGACATATCTTTCCCCTCCGACCTGCGGTACCGCTTTTAAAAGTTCTTTGGTATATGCCGAGCGCGGCTGTGATATGATCGTATCTGTTTTGCCGGCCTCAACGATTTGCCCTTCACGCATGACAATCAGTTGCTCCGACATATAAGCTGCTACGCCGATATTGTGTGTAACAATAATAATAGTGGTTTTATCCTTGCGGCAAATTTCCAGCATCTCTTTTACCACTTGCGCCTGTGTCGTCACATCTAACGCCGAAGTCGGTTCATCCGCCAACAAAAGGCGCGGCTCAAAAAACATAGCCATAGCCACGCCGACACGCTGGCGCATACCACCGCTCAGTTCAAATGGATAGCTCTTCATTACATTTTCTGGATTGGGCAGATGCATTTTTTTGAGCATAGCTTCAGCGGCCTTTGCTGCTTCCTGTTTTGTCATCGGCGAATGCTCACGAATATACTCAACAAACTGAGATTCGACTCGTTGAATCGGATTCAACATACTACCACTGTCCTGAAAGATCATGGCCGCTTTTGTTCCATAGAGATGGCGCCACTTCGCAGGTGTATATGCCAATACATCTTCGCCTTCAAACAAAACCTTGCCGCCGCTCACACGGCCTTCATGCGGCAAGCAGCCGAGAATGGCGCGGATAACCGTCGTCTTGCCGCTGCCGCTTTCGCCCACAATGGCAAGTACATCTCCGCTATGAAGTGAAAAACTTACATCCCGGACGAGCTCCAGTCCTCCGTAGGATACCGAAAGGTCTGATACCTCAATTAACATCCCATTTTTCCTCTCAATCTTACTTTTTCGCCGGTTTAATCTTGTTCGTCAACCAGTAGTAATCGGACGGGTACATCTTCGCACCTTCAATTGAAGTCGAACTGATGATATTCGTTTCCGGATAACCAAAGAAGAGCGCTGCTCCATCGTTTACTATCATCTGCTGAATATCGATAATGAGCTGACGGCGTTTTTGACGGTCAAACTCAATGGAAAGCTGCGCAAACTTGTCATCCAGTGCCGGATTGCTGTAACCGGAACCGTTCTGTGGATTCTCGCCGCTATGATTTGATCTCCAATACCAGTTTAAGAAAATTTCCGGATCTCCGGTATTTGCTGTTGTGATGTTCGAGATCAAAAGATCATATTCGCCGTTTATACCCATTTTATCAATCAAATTATAGTCTACTGTCTTAATTTTTACGTCAAATCCGACTTTTTTCGTATCTGCCTGGACGGCCTCCGCATAAATTGGCAGTTCTGCACGGCTGTTATACACTACAAAATCTACAGTCAACTTTTTACCAGCCTTTTCAAGTATGCCGTCACCGTCCGTATCTTTCCAGCCAGCTTCTGCCAACAGTTGTTTTGCGCGTTCAAAATTGTAGCTGTTCGGATCTTGAATCTGGTCGAAACCGTAGTCCATCGATGGCGGAACAGGCGCTTTCCCCTCAATAAAAGTACCTTTCAAAATAACCTCATTGTATACCTTTCTATCGCAGGCACTAATAAAAGCTGCTCGGACCTTTGCATCTCCCAAAATACCTTTTTGATTAATCCTGGCCAATACGGTGCGCAGCGAAGAAATTCTGTCGATATGAAACTTTGCCTTATCATTGAACAAAGTGATATCTCCTGCCGCAATATTAACTGCCATATCGACTTCACCGGACTGCAAAGCCATGGCGCGCGTATTCGGATCGTCAATTGACGGGATTTCGACTGTTTCATAAGGAACTTCACCGTCCCAGTAATGCGGATTTTTTACCATCACCGCTTTATCTTTGACAAAAGACTGGCACATATAGGGACCGGTGCCGATTGGGCCTTCCTTAGCAAAATTGCGGCTTGCTTCAGCCGATACATCAACAATTAAAAAGAGGGGATCGGCTAAAAAGCCCGGCATATTCGGTTCCGGCTTTTCTGTAAAAATGGTAAGCGTTTGGCCTTCAGCCTTTATTTCGTTATATTTAAAAAAGGTTACCGCGCGCTTATTCTTAGCAAAAGATCTTTCCAGTGAAGCCTTGACAGCGGCTGCATCTAAGGGCTTGCCGTTCGAGAATTTCACCCCGTCTCTGATCTTCAACGTCCAGGCCATGTGGTCGGCGCTGATTTGCCAGCTTTCAGCCAACCATGGTGTTACATTCATTTTTTCATCAAATTTCGTAAGGCTTTCGCCAATGCCATAGCGCATAACAACCCAGCCAAAATAGTTTTCCGTCGGTTCTAGTGAGTCGGCAAAATTAGTTACACCCATTTTCAGCGTTTTCTTGTCAGTTTCCTTTTTGCCGTTCCCTCCGCAGCCTGTCATAATAACTGCCGCCAAACAAATCAGTAGCAACACACAAATCAAATTTCCCCATCTTTTCATTCTCTTCATCCCTTCAGTTATTTTACTTAGTTGGCCCGCTGTGGGGCCAGGATGTCGCGCAGGCTGTCTCCCCATAAATTGAAGACTGCCACAACAATTAGGATTGCAGCCCCCGGATACAGCATTAACCAGGGAGCCGTCTGAATATGCTGTCTGCCCTCATTGAGCATAAGCCCCCATTCCGGCGTCGGCGGCTGCGCACCGAAACCAAGAAAGGACAAACCGGCAAGCTCGATAATCATCGTACCGATATCCATAGCAGCCGTTACAACAATCGTTGGCAAAATATTTGGCAGCACATGACGCCATAGGATTTGGCGAGGCCTTGTTCCGGTGGTCACGGCGGCTGCGATAAAGTCACGTTCGCGCAGCTTGAGCGTAAGGCTGCGTCCCAAACGCGCATACTTGGTCCAACTCACTGCCGCCAGTGCCAAAATTGTATTTACTATATTTCCGCCCATCATACCAGCAATTGCAATCGCCAGCACAATGCCAGGAAAGGCTAGCATCATATCCACAATCCGCATGAGTACGGCATCCACCTTGCCCCCCATGTACCCGGAAACCACGCCGACAAACGTCCCTATCCCAGCAATAATACCCACCAGCGACAACGTCATTAAGAGTGAAGTCCTCGTCCCGTAAAGAATACGAGATAAGCAGTCTCGCCCAAGTTTATCTGTACCAAATACATGTTCCGCCGAGGGAGCCTGCAACGAATGCCGCATCACCGCATCATACGGATCATAAGGTGCAAGCCATGGCGCAAATAGCGCAAATCCGGCAAGCACAAGTACCAAAACCGTATACAAACCAAACAAAAATTTGTCTTTTGTCAGCAATGCCACTCAGTGTCCTCCTTTTTTCAACCGCGGATCAAGATAGGTATAGGAAATATCAACTAACAGATTAATCCCCATATACAAAACAGCAATCCAAAGGACAAATCCTTGTACAAGCGGATAATCACGCATCTCAATGGCATGCACCGCCATCTTACCAAGTCCCGGCCAGGCGAATACCATCTCAATAACTGCCACGCCGCCCAGCAGCCAGCCAATCGACATACCCAAGAGCGTAATCAGCGGCAGGCAGGCATTCGGCAGCACATGCCGCCAGAGAATCTTTCGCAGGGGAATGCCTCGCGTCCGCGCCCCAAAGATATAATCCTGTCCCAGTTCCTCCAAAACGGCAGTACGTACCTGCCGCGTGTATTTAGCCGACATCGCGATCGCCAGCGTCAGCGCCGGCAGCACCATCCGTTCCAAAGACACAGCTCCGCCGGTTATTGGAAACAGCTTCAGCTTCAGCCCCAAAATGTACAATAAAATAAGACCGACCCAAAAGCTTGGCATAGACACGCCTAAAAAGGAAATTCCGCGAATTAAATAATCCACAGCACGGTTACGATACACCGCAGACAATATCCCGCACGGCACCGCTATCAGAAGCATCATTACAGTGGCTGAGCCTGCCAGCACTAATGTTCCTGGAAGACACTGCCAGAGACGTTCCGTTACCGGCATCTTCGCCGAATATGACATCCCCATATCGCCCTGCAAAACACCGGTAATCCAGCGAATATACTGTACATGAAACGGTTGATCCAGCCCGAGCTGCGCCCGCGTCTCGTCAAGCGTTTCTTTCGAAACAATCGTGTCGGCAACTTCTAGCAGCATTTCTGCCGGATCCCCTGGTGACAAATACATCAGAGAAAACGTCAGAAAGCTCACGCCAACAAGTGTAATGAGCATCTGCGCTAAACGGTGCACAATTTCATTTCGTTTCAAACCATCATCACCTCTTCCTCAAAATAATAAAACTCCTGACCGCCGAAAGTCAGGAGTTTTAACAAGTAAGCAAATAAAAAACTCCTGGTGGTTAACCAGGAGCGAATTAAACTAGGTACACGAAAAAGTGCCTACTGTAATCCCCTCCCCATACCTCGTGGGTAACATAACGGTGATTGTCAGACAGGCAGTTCTCCTGACTCCGGATCATCACTTACTTAAACCTTCCCAAGACTTTTCATCCCAGTGGCATATCTTAAGCTTGCTCCCCGTTACAGTGGCGGGACCGCGCCGGCTTTTAACCGGTCTTCCCTATTAAGCCCCGAAGGGCACCTATCTCGTACTATTCGATTTTTACTTCGTTACTAAAATACCATTAATGGAAACAGTTGTCAAGACTTAAGCATTAATAGCACTATTTAATCCCAAAATTGTAACCCAGCTTAGTCTTCCTCTATAGTTTGAAAAGGTTATTAAGATCATAACATTGAGATTAGTCTTGACCACTACTTAAGGTAGTAATCGTTTTTTGAAATTCAAACCTAATTTGATCACGCAAATCTTCATTATATAAAATATCATAACCAGTCATTGCTAATCCTTTAGCGCCCTTAATCAGAACTTCATCCGCGTCTTTGCTAATAGCTGCCTCTGCCATTTGCTTCGTATGATTTTTCACACTTAAAGGGGCAATAGCAAGATATTCGTGAATAGCTGGTACCGTCATTGAAACATTACCAAAATCGGAAGAACCTACAGCAAGCCCTTGAGGGGGATATTCCATTGCTATCCCGAGCTCTTTCATATTAGCCTGTATAGTTTTACCCATAACCGAATTAGAATATCTTTCTGTAGATACTAAACCAACCTTTACATTCGGTCTGGCTCCAGTGATTAAACCTGCGGCTTCTGTCACTTTCTTTATATCTTCAATCATTTTTAAGAGGTACTTACTCGTTTTTGCCCGAACAGTAAAACGCGCAGACGCATACTCAGGAATAATGTTAGGAGCCGTTCCGCCACTTACTATAATACCGTTAATTCTACTGTCATCACGCCATAGCTGTCGTACCGTATCAATACCCGTAAAAGTGTTAATAATTGCGGTCAATGCGTTAATTCCCTCAGCTGGCTCCTTCGAATGCGCTGCTTTACCAAAAAACTCGACATCAAGAACGCTGCTAGCTAAGCCTCCCCTTCCAATTAAGTTTCGAGTCGCCGGATGAATCATCATCGCAAAGTCAATATCATCAAAACCCCCATTATTGAGCATGATAACTTTTCCTTTGCCACCCTCTTCGCCAGGGCAACCCAAAACAATAATTTCCCCATCTAGCTTGTGAATCAGTTTAGATAACCCAATTGCCGCCCCTACAGACATCGCAGCAATTAAATTATGCCCGCACGCATGTCCCAGTCCTTTTAACGCATCATATTCTGCAAGAAAAGCAATTTTGGGCCCTTTGCCTTTTCCGGCGAACGTTGCTTTATAAGAAGTATCAAGTCCAGCAAAAGGAACTTGTATATGAAAGCCATGCTGTTTAAGTAGTTCAGTCTGCCATTTCACTGCTTGTTCTTCCTGAAATCCAAGTTCGGGATTTTTATGTATCTTGTGGCTTAATTCCCATAATGCTTCTTTTACTTGATCTATTTCCTGTTGAATAATTTGTTTATCGCTTATCTCCACGTTAACTCCTCCAGCAAAATTCGATTAGGTAAACTCATTAATCGCCCCTCTCACTTACTACCTAAAACATGAAAAAGGTTACAATTTGTACTGTAAGCAAACCGGCTGTAAGGGGTATCGCCGTTCTCTTTACGACATCAAACGGTGATACACCGGCAACACCTGATATTGCAACGATAACGGCAGTTATCGGACACATTGCCCTTGCCACACTGGCCGAAAGCTGCATAGGTAGTAAAAAATTTACTGCTTCAGCTCCTACTTTAGCCGCAACATCGGGTGCAAACGAGGAAAAGGCAAAAAAAGGAGCATTTCCAGAACCCATCACGAGTGATGAAGCCGTAATTATACCACTCATTAGAACAATCATTGCATCTTTCCCAAACCCTGCTGATTGAGCAGAATAAATAAGAGTATCAATCGCACCTAATGATGTCAACCCTTTAGCAAAGGTTTCCCCAGCAACTATTAAAGTTACAACAGTTGCAAACTGTACACCCATACCGTCAAAAAATATTTGCATACTCGAAAGTACCTTTTTTAAATCGCGAACTCTAAAAAACTCCGCCATCATTGCTACGGCAAAACCAATAAATAATGCTACGTTAATATCCATCTTAATACCTTGAAATTTAAAGTAGCCGAATACTAACATTAATAGTAAAGGTACTGCCGGTAGTATAGCATAAAATAACGGTGGAAGTGGTTCTTCTTTATCCTTTTCCGTAGTTGCGGCTACTTCTTGCTTGGCAAATCCTTGCGCCAATCCGCCTTCATACTTTTTATCAAACCATCTTTGCACAAAGTAATGACATACTACTAAAACTAACGAAATTGCAATAGCAGGCGGCAATTGATATTTAACAAAATAGTCTACGGCTGAAATACCTGCATATTTTGCAGCTAAAATAGAGTTTCCTGATGCAGGTCCGAGGTCAAGACAGCCATTCGTACCAATGACGGCCGTAGCTGCAGTTCTGCTAATTCCAAGAGAAATATAGATAGGATACATGGTAACCATTAATAGCATGCCAAAACCGGAAGCGCTAGGAATAAACGGGTGTAGAACTTGTCCAATAAGAAATCCGCCGCATAGTACCAAATAAGGTGACCGCAATAAACTCAGGGGTTTAACAGCAACATGAACCATCGCCCGGCTTGCCCCTATCTTCTCCATGTATTTAGCGAACCCGGCACATACCATAATCATCAGCCCTAATTCAGCAGTGCGTTTTGAGGCTAACTCATCTACAAACTTAAACATATCGAACCAGGAAAATCCAGTTGATAGTTTGGCCGGCACTATGGGGCCAAAGTTGAATATAATTGCTACGGCCATCATTATAAAACCGCCGCAAATAAGTACTGCTTGGGCTTTATATTTTTTAATAATTAAATAGCCACATACCGTTACTACTAAAAGTGCAATTATCAGACCTAACATTTTATTATACCTCCCCTAAATTGTTTATTCCAGAATTAACTTTTGCTAGCCTCTAACCTCCTTTTCAAATGAAAGCATGTTTTTGTTAAAATCCCTATTCCCTAACTCTATAATTAATCGGGTTAACAGATAGAGCCGTGGGACTAAAGATTCTAATCGTGTTTTTTCATCTGCTGTATGGTTAGGACCGCCTTTTACCGGTCCTAAACTATCAAGAACAATGGCACCTGCCGCTGCTGCCAAATTTGCATCCGAAGCCCCGCCTACACCACTTTTATGTAGCGTTCTGCCAATCTCCGCATATATTTTTTCCGCCTGAGCAATTAACATTTCCGTTCCCTCATTTGGAGCAAACGGCGGCCTGCCCCTTGTAAGGGTTACAACCGTATTTGTTCCCTCGATTACACTCGCATCAGCCAATCTCCGTGCATCGCTTTCAATCCGATCAAATTCCTCTGCATAAACTACTCTAACATCAGCCCAAGCTTCTGCAAAATCGGTGACCACATTAAGTCTGTCTCCAGCTATTGCTTTAGTAAAAGTAACTGTCGTTTGTTTATCTCTATCAGCAAGGCCAGCCATACTGTTAATCTTGTGAGTCAATTCTAGCAAAGCATTACAGCCATTATCCGGGTCGCTCCCCGCATGCGAACTCTTGCCATGAACCTCCACCTTGAGCTTACCTACCCCTTTACGCCATGCAACAACCCCATCATTGGTCTGTCCAGGTTCCAAGGACAATACATAATCATGTTGTTTCGCTAACTCCATAATTAAATCGCGCGATCCAGGAGATGATATTTCTTCATCACAGTTAAAACAACAAGTAATATGCCCATAGCTGGATATCTCAAACTTTTTCAGTATTTCCATTGCATATAGAGCAAGAACTATGCCGCCTTTACAATCTGATACACCTGGACCATAAGCCCACTCACTGTCAGTCCTGAATGGTCGTTCTACAGCAGTTCCCTCGGGAAAAACAGTATCCATATGGGCTAATAATAAGATTGACTTTTCCCCCGCCCCTTTACGCCGTGCACATATATTAAATTCACTTTGCGGACCATTAACCGGATAGCGCTCTACTTGCATGCCTTGCCTTATACAAAACTCACTGATTATTTCACCAACCTGTTTTAACCCTTTACTATAACCAGTACCGGTATCAATATTGACAATATCTCTCCACAAATTTATCAAATCGGGTTGCACTTTCTTACATGCCTCAAAAATGTCTTGCATAGGCCGCACCTTTCTCGCTCATAATGAACAGCTATTTATCTACTCTTGCTAAATTCAGTATAGTTTAATTTTTTTCAAAGCAGAAATATTGGTTTCTTATTGGCTCCCCATAAAAACAATTTATCGGTAAGAGTTTATCAGGAGCACTTTTTAGGCCTCCTGTAATTAGCATAAAAAATAGAAAGCAATGTTAAATGTGCCATAAACTATAGCGAACTCAACACTGCTTTCGCATCTGCAACCTAAAATTACTTTTATTAACCTTTTAAACTTCTTTTTCCAAATATGTTTTTCATTGCTTTTGCTATCATTTGTAGTATAATGATTTAAAAGTTTTAGAAAACATCTTACGTTGGAGTGGACTACATGGATTACAAAGATTGGGTAGTTCTAAAAACAATTAAAGAAGAACGAAGCCTGACAAAAGCAGCACAACGCCTCTTTATTTCCCAGCCAGCGCTAAGCCATCGACTCCAAAATCTTGAAAAGGATATTGGTGTTCGAATTTTAAACCGGTATTCCAATGGCGTATGTTTTACCCAGCAAGGCCTGTACCTTGTAAAATACTCTGAAGAAATGTTAGAACGATTAGAGGCTGTAAAAAAACATGTTTGTAATATGACGCCCTCAGTAAGCGGCACATTACGCTTAGGCGTTTCTAGAGTATTTGCACGATATAAAATGGCGCCACTTTTGAAAAGCTATCATAAACACTTTCCTAATGTCGATGTCAGCTTAAAAACAGGATCCAGTACTTTAACACTTCCTGCTATGCTACAAAACAACGAACTAGATGTTGCCATACTCAGGGGCGGTGCGACATGGCCGGAAAATACCTATGTACTATTCGAAGAACCAATGTGTATTACAGCTTCTCAACCCATTATTCTTAAACAGCTGCCAAAAACTCAATGGATTCAATATGATGTCTCAGCACTTACCAAGACTGAAGACGAACAATACCTTTGGTGGCAAGAGCAGTTTAATTGCCCATTGCCACCAATTATTAAAGTTGATTCTATTGATGCTTGTTTACAGATGGTTTCTCACGGCCTAGGCTGGTGCATTGTTCCCAAACTTCATATCAGTAATTTTCGATCACTCTTTTCTTGCCCAGTTACCTTCCGTGATGGGCACACACTATTGCGAAAAACCGTTATGATGTATAACAATAATACCGTAGAACAACCTGTAACTAAAACATTTATTGATTTTATATTGCGTGAATATCCAGCGTAAAGAGCACAAAGTGTTAACCATAAAAAAGCCTTCTAGCAAAATTGCTAGAAGGCTTAATCTTCCTATGGTGCGCCCGGCAGGAATCGAACCTGCGCTCCCGGTTCCGGAGACCGGTGCTCTATCCCCTGAGCTACGGGCGCATTATGTCGTGGCATCAGCCACGAAACACATTATAGCATACCAGGTATCCCTGTGTCCAATAAATTTGTCATAATTTATTTGTAAGTTTTACCCTATGAGTTTATTTATCCTCTGCAGGCGTCTGGCAATAAGGACATGCTCGCCATTCGCGGTTCATTTCCTTGCCACAGGAAGAACAAGCAGGCTTTAGTGTAAAGCCGCAGTAAGGGCAGAGCTTGAACTCTTCTTTGACTCTCATTGAACACATCGGACATTTGATGGTCTCTTCCACCGGTGTTGCCTCAATATCAATGATCTCCTGGCTGCGATGCGGTTTCAGCGACGGTTTACGACCAAGCAAAAGATAAAGCGGCAGAAAAATGATTAAAGCAAACATAGTTCCGCCTGCCCATAGTAATGCTGAACTCAACTCATGACCGCGTCCTCTGGCATCATTATATACCCAATAGGCTGCAAGCGCCCCAATTAACAAACTTACTGTCATCATGAACGATTTCCCCCTAAGCAATAGCTTTGCCACAGATTATACCATGACCGGCTCGGCTAGTAAAGGCACACCTAGGTTGCAATTCCCGGAGAATTCTGCCAAGTCTGTTGCACTAATTGCGACAGCCCCTAACGCCCAAAAGGGCGATAAAATGGGACAAGGAACCTGTCAGACTGTGTGAAAAGTGGTTAAAATTCACATAAAACTACAAATATGTTAAAATATAGTCAAATGCTGATTGAGAAGGTGAG
>JAGGAB010000100.1 GCA_017889705.1 Bacillota bacterium | reverse complement strand
AACGCCTATTATGCTGTGAAAAAAGGCGGTGCGGTAGTACTCTTAAGTGAGTGTGCAGACATTTACGAACCAGAGGAATTTTCCCGCTGGTTTCAATATAATGACAAGCTTTCCATGGAAAAAGCGTTGCGCGCAGACTTTGGAATACCAGGCTGGGTAGCGCTAAAAGAAGTGGAATGCAGCAGCCATGCCACATATGTCATGGTTACGCGTGCTGAAAATGCCGAGTTTGTTCGCAAGACTGGTATGATTCCTACAACCACGATTGAGGAGGCGCTCCGAATTGCCAGGGAAAGATGTGGCGTTGATAACCCCACCTATACTGTAATGCCGCAGGGAGCAAATACGCTGCCGATTTTGCGGTAAATATGGCTTTTTCATAATTCATCTTGGCGATATGATTGATGAGCTTGGCGAGGACCAATGCCAGCAATTAATCGCCAATTTTTCATGTCCATTTGCCGAAGATATTGAGTACTTCTCTGATAAGATGTTTATTCACACGATTTACCGTCCCGGTCTTTACAATTTTGACTGATATTCACAAAGAAAGAAATTTATGAACGATTGTTGCAAAATATAAAAGCATGCGCTCCTTGGGATCCACCAGGCTTCTGCCTGATAATTCGTCAATCTTCTGCAGACGATATTTTATTGTGTTGCGGTGTATGAACATTCTTTCGGATACACGATTAAAATTTTCGTTTTCTTCCAGAAAAATAGTTAGCGTAGTAACCAATTCAGCACCATGCCGCTGATCATGTTCTAAAAGAGTATTTAGAATTTCGTTTCTAAAATCCTCTAACTCTTTCCGATCTTTCACATTAAACAGCACTTTATAAAACCCAAGTTCATCAAATCCAGTATATTTGTGATTTTCTGGAAGAGTTTGAGCAACCAGCATGGCTTGTTCGGCTTGCGACAAGCTTTTTCTTATTTCATTTATACCAGCATATGCTTTCCCCCAGCCAATATATAAGCTAAGTCCAGCAAACTGAGTTTGAAACTCCTGCAGCACTGCTTCAACAATCGTTCTCATATTGTGCTGCTCCTCATCGGTACTGAGCACGGGAATCATGACTATGGCCATGTCAAGTCGAATCATAATAAGAACTTTTTTATCGCTGCGCCCAAACGTATCACGGATAATACTTTGCATCTGCAGCTTAACCAAATGTATCTGGTGCTCAGTAACCGCGCCTGCCCCCATAAGGTAAGATGTTAAATGTTTAAATTTGATCACCATAATTTGATGCATCGCAGCCAGATCATACCCGCAGGAGGCTGACCTGGCAACAAGAATATCACTATTATCCAAGCTGCCGTACAAAATATTCTCCAGAATATCCTGCACAGATTTCTCTTCAATATACTGCATAGCAATAAAATTATAAATTACCCTGGTGACTTCGACCAATTTTATTTCCCAGGGTATTTCAATGACCGGAAATCCCAAATCATCAGCCACCTTGACTACCTCTGCTGGTGTTATTTCAATATAAGGTCCGACGTTAATAACCAAGCCGGCAACATTCCGCATATAACACTCACGAACAATTTGCGGCAGTTGCTCCAAATGATCCCGGATTCCTATCCCGGTGGTAAACAGGAGTTCACCTCCCTGCACCCAATTGACAACATCAGGAAGATCAACATGGTGAGTCCAATGCAAAACCCGGTCAAGCCCCGTTGCCCCTGCTACGACTTTCATCTCGCTTAAACCCGGCAATCCCAATATATCCCGCAATTTGACGATCATCCCGAGCGCCTACCTTTCATCTTTTTTTCCACCGAGCATGCATGGAAAATAAATGGTCTTATTCCACTATACTACTATCATCTTTTTTCACCACTTACCAACATTTCTCCTGTTGCATCACTCGCTATTAAGTTTATTTTATAAAAATTTTTATCTGCAAAAAAAGCACTGCTTTATCTAAGTTTCAATAAAGCAGTGCGTTCATCCAGTAAAATAGTTCACTAAACCTAACGGTTAATCTACACGGAACGCTTCTTTAGGCAGTTCCATTAATTTCAGAAATCCAGCCGCGTAACCAGCAATAACCTTTTCCATAAAGTCTGTTCTCAGCACTTCGAAGGGAACATGTGTATACTGTTCTTGACCAGCCCCATAGCCAAGAGCAGGCTTATGGTCATCTGCGACCACTTTCGATAAATCAGTGCCGCCAAACCAGTGACGGTATTGGATCTCCTGCCCCACAGCTTTAAGTCCGTCAGCCATAGCCTGGACAAAGGGGTGCTCAGGAGACAACTTCCAGGATAATTTTTTATTGGCTATAGTTACCGACTTTCCAGTATAAAATTCTCGTACCACTTCGGAAATTTTCACTTCGGCTCTAAATTCTGGATCTTCTTGAGAAAGCTTGTCGATAATTTCCTGGATCTCCTGCATGCAACCCTCCGGAGTTTCTTCCGGCCCGAACCTGCGATCGAAAGTAATATCACACCTTTCTGGAACAACGCATAGTTCACCGGGAATGGCATTGATAACAGTCAGACAGATTGTGGACGGTCCGAGATCCGGTTCTTCAGGTGGAAATTGCTTAGGCAATTCGTTAGTCACTATATCAATGAGCTTCGTTGCTTTGCATACAGCATTGATACCCGTCCACGGCGCACTCGCATGTCCGATTTTACCATGAACGCTAACCAGAAGCTCCACTCTGCCGCGGTGACCTAGGTTAAAGCCCAAGGAACTGGCTTCGCTGGATATAACGCCGTCATATGACCAACCTAATTTTTTGAAGGTATCGTCAATTAGTTGGATAGTTCCCACCTGATCCCCGAATTCTTCCATACAAACTGCAGTTATAATGTATTTGCCCTTTAATTTAACGCCCTCTTTTCGCAATTGCAGAAGCAATTTTCCACCGTATATGTGGCAAGCCATGCCGCCTTTAACATCGGCGGTCCCACGCCCATGGATAACTTCGGCCATTTCTTTTTTAGCAGCATATCGGTCATCCATTTCCACTACATCTACTAAGCCGCCAAAGGGATCATACCCATCCCAAAGAGAGAGATCCCCAACAGGAACATGATCCATATGAGCGTTGCACAAAATAGTTGGCCCAGGCTCCTGACCGTTGATGACTCCTATTACATTACCCCAGTCATCGCGAAACACCTCATCATACCCGATTTTTTCCATTTCAGCAATAAACATATCGGCTGCATTTTTCTCTTCACCCGGAGCAGAGGGGCAACGCACAAGACGTTGCGTAAATGCAACAGCCTCCGGTAATAATTCTTTGGCAAGCTGACACACTCTTTGATATTGTTCCATTGTTATTACCTCCTTGATTTTTCAGAACTTACTGTCATTGCTTCCTGAGCATTCACCATAATCATTGATTAATATCCTCAACAAGTGTGGTTTTAAGCTTTGTGGTTCGATAAGCTTCAAATCTTTTGATTACTTCACTGTCCTGCTTCGTTAACAAGCTGACGATAATAGCTACCACCAAGTTGATGACCAGCGCAACGCATCCTTTATTCAGTCCGTATGGCACGGAAGTCATTAAAAACAGAGAACCTACACCAGCAAGCAGACCCGCAAAAATTCCCCATTTCGTAGAACCCTTCCAGAAAAAACCAAACATAATTGCAACAACGGTCTGCGTAAATCCGAAATAACCCATTGCAAGAAGATTAGCTACAAGATTCGGAGAGTAAATTGCAAGAAGTACGCCAAGCGTTAACGATGCCGCCATCATCACCCGGGCACCCCACACCAGTTGATTCTCTGAAAAATCTGGCTTGACAATTGCCAAAATATTTTTGGAAAACAAGCCAGAAATACTCAGCGCAGCAACAGCCATGAACAAAATAGCTGTCAGAGCAGCACCTCCAGCCAGCAAACCAACCATCCATCCGGGTAGAAGTTTTACTGCTACAGCCAGCAATGCATAATCTGCTTTTTCCAAGCCAGGAATAGCCACAAGGGAATAATAAGCTGCTATGATTAAGAAAGGAAACATTATCATATACAACGGCATAAGAATCGCATTACGCCTCAGATTTTTTGCATTTTCACTGGACATAGTCGCCTGCAGGTTAGGTGGCGACAAATAAAAGCCTAACATTTGAAACAAAATGGTCGAAATAGTAAATGTTGCACCTGCTGTGATAGGTTCAGTTGTTACTGTGAGCATTTCTGGCATCTTAGCTGAAACCATGCGAAAAATCCCTTCTGCTCCTCCCGGCATAGCATTTGCCGCTGCCACGCCAATTACAACAACCGCCATAATCAGCAATGCATCCTTTAAAACACTGACATAAGCTGACGCACGGATCCCAGCCAAAGAGATATAGGCAAACGCAACAACTGCTCCAAGAATGGCTGCCGATTCAAACCCTATCCCTATATCAAGATAGTGAAAAACGATTCCCATACCTGTAATTTGAAACTGAATCGAAGGGATGTAAAACACAATGCCTATAACCGCAACTAAAATTTGCAGTGTTTTACTATTAAAGCGCCACCCTATTATATCAGCGACAGTAACCGCCTTAGCCAGTTGTCCCATTCGCCAAACAGCCGGATTTAAGAAATACCCTACAACATAGGCTAGCAATATATATCCAAAGAACCATACACCATAATTAGCTCCCTTTGAGTAAATAGAGCCGGGCGCTCCAAGAAGCGTGCCGACAGTGTATATCTCGCCAACAGAGATAAAAAATAATAGAAATGGCCCAAACGAGCCGCTGGCCTTCATCATATCATCCATACTGTTAGTAATAGCGCCCCGCCGAGCTAACAACGCGAGACCAAGAGATGCCAGCATGATTATTACGAAAACAAGCATTGCCATCAAAAATTGCCCCTTCCTTTAATCACCAATCTTCTTCTTCGTTTAGCGGATCCAGTTTAAATGCAATATAAAGACATCCTGAAGTAATAAACAACCAGAGAAACAACCAAAAGTAATTAAATGGAAATCCCATAACAAAAGGCTCAACTCGATTCCAAAATGGGAAAAGCACTACTATACCCGTCAAGGGAACTACTAGACCGATTAAAATCGTTAGAATTCTGCTTTTCACTATATTCACTCCTTTCTGTCTTTTTACATTTTAAATATATCAGTCCCATTTATTACTGTCTATGTATCAATTGGCCAAAGATTTTTTAATTTAATATCAGTAAATGACAATTGTCATTTACTGATAAAAACCATAAAAATCTTTGGCTATCCAATACATAGACAGTACTGAAAAGCATTGCTATATTTTAAACAGACTAATTTTTCATTAGATTTAAAGGAGCGGATTATGACAAAACAAACTATTGGAACATTAACAATAGTAGCATCTGCTGCTGGTTTTGCCACACTTGCAATTCTTATTAAGTTTGCGTATGCTGCTGGAGCCAATGCTATCACAATTCTTTCAGCCCGTTTCCTGATAGCGGCGCTATTTCTGGGGCTGCTGTTAAAAAAACGGGGGATTTCGCTTTATGTCGGTAAAAAAATAGGCCTACAGCTGTTTTTATTGGGAGCCCTAGGCTATGGAAACATGGCACTACTGTTTGCTTCATCCCTTAACTATTTGCCGGCGTCACTTACAGCCATGCTACTTTACGCTTATCCAACGCTTGTTACACTAATGTCTTTCGTTCTTGGCAATGAACGCTTTAGCTTTAAAAAGGGCTCAGCGCTATTCATATCTTTTGTTGGGTTAATACTGGTTTTAGGTGTATCGTATAACGAAATTCACCCTGTGGGAGTTTTTTTAGGATTGGGATCCGCATTTATATACGCTTGCTATATCATTATCGGAAATAGACTGCTTAAGGATGTAACACCGCTGGTAACAACAATCTACGTATGTGCATCAGCTGCTATCTTCTTTATTTTGATAGGCCTAGTAACCGGAGATCTCCTATTCAATCTACCCCTACAAGGCTGGTTAGCTATGCTGGCTATTGCTGTTTTTCCAACGATTATCGGCATTCTCGGCTTTTTTTCCGGATCAGCTCATATTGGGGCCACTAACGCCTCAATCATCAGTACAGTTGAGCCGCTTATTACGGTTATTTTGGCGGCTATATTACTAAACGAGTCTATCACGCTGGCCCAAGCCCTAGGTGGAGTACTGATTATAACCGGGATAGTCATCCTGCAAGTGTGGTCAAAACACCCTGCCGACTCTTCGGGTGAATCGAAAAGTATTTTTAAAAAAGTAGGCTAGCTATAGATAAAACAAAGACAGGTGCAACATTCATTCAGTAGCTAACGATTCAAAAGGGGATTGAAGTATCGATTTCCTCGGAAACGCTGCCATCACGCGAAATATCTTCTTGGCCGGATATTTCATGATTCGTTCTGGTATTTTTTTCACTGTATTGGCAATTACATGGGGTGCATCGATACTCATGCCACTTATATCATGGTTACGCGTGCTGAAAATGCCGCGCTTGTTCGCAAGACTGGTATGATTCCCACAACCACGATTGAGGAGGCGCTCCGAATTGCCAGGGAAAGATGTGGCGAAACTAACCCCGCCTATACTGTAATGCCGCAGGGTGCCAATACGCTGCCGATTTTGCGGTAAAGTATCTGAGCGTTAATCAGCTCTAAGACTTCCAAGGGGAGCAAGAGCTGAGTTACTAGGTGGCTGTTTGACTAAACTTTATATAGGTTGCATTAAGAAACTCACTAAAGGTAAACTATTAGTGGGTTTTTTCTTATAGTTACAGCATGTGTGCAATATATTCATGATGGGCATCAATAAAGTCCGGAGGTAATTGAGCGATAATTGGCAAATATATAAACATAGA
>JAGGAB010000150.1 GCA_017889705.1 Bacillota bacterium | reverse complement strand
CGGCTTTTCAGCTTTTGGAGGCTTTGGGCCTAGACCTTTTGTTACTTTTGGGGCAATGCCAAAAGTAACACCCCTCACGTTATACCGCTGGTTTTGTTTACTTATTATTCGATTTCTTGCAAAATAACAGTAAGTTTCTGAGCGGAAAATTGATACTTTTCGCTACAAAAATGACAACAGACTTCTGCCTGGCCTTCAATAATCGCCTGAGACTAGTTTTTACTTACGTAAGCCCGATGCGCAATAAATTCGATATGACGAAAATCCCATCTTTATATTGGTATATTTTCAACAAATGGCTGCCAGTATCAGAGTTTAGTTACAACGATACCGGATTCGTATTTAACGCCGCCTATAGAGGCGGAAGTCTTGACTCGTATCCAAGATAAAATAATTATCCTGTAATTAGTGCGGCGGCAGGCATTGTAATATCCTTTCGGCATCTTTATCAGTAATATTTTTACCATAAATTTCGGAATAGTATGTCTTCATTTCTTTTATCATGTTCCAGTTATTGAATAAGTCAGGGTAGAATAATTTAGCCATGTATATCATCATCAGCACACTTTCATTGCTTGCGTGATCCCATGCGTAAACCCCCATTGGCATGCGATATACCCTGCCGTTCCTGACAGCTTTAAGAGATGCCAGTTCGGGATTTTTCATTACAGTATCCGGGGAATCGCCATATGCGCTGAGAATAATTATATCCGGATCCCATGACAACAACTGTTGCATTGAAGCCTTTGCATGATTATCACTAAGCGCCTCCGGCAAATAATTCCCGCCTGAAACTTCCACATTCCAGTGCATAACGCTCCCTTGTCCCTGGCTGCCCAGCAGACTGCCGTGTAAACCTCCATAATAAACCGAAGGCCTTTCTTTTTTATCTATCTTTGATGTTATAGCAAGTATCTGTTTTACTTTTGTATCAAAATACCTATTATATTTATCCGCTCTTGCAGCGGCATCCGGCCCCAGGAGATCACCGAAAAAAGTTACCTGTTTTTTAAAGCTTTCAATATAATCATTAATGTTCATAGGCCTTTGCTCAGCCGAGAATGCGCATACTGTCTTCAGGCCTGCATCTCTATACTGCTCACCCTTCGTCATGCCGGGAGTGTAAAGCACGAAATCGATTTTCATATCCAGCATCTCTTCCGGTTTTACACCCTTTGAAGTACGGGCGTTTTTTATCTCCGGGAAAATCTTGTAAGCCCATGGTGACTGCTCTGCCATTAGGTATATCCGGTCCCCACCGCCAAGCGTCATTATTTTTTCAGGAGAAACACAGTGCATGCAGGCGATCCGCTTCGGATCTAATGGCACTTCAACACTGTTACCGCCCATGTCGGTTATCGTCTTATAATCTTCGGCATAAATTTTCTGGTCAGTCCCAATAACCACGCACAGCATTAAGGCCAGCATAAAAACAAAACATCTTTTTCTCATTCTAACTCCTCCCTTTATTTTAAAAATATTTATCAAGGGATTGTCCCACAAAAACGCAGTATCTTATTTTAATACTGGTACTGATAATTAATGAAATGATTTTTGTGCGTTTCCAAGGCAAACTTGTGGCAAAACATCACCGCTATAGACGTAACTTGTCATCACCCCCCAATTAAATTGTTATATTTAAGTCTTGCCCATTTTCTTCCCTCCTTGTTCTTCTCACAACCCGTAAGCCGTAAAGTGGATTAATTAATATTAAACTTAACAAAAACAAAGTTTCAAAAAAATTCATATCATTTATGTTGTGTTATTTTAGGATAATACTTCTACATTATTATCCAATATCCTCCCTGCAACGATCCATATATCCATATGAAGCAAAGGGACGTTTATTTTGCTTCCCCAAACAATCATCAAGCAAAGGTCTTCAAATCTTGTTGTCGAAAGGTCCTCAAAATGTATTTATTAATCGTTCTACTTGCTTTCATTGCATCATACTTATACGTCCCCAACTATCTCAAAAAAAAATTAATTACTATGCTTGTTTATTCGCCTTGGTACGTCCGAAAATAACCAATTACGTAAATAGTAAAAGCCCGGAACGCCGGAGCTTTCCCTTTATAAATATTCAAACTAAAATTATCATTTCTTAGCGTACGAAATACGCATAATGTTGGCGACACCCCTGATGAAACAAAAAATCGCACCCAGCGATAGCTTAGAAAATTGACATTTCACTCGGTTTTTGTCTTAGCGTAGGTTTTGTCGGAATGTTGGCGCTACCCCTTAAAGAAATTGTACCCCCATAAGGTGGCCTCGGCAACTCTCGTAACTTCCGTAACCCCCCGGCCTTTGCCGGAAAAAGCGTTCCGCAGGAATATCGCCCGGCTTTTCAGCTTTTGGAGGCTTAGGGCCTAGACCTTTTGTTACTTTTGGGGCAATGCCAAAAGTAACACCCCTCACGTTATACCGCTGGTTTTTGTTTGCTTATTGTCAGATTTCTTGCAAAATAGCAGTAAGTTCCTGGGCAGAAAATTGGTACTTTTCACTGCAAAAATGACAACAGACTTCTGCTTGGCCTTCAATAATCATTTCTTTAATTTCGTCAGCACCAAGACTAATAAGCATATTTTCCACTCTTTCCCGGGAACATTGACAGTTAAACGTAAGTTCCAGGGAGTCGTAAATAGTGATTGGTAGTCCGGAAAATAGCATTTCTAAAATATTTTTAGCATCTTTACCACTACTAACCATTTGGGAAATTGGCGGCAGCTGCCGGAGGTTATTTTCAAGCTGAGCCAGTGCAGTTTCTTCTGCACCTGGTAATGCTTGAACAAAGAATCCTCCTGCCGCAGCTACTGTTGTATCAGGTGCAATCAAAACCCC